>NZ_JBHVRS010000005.1:378949-511300 GCF_042885595.1 Kitasatospora sp. NPDC058046
GCCACCACCCCCCCTTGCCGCTGCTCCCCCCCCCCCCCCCCCGGGTCACCCGGCCGCATTTCTGGGCCCCGGAACCGGCGCCGCCGGCCCGCCGGGGGATCGGGCGGCACGGCAGCGTTCGTGACGGGCGGGACGGGGTCAGGCCGTGAAGTAGCCGCTCAGGTCGGCGATCACGTGGGTGTCACCCCAGTTGTTGAAGAACGTCACCCGGCCGTCCACGACCGGGACGACGACCAGGTTGGCCCTGGTCTGCCCGGCCGTGAAGTTGAGGTTCGACACGCCGGGGCGGTCGGTGCCGTGCGGGTAGACGATCAGGTGGCCGTCCGCCGTCGGCTCGGTGACCGTGACGTTGAGGACCACGGCGGTGACGCCGGTGGCCGGCACGCCCTCCAGGCCCGTCACCCGCATGCTGACGACGCCGCCGCCGCTCACCGCTCCGGCTCGGGCGCCGACACCGTTGCGGGTGTCCAGCAGCCGGACGGGGGTGGTGGGGGAGTAGGTCGAGCCGGAGTCGCCGTAGTAGCCGGTGACGTCGGCGATCAGGTCGACGTCGCCCGCGCTGTTGCGCAGGTCGACCTTGCCGTTGACGACCGGGACCGTCACCAGGTTGGCGACGATCTTTCCGGCTTCGTAGTTGAGGTTGGAGACATTCGGCAGGGGCCGGCCGTCGGGGTAGACGATGATGTGGCCGGAGCCGGTCGGGTTGACGGCGGTGACGTTCATGACGACGGCGGTGACGCCGGTCGCCGGGACGCCCTTGACGCCGGTGACCTGGAGGCTGACCACGCCGCCCGCGCCGACCCGCTGGGCGGGGGCGCCGGTGCCGTCCCGGGTGTTCAACTACAAGATCCTCCGAGACCGCCGACAGAAAGGCGACGGCCCGCACCACGCGGTGCAGGCCGTCGCCCACATGTACAACCTCGCCCGAACCGCATGAACCATCAGGCCAGACCACACACCGACCTGCCCACACCCGGACTTCCGCAACAAGCTTTAGGCAACCCCGGCCCTGGGCCGCACGCTCTTCGGGGTAACAACCACCCGCCCGCCGCCGTCGCTACTGACCCCCGCCCACTTCGGTCTTGACCCGGCGCAGGCCGCGCGGCTCCTCGGCGTCTACTGGATCAGTTCGAGGTGCGGATGGTCCGGGGACACCGGGCAGACGTGGAGTTGCAGGTCGTAGCCGCGGGCGAGGTCGAGCATGGTCGGGTTCCACGGTTCGGGATCGGTGAGGGACTGCGTGGAGCGGGACTGGTCCTCGTAGGGGATCCAGCTCTCGGTGCTGGGATCCCATTCGGCCGAGGAGATGGTCAGCAGCGGGTCCATCTCGGTGCCGCACGCGTCGCAGTCGCGGGGGGTGGGGTCGGTCAGGCCCCAACGGGTCCAGCCACCGACCTTCCAGCCGGGAGCGTGGGACAGCTTGTTCAGGTAGAACTCCTGCGGGGCGATGGCGTAGGAGCTGTCCACCGCGGGCCCGGCCGCCTGCCAGGCACTCCACTCCGCCAGTTGCTGCTGCACCTCCTCGTCCAGCTCCAGGGGGTTGGGGTAGTCGGTGACGTCCTCCGGCGAGAGCAGGCACGGCTGCGGCACATAGCCGGGGAACTGGACCGCAGGCGGCTCGGGATGTGCGGTGAGAACTGGGGTGACCGCCGCGGCGGACCGCCAGAACAGTGCGGTCCTGGGGTGCTCCGGGTGGTCGAAGGGGCACCACAACACCTGGAGCACATCGGCCTCGGCCGTGCCGGGCGGGCGCAGCCGGGGGATGTCACGCGTGTACAGCTGGGCGACGGGAAGCATGGGGACGGGGCCGTCGGGCCACGGGCGGCCGGCTTTGATCAGGCTGTCGATCGCGCGCTCTTCGGGCGTGAACCGGACCATCTCGGGAATGCCCTTCGGGCGGCTCGCCACGGCCGCCCGGATGCTGCGCTGCTGCCGTACGTCCTGCGGTGAGAGGATCGTGTTGACCTGGTCCCACACGTGCGGGCCCTCGCAGTGCGGCCAGGGCTCGTCGGCGGGCCACAGCAGCGGCCCGCCGACGGAACTGTCATGCGGTGACGGTGATCCGGGGTGCGGGTGCAACCGGGTCGCCGTGCGTGCCAGGGGGGCCAGCCGAGGGAACAGCGCGGTGACGTCGAGCGGCCGCGGTGGGGTGGTACGACTCATTCTGGCTCCCGATGGCACTGGTCGGTCGGATTTAGTTGCCGAGGTTGTACAACCCAGTATTGCCCTTGGTGTTGGGGATGTAGACGTCGGGGAACAGCGGCTGCGACGTTCCGTCCGCCCGCTGGACGGTCGCGCTCATCGTGACGCCGTCGGGGATCGTGCTGGTGATGTCACCGTAGTGGGGCGTGACCTCGTAGAAGATGGCGTCGTTCTCCCCGAAGTTGGCGTCCTTCACCAGTTCCTGAGCCTTGTACTCGTAGGTCCGCATGCTGGGGGTTCCCGTGTTCATGCCCGACTGCCAGCAGGGGACGAGGTTGTCCTGCCCGCCGTCCTTTATTTGGCCCTTTCCGCCGACGATGTTGGCGATCAGGTGGCACCGGGCGAGTCCGTACGGAGCCTTGGTGCCGGGAGAGGCCAGGGGGCGGGCGAATTCCTGTGCGTCCTCCCAGCCGGTGATGTCACCCGACGCTGCGGTGCCCTTGCCCGGATTCTTCCCCAGACAGGCTTCGGCCTTGGTCGGCCGGGTACCGGCCGGGCCGGGCGGGTTGGTGTCCTTGTTGCGCTGCGCGACCGGTTCGGTGGTGTTGCTGTTCCACCCGTCGCCATTCGGGAGCGACCCTGTCGGCCGAGTCTGAAGGCAGGCGGCCCGAGGCGGGGCGGTCGAGCCGGTGACCTCCAGACCGAACCGCTCGCCCTCCACCACACGCTGGTTGGCGAAGCCCTCGGAGAGCCGCGTCCGGGCGGACTGGCTGTCCGCGACCGGAACGTGGGCGCGCACGCACGGCATGCTGCCCGTCACGCTCCGCAGCGGGTAGACGTCCCATGTTCCGGTGCTGGGGTTGGGGATGATCTCGGCGCACTGGGCGCCGTCGGTTCCCCCTTCATGGCTGGCCCCGAAGGGGAAGTCGTCACAGGTGTCGTCGGTGACGAGGTCCGGTAGGGCCTCGAAGGGTTGCGAGCCCTCGCAGGTGCGGCTCGTGCGGTCGGCCATGCCGCTCTTCGCGCGGGTCAGTGGCTTGTTGCGGCCCCAGCCGTCGGAGAGGTTGTTCTGGGCCCACTGGTATCCGGCCGCCGCGGCTCCCTCGGTCGACGTGCTCATCCGGACGATGGGCATGACGCTGGGGACGGCGCAGCCGGCAACGGGCTTGCTGGTGGAGCTGCTGGTGTCCCGGACGTCGTCGTCGCACCGGATCTTCTCCGGATTGCTCCAGGAGGCGTTCGGGTCGACGGCCTGGGCGCCGGGTGAGGTCACGTACAGCTTGTACGACGTCGTGAAGTCGACGGACGTTCCGGCGGCGGGGGCGGAGGAGTAGGACACGTTGCCGCTGACGGACTGGCCCTTGACCAGGTCCCCGCCGAACCAGGGGGCGGGCTTGGTGACCTTGCAGCCGGCCGAGCATTCGGCCCTGAACTTCGCGCTGAGGGACGTGACCGCCCCGGTCGCGCCGGTCATGGCCACCGTGATGTCCTCGTCCCACGTCGTGCGCGCGGCGGGCAGGAGGGCACTGGTCGCGACGGTCAGGGTGCCGGTGCCGAGCTCCTTGCCGTTGCCGTCCTTGAGCGTGTACAGCACGTTCAGGCCGTTCACGCAGTAGCCGAAGCGGCCGTAGCTCCAGTTGCCGGGGGTCGTCGTCGCACAGGTGGCGTCGTCGGCGGCGGCCGGAGCGGTCGGCTGAGCAGCGGCGAGAGACCGCCGCTCGGCCGGCGTCGGCGGCGCGACGCTCATGGTGACACAGGCCTGCACGGCTCCCGCCCCGCGCTCGCTGGAGCCTGTGCGCGTGGGCTCACAGTTCTCCTCGGAAGTCGCCGTGAAGGGCCGGGTCTTGGCGGGGGTGGGAACGCGGTCCGGACCGCTGGGGTCGACCGTGCCCACCTTGAGGCCGGACGCCGTGGGCACGTGCGCCGACGGGGTGTGCTGGTCGGCGACGGCGGTGCCGGTCGCGGTGAGGCTGAAAACGAGAAGGAGCCCGGGAAGTATTCGTCTTGTGCGTGATGAGATCATGTCTTCTCTCGGCTGGGGATCGTTCCAAGCGCCATGTGGTGGGCTGCGTGACGAGGTGAGCCGCACCGCCGTCCGTCGTTCGGGTCGGCGGGTGCGGCTACGGGAATCGCCTTGGGAGCTATCCGTCACTGACCGTCCGGCACGGTTTCGGTACTGGTTGAGCCTGCTCTCACTTCCCTCGGCGCCCGTGCCGTGGGGGCAGCGGGTGAGTATCAGTGAGCTGCGGCTGGATGCGGGCACTTCATCCCGGGTCGGCCGGAGACGCTGCCGTGCCGGACGAGCCGATCAGCCGACGCCTGGGAGGTGAGCGGAAGGCGGTGGCGGACCTGTCAGAAGAAGGCGCCGACGAGCTTGGAGCCGGCGTCGGCGAGCTTCTCCACCGTCCTGACGACCGGCTTGGCCACGGTGGAGACGGCCTTTCCGCCGCCACGGGTGACGAGTTGCAGCGCCGTGCGCCCGGCGGCCATGGCGAATTGGCTGCTGCCGAAGCCGTATTCGAATCCCGAGGCGATCGCGCTGATTCCAGAGGCGACGACGGAGACGCCGAGGCAGACCGCGGCGATGCTGCCGAGGACGGGCGCGGCAGGCCAGAACACGCAGGCGACGCCGAAACCCACCGCCAGGAGTCCTGCGGCCGAGCTCACCTTGTCGGCGGTGTCAGCCCACCATTTGGCGTTGCTCGGCGATTCGTCCTGGCCGGGCTGGGATCCGTCCTTGCCGGGTTGGGTTCCCTTGGGGTTGACCGTGTCGTTGGTCGCCGTGTTGGAGGGATTGCGGTTCGCATCGCGGTCCCTCTGCGCCTGCTCGGCGGCGACGCGCGCGGCTTCCTGCACCTCTGCCGTGCGCTTGTCGGCCGCGGTCTGGCGTGCTTCGGCGGCTGCGGTGGCAGCGGTCTTGGCGTCCCGGCCGGCGTTGAGCTCGGCCTGGTGGGCACTGGCGGCGGAGGCTGCGGCGCTGTAGGAGGAGGCCAGCGCGCTGCGGGCCGCGTCGACGGCGATGTTGGCGGAGTTGTTCGCCGCGCGGGAGGCACCCTGAGCGGTGTTGGCGGCGTCCTTGGCCTTGTCCGCCGAAGCCTGGGCGTCGGCGGCGGATTTGTCCGCCGCGCTCGCGTACTGGCGGGCCTGGGTGGCGTAGCCGTCGGCCAACGTGGCCGAGTCCAGTGCTTTCTGGGCCCACTCCTGGGCCTTGACCCCCGCATCTCGGGCTTCGGCCGCGACCTTGGAAGCGAGTGCCGCGTCCTTCTGCGCCTCCTGGGCGATCTTGGCTGCCGCCGCGATGGTCGCTTGCATGGCGGCGGCGTGGCTGAGGGAGTCGTAGTCGAGCTGGGCGGCTCGGTGCTGGACGAAATCCACGAAGCGCCGGCGCATCCAGGCCGGGCCTTCCATGGCGACCTGGGCGTACGCCTTGGAGTAGGCGTTGCCGGAGGCGATCACCTTCATGGTGGAGACGGCGTCGTCCTCCCTGATGGCGTTGGTCAGGTCCTCGTCGAAGAACTTCTGGAGGGCTTCCGGTGTGTTGGCGTTGAGGGCGTCGTTGGCGGCCTGGACCACGGCCTTGCCGGGCCTCTCGTTGAGGATCTTGAGGATGTTGACCCTGTTGTCCTCGGCCCGTGACTTGATGACGCCGCTGGTGTTGAAGTCGCCTTCCGCGGGGATGCCGCCGGCAAGGGCTTGGACCGCCGCCCTCGCGACGGCCGGCTCGGAGACCTGGGCGATGAAGAGGATGGTCTCGCGATCGTCCTGGGAGGCGGCGAGCTCGCGGTCCAGGTCGATCCAGGAGTAGACGTCGTACTCGGATCCGGCGAGTGCGAAGCGGGCGGCCTGACGGCTCCAGGTGCCCGCGGAATCCAGGAACGCGGTCGCCGCCTGTCGGCCGAGGGTGGCGGCAGCGGCGAGGTCGTTGTTCCTGAGGGCCTGCTCCGCCCGGGCGATGAGGTCCTTGGTGGCCTGGGCGGTCCGCTGCGCCTGGGTGCGCTTGTGCAGGGCGGCCGCGCGTTCGCTCTGGTCCAGCAGGGTGAGTTGGGCCGCCTCCTTCATACCTTGCAGTCTGTCGGTCTCCAGTGCGGCGGCCTCGGCGGCGCGGGCGTTCTTCTCGACCTCGATCGCGTCCGCGATCGCCTGGGTCGCGAGGTTGGCCGCCTTGACCGCCTCGTCGGCGTAGGCGGTGGACCTGTTGGCGAAGTCGATGGCCTGGCCGGCGTACTTGACGGCTTCCTCTGCGGCGTCGGCGGCCTTCTCGGCGTGTTCGGCGGCCGATTTGGCCGCGACATGGGCAGTGCGCGCGGCTTGGGCGGCGGTGGAGGCGAGTGCCCGGGCGGTGGAGGCGGCGTTGGTCGCCTGGTTGGCCGCGGAGGAGGCGATCTCGGCCTGGCGCTTGGCTTCGGCCGCCTCGTTCTGGGCGGCACCGGAGGCGTTCGCAGCCTGGGCGGAGGCCTTCGCGGCGGCGGCGGCGTCGCGTGCGGCGTCGGCGGCCGCCAGGCCGGCGTCGGCGGACTGGTCCGAAGCGAGGGCCGCGTCATCGGCCGCCTTGGCCGCGTTGTAGGCCTTCGCGGCGGCGTCGCGTGCGGCGACCGCGGCGTTCTTCGCCTCTTCGGTCTTCTTCTCGTCCTTCGACGCGGCGATCGCGGCGTTGTAGGCGCGCGTGGCCGCCGAGCCGGCGGCGGTTGCCGCTTGCGAGGCCGCGGTGGCTGCCCAGGACGCCCGCTGCGCTGCCTGGATGGCGGCGTTGGAGGCATTGATGGCGATCCCGGCGGCGGACGCGGCGCCGCTGGCGGCGGTGGCGGCCGAGCGGGCCGCGTCGGCGGCCAGACGGCCGTCGTCCCGCGCCTTCTCGGCTTCGAGCGCGGCGGTCTCGGCCTTTTCCTTGGCCTTGCCCGCGGCCGTCGTCGCACGTGCCGAGGCCTCGACGGCCAGGTCGGTCTGCTCCCGTGCGCGTGCGCTCTCACGCTCGACGATGGCGACCAGCTGCCCGATGTTGGCTGCTTCCTGGTCACGGGCCCGCGCGATGTGCTGGCCGGTGTCGAGGTACCACTGCACGTCGTCCGCGGTCCCGCTCAGGGCCCGGTTCGCGTACTTCTTGAGCTCCGGGCCGGCTGTAGCGAGGCTGCGGATGATCTCGACCCGCATGTCCTCCAGCCTGGCACTGTACTGAGTGGTGAGCAGGAACTGCTCCAGCGCCTGGTCCGTTCCGGCGCTGAGCGCGGTGTTGCCGTCGCGCTTGACGCTCTTTCCGCCGTTGGCCATCACCGAGAGGGTCGAGACCCGCATGTCCTCGGTGACCGAGGAGCGGAATCCGTCCTTGATGAAGGCCGATATCGCGTCGTCACCGTCGTTGAGGGCGGCGGTGACGTCCCTGCGGATGCTCCTGCCTCCGAAGCCGAGGTAGGTGAAGGCGGTGACACGGTTGTCGATCCGCGTCGCCTTCGGCAGCTGCTCGGTGAGGAACGTGGTGATCTCCTGGTCAGTGCCGCTCAGCGCGTAGGAGGCCGCCTCCCTGACCGAACGGCCGCCCAGGATCCAGGCCTTGACGACCTGGGCGCGGTCCGTGTCCGGAAGGGACAGGGCGTCACCGGCGGGGTCGGCCGTGCCGGCGCCGGGGGCTGCTCGTGCGGGTGTGGTGAACAGCCAGGGAGTGGAGACGGCGGCTGCGCTCGCCGCGAGGGCGGTGGCGAAACGGCGCCGGCTCCAAAAAGTCTGCTGCACAGAAGGACCTCTCTGATTGCGAATCCTCGAGGGTGAGGCCGAATCCCGCCCGGGACGTATCGTCGGAGTGGCGGTGGCCTGACCCTATGTAAGCGAACACGTCGTTAAAACCTTGGCTGGAGCCCAGGTGACGTCCCGGTCGGAAGATGGCTGGATCTGGTCCTCAGATTTTCGCAAAACTGCCACAACCATTCGACGGAGTGGCACACGTCGCGTTCCAAATATGGAGTTTGCACGACTATGTTCCGGTATATCCGCTTGGCTTGGCGGCATCTGGCTGCTTCTATTCAGGAGCTCGCCAGTCAGGGCATGATGTCGCTACACTCCCGTTCCGGCAGAATCCTTATGACCTGGCCGAGGCGCACCCCATAAATCTGCGCGCCTCTCTTTCCCATCGCGCACTCATGCGCGTTCACATGCACCGAATCGACACCTGGGACGAAAATGAAGGTACGTAGCACCATTCTGCGGATCACTGTCACAGCTCTGAGTGCAGGCGCTCTGACCTGGATTGCAGTTGCTGGAGGAGCGACTGGCGAACGCGGCCCCGATAAGCTCGCGACGCAGGTGGTTGCCGATGAAGGCCCCGGGTACGCGGTTGAAGACTTCGCCTACCCGAATGCCGACGGAATCCTCGCGGAGCAGAAGATCAAGCTCAAGAGAGGAGACGGCCACATCCTCCTCGCTCCCTGCACGGGCGCACCTGAATTGATGGAGGTCTTCTCCCACAAGAACGAGAAGGTCTGCTTCCGGGTCACTGGGGACAAGGGCTACCTGAGCCTCGAAATCCCTGCGGTCTTCGGAGTGAAGGGAAACGATTACGCCGCGCAGGTCGCGATGACCACCGGCACCGAGGAAAAGACCTTCCCGGTCGACAAGAACTCCTGGACGGCTGTCGGCGAGACCGCGGATGCGCAGGGCCGCGATTTCATGCTCCTGGAAATCCGCACCAGCAAGTAGCACCAGTCGGCGCCCGGCCCCAGGGGCGTCGTCGTTCAGTGTGCGTCCCCGGTTCGATCATGCGATACCGAGGATGGCCAGGGTACGGGTGGCGTTGCGCGCGTGGTGGCGGACGCCAGCGGCGATGGCAGTGTGTCCGGCGAGGCGGAGGGCGAGCCTCGCCGCCGACGGCGCCACCCGGACCGTGGATGTCCCCGAAGGCTTCCGCCGCACCGCGACGCGGGACGTGGAGCTGGGCGGACGGGCTATCCGGCGGGGGGACAAGGTGGTGGTCTACCACGCCTCCGCGAACCGGGACGGGGCGGTGTTCCCCGACCCGGACCGCTTCGACGCCACCCGTAGCCCGAACGACCACGTGAGCTTCGGGTACGGTCCGCACTTCTGCCTCGGTGCCCAACTCGCCCGCCTGCAGCTGAGGTCGGCCCTGCGCTGCCTGGTCGAGCGGCTGCCGGGGCTCCGGCTCGTGCCGGGGCGGCCGCCGCGGCGGCTGGTCTCCAACTTCCAGAACGGGCTCAAGTCACTGTGGGTCCAGTGGGGTTGAGGCGGCCCTCCGGATGCGCCCGGTGTGCCCGGTGCGCCCGGTGCGTCACTCGAAGCGCTCGGGGTCGCCGGCCCCGCGCCGGGTGATCTCCGCCTCGCCGCTGGAGAAGTCGACGACCGTCGTCGGTACCGTGCCGCAGTCGCCGGAGTCCAGCACGGCGTCCAGTTGGTGGTCGAGCCGCTCCTTGATCTCCCAGCCCTGGGTCATCGGCTCGTCCTCGCCGGGGAGGAGCAGGGTGCTGGAGACCAGGGGCTCGCCGAGCTCGGCGAGCAGGGCCCTGGTGACGACGTGGTCGGGGATCCTGACGCCGACCGTCTTCTTCTTCGGGTGCAGCAGGCGGCGCGGCACCTCCTTGGTGGCGGGGAGGATGAAGGTGTAGCTGCCCGGCGTCGCGGCCTTGATCGCGCGGAAGACGTTGTTGTCGATGTGGACGAACTGGCCCAGTTGGGCGAAGTCCATGCACATGAGGGTGAAGTGGTGGCGGTCGTCGAGGCGCCGGATCGACCGGATCCGTTCGAGGCCGTCGCGGTTGTCCAGCTGGCAGCCCAGGGCGAAACAGGAGTCGGTCGGGTATGCGATGAGGTCCCCGGAACGGAGGCCGGCGGCCACGGAGCCGATGGTGCGCGGCTGGGGGGACTCTGGATGCACGTCGAAGTACTTCGCCATTGGTCGACCCTAAGCGATCCCGGCCCCCGATCGCTGCACGGCGGGCCAGCGGGTACGGCCAGCGGGTACGGGCAGGGCGGCCGGCCGGCCGCCGGAGCGGTCAGCCCGCGCAGTCCGGGCACAGCCCCCGGTAGGTGACCTCCGCCTGCGCCACGACGAACCCGAAGCGCTGCTCGGCCGGCAGGTCGGCCAGCGGATCGCCCTGCGGGTGGACGTCGCGGATGGCGCCGCAGCCGGTGCAGACCAGGTGCTGGTGCGGGTGGTGCGCGTTCGGGTCGTAGCGCTTGGCGCGCCCGTCGGTGGCGACCTCGACGACCTCACCCAGGGTGACCAGTTCGCCGAGCGTGTTGTAGACCGTCGCCCGGGAGATCTCCGGGAGGCGCTCGGCGGCCCGGGCGTGCACCTCGTCGGCGGTCAGGTGCACGTGCTCGCCGTCCAGGACCTCGGCCACGACACGCCGCTGGGAGGTGAGGCGCCAGCCGCGCCCGCGCAGCCGCTCCAGGAGGTCACTCATATCGGTTCACCTATTCAGGTAATGGGGAGGACCGGAGTTTACCAATGCGCTTCCGGTGCCCTCCGGATCCCGATCGGATATGGGCTTGGTGTCTTTCTTGACTTGGATTCCGTCCACCGTAGGATCGGCTCCGGCGCTAGCCTGGACAGCAGCAGCACGTGACTCCCGTCACCACTCCCGTCACCGCCGGACGCGGTGCCGAGTGGGAACACCACGGGGCGCACCAGGCCAGACCGCAGCAGTAGGTGCCGTAGGTAGCAGATGAAGACACCGTGATCCGCCTTGTGAGGGAAGGATTCCCATGTCTGACAACCACGATGCAACCGGCGTAGAGGCGAACGCGGAGGGCTGCCCGGTGAACCACGGGCGCGCGCCGCACCCCACCCAGGGCGGCGGGAACCGCCAGTGGTGGCCGGAACGGCTCAATCTGAAGATCCTCGCGAAGAATCCCGCCGTGGCCAATCCGCTCGGCGCGGAGTTCGACTACGCCGAGGCCTTCAAGACCCTCGACCTCCCGGCCGTCAAGCGGGACATCCAGGAGGCCCTCACCACGTCGCGGGACTGGTGGCCGGCCGACTTCGGCTACTACGGCCCCTTCATCATCCGGATGGCCTGGCACAGCGCCGGCACCTACCGGATCAGCGACGGCCGCGGCGGCGCCGGCGGCGGCCAGCAGCGCTTCGCCCCGCTGAACAGCTGGCCGGACAACGCCAGCCTGGACAAGGCCCGCCGCCTGCTGTGGCCGGTGAAGAAGAAGTACGGGCGCGCCCTGTCCTGGGCCGACCTGATCATCCTGTCCGGCAACGTGGCCCTGGAGGGCATGGGCTTCCGGACCTTCGGCTTCGGCGGCGGCCGGGTCGACGAGTGGGAGCCGGACGAGGACGTCTACTGGGGCCCCGAGACCACCTGGCTCGGCGACGAGCGCTACACCGGCGACCGCCAGCTGGAGAACCCGCTGGCCGCCGTCCAGATGGGCCTGATCTACGTCAACCCCGAGGGCCCCAACGGCAACCCCGACCCGCTCGCCGCCGCCCGCGACATCCGCGAGACCTTCTACCGGATGGCGATGAACGACGAGGAGACCGTCGCGCTGATCGCCGGCGGCCACACCTTCGGCAAGACCCACGGCGCCGGCCCGGCCGACAACGTCGGCCCGGACCCCGAGGCCGCCCCCATGGAGCAGCAGGGCCTCGGCTGGAAGAGCAGCTTCCGCACCGGCGTGGGCGCCGACGCGATCACCAGCGGTCTGGAGGTCACCTGGACGGCCACCCCGATCACCTGGGACAACAGCTTCTTCGAGACGCTGTTCGGCTACGAGTGGGAGCTCACCAAGAGCCCGGCCGGCGCCTGGCAGTACAAGCCCAAGGACGGCGGCGGCGAGGGCACCGTGCCGGACGCGCACGTCCCGGGCAAGCGGCACGCCCCGAACATGCTCACCACCGACCTCTCGCTGCGCTTCGACCCGGTCTACGAGCCGATCTCCCGGCGCTTCCTGGAGAACCCGGAGGAGTTCGCCGACGCCTTCGCCCGCGCCTGGTACAAGCTGACCCACCGCGACATGGGCCCAGTCGTCCGCTACCTCGGCCCGGAGGTCCCCGCCGAGCACCTGCTCTGGCAGGACCCGCTGCCGGAGGTCACGTACCAGCGGATCGGCGCGGCCGACGTCGCCGACCTCAAGCGGCGGATCACCGCCACCGGCCTGTCGGTGTCCGAGCTGGTCTCCACCGCCTGGGCGGCCGCCTCCTCGTTCCGCTCCAGCGACAAGCGCGGCGGCGCCAACGGCGGCCGCATCCGGCTCCAGCCGCAGATCGGCTGGGAGGTCAACGAGCCCGACCGGCTGGCCACGGTGCTGCGCGCCCTGGAGGGCGTCCAGCGGGAGTTCAACGCGCAGGCCGGCGAGAAGCAGGTCTCGCTCGCGGACCTGGTGGTGCTGGCCGGCGGCGTCGGCGTCGAGCAGGCCGCGAAGGCGGCCGGCCTGGCCGTCGAGGTGCCGTTCGAGCCCGGCCGGGTGGACGCGCCGCAAGAGCTGACCGACACCGAGTCCTTCGCCGCGCTGGAGCCCAAGGCGGACGGCTTCCGCAACTGGGTCGGCAAGGGCAACCGGCTGCCGGCCGAGTACCTGCTGCTCGACAAGGCCAACCTGCTGGGCGTCAGCGCCCCCGAGTTGACCGTGCTGGTCGGCGGCCTGCGCGTGCTGGGCGCCAACCACGGCGGGTCCGCGCACGGGGTGCTCACCGGGACGCCGGGCGTGCTGACGAACGACTACTTCGTCAACCTGCTGGACCTGGGCACCAGTTGGAAGGCCACCTCGGAGGACGCGCACACCTTCGAGGGCCGGGACGAGTCCGGCCGGGTGAAGTGGACCGGCACCCGCGCCGACCTGGTCTTCGGCTCGAACGCCGAACTGCGCGCCGTCGCCGAGGTGTACGCGAGCGACGACGCCAAGGAGAAGTTCGTCGAGGACTTCGTCGCGGCCTGGGCCAAGGTCATGAACGCGGACCGCTTCGACCTGGCGTGATCCGCACCCGCGGCTGACGCGGCGGGAGCCCGGGGTGTCGACCCCGGGCTCCCGCCGTCGTTGCCGGGCTCCCGCCGCCGCTACCGGGCGGCGTCCGCGGACCCCACGCTGACCAGCCCGGTCTCGTACGCCGCGACCACCACCTGGGCCCGGTCCCGCAGGCCCAGCTTGCCGAGGATCCGGGCCACGTGCGTCTTCACCGTCGCCTCGGACAGCCCCAGCCGGGCGGCGAGTTCGGCGTTGCTGAGGCCGCGGGCGAGCAGCGCCATCACCTCCAGCTCGCGCGGGGTGAGCGTGCCCAGCTCCCGGTGCGGGGCGATGGCGGCGGCGCCCGGGTCGTCCGGGCGGGCGAAGCGCTCGACCAGGCGGCGGGTGATCGCCGGGGCGAGCAGCGCGTCCCCGGTGCGGACCAGCCGGACGGCGGCCGCCAGGTGCTCCGGGGTGACGTCCTTCAGCAGGAAGCCGCTGGCCCCGGCGGCCATCGCCGCGTAGACGTAGTGGTCGAGGTCGAAGGTGGTCAGCATGATGATCCGGGGCGGCTGCCGCGCCCCGTCCGCCAGGATCCGGCGGGCGGCCTCCAGCCCGTCCAGGCCGGGCATCCGGATGTCCAGCAGCACCACGTCCGGCCTGGTGCGCCGGACGGCGGCGACGGCCTGTTCGCCGTCCTCGGCCTCGGCCACCACGTCGATGCCCTCCGACTCCAGGATCAGCCGGAACCCGGTGCGGACCAGGGCCTGGTCGTCGGCGACCACCACCCGCAGCGGCTGCTCGTTCATGAACTCTCCAGGGGGACAAGGGCCTTGACGCGGTAGCCGCCGCGCGGCCGGGGGCCCGTGTGCAGGGTGCCGCCGTAGACGGCGAGGCGTTCGCGCAGGCCGAGCAGGCCGCGTCCGTTGCCGGTGGCGGCGGCGCCGGTGGGGCGGCCGCCGGTGTCGGTGACCTCGACCAGCAGCCGGTCGGGGGCGTACTCGACGGTCACCGCGGCGTCGGCGCCGGACGCGTGCTTGACGGTGTTGGTGAGCGCCTCCTGGACCACCCGGTAGGCGGCCAGCTCGACCCCGGGCGGGACGGGCCGGCGCTCGCCGCGGACGGTCAGCTCGACCGGCAGCCCGGCCTGCCGGACGCCGTGGACCAGCGCCTCCAGGCGGCCGAGGCCCGGCTGCGGGCTGAGGTCGGCCTCGGCGGCCGGGTCGCCGGCGCTCTCCGAGTCGATGGTCAACAGGCCCATCACGTGCCGCAGTTCGGTCATCGCCGCGCGCCCGCCGGACTCCACCGCGGCCATCGCCTCGCGGGCCTTGTCCGGGGCGGTGTCCAGGATCTTGCGGGCCGCCCCGGCCTGGATCGTCATCATGCTCACGTTGTGGGTGACGACGTCGTGCAACTCCCGGGCGATCCGGGCCCGTTCGAGCTCCACCGCGCGCTCCAGCGCGGCCAGCTGCCCGCGCTCCAGGGCGGAGAGCCGCTCCCGCCCCTCGTCCACCCGGCGGCGCCACATCCGCAGTTCGTAGGCGACCGCGAACACCGGCACCAGGACCAGGACGGCCATCACCCCGTTGGGGAAGTGCGGCAGCTTGGCCGCGGCGAAGAGCACCACGAGGGCGGCGGTCGCGGCCGGCAGGCTCAGCAGCAGGGCCGTCGCACGGCGCCCGTACGCGGCGGCGCTGTACGCGGCGACGATCACCGCCACGCCCGCCGCGTACGCGATGTCCTCCGACTCGTGCCGGACCAGCAGCGCGGCGGGCAGGACCACCCAGAGCACCGCCAGCGGGTGGCGCCGGCGCAGCACCAGCGGCAGCGGGACGAGCGGCACCAGCAGCAGCAACAGGCTGTGCCGGTCCGGATGGCCGGGGTTCTGCGCGATGGTCGCGTAGCGCCCGCCGGTGAGCGCGAGGAAGAGGGCCAGGGCCAGGTCGAAGGCCAGGCCGCGCCTGGTCGGCCGGTGCGGCGGCGGTCCGCCCGGGCCGCCGGCCAGCCGGACCGCCGCGCGCAGCCGCCGCACCGTCGGATGGTTGATCACCGGGACATTGTGGGGGCCGCGGGCGCCGGGGGACAGCCCCGCGGGTGGCGGGCGGCGGGTACACCCGGCGACTACGTCGGAAGGATGACGCCGCGCCCGGGTCCGCCGGACGCGGTAGCGATGGTGCGGCGGACGGCTGACGCGGGCGCGGGCCGCCCGTTCGTACCTTCGTCCTCGTCAGCAGGCGGGCAACGACGAGGAGCGGGGACATGAGCGGCGATCCGGTGATCGAACTGAACGGGGTGAGCCGTCACTACGAGGGCGCCCGGGCGGCCCTGGACGGGGTCACGCTGAGCGTGCGGACGGGGGAGTCGGTGGCCGTGCTCGGCCCGTCCGGCAGCGGGAAGTCCACCCTGCTGAACCTGGTCGCCGGGCTGGACCGGCCGAGCGCCGGGACGGTCACCGTGGCCGGGGTGCGGGTGGACCGGCTGGGCGAGGCGGCCTCGGCCCGCTACCGGCGCGGCACGATCGGCATGGTGTTCCAGTTCTTCAACCTGCTGGACGACCTCACCGTGGCCGACAACGTGGTGCTGGCCGGCGAACTGGCCGGCGTCCCGCGTGCCGAGGCCCGGCGCCGGGCCGCCGAACTGCTGGAGAGCCTCGGCATCGACCGGCACGCCCGCGCCCACCCGGGCCGGCTCTCCGGCGGCGAGCGCCAACGCGTCGCGGTGGCACGGGCGTTGATGAACCGGCCGACACTGCTGCTGGCGGACGAGCCGACCGGGGCGCTGGACTCGGCCTCGGGCGAGGACGTCAAGGAGCTGTTCCGGGAACTGCACGAGGACGGGCAGACCGTCCTGCTCGTCACCCACGACCTGGCCCTGGCCGAGGACTGCGCCACCCGCACCGTGCGGATGCGGGACGGCCGGGTCGAGGCGGACTCGGGTCCGGGGCCGACTTCGGGGCCGGACGTGGCTTCGGGTGCGGCCGCGGCTTCGACTTCGGGTACGGCTCCGGGCCCGGCGGTGACGGCATGAGCGCGCTCGGCAGGGTCGTCCGGGCCGGTGTGCGCAGGCGCCGGACGCAGTCCGTCGCGGTCGGGCTGGCCGCCCTGGTGGCCACCACCTGCTCCGTCCTCGGCGGCTCGCTGCTGGTCGCCTCCCAGGACCCCTTCGACCAGGCCTTCGACCACCAGCACGGCGCCCACCTCACCGCGCGCTTCGACGGCGCCCGGGCGAGCGCCGACCAGCTCGCCGCCACCGCGCACGCCCCCGGGGTGGCGGCCGCCGCCGGGCCGTACCGCACCGTCACCGTCGACCCCGAGCCGGGGCCCGGCCTGGGCATGCCGCCCGGGGTGACGATGGGGCCGATGACCGTCGCCGGGCGTGGCTCGGCCACCGTCGGCGTCGACAACATCACCCTGGTCCAAGGGAGTTGGCCGCAGCAGCCGGGCGAGGTGGTGGTCGACGCCGGATACCACGACCAGCCGAGGGGGCTGGGCGGCAGCCTGCGGGTGCCCGGCCTGCCGGGGGCGCCGACCCTCAAGGTCGTCGGCCTCGCCCGCTCCGTCAGCCGTACCGCCGACGCCTGGGTGACCCCGGAGACCGTCGCCGCCCTCACCGCGCCCGGCAGCACCCCCGGCTACCAGATGCTCTACCGCTTCAGCGACGCCGGCAGCGCCGACGCCATGGCCGCCGACCGGGCCGCCGTCACCGCCGCCGCCCCCGCCGGGGCGCTCACCGGCGCCCAGTCCTGGCTCACCGCCAAACAGGGATCGGACCGCAACACCGCGCTGTTCCTGCCCTTCATGGTCGCCTTCGGCCTGCTCGGCATGGCGATGTCCGTGCTGGTCGCGGGCAATGTGGTGGCCGGCGCGGTCGGCACCGCCACCCGCCGGATCGGCGTGCTCAAGGCGCTCGGCTGTACCCCCGCCCAGGTGGTGCGGGCGTACGTCGCCCAGGCGCTGGTCCCGGCCGCCGTCGGCACCCTGCTCGGGGTCGTCGTGGGCAACGCGCTGACCGTCCCGGTGCTCGCCACCACCGGCTCGCTGTACGGCACCGACACCTCCGGCCTCGCCCCCTGGGTGGACGTCGCGGTGGCCGGCGGCACCCTGGCCGCCGTCGCGCTGGTCGCCTGGGCCGCCGCCGCCGCCCGGGCCGGCCGGCTGCGCACGGTGGACGCGCTCGCCGTCGGCCGGACCGCGGGCGGCACCCGGCGGGACGTCCTGGCCGCCCGCGCCGCCGCGGTGGCCGCCCGGCTGCCGCTGCCCAGGCCGCTCAGCTTCGGCCTCGCCCAGCCCTTCGCCCGCCCGGCCCGCGCGGCCGGAATGCTCGCGGCGGTGCTGTTCGGCACGGCGGCGGCCGTCTTCGCGGTGGGCATGGGCGGGACGATGAGCTGGGTGCAGGAGGCGAAGACCCGCGACGCGGGGGACGTCGCGGTGCACCCGGTCCGGCCGGACGGCCCGCCCGGAACGGCGCCGGCCAGTCCCGTCCCGGCCAACCGGGCCGTGGTCACCGCCGCGCTGGACGCCCAGCCGGGCACCGCCGGGTACCTCGGCAACGGCACCGAGGACGTCACCGTCCCCGGGGTGGCCGGCGCCACCACGGTGACCGCCTTCGACGGCGACTCCTCCCGGGCGGGCTACAAGATGGTCAGCGGCCGCTGGTACCGGGGCCCGGGCGAGGCCGTCGCCCCGTCCACCTTCCTGACCGAGGCCTCCGTCAACCTCGGAGACCAGGTGACCTTCACGACCCACGGCCGGGCCGTCACCGTCCGGATCGTCGGCGAGGTCTTCGACCCGCACGTGCAGACCAACGAACTGCTCACCGACGCCGGCAGCTACCCGCCCGGAACGGCCCCGACCCCCGACTTCTGGTTCGTCAAGCTGAAGCCGGGCACTGACCGCGCCGGTTACGCCGCCGCCCTCACCGCCGCGCTCGCCCCGGCACACATGACCGCCGACACCGGCGGGCCGCACGGCTCCAGCGGCTCGATCGCCGCCCTGAACTCGCTCACCGCCACGCTCACCCTGCTGCTGCTCGTGGTCGCCGGGCTCGGGGTGTTCAACACCGTCGTCCTGGAGATCCGCGAGCGCACCCGGGACACCGGCGTCGCCAAGGCGCTCGGCATGACCCCGGCCCAGACCGTGGGCGTCGTCCTCGCCTCGGTCCTGCTGACCGGTGCCGTCGGCGGCGCGATCGGCCTGCCGGCGGGGCTGCTGCTGCACGGCCTGACGGTGCCCGCGATGGGCCACAGCGCCGGGCTGAACTTCCCGCCCGCCGCGCTGGACGTCTTCGGCACCCCGGCGCTGGTCCTGCTCGGCCTCGGCGGCGTGCCGATCGCCCTGCTCGGCGCGCTGCTCCCGGCCGTACGGGCGGCGCGGGCGCGCACCGTGGACGCGCTACGGGCGGAGTGACGGCGGGGGCCGTACGGGACCGGACGCCCGGTCCCGTACGGCCCCGGCGCGGCTCAGGAGGCCCCCGCGCGGCTCAGAAGGCCCCGTGCCGTTCAGGAGGCCCCGGCGTCGTCCGCCTTCTGCTCGGCCGCCCGGACCCGCTCGGCGAACTCGCGCGCGTCGATCCGCTCGACCGAGGCCCCGTGCCGGGCGGCCAGCTCGTCCGCCGGGGCGGGCGAGGACTCCCGGAGCTCCACGGCGAGCAGCGCCCCGCCGTCCGGCACCCGGGGCGAGAGCATGATCAGCCCGGCGCCGCCCTCGCTCGCCTGGTGCTCCTCGGCCGCGTTGCCGAGCGCCGCGCCGGCCGCGAAGCCCAGCAGCACGCCGACCGGCCCGCCGAGCAGCCCGATCAGGCCGCCCAGCACACCCGAGCCGACGGTCGCCACCCCCGCGCCCCGGGTGAAGGTGTCCGCGACCTCCAGCAGCCCGTCGGCGCTGCGCTCCATCGCCGCCACCATCCGCAGGCCCGGCAGGTGCTGCGCCTCGTCGAAGGCCGGGCGCCAGGCGGCGGCGTCGGGGAAGGTCAGCAGGACGACGTTGTGCTGGTCGCTCATCGCGCTCCGATCGGGCCGGGGCCGGAGGTGGCCGGGCTTCCATCGTGACCCCCGGTGCGGGGCGCTGCCACCCCGGCGGCCTCAGCGCGGTTCGTCCGCCGGGTGGTTGAACACCGGCCCGAGGTCCGGCGGGAGGTGGTCGACGAGCAGGGCGACGGCCTCCTCCGGGGTGGCGGGCGTGCCGAGCACCCCGGCGCCGCCCTGGCCGCGGACCTGGTAGCCGCCGCCGTCCAGCGGAACGGCGAACGGCACGCCCGCGGCGGTCCACGGGGCCGAGGTCGACAGGCTGAAGTGCAGGTCGTGGTGGCTGGTCCAGGGGAAGAGCCGGCCCAGCCGGGGCTCGGCGCGGGCGGCCTTCAGCAGCCGCACCAGGCCGTCGTGGCAGCTGCCGGGGCCGTGCCCGATGTCCTGCTGGAGCCATTCCCAGGACAGGACGATCCCCTCCCAGCGGGCCTCCACCGCGGCCTCGGGACCGATCGCGCGGGCGGCGGCGACGTCCGGCAGGACGGGCTTGGGCAGGACGTCCCTCTGATCATCTGATCGCATGGTGAGCAGTCTGCCCCAGTGCTGCCCGGAACGGAGAGGATCGTCGAGTCGGGGCGGCTTCGCCGGTCGAACGTCAGTCAGTCCGAGGCATCCTGTCGGTCGATCAGATCATCGAGGCGGATTCCGTACACCGGGCTGTCGCTGCCGTCGCCGCAGGCTACCCGGCCGCGCCGCGCAGGCGGCGCCAGGTGCGGCCGACGGAGGCGAGCCCGGGGCGGCCGTCGGCGGGGGTGGCGGACTCCCAGGTGCGGGCGGCCTCGGTGAGGGTTTCCGCGGGTCCGGCCGGGGCTGCCGGGGCGTGGGGGGTGCCGGTCCGGGCGGCGCGGGCGGCGCGCAGGAGGTCCTCCGGTCCGAGCGCGTCGAGCCTCGTCCGGGCGTGGGCGAGCAGGGCGGCGCAGGCGTCGGTGATCGCGGGCTCGCCGAGCGGGCGGGCGGGCAGGCCGAGGCCTTCGGCCAACTGCCCTTCCAGGGCGGTGCGCAGGTCCTGGACGGAGAGGTCGCGGACGGTCAGCGACAGGTGGGCGGACAGGCCCCCGGCGCCGACCGCCCGGTGGGCGAAGCCGCGCGGGATGTAGAGCACGCCGCCGGGTTCCAGGACGCCGTGCAGGCGCAGCGGGGAGCGCTCGTCCTCGGGGAGTTCGCCGAGCCGCCAGTCCGCGGTCGTCGGCGCGTCGTGGACGTACCAGGTCTTGCGTCCGGCGGCCTGGAGGACGAACACGTCGGCGTCGTCGCGGTGCACGGCGAGGCCCTGGGCGCCGGCCGGGGTGACGAAGAAGAAGGCCTCCACCCGCCGGTCGAGTTCCTCGGACAGTCGGGCCACCAGTTCGCCGGTCGGGCGGTGCCACTGGTCGACGCAGCGCAGCAGCAGGGTCGCCCCGCGGCGCAGCTGGGCGAGCACCTTCGCGCGGTCCGCGAAGCCGTGGTGCGCCGTGCCGTTGACGGTGCGCGAGGTGGTGAAGGCCTCCGGCGGGATGGTCACCTTGTCAGAGCGGACCATCTCCAGGTAGGGCGTGCGCAGCAGCCCGCCGTCGAAGGCGGCGTCGAGTTCGTCGAGGTCGAAGGGCGAGGCGGGCGTGGCGGGCGCGGCGGGCGCCTCCGGGGCCTTCCGGGGGAAGAGCGCGGGCTCGCGCTGCCACTGGCGGCCGGTGAAGCCGTCGACGTCGCCGACCCAGTCGGCCAGTGTGGGCGATTCCATGGTGTGTCCCGTGGTGTCAGGGGTCTTCCGGGGCGGCGGGGGTGTTCCGGAGGCGGCGCCGGGGCGTCAGGCCCGGACCCGCGCCTCGAACCGTACGGCGAGCAGCGAGCGCAGCGGCACCTGCGCGTCCTGCCGCGGGCTGTGGACGACCAGCCGGTTGTCCAGGGCCGCGGTCAGCAGCTGCTCGGCCAGCGGCACGATCAGGTGCTTGGCCCAGCAGCGGGCGCCGTCGAAGCCGAAGGGCATGAACCCGGGTGTCTTCTCCGGGTCCGCGACGCCGTCCCAGCGCTCGGGGCGGAAGTCCAGCGGGTCGGACCAGTAGTCGGGGTGGCGGTGCATCAGCAGCGGGAAGAGCGCGACGTCGTCCTCGGGCCGGATCTCGGGGTGGAGTTCGGTGTAGGCCGCGCCGCCGTTGCGGTAGAGCATCCAGGCGGGCGGGAGCAGGCGCAGGGTCTCCCAGAGGACGTCGGTGAGCTCGGCGCGGTGCTCCGGCCGGTCCCGTTCCGGGCCCATGAGCCACAGGGCGTTGCCGGCCAGGGCGGCCACGCCGTCGCAGAGGGTCGCCGTCGCCCGCCGGTACATCGCGATGGCCTGCTTGCGTTCCAGCGTCTCGTCGGCGCCGCGGATCAGTCCGGCCAGTTCGGTGCCCCCGTCCTGGTCGGCGGAGCCGGGCCAGGCGGTGACGGCGCGGTCGACGAGCCGGGAGAGGGTGTCGGAGCGGGTGACGCCGCGCTTCGACAGCAGGGAGACCGGCAGCGGGTCGTCGGAGAACAGCCAGCGGCGCAGGTAGGAGGTGCCCGCGTAGGGCCAGGAGCCGGCCATGCCGCGCGCCGGGGGCGGCGGCTTGCGGATGCCCGCCATGGCGTCCTGCCCCAGTGCGCGGATGGTGCGCGTCGCGCTGTCGTGGGGGATGTCGGAGCCGGCGGCGGGCTTGTAGACCGATCGCTCGGTGGAAAGGACGGGGCGGGCCGCGACGATTTCGGCCATCAGCCGGGAGTCCGAGACGCCGACCTTCGACGGGTCGATCCGGAACACCTTCTCGTCCCTGGCCAGCAGCTCCTGAATCCTCGGGGCGAACACGAGGGAACGGCTGCGCGCGGTTGCCGTCGCCATTTCTTCCACGGGAATCCGGCCTCCAATGCGAAATGGCAGGTCAGTGTGTTCGGCGTGGCGCGCGGAGGAATCCCGGACGCGCCGTGGCGCCGGCGGGGGCACGGCCGACCCGGCCCCCGCCAGCGGCTGGACACGTTAGATAACGTGCAGCACCCACGCGTGGTTCGCGAGGTCGTCGTTCTTCTTGAACTTCTTGACGAGCGCCTTGACCATCTTCATGACTAACTCTCCATTCCGGGGATTGGCGGGTGTGGCGAGAATGCCGCACCCGAGCCGTCAGAGATATTCGGCATTCCGTTGCCGGAGGCCGAACCGGTTGATCTGTTCATGGACACTAACCGAAACTTCGCCGCCCGGACACCCCCTCGGCAGAGGAATATGCGATCTCTTACGGGCCGTTGACGGCCTATTCGATGGCCGAATCGTTATAACCCCTGGATATCCCCGGGCGGGGGGGTCGGAACGGGAAAGCGAAAGGGCCCCGCGAAGTCGCGGGGCCCTGCTGCCTGCGGCAGTCGGTCGGTCGTGGGGCGTCGGTGTCAGTTGTAGGTCGTGGTGACCGTGACGCCGCCGAAGCCCTGCTGGGCGTAGAGGCTGAAGAAGACGTAGCCGGCCGGAGGGTTGGTGATGGTCAGGGTCTCACCGTTGCCGCCGGTGGCGGACTTGGCCGTGGAGGAGCCGGTGGTGGCCCAGGAGCCGGCGTTGTAGTAGAGGTCGGCGTTGCCGGTGCCCCCGCTGGTGGTGATGGTCAGCTGCTTCACGCCGGCCGGCAGGTTCAGGAAGCTGTAGCTGTAGTTCCCGGTGGTGGCGGCGACGTTGTCGCGGCGGCAGTTCTTGTCGTACTGCCGGGCGTCGGTGGCGGTGCAGAGCGGGGCCTTGGGCTGCTCGGTGGTGGGCAGCGAGCCGCAGTTGTCGGCGGCGCAGGCCTTGAGCCAGGTGGCGAAGTCGGCGTCGTACGCGGTGCCGATGGTGGTCTTCAGCAGGGTGCGGGCGCCGTTCCAGTCACCGGCGCGGTACTTGGCGAGCAGCGCGTCGACGTCCTGCGGGTGCGACTGGAGCATGTAGCGGACGGCCAGGTAGCCCCAGTTGTAGATCCGGGTGGAGTCCGCGTTGTCGTAGGTGGTGTCGAACAGGGTGCTCAGCGCATAGGTGCCCTTGCCGGCCTGGGCGACCGCGTCGTCGTAGTGGGCGCCGCGGTAGCTGTAGGAGACGTACTCGGCGAGGCCCTCGACCCACCAGATGGTCGGGGTGGTCATGCCGGCCTCGAAGTCGCCGTACATGTCGTAGCGGCCGTCGAGGTAGTGGGTGTACTCGTGGTTGAGGTTCCAGATCTGGAACTGGGGGCGCAGCCAGGAGGCCTCGTGGGCGATGAAGCGGGCCTGGTTGCCGACCGTGGCCGGGTTGCCCTCCTCGTACATGCCGCCGTTGTCGACGTCGATCTTGTACATCTCCCAGGCGTACAGGCTGTAGTTGTAGTAGTCGTCGAAGACGACGACCTCGAGGTTGGTGTTGTTGTCGTTCGGGACCGGGCCGTTGTCCTTGACCACCTTGTGGAAGAACGCGTCCTGGTTGACCAGGCTGGTGCAGGTGTCGGCGAGCTGCTGCGCGGTCATGTCCTGGGCGCGGATGCGCAGGTTGGCGTTGCAGGTGTGGTCGACGGTGAGCACCAGCGGCACGAGCTTGGCCGGGACGTCACAGGTGCCGTAGTAGGAGCAGTTGCCGGCGTCCTTCTTCTCCGTGAACCAGAGCAGGTTCATGGTGAGCGGACCGGTGTTGCCGACCAGCGGGTAGCGGTTGATCAGGTCCTTGACGATCGGCCGGCCCTGGGCGCGCAGCGCGTCGTTGGCGACCAGGTTGCCGAGCTGGATGCCGATCTTGGTGACGGTGTCGCCGCCGTTGAGCTGGCCGCTGTTGCGGGTGACGAAGGACGACACGGTGGTCGCGAAGGTCGGGTCGGCCTGGAGGGCGGAGACGAACTCCGGCAGGTCGAAGCCGCGCTCGATGACGGTCTCGGTGTTGGCCACGGCGGTGGCCATCGTGGCGGGCCAGCTGCCGGTGTAGTCGTTCAGCAGCCGCTTGACGACGCCGGTGTAGCGGGCGTTCTCCTGGGCGCTGTCGATCAGGGTGACGGCCTCGGCGAGGGTGGCACCGTTGGCGTCGGTGGCGTCCTTGCTGTGCGGGGCGGCGTAGAAGGCGTCCAGCGCACCGCGGATGGCGGTCTGGAGGCCGGTGCCGTACGGGCCCACGACGTCCTTGTTGTACCACTGCACGTAGTAGCCGGCCCGCAGGAAGAGCACCAGCTGCCCGGCGGAGGTGGAGTTGTCGCCGGGGTAGGTGGCGGCGGTGTCGCGCAGGGCGTTGGCGACGGTGACCATCTGGGCCTCGTTGAAGGCGCCCTTGGCGTCGTTGCCGGTCAGCGTGAACAGGGTGTTGACGCAGTCGAGACCGGCCCCCTTGACCTGCTGGACCAGCGCGGCACCGGACTTGCCGGTGAAGGCGGAGACGTCGCAGGCGGCGGCGGTGAGCGCCCGTGCCGACCTGGCGGCGCCGACGGTGCTGCCCGCCGTCGGGGCGGTGGCCTTGGCCTGCGGGTCCGAGACCAGCGGACGGGCGTCCTTGGGGGTGTCGGGGGACTTGGGCACCGGGATCGTGCGCGGTGCGGCGGTCTGGCCGGCCGAGGTGGCGGGCTGACCGGCCGGGGCGGCCGCGGGGGCGGCGGCCTGCGCCGCGGGTGCGAACAGGCCGAGCGAGAGGAGGAGGGCGGTGCCGAGCGCAGGGAGTCTGCGCGCGCCGTCCTTCGCTATCGAGGAGGGACGCATCTGTGGGGGCCTCCGGGGCCGTTGAGGGTGGGGGTGGCCGCGCTGCGTGGGGCGCACGGGCCTTGCTGTGTGACATGTAAAATGGCACAACGGCGAACACGGAGGGAAGCCCCGGGAACGGATTGCCGGTCTACGAGACCGAAACGTTGCCGGAGGGGCGCCGGTGCGGCGGAGTGACGGGCCGCCGGGGTGACGGGGCGTACGGGCCGGGCAGGTCGGCCGGGTCGGGCGGGCGGGGCGAGTCGGCTGGGCCGGACGGGTGGTCAGCGGCGGTCATTGTGCCCGACGGGACGTGCGGGAATAAGCAGGAGCCCATGCTTCGTTCTTGCAACTGATACGCAATAGTGTTGTCCCGGCACGATCACCACCGTTCAACCCGCCGAAAGGGGCCGTGTCCTGATGGGCACCTACACGCTTCCCGACCTGCCGTACGACTACTCCGCGCTGGAGCGGGCGATGTCGGCCGAGATCCTGGAGCTGCACCACTCCAAGCACCACGCCGCGTACGTCAAGGGCGCCAACGACACCCTGGACCAGCTGGCCGAGGCCCGCGACAAGGAGCAGTTCGGCGGCCTGGTCGGCCTGCAGAAGACCTTCGCGTTCCACCTGTCGGGCCACGTGCTGCACTCGCTGTTCTGGCAGAACCTCTCGCCCGAGGGCGGCGACCGCCCCGAGGGCGAGCTGGCCGACGCCATCACCGAGCACTTCGGCAGCTTCGACGCCTTCAAGAAGCAGCTCACCACCGCCACCACCGGCGTGCAGGGCTCCGGCTGGGGCATCCTCTCCTGGGAGCCGCTCGGCCAGCGCCTGATCGTCGAGCAGGTCTACGACCACCACGGCAACGTCGGCCAGGGCACCACCCCGCTGCTGGCCTTCGACGCCTGGGAGCACGCCTACTACCTGCAGTACCGCAACGTCCGCC
The DNA here is from genome assembly GCF_042885595.1 of Kitasatospora sp. NPDC058046. Lineage (NCBI taxonomy): Bacteria > Bacillati > Actinomycetota > Actinomycetes > Kitasatosporales > Streptomycetaceae > Kitasatospora > Kitasatospora sp. NPDC058046. The sequence continues at coordinate 404,575 of NZ_JBHVRS010000005.1, forward strand.
CGGACTACGTCACCCGCCTGTGGGACGTCGTCAACTGGCAGGACGTCTCGGACCGCTTCGCGGCCGTCAAGAGCGCCTGACCCGGTTCGGGTGACGGAGGGCCCCGGACCGGTCGGGCGGTCCGGGGCCCTCCCCTTGCGCCCCAAGGGGCGTCCCGCGCGGGCGGGTTGACGCCGGGCGCGGCCGACGCCCCGGCGGACCGGTGATTGCACCGTTCCGCTCGCTCGATTCAACCCGGCGTTCGCCCGCGGGCCGCATACGGTCCGTATGCTCGGGCCACTGTCGGTGACCGGCGGTCGACGGCCGCCCGGCCCGTCCGCTCGTGTCCTGAGCGAAAGGCCGTGCGATGGCCCCGCGTCTCTCCCTCGTCGTCCCGATCTACAACGTCGAGCGCTACCTCGGGGAGTGCCTGGACTCGATCGCGGCCCAGACGTTCGAGGACTTCGAGTGCGTCCTGGTCGACGACGGCTCGACCGACGACGGCCCCGTCATCGCCGAGGAGTACACCGAGCGGGACGGGCGCTTCCGACTGGTCCGGCAGCGGAACCAGGGCCTCGGCGCCGCCCGCAACACCGGCTGGCGCCACCTCACCCCCGGCACCGAGTACCTGGCCTTCGTCGACAGCGACGACGTCGTGCCGCCGCACGCCTACCAGCTGATGATCAGCACCCTCGACGGGACCGGCTCCGACTTCGCCGCCGGCAACGCCCTGCGGCTGCGCACCTCCGGCCTCAGCCCCTCGCACGCCCACCGCCGCCCGTTCCACGAGACCCGGCTGCGCACCCACATCGGCGAGACCCCCGCCCTCGTCACCGACCGCACCGCCTGGAACAAGGTCTACCGGCGCTCCTTCTTCGACGGCGCCGGCCTGACGTACCCCGAGGGCATCCTGTACGAGGACGCCCCGGTCAGCGTGCCCCACCACTTCCTCGCCGCACGCGTCGACGTGCTCGCCGACCCGGTCTACCACTGGCGGGTGCGCGAGGACGGCGACCTCTCCATCACCCAGAAGAAGACCGACCCGCGCGGTGTCGTCGACCGGGTCCGTTCGATGGAACTCGTCCGCGAATGGCTGCTCGCCCGCCCCGAACCCGCCTTCGCCGAGCACCTGCGCGCCTACGACCGCAACTGCCTGGTCGAGGAGATCCCGATGTTCTTCTGGACCGTCCCGGACGGCGACCGCGCCTACCGCGCCGCCTACCAGCAGCACGTCGCCCGGCTCCTCCAGGCCATCGGCCCCGAGGCCCAGGCCGGCCTCAGCCCCCAGCTCCGCCTCAAGTACCGGCTCACCCAGGCCGACTCCATGCCCGCCTTCGTCGCCGTCCAACGCGCCCACCGACTCGCCCGCCGCACCCGCCAGGCCCTCCGCCGCTGAGCCGGGGGGCGGGGCGGACGGTTCGGCGGTTCCGCGGGTACGGCGGCTCAGCGGACGGGACCGGCGCGGTCGGCGCTGTGCAGGAGGACGGGCAGGGCGGCGGCCAGCCGGTCGTACTGGTCGTGCGGGTCGAGCGGGTCGTGCCGGGCGGCGAACGGCAGCCGCAGGCGGCTGCGGAAGCCGTCGACGGCGGAGAAGGCGGGCCCGGGCACCACCAGGACCCCGGCCCGGCGGGCCAGTTGGGCGGTGGCCTCGGCGTCGGTGCCGGGGAGCTCGACCCACAGCGCGGAGCCGCCGGCCGGCCGCTCCCAACGCCAGTGCGGCGCCTGCGCGGTGAGCAGCCGCTCGGCCGTGGCGAGGCGCTCACGCAGCTGCGCGCGGCGCCGGGCCCGCGCCTCCGGCAGCCCCTGGAGCAGCCGCACCGCGAGCAGCTGCTCCACCACCGGACAGGAGAGGTCGACGGACTTGCGGAGCTCGGCCAGGCGGTGGATGACCGGGCGGGAGGCGCGGATCCAGCCCAGCCGCAGGCCGCCCCAGTAGAGCTTGGAGAGGGTGCCGATGGTCGCGGTCGTGCCGTCCGGCAGCTGTGCGGCGAGCGGGGGCGGCGCGCCGTCCTCGGACAGGGACAGCTCCGCGTACGCGTTGTCCTCGACGGTGTACAGGCCGCGCTCGGCCAGGACGGCGGCCCAGGCCCGTCGGGTCGGCCCGCTCATGGCGCGCCCGGTCGGGTTGTGCACGGCCGGCTGGAGGTACACCAGGCGCGGGCGGATCCGGCCGGTCAGCCGGGCCAGGGCGGCGGGCCCATCGTCGTGCGCGTCATGCGCGTCGGTTCGGGAGCCCGTTCGGGAACCGGAGCGGGAGCCGTACGCGGGCAGCGGCACCAGGCGTGCGCCCCGGGCGCGCAGCGCCTCCAGGGCGCCCCGGTAGGTCGGGTCCTCGACGACCACGGTGTCGCCCGGCTCGACCAGCCCCTGGGTGATCAGCCAGAGCGCCTGCTGGGACCCGGCCGTGACCAGGATCTGGTCCGGCGAGGTCGGCAGGCCGGCCGCGCGGTACTGCTCGGCCAGCAGCTCGCGCAGCCGCGGCAGCCCGTACGGGAGGTAGCCGTCACCGGCGAGTGCGGCGGCGAGGTCCCGGCCGGACAGCGAGTCGAGGGCGTCCGCCACGGCGGGCAGGCCCTCCAGCGCCCCGCTGGAGAGGTCGACGACGCCGTCCCGGGTGCCGAAACTGGCGAGCCGCCCCTCGCCGACGGGCTCGCCGACCGCCCCCGAGGCGCGCAGCCGCGAGCCGCTGCCGTGCCGGCTCTCCAGCCGCCCCTCCGCCTCCAGCAGCCCGTACGCGGAGGTGACGGTGGAACGGCTGACCCCGAGGGCCGAGGCCAGCGCCCGTTGCGAGGGCAGCGCGGTGCCGGGGGCCACGTCGCCGCGCTCGGCCAGCTCGCGCAGCGCGTCCGCGAGCAGCCGCGGCAGGGCCCCCGGACCGTCGGCGGCCCAGCCGGTGAGCAGGCGCGAAAGGCGGGTGGCGGGGATCCGGTCCATGCCGTCCATGATGCCCCGGTGGCCCCGGCCGCCATCCGGCCCGGTGACCGGGGCCGACGGCAGGCCACTTGCCCGCAAGTGGTCTTGGCCGCCGTCCCGGCCCCGCCGGATGATCGGGGCACCGTCCGTTCAAAGGAGCAGGGACATGGCGACCGTCGTACTGGTCGGGACACTGGACACCAAGGGCGCGGAGTACGCGTGGCTCGCCGAGCGGCTGCGGGAGGACGGCTGCGAGGTGGTCATGGTCGACGCCGGCGTGCTGCCGCCGCCCCCCGGCACGCCCGCCGCCGACCTCGGCCCGGAGGAGGTCGCCCGGGCCGCCGGGCACGACCTGGCGGCGCTGCGCTCCGCGGGCGACCGCGGGGCGGCCGTGACGGCGATGGCTCAGGGCGCCGAGCGGCTGGTCGGCGAGCTGTACCGGTCGGGCCGGCTGCACGCCGTCCTGGCGGTGGCGGGCAGCGGCGGGTCGTCCATCGCGGCCCGCGCGATGCAGGCGCTGCCGGTCGGCGTGCCCAAGCTGCTGGTGTCCACCATGGCGGGCGGGGACGTGGCACCGTACGTGGGCAGCAGCGACGTCACCCTGATGTACAGCGTGGTGGACGTCGCGGGCATCAACTCGGTGTCCTCGCTGATCCTCGGGAACGCGGCGGCGGCCGCCGCGGGCATGGCCGTCCGGCACGAGCGGGTGCTGGCCGCCCCGCGTCCGCACGGCCGCCCGCTGGTCGGCGCCAGCATGTTCGGCGTGACCACGCCCGCGGTCGACGCCGCCCGCGAGCGCCTGGACGAACTCGGCTACGAGGTCCTGGTGTTCCATGCCACCGGGGCCGGCGGCCGGGCGCTGGAGAAGCTGGCCGCGGGCGGCTTCCTGGCCGGCGTCCTGGACCTGACCACCACCGAACTCGCGGACGAACTCGTCGGCGGCGTGCTCAGCGCCGGGCCCGACCGGCTGACCGCGGCCGGACGGGCCGGCATCCCCCAGGTGGTCGCGCCGGGCGCGCTGGACATGGTCAACTTCGGCCCCCGGGAGACCGTTCCGGAGCGCTTCGCCGAACGTCGGCTGCTGGTCCACAACCCCACCGTGACCCTGATGCGCACCACCGCCGAGGAGATGTCCGCCGTCGGCGCCGACCTCGGGCACAAGCTCAACGCGGCGCGCGGCCCGGTGACGGTGCTCTGGCCGCTCGGCGGGGTGTCCGCCGTGGACGCGCCGGGCGGGCCGTTCCACGACCCGGCCGCCGACCGGGCCGGCCTGGCGGCGCTGCGCTCGGCGCTGGCCGACGGCCCGGTCGAACTGCGCGAGCTGGACGCCCACCTGAACGACCCGGCCTTCGCGGTCGCGGCCGCCGACCGGTTGCACCAGCTGATCACCGCGCACGCCTGACCGTTGCCGTTACCCCCCCCACCGAACGACACCCACCGAACGAGGAGCCCACCCGTGAACCGCACCGAAGCCCTGGCCCGCCTGACCGCGCAGATCACCGCAGGGAAGCCGGTCATCGGCGCCGGCGCCGGCACCGGCCTGTCCGCCAAGTGCGCGGAGGCCGGCGGCGTCGATCTGCTGATCATCTACAACTCGGGCCGCTACCGGATGGCCGGCCGCGGCTCGCTGGCGGGCCTGATGCCGTACGGCGACGCCAACGCCATCGTGCTGGAGATGGCGGGGGAGGTCCTGCCGGTGGTCCGCGAGGTGCCGGTGCTCGCCGGGGTGTGCGGCACCGACCCGTTCCGGATCATGGGCAACTTCCTGGACCAGCTGAAGGCCGTCGGCTTCACCGGGGTGCAGAACTTCCCCACGGTCGGACTGATCGACGGCACGTTCCGGGCGAACCTGGAGGAGACCGGGATGGGCTTCGGCCTGGAGGTCGACATGATCCGCCAGGCCCACGAGCGCGAACTGCTCACCGCCCCCTACGTGTTCGACCCGGAGCAGGCCGCCGACATGGCCCGGGCCGGCGCCGACGTGCTCGTCCCGCACGTCGGGCTCACCACCAAGGGCTCCATCGGCGCGGCCACCGCGCTCACCCTCGACCAGGCGGCGGCCGCCGTACAGGAGATGCACGACGCCGCGAAGCGGGTCAACCCGGAGATCATCGTGCTCTGCCACGGCGGCCCGATCGCCGAACCCGAGGACGCCCGCTACGTGCTGGAGCACACCACCGGGATCGCCGGGTTCTTCGGCGCCTCCTCGATGGAACGGCTGCCCACCGAACGCGCCATCACGGAGCAGGCCCGCGCGTTCAAGTCCCTGCCGCTCGGCTGAGACCGACGGGCGGTGGCCGGACGGCGGCGTACCCGGGAACGGGAGCGCCGCCGCCCCGCCATCCCGGCGGCGGGAGATCCCGGCGACAGGAGATCCCGGCGCCGGCGCGGTCCGCGTCCCGACGGACGACCGGTCGGTCGAGGACCTCGCCCAGGACGTCCTCCGGGCCGCCTGGTAGCGGCGGAACCCCGCAAAACGGTTGGCAGACTGCCGCCCGCCCCGGTGAGAATGGGCGGATGATCGCCGCCGCGCCCCAGGGCCCCGTCCAGCCGCCACCCGTCGTCACCGAGCTCGCGGCCGGACGGCCGGTCCGGGCCGTCTGGGAGAACGAACTCGGCGGACTGACCTTCCAGCTCGGCCACGGCGACACCCGGCAGTTCGTGAAGTGGACGCCGGCCGGCAGCGGCAGCGACACCGGCACCGGCATCGACCTCGCGGCGGAGGCGGCCCGCCTGCGCTGGGCCGCGAGGTTCGCCGTGGTGCCACCGGTCATCGGCGAGGGCGCCGACGAGACCGGATCCTGGCTCGTCACCCAGGGCCTGCTCGGCCGGTCGGCCGTGGACGAGCACTGGAAGCGCGACCCCGCCACCGCCGTCCGCGCCATCGGCGCCGGCCTGCGGGCGCTCCACGACGCACTGCCCGTCGCGGACTGCCCCTTCGACTGGTCCGCCGAAACACGCCTGACGAACGCCCGGGCCAAGGCGGAAGCGGGCCGCACCGACCCGGCCGACTGGCCGGAGGAACTGCGCCACCACGGCACCGTCGAACGCGCCCTGGCCACCCTCGCCGACATCCCCCCGATCGACCACCTCGTCGTCTGCCACGGCGACGCCTGCGCCCCCAACACCCTGATCGGCGACGACGGCACCCACACCGGCCACGTCGACCTCGGCACCCTCGGCCTCGCCGACCGCTGGGCCGACCTCGCCATCGCCACCTGGAGCACCCAGTGGAACTACGGCCCGGGCTGGGAGGAGCCACTGCTCGACGCCTACGGCATCGCCCCCGACCCGGAGCGGACCGCCTACTACCGGCTGCTCTGGGAACTGACGGACTGAGCCCGGCATCCGCCAGGAGGCGGCCGCTGCGATTCTCGAACCAACCAGGGCCTGGCGAGATCCCGTACCGCATCCGCGCATGAGCGATAGGTGGTGGCCGTCCTCTCGGAGTGGCCGGACATGGTCGAGTTCCGGCTCACTGCCGTCCAGGCGGGCATCCGGCGCGTCCGGCTGCCACCGCAGCCGGACGCGCTCAACAGGCACCAACTGCTCCGGACCCCAGAGCCGAGGGGGCGCGCGGGGGTGTGCCCGGGAGCGGGTGCGGTCCTACCGCAAGGGCCACCCGTTCGCCGGGTCGTCGAGCCAGGCGGTGTGCCCCTCGGGCGTGACGGTCAAGCCGAACCGGTCCGGCCCGGGGCGGCCGTTGTCGAGCCACCAGCGGTGAGCGGCCTCGACCTCCTCCCAGAGCCGGCGCCGGCCGTGCTGCCACACCGTGTAGCGCTCGGTGTTCTCGCGGCCGTCCCAGTCGACGGCCGCCCAGGAGCCGCCGTCGGTCGTTGCCACCCAGAGGCGGGTCACCACGCCTTCGACCTCGGGGCCGTGGTGCCAGGCGTACCAGAGGTCGCCGAGGCGGTGGCCGAGGGCGAACTGGGTCTCGAAGGCGGAATCCGCGACGGCCCACGGGTCGAGGGCGGTCGTGGACTCGGTGGGCACGTGCTCGTCCAGGGCGACGTCCCGGAAGAGCCGGAGGTCGAGGCGCTGGGTACGCATCAGCATGAAGGCACTGTCGGGGGAGTAACGGCCGCTGGCGGTCCCGTCGTCGCCGACGGTGAGGCGGAGCAGGCCGCCGTGACTCCAGTCGTCGCACCACGGGGTGAGGATGACTCCGCCAGGCCGACTCTGGCGGATCCAAGCGTACGGAACCCGCCGTACCGAGCACGTGGCCACCACACGGTCGTATGGCGCTTGGACGCCCCAGCCGAGACCTCCGTCACCCCGGACCACGGTGGGGGCGTAGCCGGTGGCCTTGAGGTTGGAACGAGCGAGTTCGGCGAGGACGGGATCGATCTCGATCGTGGTCACGTTGGCGTCACCCAGCCGGTGGGACAGGAGAGCTGCGTTGAACCCGGTGCCCGTGCCGATTTCGAGGATTCTCATCCCCGGTTCGACGTCCAGGAGTTCGAGCATCCGGAAGACGATCGACGGGGCGGAAGCCGAGGAGGACGGAAGGGCGTCGGACGGGTCCTTCACCTCCTGCCCGTCGTTGATCTGCGTCACCACCGGCTCGTCCGCGTAGGCGGCGGCCAACCACCGGTCGGGCTCGCGTCCACGGTCGCACGGTGTGAGGGAGCCGCCGTCGGGCCCCAGCCAAATGCGGTCAGGGAGAAAAACGGTGGCGCGGGGTCGCTTCGGCCGCCTTGCGCCACTCCGGGGCCACGTCGTGGCCGAGCTGGCGGGAAACAGCCTGCAGCAGGCCGGTCGTTCCGGCCTGCCGAAGACTCTTCTGGCTGGTGGTCACTTCTTGCCGGTTCGCCCTCGTCCGCACTGTCGGCCGCGCATCCAGAATCGCGTCACCGAACGCAGTCGGCGATATCCAGACGGTAATCTCACGGTGGAATGGATCGATTGACGAGGGGTTCGCCTCATGGGCACTGCGCTCGAACCGATCAGGCTGGCCGACCTTGCCTGGCAGAACGAGCAGGTGCGGTGCGCGCTGCGGGACCGTGATGTCGCCGCGCTGTTCCGCTATGTGCAGCACCACAGCGGTGCGAGTCAGGCCCGGTTGGCGGTTCAGGTGGGTATGACGCAAGGCCGGGTGAACGAGATCCTCAACGGCCGTCGGATGGTGACGAAGCTGAACGTCTTCGAGCGGATCGCCGACGGGCTCAACCTTCCCGACGATGCGCGGCGGCTACTCGGGCTGGCGCCACGGTCGGACGGCCTACGGGCCTCCGGATCAGCCTTTGATCTGGCGGCGTTTCCCGAGATCGTCCGTGTGTACGGCGACCAGGAATCGGCCTCCGCCGAGATCCAGTGTGCGGCGGGATCGGCAGCCGAACTGGACGTCCTGGCCGTGCGTGGCCTTGGTCTCCTCGCCCTGCGCGATTCTCTGTTGCGTCAGCACCTGCGCCGCGATGGCGGCCCCGCCCCCCGTCTGCGGGTGCTGCTCCTCGATCCGGAGTCGCCGGCTGCCGAGTTCCGTGCCGCCGAGATCGGAGAATCCACGGCTTCGCTGGCCGGAGGTATCCGACTGGCGGAGGCCCGGCTGCGGGAGCTGTCCGACTACGGACAGGTCGAGGTCTACCGGTACCGCACGATGCCGGTGTGGCGGATCATCCGGCTGGACCGCACCCTGTTCGTCGGAGCCTTCGACGCGGATTGGGAAGGGCACGAGTCGGCAACCTATAAGGTGCTGCCCACTCCGCACGGCCCCTTGTACCGGGGCTGGTGTCGGCAGTTCGATGCCATGGTGGACAGTGCCGAGCGTGTGATCTGAGGGAAGGCAGAGGGATGGCGATCGAAGCGGAGCTCAAGGCGATCGTGCGGGACCCGGAGGGCGTGCTCAAGCAGCTGGAGGAGCGGTACGGTTCCGGCCGGGCCGAGGTCTACCGGGACACGTACTATGACGCGCCGGACGGCAGTCTGATGGGCGCTGACCGGGAGCTGCGGATCCGTACCGTGCACAGCCAGGACGACACGCGCACCGTGCTGACGTACAAGGACGCTCGGGTGGACGAGGCGTCCGGGTCGAAGCCGGAGGCCGAGACCAGGGTCGCGGATGCCGACGCGATGCACGAGATCGTCCGGGGCCTCGGCTTCACCCCGCGAATCGCGTTCGAGAAGCGGTGCCGCAACTACAGCTTCCAGCAGGACGGGTGGCCTGTGCTGGCCACGCTCGTTCGCGTTCCGGAACTGGATGGCGCGACGTTCATCGAGGTGGAGACATCGGCTGCGACGGCGGCCGAACTCGCCCCCGCCCTCTCCCTGGTCCGTGCCGTACTCGGAGAACTCGGCATCGGCGAGGACGACTTGACCACCGAGTTGTACACCGATGCGGTTGCGGCGGCCCGGCCCGCGTAACGTCGGTCGTGGCGTGGATGAGAGGAGTCGGCAGTGACGGACGACCTGGGCTCGGTGGCGAGGTTCCTGTTCGAAGCCGGGACGCTCAAGCAGACCAAGCGCACGGGCTGGTGGATGGCCGGTGTCCGTGACCCCGAGTCGGTCGCCGAGCACTCCTGGCGGGCCGCGTTGATCGCCTCGGTCATCGCCAGGCTCGAAGGCGCCGATCCGGCGCAGGCCGCGTTCCTGGCGGTCTGGCACGACTCCCAGGAATCGCGCACCGGGGACGTCAACCACCTGGGCAAGAAGTACGCGCCGAGTGCGGATCCGGCGGCGGTGACGGCCGACCAAGTCGGGGGAATGCCGGACGTCCTGGCCTCGACCATCCGGGACCTCGTCGCGGAGTACGAGGCGAAGGAGTCGTTGGAGGCGGTCTGCGCCCGGGACGCGGACAAGCTGGAATGCCTGATCCAGGGCGTCGAGTACAAGGCGCAGGGCTACGCGAACGCGCAGCGGTGGATCGACAACAGCCGCGGCCGGCTCACCACGAAGACCGCGAACGACCTCGCCGATGCCGTCCTGGCGACCGATTCCCTCGATTGGCTGCGGGCCGCTCTCGGCGAGAAGCCGATGTGACGCGGTCAGCGGCGGGCTCCCTCCGGCCAGATCACCCCGACCGGGACGCCTTGCCGGAGCGGAGGCTCATGGCTCAGGCGGCCTTCTGCTGTGCGACCTCGCGGGTGCGCTCCCGGAGGCGGCGCACAGTGCCGTTGGCGGCGTGGGCCGGGAGGGCGGTGTTCAGGGCGCGGAAGTGCTCGTCGCCGCGGACGGAGCTGAGCGTGACGTAGTCGTCCAGGAAGGTGTCCCAGGTGGCGCAGGCGGCTTCGACGTGGCCGAGTTCCATCTGCCGCCGGGCGAGCAGGCCGTTGCCGTGCACGCGGCCCTGCTTCTCGTTGGCGGGGCGGGCCCGGTTGGAGAGCTGGAGCTCCTTGATCGCCCCGGGGAGGTCGCCGAGTTCGTACAGCACGTGCGAGACGTGGAAGTGGTACGCGGTCTGGTCGTAGCCGCCGATGGAGTCGTTGCGGCCGTCGGCCTGGGCCAGCGCCGTCTCGGTCTCGGCGAGGCGCGCGAAGGCCTGGCGCCGGTCCTTCACCATGGCGGCGCCGTGCGCCTGTTGGCCGGTGAGGAAGGCCCGCAGGCGGGGGCCGGAGGCCGGAGCGGCCTCGGCGGCCGAGTCGGCGAGTTCGAGGGCTTTTGGACCGTAGCCGAGGTTGGAGGCCTGGAGTGCCATGCCGCGCAGGGTGCGGCAGTACGTCACGTGGTCCTGGGCCTCCCGCGCGAGCTTGAGGGCCTGGACGTAGTACTTCTGGCCGAGGCCGTGGGCGGTCTCGTACATCGCCATCCAGCCGGTGAGGTAGGTGAGATCGGCGGCGGCCGACAGCAGGTCGGCCTTCACCTGGGTCGTGCCGGACGCCTGGAGCCAGGGCCCGACCGAGTTGACCAGGAACGCCGCAGCCATCGGGCGGGCGTGGGCGGCACCGAGCTCGTCGAGGATTCCGGCGATCCGGTCGGTCACCGTCCGTACGGTCTGGACCTCGCCGTCGCCGACACGCACGGTTCGGCCCGCGGCGGCACGGGTGATCCGCTCGGGGCTCTCGTCGAACTCCGGCAGTGTCAGGGTCAGTGAGTAGAGACCGGCGGTCAGGACGCCACGGCGTGAGGGGTCCATGTCGGACCTGCCGATCGACCGTGCGGCGAGCTCGGGGTTGGGTGTGCGCGGTCGAGGGGTCATCGCGGTCCCGTCCTCTGTGCGACCGGTTCAACGGCTGCGTCAGCATCTCCGGTTCTCCGCTTCGGTGTACCCGCATTGACTCGTTGTCAGCCGTTCGGGCGACGGAAGAGGGTCAGAACGGGCCTGGCATGGCGTGGAGTTGTCGAGCTGCGACCGGATGGGATTCCCAGGAGAACCCGAGAAGCGCCGTGCCCCACGCGGGGGTGGGGCACGGCGCTCGGTCTGCGAGACCTCGGTCAGGCGAAGAAGGCGTCCAGGATCTGCTGGGCCGCCAGCCCCGCCGGGAGGGTGCCGGCGCGGACCTGGGCTTCCAACTCGGGGGTCAGGCGCCGTACTTCGGGGTTCTCGTGGAGGCGGGCGTAGAGCTGGTCGTGGACCATGGACCAGGTCCATTCGACCTGCTGGTCGCGGCGCTTCGCCGCCAGCGCGCCCGTGGCGTCCAGCACCTTGCGGTGCTGCTGCAGCCGCTCCCACAGGACGTCCAGGCCCGCGCCGTCGAGGCCGCTGCAGGTGAGCACCGGCGGCGTCCAGGCGGCGTCCGGGGCCTGCAACAGCCGTAGCGCGCCGGCGAGTTCGCGGGCCGCCGCCTTGGCGTCGCGCTCGTGCGGGCCGTCGGCCTTGTTGACGGCGATGACGTCCGCCAGCTCCAGGACGCCCTTCTTGATGCCCTGGAGCTGGTCGCCGGTCCGCGCCAGGCTGAGCAGCAGGAAGGTGTCGACCATCCCGGCCACCGTCGTCTCGGACTGGCCGACGCCGACCGTTTCGATGAGCACGACGTCGTACCCCGCCGCCTCCATCACCACCATCGACTCACGGGTGGCCTTGGCGACCCCGCCGAGCGTGCCGGACGTGGGGGAGGGTCGGACGAAGGCGGCAGGGTCGACGGCGAGGCGCTCCATCCGGGTCTTGTCGCCCAGGATGGAGCCGCCCGTCCGGCTGGAGGTCGGGTCGACGGCGAGCACCGCGACCCGGTGGCCCTGGCCGGTCAGCATCGTCCCGAAGGCGTCGATGAAGGTCGACTTGCCGACACCGGGCACGCCCGTGATGCCCACCCGGACCGCGCCACCGGCGTGCGGCAGCAGCCGTTGGAGCAGCTGCTGCGCGAGTGCGCGGTGGTCGGGTCGGGAGGACTCGACGAGGGTGACGGCGCGCGCGATCCAGGCGCGCGAGCCGTCGAGTACGCCCGTCACATAGCTGTCGAGGTCGATCGTCCGTGGAGGCATGCGTTCAGGCAATCACAGCTCGTGGCCGAGGTCGGCCGCCAGGGACTTGAGCAGGTCGTACGCCGCGTCCGGGATGACCGTTCCCGGGGGGAAGACCGCCGCGGCGCCGGCCTCGTACAGGGCGTCGAAGTCCTGCGGCGGGATGACTCCGCCGACCACGATGGTGATGTCCTCCCGCCCTGCCGCGGCGAGTTCGGCGCGCAGCGCGGGCACCAGGGTGAGGTGTCCGGCGGCGAGCGAGGACACGCCGACGATGTGCACGTCGGCCTCGACGGCCTGGCGGGCGACCTCGGCCGGGGTCTGGAACAGCGGGCCGACGTCCACCGTGAAGCCGAGGTCGGCGAAGGCGGTGGCGATCACCTTCTGGCCGCGGTCGTGGCCGTCCTGGCCCATCTTGGCGACCAGGATGCGCGGACGGCGGCCCTCGGCCTGCTCGAACCGCTCGACCAGGTCGCGGGTGCGCTGGAGGGAGGCCGACGGGCCCGCTTCGTCTCGGTACACACCGGAGATGGTACGGATCTGGCCGGAGTGGCGGCCGTAGACCTTCTCCAGGGCGTCGGAGATCTCGCCGACGGTGGCCTTGGCCCGGGCCGCGTTGACGGCCAGGTGCAGCAGGTTGCCGTCCAGTGAGCCGCCGCGCTGCGGGCCGGCCTCGGCGGCGGCCGTCAGCGCGCGCAGCGCGTCCTGGCACGCGGCCTCGTCGCGTTCGGCGCGCAGCCGGCGCAGCTTCTCGACCTGCCGTGCCCGTACCGAGGAGTTGTCGACCTTGAGCACGTCGATCTGCTCGTCGTTCTCCACCCGGTACTTGTTGACGCCGATCACCGGCTGGCGGCCGGAGTCGATCCGCGCCTGGGTGCGGGCGGCGGCCTCCTCGACGCGCAGCTTGGGGATGCCCGCGTCGATGGCCTTGGCCATGCCGCCGGCCGCCTCGACCTCCTGGATGTGCTCCCAGGCCCTCGACGCGAGGTCGTGGGTCAGCTTCTCGACGTACGCGGAGCCGCCCCACGGGTCGATCACCCGGCAGGTGCCCGACTCCTGCTGGAGCAGCAGCTGGGTGTTGCGGGCGATCCGCGCGGAGAAGTCGGTGGGCAGGGCGAGGGCCTCGTCCAGGGCGTTGGTGTGCAGCGACTGGGTGTGGCCCTGGGTCGCGGCCATCGCCTCCACGCAGGTGCGGGTGACGTTGTTGAACACGTCCTGGGCGGTGAGCGACCAGCCCGAGGTCTGCGAATGGGTGCGCAGCGACAGGGACTTGGGGTTCTTCGGGTCGAACTGCTTGACCAGCTTGGCCCAGAGCAGCCGGGCCGCGCGCAGCTTGGCGACCTCCATGAAGAAGTTCATGCCGATCGCCCAGAAGAACGACAGCCGCGGCGCGAAGGCGTCCACGTCCAGGCCCACGTCCAGGCCCGCGCGCAGGTACTCCACCCCGTCGGCCAGGGTGTAGGCCAGCTCCAGGTCGGCCGTCGCACCGGCCTCCTGGATGTGGTAGCCGGAGATGGAGATCGAGTTGTACCGGGGCATCTTCTGCGAGGTGTACGCGAAGATGTCCGAGATGATCCGCATCGACGGCTGCGGCGGGTAGATGTAGGTGTTGCGGACCATGAACTCCTTGAGGATGTCGTTCTGGATGGTCCCGGCGAGCTTCTCCGGCGGTACGCCCTGCTCCTCTGCCGCGACGATGTACAGCGCGAGGACGGGCAGCACGGCGCCGTTCATGGTCATCGACACGGACATCTTGTCCAGCGGGATGCCGTCGAAGAGTTGGCGCATGTCGTAGATCGAGTCGATCGCCACGCCCGCCATGCCGACGTCGCCGGTGACCCGCGGGTGGTCGCTGTCGTAGCCGCGGTGGGTCGGCAGGTCGAAGGCGACGGACAGGCCCTTCTGGCCGGCCGCGAGGTTGCGGCGGTAGAAGGCGTTGGACTCCTCGGCGGTGGAGAAGCCCGCGTACTGGCGGACGGTCCAGGGCTGGTTGACGTACATGGTCGGGTACGGCCCGCGCAGGTACGGGGCGATGCCCGGGTAGGTCTCCAGGAAGTCCAGCCCGGTGAGGTCGGCCCCGGTGTACAGCGGCTTGACGCCGATGCCCTCGGGGGTGTCCCAGAGCAGCTCGTCGACGTCCTTGCCGGTGGACTGGCGCCAGGCGGCCCGCCACTGCTCGTCGGTGACGCCAGGGCCGCCCGTGAGGCTGCCGGCGGCGCCGTCCAGCCCGATTCCGGTGAAGTCGGGGATCATCGAGCGGCTCCGATCTGGTCCAGCAGGGAGGTCAGGACGGCGACCGCGTCGCCCCCCGCGAAGATGAACTCGTCCACGCCGTCGGGTACTTCGGCGGGTCGCCCGGCGAGCAGCACCCGTTCGGCGCCGGCCGCCTTCAGGGCGCCGGCGACCGGGGCGGCGTGCTCGGCGTACAGCGCGTCGCTGGAGCAGAGGCAGGCGACGGTCGCGCCGGAGGCCCGGAAGGCCTCGGCGAAGGCCGCCGGGTCGACGGACTCGGCCGAGACCGTCGCGATGCCGCCCGCCTGGAAGAGGTTGGCGGCGAAGGTGGTGCGCGCGGTGTGCGCGGAGGCGGTGCCGATCGAGGCGAGGAAGAGGTTCGGGCGGGCGCCGTGCGCGGCGGCGTGGGCGTCCGAGCGGTCCCGCAGCGCCTCGTAGGCCTCGGCGCGGCGCACCCGCGGCAGCCCGCCGCCGGGTGCGGCCGGGGCCGGTTCGCGGACCAGCGGCTGCTCGTCCAGGTGCGGGAACTCGCTGACGCCGGTGACGGGTTCGCGCCGCTTGGCGAGCCGTACCGAGCGCTCGGCCCAGGTCGCGGCGATCCGCTCGCCGACCAGGCCGGACTCCAGGGCGGCCTGCTGTCCGCCGGCCCGCTCGATCTCCTGGAACCAGGCCCAGGCTGCCCGGGCCAGCTCCTCGCTCAGCTGCTCGACGTACCAGGAGCCGCCGGCCGGGTCGATCACCCGGGCCAGGTGGGACTCCTCCAGCAGGATCGCCTGGGTGTTGCGGGCGATCCGGCGGGCGAAGGCGTCCGGCAGGCCGAGTGCGCTGTCGAAGGGCAGCACGGTGACGGCGTCCGCGCCGCCGACCCCGGCGGCCAGGCAGGCGATCGTGGTGCGCAGCATGTTCACCCACGGGTCGCGGGCGGTCATCATCACCCGGGAGGTGACGGCGTGCTGGCGCTGTGCCGAGGCGGCCGCACCGGCCCCCGAGGCCTCGGCGACCCGGGCCCAGAGGCGGCGCGCGGCACGGAACTTGGCGATGGTGAGGAACTGGTCGCCGTCGGCGGCGTAGCGGAACTCCAGCTGGCCGAGCGCGTCGTCGACCGGGAGGCCGGCGGCGGTCAGCGCGCGCAGGTAGGCGACGCCGGTGGCCAGCGAGCAGCCCAGCTCCTGGGCGGGGGAGGCGCCCGCCTCGTGGTACGGCAGGGCGTCCACCGTGAGCGCCCGCAGGCCCGGGTACCCGGCGGCGCAGCGGGCGGCCAGCGCGGTGGCCTCAGCGAGCAGCGCCCCGGTGCGGTCGGTCCGGCCGGTGCGGGCCTGGAGGCCGAGCGGGTCGGCGCCGAGGTTGCCGGCGGCGGCGCCGGGGGAGACCTCGCGCTCCTCGTACAGGTTGAACAACTGCTCGGCGGCGTCGGTGAATTCGGCGCCGGCGTCGAGCGCCACGGCGGCCAGGTCCAGGTACACGCCGGTGAGCGCCTCGGGCAGGGCGTCCACGGGGAGGCCCGCGCCGCCCAGCTCCAGCCAGAGCGAGCTCACGCCGTGCTCCAGGTCGGCCAGGACGGCCTCGTTGGCGCGCCGGCGGTCCGGGTCGGCGTGCCGCTGGCGGACGTCCCAGCCGGCCACGGCGGAGCCCTGCGGCCGGCCGCCGCGCACGAACGGCGGGAAGCCCGGGTAGCCCGGGTCGGCGTCGGTGTCCTCGGCGGTGTACAGGGGGCGTGCGCTCAGCCCGTCCTGGAGCCGGGTGGTGAGCGCCTGCTCGGCGGCGGGACCGTCCTCGGGCTGGGCACCGGACTTGCGCAGCACGCCCTGGACGAGCTGCTGCCACTGCTCTCGGTGCGCGGCCGGGAACTCGGCAGCGAGGGGGAGCCCTTCGGGCGGGACCTTCATGTGCGCAGGTTAGCGCCCGTGCGCGGGGCTGCAGGAGAGGAATCTCATGTGACCTTTCCCTCGGTTCGGCCGCTCGCGAGCACTCTCCGGGGCGGGGGGTGCCATGGCGTGCGGGGACGGCTGGCACCCGCGGCCGATAGGGGTGTCGGCAGGGGGTCGGAGGTCAGGGGGTCGGAGGCGCTGGGTGGGGTCGTCCGGGGTGTCCGCGGAGGCGGGCGGCGCGGTCATCCGAGCGCGTCGTCCGGGGGGCGTCCGGGCCGTCGTCGGTGATCCGACCGGCGGTCGCCGGGTGGTGGGAGGTGTCCGCGGTGTCCGGAGGTGTCCGAGGTCAACGCCGATGGCACGGAACGCGATCGATGTCCTGTCATGCTGTCAAAACGTCATGATCAGGGGGATTGCGGAACCCGGCCCCTCATCTATTAAGTTACTTCGAAGAAGGTGGGCGGGGCAGCACCCCCCCGTTGCTCGTCCTGCCCGCCTTCGTCGTCCCCAGGCACCGGCCGAGCCGTCCCCCCGCTCCGCCCGGACCGTCCCGAGATTCCCCCGAAGGAGAGCGACCGCCATGGGAAAGCGCCGCAAGCCCAGCCCCCCGAGCCGGGCCCGCATGGCGGTCCTCACCACGGCCATGGCGGCCGGCGGCGCGGTCCTCGCCTCCGGTACCGCCCACGCCGAGCCGACCCCGAACCTCGCCACCGTCAAGGAGCAGGTCGACCAGCTCAACGAGGACGCCGAGCAGGCGATCGAGAAGTACAACGGCTTCCAGGCGAAGCAGCAGAAGCTCCAGGGCGAGGCCAACCAGATCCAGGAGAAGGTCGTCCGGGGCCAGGAGGCGATGAACGAGCTGCGGACCCGGCTCGGCGCGGTCGCCGCCGACCAGTACCGCACCAACGGCATCGACCCGTCGGTCCAGCTGATGCTCGACTCCGACCCGGCCGCCTACCTGGAGCGTGCCTCGGTGCAGAACCAGGTCTCCGACTCCCAGGCGAGTCTGCTCAAGCAGGCCCAGGACGAGCAGCGCAAGCTCGACCAGGACCGCGCCGAGGCCACCGCCACCCTGGCCGCGCTCGACTCGGTGGGCACGCAGCTGGCGGAGCAGAAGAAGGACATCCAGACCAAGCTGGCCCAGGCCCAGGGGATGCTGAACAAGCTCAGCGCCGAGGACCGCGCCAAGATCAACGCCCAGCAGAACGCGGAGAAGGCCAAGGCCGAGGCCCAGCAGGCCGCCGCCGCCGCGGCCAAGGACCGCGCCTCCCGCTCCAGCGACCGCCCGGACATGAACGCCCCGGTGCCGTCGGCCAGCGGCCGGGCCGGCGCCATCATCGCGTTCGCCCAGGCCCAGCTCGGCAAGCCCTACGGCTGGGGCAAGACCGGCCCCGCGACCTTCGACTGCTCCGGCCTCACCAGCCAGGCCTACCGCGCGGCGGGCGTCACCATCTCCCGGACGTCCGAGGAGCAGTGGAAGGACGGCCCGCACGTCGACCGTGCCAACCTCCAGCCCGGTGACCTGGTGTTCTTCTATGACGACCTGCACCACGTCGGCCTGTACATCGGCGACGGCAAGATGATCCACGCCCCGTACACGGGCAAGAACATCGAGGTCCTGCCGATCTCCGTGATGCCCTACAAGGGCGCCGTCCGCCCGGCCTGACCGCGTCCGATCGCGCGCCGCGACGGCCCGCTCCCGCTTCGGCGGGGGCGGGCCGTCGTCGTCCGTGGGTGCCGTTGTCGTGCGCCCGGGGCGGCCGGGGCGGGCCGGTCAGAGCGCGGCGAGCCGCCGCAGTACGTGCGCCGGGTCGGTGAGGCCGCAGGCCCGGCGCACGGCGGCGTCGTGGGCGGCGGCGAGGGCGTCCAGCCGGGTCAGCCGGGTGCGGCCCTGGCGGGAGAGGTGGGCGGTGATCCGGCGGCGGTCCTGGTCGTCCTGGCGCCGGTAGACCCAGCCGGAGTCGGCCAGCGAGTCCACCAGCCGGCTCAGGCTCGCCTGCGGGATCAGCAGGGCCTGGGCCAGCTCGCCCATCGCGTGTCCCCGGTCGTCCGCGAGGACGCGCAGCAGCCGCCACTGGTCGACGGTGCAGTCCTCCTCGGCGAGGGCGGCGGCGAGGCCGCCGGAGAGCCTGCGGTGGGCCAGCGTGACCAGCTCGACCAGCAGCGGCTCCGGGGCGGCCGGGGGGCGCGCCGCGGCGGCGACGGTCTGCTCGGCGGCCGGGGCGGCGGTCCGGGTGGCGGGATCGCCGGGACGGCCGTCGACCCCCGGTGCGGCACCAGCTGCGGTCATCGGACCCTCCCGTTCCGGCCTTCCCCGATATCGGCGGTACGACGATACTCGCACCGTGAGCATCGAGGTGAGGGTGATCGATCCGCTCGATGCGCTGCACTCGGCTCGGGACGGGGCGGCGTTCCGGGTGGGCCTCGTCGTGCCGCAGTCCGGCCCGCTCGGGCTCACCGGCCCGTCCGCGCTGGACGGCGCGCTGCTCGCCGCACACGAGGTCAACGCGGGCGGCGGGGTCCTCGGCCGCCCGCTGGAGCTGGTGCTGGTGGACGGCGGCGGCGCGCCGGGCCCGGTCGCCGGGGAGGTGCGGCGCCTGCTGGACGCCGGGGCGCTGGACGCGCTCGCCGGGTGCCACACCAGCGATGTGCACCGGGCGGTCGAGACCGTTGCCGCGGGCCGTCTCGCGTACGTCTTCACCCCGCCGCACGAGGGCGGCTCCCGGCTGCCCGGCGTGCTCTGCACCGGCATCGACCCGTCCCGCCAATTCGGCCCGGCAATCCAGGAGTTGACGGATCGTCACGGGATCGGCCGGTGGGCGCTGATCGGCAACGACTACATCTGGCCGCGCTCCGTCCACCGGGCCGCCGAGGGACTCGCGGCGCGGGCCGGCGCCCGGGTGGTGCTGGAGCGGCGGGTCCCCTTCGGGGCGGTCGAGGAGGCGCTCGACCCGCTGCTGGACGCGTTGCGTTCGGCCCGCGCGGACGCCCTGCTGCTCAGTCTGATCGGGCGCGACCTGGTGCAGTTCAACCGGGCGCTGCGGCGCAGCGGGCTGGATCGGAGGCTGGTGCGGCTCTCCGGCTCCCTGGAGGAGAACGGCCTGCTCGCGCTCGGCGGCGACGACACCGGGACGCTGTACGCGGCGATGCCCTCCTTCGCGACGCTGGCCGAGGAGCGCCGGCAGAGCCTCGCCGAGCGGCACCGGGCCCTGTGCGGTCCGTGGGCGCCGGTCCTGGACGCCTACGCGGTGGGCCTGTACGAGGGTCTGCGCCTGCTCGCCGACCTGGCGGCCCGTCGGGCCCTGGCCCCGGACGGCCTGGCGGCGGCCGCGGGCCGGCTGCTGCACGGCGAGGCCGCGGGCCGGGCGCCGATCCACCTGGCCCGGGCCGAGGGCCTCGGCTTCGCCGTCCTGCCCCGGTAGGTCAAGCCAGCCCCGGGTACTCCGTTCTCGTCAGGTGGAATGTCGGAACGAAACCCTTCCATCTGGAAATAGTTCC
This sequence comes from Kitasatospora sp. NPDC058046, assembly GCF_042885595.1. NCBI lineage: Bacteria > Bacillati > Actinomycetota > Actinomycetes > Kitasatosporales > Streptomycetaceae > Kitasatospora > Kitasatospora sp. NPDC058046. The sequence goes on from NZ_JBHVRS010000005.1 coordinate 424,398, forward strand.
CTCTACAGTCTCCCCACACCCCTCGCAGGGTCGTCACGGAGAGAGAGCACCATGGCCGACACACCCGCACCCCAGGGCATCGAGAGCTACGGCTACCAGCAGGAACTGCGCCGTTCGCTCGGCTTCACCGACCTGCTCGTCTACGGGCTGGTGTTCATGGTGCCGATCGCACCGTTCGGCATCTTCGGCGGCGTCTTCCAGGGCTCCGGCGGCATGGTGGCCCTGGCCTACGTCCTCGGCATGGTGGCGATGATGTTCACCGCCCTGTCGTACGCCCAGATGTCCCGGGCCTTCCCGATGGCCGGCTCGGTCTACACCTACGCGGGCCGCGGCATCGCCGCCCCGGTCGGCTTCCTGTCCGGCTGGATGATCCTGCTCGACTACGTGCTGGTGCCCGGGTTGCTGTACCTGATCGCCGGTGTCGCGATGAACTCGCTGGTGCCGTCGATCCCGGTCTGGCTCTGGCTGATCGGCTTCGTCCTGCTCAACACCGTGGTCAACTACCTGGGCATCGAGACCACCAACCGGGTCAACAAGGCGATGCTGATCGGCGAACTCGTCGTGCTGGCCCTGTTCGTGGTGGTCGGCGTGATCGCCCTGGCCAACGGCAAGGGCCGGGGCTTCGACTTCACGCCGCTGTACAACGGGCACACCTTCTCGTGGAGCCTGGCCTTCGGGGCGGTCTCGATCGCGGTGCTCAGCTTCCTGGGCTTCGACGGCATCTCCACCCTCTCGGAGGAGAACCGGGACTCCGCCAAGGCCATCGGCCGGTCCATGGTCGCCGCGCTGCTGCTCGCGGGCACACTGTTCATCGTGCAGACCTGGGTCGCCTCGCTGCTGGTCGCCGACCCCGACGCGCTGATCCGGGACGGCGACCCGAACGGCACCGCCTTCTACGACGCGGCCCGCACCGCCGCCGGCGGCTGGCTCGCCACACTGACCGCCGCCTCCACCGCCGTGGCCTGGGGCTTCGCCAACTCGCTGGTCGCCCAGGCGGCCACCTCCCGGCTGCTGTACGCGATGGCCCGCGACCGCCAGCTGCCCGCCTTCCTGGCCCGGATCCACCCCACCCGCCGGGTGCCGGTCAACGCGACCCTGCTGACCGCCGGGATCTCGCTGGTGCTCGGCCTCTACACGGCCTCGCGCGAGGACGGCATCACCCTGCTGAGCACCCTGGTCAACTTCGGCGCGCTGTCCACCTTCCTGGTCCTGCACGTCGCCGTGGTCGTCCACTACCTGGTCCGCAAGCGCAGCAAGGACTACTGGCGGCACCTGATCGCCCCGGCGCTCGGCTTCGCGATCCTCGCGTACGTGGTGGTCAACGCCAACATCGCCGCCCAGCGGCTCGGGTTCGTCTGGCTGCTCGTCGGCGGGATCGTGCTCGCCGGGCTGGTGGCGACCGGGCGCAGGCCCCGGCTGGCCGTCGCCGAGGGCGAGACCGATGCCGAGGCCGCCGCCACCGGTGCCACGGCCGGGAACGCCACCACCACGAACACCACTGCCGCGAACAGCACCGCCATGAACAGCACCCCCGCCGAGGAGAAGCAGTGAGCCTGCCCGAGACCGTCCGGCTGTCCCCGACCCCGGAGGACTACGCCTACACCTTCGGCGGCCGCGCCCCGCTGGTCACCGTCCAGCCGGGCACCGTCGTCGAGTTGACCACCGAGGACTGCTTCGGCGGCAAGGTGCGCGGCACCGGGGACCTGCCCAGCCAGGTGTGCGTCTTCCCCTACCTCAACCCGGTCACCGGCCCGATCGCGGTGGCGGGCGCCGAGCCCGGGGACGTCCTCGCGGTGCACTTCGCGGAGATCACCCCGGCCCGGGAGTACGGCGTCTCCAGCACCTTCCCGCACTTCGGTGCGCTGACCGCGACCCACGCCACCGCGATGCTGCACGCGCCGCTGGAGGAGCGGGTCTGGGTCTACGAGCTGGACGCCAAGGCGGGCGTCTGCCGGTTCCGGGCCCGCAACAGCGGGTTCACGGTGGACCTGCCGCTCGACCCGATGCACGGCACGGTCGGCGTCGCTCCGGCGGCCGGCGAGGTGCTGGCCTCGATCACCCCGGGCGCGCACGGCGGCAACCTGGACACCCCCGAGATGCGGGCCGGCACCACCGCCTACTTCCGGGTCAACGTCGAGGGCGGCCTGCTCGCCATCGGTGACGGCCACGCCCGCCAGGGCGAGGGCGAGGTGTGCGGCACGGCGGTGGAGGCGGCGATGCGCACCACCGTGATCGTCGACCTGGTCAAGGGCGGCGGCCCGGCCTGGCCCCGGCTGGAGAACGACGACTTCCTGATCAGCACCGGCTCCGCCCGTCCGCTGGAGGACGCGTTCCGGATCAGCCAGCACGACCTGGTCGGCTGGACCGGCGACCTGCTCGGCCTGGACCAGCTGGACGCCTACCAGCTGGTCAGCCAGGCCGGCTTGGCCCCGGCGGCGAACGTCTGCGACACCAACTACACGATGGTTGCCAAGCTGCCGAAGACCCTGCTCGGCCGGGCCCGCGCCTACGACGGGCTGCACGACCGGCTGCGCCGGACGGCGGAGGCGTACCTGCGGCACCGGTGACGACGAGGCACCGGTGACAACGCCGGTCCGGCCGCGCGGGTTCAGGCGCGCGGGTCAAGGACACGGCAAATCCCACGAACCCCCACCCCCCACCCCCACCCGGGGCCCGTCGGTACCCCCACGCCGACGGGCCCACGGGGGCGTGTCCGGGGACGGATCCGAGCGCGAGGACTACCCGGCCTCCCGGGACCTCGCGTGTTCGAGGGCGGCGAGCAGGGCCGAGGCCTCCGCCCCGCTGATCCGGTCGACGAAGTGGAGCAGCGCGCCCGCCCGGTCGGGGGTGGTCTCCAGCGCCCGGTGCATCAGCCGGGCGGTGTACTCCTCGCGGGTGCAGCTCGGCCGGTACACCCAGGCGCGGCCGACCTTGTCGCGGCGCAGCCAGCCCTTGGTGTGCAGGATGTCCGCGACCGTGGTGACGGTGGTGTACGCGACGGCCCGGTCCCGCTGGAGGTCGTCGACCACCTCGCGCACCGTGGCGGGCCGGTCCCAGGACCAGAACCGGTCCATGATCTCGGCCTCCAGGTCCCCGAACCCCCGCAGCACCGCCCTCTACTCCCTCTGCTCCCTCGCCGGACCGGACGCCGACGCCCTTGGCCCGCCGGATCGCGGCCCATGGTACGGCGAGCGCCGGGCGCCCGCCCCCGGGTGAAGGGGACGGACGCCCGGCGCGTAACGGTCGGTGCCCGGGTGGTGCCCAAGCGGTGTCAGCCGGTGGTCGGTACGTGTGCAAGACGTGTCCGAGGCTGACGGGGCCGTCAGGACAGCCGCCGCCCGAGCGGGATGCGGGAGCGGGTGAGCAGCGCCGCGAGCAGCCCCGCGACCACCGGCAGCACCAGCACGATCAGCAGCAGCTCGCCCCAGGGCGCGGTGATCAGCGCCGGCTTGGCCCCGAACCCGCTGGCCCGGGACTTCAGCAGCCCCACCGCCGGCACGAACCCGTTGACCGCCCCGAGCAGCGCGCCCAGCAGGGCGATCAGGGTGCACTGGAGTCCCGCCATGCTCCGCCGGATCCGCGGCGGCGCGCCGACCGCGGCCAGGGTGGCCTGGTCCTGCCGGGAGTCGGCGGCCGCCAGGCCGGTGGCGATCCCGGCCGCGCCGAGCACGACCAGCGCGGCGAAGCCGGTGAGCGCCAGGCTGAGCGCGTCGCCCGTGGGCTGGTAGCCGCGCTCCACCTCCAGCGTGGCGAAGCGGTCCAGCCGGACGGCGGCCGCCGCGGCGCGCTGCTGGGCCTTGCGGTCGGGCGGCGTGGCGGGCAGCCAGACCGAGCCGGACGGCCGGGACGTGAGCCCGAGCGCGGGCAGCGCGGAGGGCAGCGCCAGGCCCTGGGCGAAGTCGGCGGCGGCCGGGTTGTCGACCAGCACCGCGTCGACCGGGACCTCCTGGACGTCCGGCTTGGGCACCTCGCCGGGCTGCAGCGGAGCGCCGCCCCCGCCGCGCAGGACCATCACGGCCTTGCCGTCGGCGCCCACCAGGGACCGGTCGAAGACCAGCAACTTCCCTGCTGCCAGCGCCTGTTCGGCGGCCGGGTCGTGGACGGCGAACAGGTTGTGCAGCACGGTGACGTCACCGGCGGCGATGTGCGGCGGCGAGCCCAGGCCGCGGCGCTCCGGCGGGCCCTGGAGCTGGACGACGCTGGAGCAGTTGTCGCAGAAGCGGTACTCCACCTGGCCGAGGTCGCCGCGCGGGCCGAGCCCGGACAGCTGCTTCTCCAGCTCGGCCCGCTCCTCGGTGAGCCGGGGCCCGTCGACGTACGTCATCAACTGGACGGCGCCGTACGGGGCCTGCGGCCGGTAGTCGCGCCGGTCCTCGGCGTCGGTGCTGGTGGAGTAGACGCCGATGGCGACGGCGCCGGCCACCGCGGCCATCACCGCGGCCACCGCCGGAGCGGTGCGCGAGCGGTGCCGGGCGGCGTCGCGCAGCGCCAGCCGGGGGCCGAGCGGCAACCGCCCGGCGGCCCGGCCGATCAGGGCGACCAGCATCGGGGTGCACAGCAGCAGGCCGATCTCGGCGGTCACCGAGCCGCCGAGCACGGTGAGCGTACGGGTGTCGTAGCCGCCCGCGCCCGGCTGGTCGCGCTTCACGGCGCCCGCGCCGTACATCGCGAGCACGGCGCCGAGGACGAGCAGTCCCAGGCCGGCGAAGGTGACCAGCCGGCTGGGGGCGCGGACGGTGTCCCGGCCGGTCAGCCCGGCGGTGACGCTGCGCCGGGCGGCCTGCAGCGCGGGCAGCGCGGCCGCGAGCAGCGCGGTGAACAGGCCGATCCCGGCGATCGCGAGGAGGTCCAGCGGCGGCACGGCGAAGTGGCCGAAGCGCACGCCGCCGAACTGCTCGATCCGCGGCCGCAGCAGGGCGACCACCGCGGTGCCGAGCACCACGCCGACCACCGCCCCGGTCGCGCCGAGGACGACGCCGCCGCCGAGCACCACCGCGCCGACGTGGGCCCGGCTCCCGCCGGCCGCGCCGAGCAGGGCGAGCTGGCGGCGGGAGCGGCGGGCGCCGACCGCGAAGGCGGGCCCGGCGAGCAGCGCGATCTCCAGCAGCGCCATGCCGCTGACGACGGCGACGACCATCTTGGTGTTGTTGGCGGCCGTCGGGTCGTGGTAGCGGTACGCGTCGCGGTAGTAGGGGACGGCCTGCTCGGGCGGCGGGGCGATCGCCACCGAGCGCGCGGTCAGGGTGTAGCCGTGGGCGTTGAACCGCTGGACGGCGGCCCAGTCGAGGGAGGCCCCGGACGGCAGCCGGACCAGCCAGCCGGACCGGGTGGCCGAGGGCTTCTCCGCGACGGGCCCGCCGGCCGCCAGCGCGGTGTTCAGCGGCTCGATCAACTCGCCGGGCCGGGCGACGAGTTCGACCCGTCCCAGCTCGCTCGGGTGCTCCACCACACCGGTGATGGTGTAGGTGGTGCGCTCCAGGCCCTGGAGGGTGGTGGTGGCGCCGGTCTTGAGCCCGGAGCGGTCCAGGAAGGCCCGGGTGACGGCGACTTCGTGCGGGGCGCTCGGGGCACGGCCCTCGACCAGGTCGAGCCGGCCGCGCCAGATCGGGTCGCCGAGGTCGGCCTCGGTGGTGAGGGTGCGGACCAGGCCCTCGGGCGAGTCCGCGCCGGCCTCCGGCCCGGGCCGGGCCGGGGTGAGCGCGCTGCCGGGCGGCAGCAGCGCGGCGACCAGGGCGGCCGGGTCGGTGCTCGCGCCCTTCTCCTGCTCGGCCGTCGGCTTGTCGCCGGGGCGGGCCGGGACGGTGAAGGCACCGTCCTCGGCGATCGGGGCCTGCTCGACCGGTGTGCCCGGGGCGAGCGAGGTGACCAGGGCGTCCGCGCCGCCCACCACCCGCTGGACCCGTTCGGCCGGGGTCAGCTGCCCGCTGCGGTGGACCACGTCGGCGCCGGTGACGCCGAGCACGGGCAGCGCGATCATGGCGGCGATCAGCGCGCTGCGGCCCTTGGCGCGCAGCGCGTCGCGGCGGGCGATGCGCAGGGCGACCCGCCAGGCTCCGAGCCTCACTGCGCCACCTCGCCGACCGCACCGGAGGGGTGCACCGCGGCGAGGCGGGCGGAGGAGCGGCGGCCGGGGGCCTCCGAGGCGACCGCGCCGTCCCGCAGGTGGACCACCCGGTCCGCCCAACTGGCGTGGGCCGCCTCGTGGGTGACCATCATCGCGGCGGCGCCGGCGTCGCAGCGGGCGCGCAGCACGGCGAGCACCGCCTCGCCGGTGGCCGAGTCGAGGGCGCCGGTCGGCTCGTCGGCGAGTACCAGCCGGCGCTCGCCGATCAGGGCGCGGGCGATGGCCACGCGCTGCTGCTGGCCGCCGGACATGTCGTCGGGGAAGCGGTCGGCGAGCTCGCCGATGCCCAGCTCCTCCAGTGCGGCCAGCGCCTCCCGGCGGGCCCGGCGGCCCGGGACGCCGTCGAGTTCGCGCGGCAGCGAGATGTTCTCGGCGGCGGTCAGGGCCGGGATCAGGTTGTAGTCCTGGAACACGTACCCGATCGAGCGCCGCCGGAGGTCGGCGAGCCGGCCGCGGCCGAGGCCGCCGAGGGCGACCCCCTCCACCAGCACCTCGCCGTCGCTGGGCTGGTCCAGCCCGCCGGCCAGGGTCAGCAGGGTGGACTTCCCGGAGCCGGACGGGCCCATGACGGCGACGAACTCGCCCGGGTGGACGGCCAGGTCGATGCCGCGCAGGGCGTGCACCTCGGCGGCGCCCCGCCCGTGCACGCGGGTGACGTTGGCCAGGCGCAGGACGGGTGCGGGCCGGTTCGGATCGGTGTGGGACACACTTCCCCCTCGTGAGCTGCTCAACTGCATATGTCGGTGAACTATATATGTCGGAGGACGTGACGCAAGGCGGGTCGGTTCCCGGGCGGCGGTGATCGGGTTCGGTCAAACTTCTACAAAGCTGTCGAGGAAGAGCGGGAAACCCCTGCCCCGGTCGTTCGGAGGCGGTCTATGCTCGGGACGGCTCACGGCTCCGGAGGCGCCCGAGACCCCCGATGCGCCGACGCGCCGTCACGTTGTCCGGGGCCGACCGCACGGCCGGCCCCCGCGCCCTGCGCGCCTCCCCGCCGACCACCGTGGCGATGGCCATCATCGAGGTCGCCCGGCCTGCCGGGAGCATCGACCGCGTGCCACCGTCCGTACCCCTCCTCCCGTGAAGGAGGTGCCGTCGTGCACACCCTGACCACCGTCGACTTCCTGGTACGGCTCGCCACCGGCGTCGCCTGCGGCGCGCTGATCGGCGTCGAACGCCAGTGGCGGGCCCGGATGGCCGGCCTGCGCACCAACGCCCTGGTCGCCGCCGGCGCCACCCTGTTCGTGCTCTACAGCGAGGCCGTCGGCGACGCCGGCAGCCCCACCCGGGTCGCCTCCTACGTCGTCTCCGGCATCGGCTTCCTCGGCGGCGGCGTCATCCTGCGCGACGGCGCCGGCGTACGCGGCCTCAACACCGCCGCCACACTGTGGTGTTCGGCCGCCGTCGGGGTCCTCGCCGCCTCCGGCAAACTGCGGTTCGCCGTCCTCGGCACACTCGCCGTCCTCGTCGTCCACCTGGTCCTGCGCCCGGCCGGCCGACTCCTCGACCGGGCCCCGCAGGCCGGCAGCGACCCCGACTCCACCACCCGCGCCACCGTCCACCTGGAATGCGACCGCAAGTCCGAGACCCACATCCGGGCCCTGCTGCTCCAGGCCCTCGCCGGCTCCGGGCTCTCCCCGACCGGCCTGCGCGCCCGCCGCACCGACAACGGCGACGCCACCAGCCTGCGGGCCACCGTCGCGATCACCGGGCAGGTCGCCCCGGCGCTCGAACAGGTCGTCACCCGGCTGTCGTTGGAGCCCGGCGTACGCGACCTGCACTGGCACCTGGAGGACGAGCCGGAGGACCCCGGCAGCCCGGCGCTCGCCTGACGGGCGGCGCGGACGTACCGTCACCACCCGGACCGTGTCACCGGACCGCGTCACCCGAACCGGGTCACCCGAACCCCCGCCCGAACCGACTGGAGGCAGGATGCCGACCCCCGATCCCGAGCACGGGCCGCTGGTGCCGATGCTGCTGGTGCTGACCGTGGTCACCGGAGTGGTGGACGCGGTCAGCTACCTCGAACTCGGCCACGTCTTCGTCGCCAACATGACCGGCAACGTGGTGTTCCTCGGCTTCGCCCTGGCCGGCGCGGCCAACCTCTCCGCCACCGCCTCGCTGGCCGCCCTCGCCGCCTTCCTGCTCGGCGCCCTGGCCGGCGGCCACCTCGCCCGCCGCCTGCCCGGCCACCGCGGGCACCTGCTGACCGCCGCCGTCGCCGTCCAGTCGGCGCTGGTCGCGGCGGCCACCGTGCTGGCGGCCGTGGCCGGCCACACCTCCGAGCCGGCCCGCTACACCCTGATCGGGCTGCTCGGCTTCGCCATGGGCGGCCAGAACGCGGTGGTCCGCGCCCTGAAGGTCCCCGACCTCACCACCACCGTGCTGACCATGACCATCACCGCCCTCGCCGCCGACCGCACCGGCCCCCGCCGGCTGGCCTCCGCCGTCTGGATGTTCGCCGGCGCCCTCCTCGGCGCCCTTCTGGTCCTCCACGCCGACATCCCGCTGGCCCTGGCCCTGGCCCTCGCGCTGCTCCTCGCCGTCGCGGCCCTCACCCACCGCGCCGCCAGGACCGTCCCCGCCCCCGCCTGGACCCGGCCGCGCTGACCGGGCATCCGGTGATCCGCCGCCCGCCCATGGCGGGTGCCGGGTGCGGGCCGCGTCGAATTCCGGCCCCGCCCGAGGGGGTTCGGGATGCCGCACGGTCGCCTACGGCCCGGACGGCGCCCCTGGCGGCGTCGACTTCCGGGGTGTCACCGGTGGCTGGCTCAGTCCTCGCTGCGGTGCCCGGCGCGGCCGCTCCAGAGGGGTTCGAGGCGCTCCCACTCGGTGCTCCAGGCGGCCTCCGCCCGGCGGTCGAGCGCCTGGAGGCGCAGGCGGAGGGCGAGGGCGAGCAGGGCCAGCAGGACGAGGAGGCCGCCGGCGCCGGTGCAGGCGGCGGAGACGGCGAGGGCCACCCGGTCGGCCGGGGCGACGGAGACGGTGCCGGCCGCGTCGACCCAGACGGGGATCCGGCTGCCGGTGACGGCGGAGTGCGGGGCCTGGACGGTGCCGTGGCGCGGGCTGCCGTCGGGGGCGGTCCAGTCCGCGTCGACGTCCACCTGGTTGCTGTAGCCGCCGGCGAAGCGGCTGCCGGTGGCGGTGGTGCGGTCCGGGACGCCGCTGACCACGGCGTCGACCTGCTGCAGCCGCCCGCGGTCGGCGTCGGCCCGGTGCGCGGTGGCGCGGTAGAGGAGCAGCGAGCCGCCCGCGCACAGGGCGAGGGCGAGCACCGCGCCGAGCACGGCGGACAGCCAGGCGCGGGCGCGGGAGCGGTCGAGGGGGCGGGCGAGCGGCTCGTGCCGGGCACCGAGTGCCCGCCGCAGCCGCCGGCCGGTGCGCCGCGGGAGCGACGCGGGCAGGGCCGGACGGGGAGTGCTGGACACGGTGAGGGCTCCTCAGGGGCGCGGGGACGCTGGGCGGTTACGCCCCAATGTCCACCCGGCGGCCCCCCGCGCACAAGAGTCGTGCGCGTTCGGAGGACCGCCGGTACCTGCCGGTCAGGGCCGGTCGGCCCAGTGGTCGGGACGTTCGGCCCTCGGCATCCGCACCCGGTCCGGGCAGGCTGGGGTGTGGCGGCGTCCTCCCGGTGCTTGGGCGCGGCCGTGGCCCGGTCGGCCGTGGGGGCGCCGGGCCGAGGTACGGGGCAGGGGGTGGTCGTGGGGCCACCCCCTGCCTGTGCCGTGTCCGGCTCCGGCCCGTTCTCCGCCCTTTCCTCGCCGATGAACTGACGATGTCCCAGGTCGGGGCCGTATTCTGCCCAGATATACACTCGGGGTATACGCCGGGTGTATGTTTCCCCCATGAGTGTTCCTTTGACCCTTCTGGGGCTGCTGGAGCGAGAGCCGAGCCACGGCTACGACCTCAAGCGCGACTACGACGCCCTCTTCGGCCGCGGCAAGCCCCTTCCGTACGGCCAGGTCTACTCGACCCTCGGCCGGCTGGCCCGCGACGGCAAGGTGGTGGCCGGCGAGGCGGAGCCCGGCGACGGGCCCGAGCGCAAGCGGTACGTCATCACCGAGACCGGGGCGACCGAGTTCGAGACCTGGCTCCAGGAGCCGGTCGCGCCCGAGCCCAACCTCCAGTCCGTGCTGTTCACCAAGGTGGTGCTGGCCCTGATGCTGGGCCGGGACGCCGAGCACTACCTGGACACCCAGCGCGCCGCCCACCTGCGCCGGATGCGCGAGCTCACCGAACTGCGCCGCACCGGAGCCCTGGTGGACGCCCTGCTCGCCGACCACGGCCTGTTCCACCTGGAGGCCGACCTGCGCTGGATCGACCTCACCGCCGCCCGCCTGGACGCGCTCGCCGCGGAGGTGAACGCGTGACCGCTGTGATCGAGGCCCGGGACATCGCCCTCGCCTTCGGCGAGACCCCCGCCCTGCGCGGGGCCAGCCTGTCCGTCCAGGCCGGCGAGGTGCTCGCCATCATGGGCCCCAGCGGCTCCGGCAAGTCGACGTTACTGCACTGCCTGGCCGGCATCCTGGTGCCCGACGCGGGGGAGGTGCTGTTCGACGGGCAGCGCCTGGACACCATGCCGGAGGCCCGGCGCAGCGCCCTGCGCCGGGACAAGTTCGGCTTCGTCTTCCAGTTCGGCCAGCTGGTGCCGGAGTTGACGGCCGAGGAGAACGTCGCGCTGCCGCTGCTGCTGAACGGCGTGCGCCGCTCCGCCGCGCTGGCCCAGGCCCGTCCCTGGTTCGCCCGGCTCGGCCTGGACGGCATGGAGCAGCGCCGCTCCGGCGAGCTGTCGGGCGGTCAGGCGCAGCGGGTCGCGCTGGCCCGCGGCCTGGTGGCCCGGCCGCGGGTGCTGTTCGCCGACGAGCCGACCGGCGCGCTGGACTCGCTGACCGGCGAGCAGGTGATGGAGCTGATGGTCGCCTCCGCCAAGGAGCAGGGCACCACCGTCATCCTGGTCACCCACGAGGCCCGGGTCGCCGCGTACGCGGACCGCGAGGCGGTCGTCCGCGACGGCCGGGCCCGGACGCTCTCGGCCGGCGCCGGAACGGTGGCCCCGTGATCGCCTTCTCGCTCCGGCTGGCCGTCAGCGGCGGCCGGGAGGCGGTGGCCCGGCTGCTGATGATCGCGGCGGCGGTCGCGGTCGGCGTGGGGCTGCTGCTCTCGACCTTCGCCGGCGTGAGCGCGATCGACCGGGCCAACGAGCGGCAGCTCTGGATGAACACGGGCGTCAAGGGCGCGACCGCGGCCACCTCGGCGGACCCGCTCTGGTGGGGCGCCCGGATGGACTACTACCGGGGGAGGACCGTCTTCCGGGCCGATGTCGCCCCGACCGGTCCCACCTCGCCGCTGCCGCCCGGCCTGAGCCGGCTGCCCGCGCCCGGCGAGTACTACGCCTCGCCCGCGCTGGAGAAGCTGCTGCGCGACACCCCGGCCGTCGAACTGGGCGACCGCTTCCCCGGACGGCAGGTCGGCACCCTCGGCGAGGACGGGCTGCCCTCCCCGGACACCCTGGCGCTGGTCGTCGGCCGCACCGCGGACGAGGTCAAGGCCCTGCCGAGGGCCACCACCGTCACCAGCCTCGCCACCGTCCTGCCCCACGACTGCGAGTACGACTGCTACGGCGCGGGCGTGCACGGCGACGCGATGGTCCTGGTGCTCACCGTGGTCGCCGCCGCGCTGATCTTCCCGGTGCTGGTCTTCATCGGCACCGCGACCCGGCTCTCCGCCGCCACCCGGGAGCAGCGCTACGCCGCGATCCGCCTGGTGGGGGCGACGCCCGGCCAGGTGTCGGTGATCTCGGCGGTGGAGTCCACCCTGGCCGCGGTGATCGGCACGGCCCTCGGCTTCGGCCTGTTCGCCGCGCTGAAACCGGTGGTGGCCGACGTGCCGTTCACCGGCGACCGCTTCTTCGCCTCCGACCTGACCCTGACCCTGCCGCAGGCGGCCGGGGTGGTGCTGGGCGTGCCGGTGGCGGCCGCGCTCGCCGCCCGGCTCGCGCTGCGCCGGGTCACCGTCTCGCCGCTCGGGGTCTCCCGCAGGGTCACCCCGAAGCCGCCGAGCGCCTGGCGGCTGGCACCGCTGGTGGCCGGCCTCGCCGAACTCGGCTACTTCGTGGGCAACCGCCCGGAGACCACCGACGGGCAGTCCACGGCCTACCTGACCGGTTTCGTGCTGGTGATGCTCGGGCTGGTGGTCTCGGGGCCGTGGCTGACCATGGCCGCGGCCCGGGCGGTGGCCCGGCGCACCCGCCGTCCGGCCGCCCTGATCGCGATGCGCCGCCTGGCGGACGACCCGGGGGCGGGCTTCCGTTCGGTCGCCGGCGTGGTGCTGGCGCTGTTCGTGACCACCGCGACCCTGGCCATCATGAGCACCATCAACGCGAACCAGGGCATGCTCAACGGCGCCCCCGAGGTGCGCAAGGCGATCGTGGACGCCCCCTTCGGCAACCGGAACGACGCGGCCCTGCTGCCGTCGGTGCCCGATCGCGTGCTGGCCCGGGCGCGGGCCGTCCCCGGGTTCCAGGGGATCGCCCTGGTGCACGAGGACCCGGCCGGTACGGGCCAGCGGAGCGGGCGGGGCATCGTGCCCGGCCTGGTGAGCTGCGCGGACCTCGCGCAGATCCCCGTGGTCGGCCACTGCGCTCCCGGCGCCGCCGTCGCGGCCGTCGACCCCTACCAGCTGGTCGGCCTGGTGGACGCCTCCGACCGCGAGTGGCCGGCCGCACCGGTCTCCGAGGCCGAGGCGGCCGGGCTCCCGGTGCGGATGCTCTACGCGACCACCGACGGCTCCAAGGCGGCCAAGGAACAGCTGCGGACCCTGTTCATGAAGGAGTTCCCGCACTACGAGGCGAGGCTGGCCGAGGACTGGTCCTCCGCCGGGCAGAAGAAGCTCCAGGGCTGGCGGCAGCTGGCGAACGTGGTGCTGCTGACCACCCTGCCGATCGCCGGGTGCAGCCTCGCGGTGAGCGTGGTGGCCGGACTGTCCGACCGCCGGCGGCCGTTCGCGATGCTGCGGCTGACCGGCGCACCGCTGCGGCTGCTGCGCAGGGTGGTCGGACTGGAGAGCGCGCTGCCGCTGCTGGTGGTCTCGGCGCTCGCGATCGGGACGGGCTTCGCCGCGGCCGCGATGTTCCTCAAGGCGCAGAAGGACTACGACCTGGTGTCCCCGGGCCCGGCGTACTACGGGCTGACCGGTTTCGGGCTGGCCGCCTCGCTCGGGATCATCGCCTCGACGCTGCCACTGCTGAAGCGGATCACCGGACCGGAGGCGGCCCGCAACGGCTGAGCGCCGTCAGGCGGTCGGCTGCCCCGTCACCCGTTCCAGCGGGCGACGGGGTAGCCGTGCGTTCCGGCCAGCAGCCGCGGGGACAGCCGCGGCAGCCAGCTGCCGAGCACCAGCGCGGACGGGTAGAACATCGGCTCGGGCAGCGCGTCCACCGGGACGCGCTCCCAGCCGCCGCACGCGTGCGGCTCGGTGACCACGGCCTCGGCCAGGCTCGGCGGCGCCAGCACGGCGGCCGTCAGCCGGGGCCGGCCGAGCTCGTGGTCGAGGTGGACGGCGAGCACCCGCATCTCCTCGGCGGGCAGCACGATGCCGGTCTCCTCGGCGAGTTCGCGGGCCGCGGTCCGCTCGAAGGACTCGCCGGGGTCGACCTTGCCGCCGGGCAGGCTCCAGGTCGGCGGCTCGCCGGCCGTGGTCCGGCGGCCGATCAGCACCCGGCCGTCCCCGGTGGGCACGATGACCCCGGCGCCGAGCAGCGGTGCGGTCGGCGGGACCGGTGCGGCGGGCGCGGCCGGCCCGGCGGGTCCGGTGGGCGCGGTCGGTCCGGTCGGTCCGGACGGTGCGGTGCTCAACTCGCCATCCCCTTCGGCTGGTTACCAGTTGGAGCGGTCGTAGTCCTTGAGGAAGCAGCCGTACAGGTCCTCGCCCGCCTCGCCGCGCACGATCGGGTCGTACACCCGGGCCGCGCCGTCGACCAGGTCGAGCGGGGCGTGGAAGCCCTCGTCGGCGAGGCGCATCTTGTCCGGGTGCGGCCGCTCGTCGGTGATCCAGCCGGTGTCGACGGCGGTCATCAGGATGCCGTCGGACTCGAACATCTCCTGCGCGCTGGTGCGGGTGAGCATGTTGAGCGCGGCCTTGGCCATGTTGGTGTGCGGGTGGCCGGCGCCCTTGTAGCCGCGCGAGAAGACGCCCTCCATCGCGGAGACGTTGACCACGTACTTGCGGCGGGACGCGGAGGCGGCCATCGCCGGGCGCAGCCGGCTGATCAGGATGAACGGCGCGGTGGAGTTGCAGAGCTGGACCTCCAGCAGCTCCATCGGGCCGACCTCGCTGACGGTCTGCACCCAGCTGTTGGTGTCCGCGAGGTCGGGCACCAGGCCGCCGGCGTCGATCGCGGTGCCGGCCGCGATCCGGTCGGGCGTCGCGGAGCCGGTGACCAGGGCCAGCGAGGTGACGTCCTCGGCGGTGATCCGCTGCGTGTCGCCGCCCGCCTGGTGGGGGAGGGCGGGCAGGTCGACGCTGCCGCTGCCGAAGCGGCCGATGGTGGTGGCCTGGGGCAGCTCGCCGGCCGGCAGCGGGGCGGACTCGGCGTTGACCAGCTCGCGGTAGGACTCCGGCGGGCGGCGCACGGTCTGCGCGGCGTTGTTGATCAGGATGTCCAGCGGGCCGTCGGCGGCGACCTCGTCGGCCAGGGCCATCACCTGGGCCGGGTCGCGCAGGTCGATGCCGATGATCTTGAGGCGGTGGATCCACTCGGCGCTGTCCGGCATCGCCGTGAAGCGGCGGATCGCGTCGTTGGGGAAGCGGGTGGTGATGGTGGTGTGGGCGCCGTCGCGCAGCAGCATCAGCGCGATGTACATCCCGATCTTGGCCCGGCCGCCGGTGAGCAGCGCGCGCTTGCCGGTGAGGTCGGCGCGGGCGTCCCGGCGGGAGCGGTTCTTGACCGCGCAGTCCTGGCAGAGGTTGTGGTAGAAGGCGTCGACCTCGATGTACCGCTGCTTGCAGGTGTAGCAGGAGCGCGGGCGCTCCAGGATGCCCGCGATCTCGGTGGTGGTGACGGTGGTCAGGCCGAAGGCGCCGGCCGTCTCGTCGTCGATCCGGGTGGGCGCACCGGTGGCGGTACGGGCGGTGACCTCGCGGTCGTTGGCGGTCTTGCGGGCCCGGGTCTCCTGGCGGCGGCGCTGCTTGAGGGTGCGGAATATGCCGCCGACGGCCTTGCGGACGGTGATCGCGTCCGGGTGGTCCACGTGCAGCTCGTCGAGCTCGGCCAGCACCTCCAGGCAGAGCCGCAGCCGCTCGGGGTCGAGGCCGGGACCGAAGTCGGTCTCCTCCTCGGCGCCCTCGACCGGGTCCTGGCCGAGGTCCGTCCGCCCGGTGCCCGTCTGCTCGATGCCCGCCTGTCGGAGGTCCGTCTGGTCGATGTCCGTCTGACCGATGCTCACGCCTGCTGCCGCTTTCCCGATTCGCCACGCCCACACGCGTGAAGCCAAGCCCCTTACCGCGTGAATGCTACGGGAGCGGTCCGGACCGGGGCGAAAAGCCGACGTCGGAGGGGGTCTTTGGATGATCCTCCATGTCTACGCGCGGAGTATTGATCACGGTTTGTACGCAGCCCCAGCAATGCCCGTCGAACTGGCTTTTGCCCCCACCCTCACGGAGAATCGAACGCTGGGTGCCGGGCGCCCGAGTGCGCTCCGGCGGCATCGCCGCAACCGCACCCGAGGTGTATCCCCCCAGCCAGAGAGCCCTCCTTCATGCGCTTCCTGAACGACCTCAAGCCCTCGTACGACCTGACGTACGACGACGTCTTCATGGTCCCCAGCCGTTCCGCCGTGGGCTCCCGGCAGGGCGTCGACCTCTCCTCGAACGACGGCACCGGCACCACCATCCCGCTGGTCGTGGCCAACATGACCGCCATCGCCGGCCGCCGGATGGCCGAGACCGTCGCCCGCCGCGGCGGCCTGGTCGCCATCCCGCAGGACATCCCCACCGAGGTCATCGCCGAGGTCGTCTCCTGGGTCAAGCAGCGCCACCTGGTGTTCGACACCCCGATCACGCTCGCCCCCGGCGCCACCGTGGCCGAGGCGCTCTCGCTGCTGCCCAAGCGCGCGCACGGCGCCCTCGTGGTGGTCGAGGACGGCAAGCCCGTCGGCGTGGTCACCGAGTCCGACTGCCAGGGCGTGGACCGCTTCACCAGCCTGGCCGACATCATGTCCCGCGAACTGCTGCTGCTGGACGAGGGCATCGACCCGCGGACCGCCTTCGAGAAGCTCACCGAGGCGCACCGCAAGCTCGCCCCCGTCGTGGACGGCGAGGGCCGACTGGTCGGCATCCTCACCCGCAAGGGCGCGCTGCGCGCCACCCTGTACACCCCGGCCGTGGACGAGGCCGGCAAGCTGCGGATCGCCGCCACCGTCGGCATCAACGGCGACGTCGCGGGCAAGGCCGCGGCGCTGATCGAGGCCGGTGCCGACGTGCTGGTGGTCGACACCGCGCACGGCCACCAGGAGTCCATGATCAGCGCGCTGCGCGCGGTGCGCGGCCTGGACCCGCGGGTCCCGATCGTGGCCGGCAACGTGGTCTCCGCCGCCGGTGTCCGCGACCTCGTCGAGGCGGGCGCCGACATCCTCAAGGTCGGCGTCGGCCCCGGCGCCATGTGCACCACCCGGATGATGACCGGCGTCGGCCGGCCGCAGTTCTCCGCCGTCCTGGAGTGCGCCGCCGAGGCCCGCCGACTCGGCAAGCACGTCTGGGCCGACGGCGGCGTGCGCCACCCGCGCGACGTCGCGATGGCGCTGGCCGCCGGCGCCTCCAACGTGATGATCGGCTCCTGGTTCGCCGGGACCTACGAGTCCCCGGGCGACCTCCAGACCGCCGCCGACGGGCGCCAGTACAAGGAGAGCTTCGGCATGGCCTCGGCCCGCGCCGTCAGCAACCGCACCGCCCAGGACTCCTCGTACGACCGGGCCCGCAAGGCGCTGTTCGAGGAGGGCATCTCGCACTCCCGGATGTTCCTCGACCCGACCCGCCCCGGCGTCGAGGACCTGATCGACTCGATCATCGCGGGCGTCCGCAGCTCCTGCACCTACGCGGGCGCCGGCAGCCTGGAGGAGTTCCAGGAGAAGGCGATCGTGGGCATCCAGAGCGCGGCCGGCTACGCCGAGGGCAAGCCGCTGCACTCCAGCTGGGCCTGACCGGCTCCGGCGCCCGCTGCGCCTGTTGTGCCTGCCGGGCCCGCCGCGTCGGGGCCCGCACCGTCGGCCGTCCGGTTCCTCGCCTCGGGGAGCCGGGCGCCCGTGGCCGTTGCGGGGGGCGTCGCGGGGGCCGCCGCGGGGGCCGTTACGGGGGTGCGGTGCCCGGGGGCCTGGCCGCTGATCCGGCCGCCGGCCGCTCCGGTGCTCCGCCCGTCCTCCGGTCCGCCGCCGTGCCTCCCGCCCTGCCTCCCGCCCGGCCCGAGCGGGAGCAGCAGGACGCGGCCGAGCAGCCCGACCGAACCGTCCAGCGCCGTGGCGAGGGCCCGGGCGGCGCCCGGCAGGTGCCGCAGCTCCCACAGCGCCTCGACGGTGCCCCAGGCGCCCTCGCGGGCGGCCCCGACCGACCAGGCGCCGAGCAGGTGGGTGAGCGGCTCGGCGCGCTCCAGGAGGTCGGGCCCGGGCATCAGCTGCTCCCGGACGGCCGTCTCCACCTCGGCCAGCACCCGGTCGATCCGGTGGTAGTCCGGCTCGACGTCGGACGGCTCGCAGCCCCGGCGGCGGCAGGTGTCCACGACGGCCAGCGGCAGGTCGTGCTGGATGTGGGCGGCCATCCCGGCCAGCGCGAACTGCAGCGGGTGCACCCCCGGGTGGGCGCGCAGCGCGAACAGCGGCCGCCAGCAGGCGGGCGGCTCCTGCCCGACCGCGTCGGCGGCCACGGCCCGCAGGTACCGCCCGGCGAACACCACGTCCAGCTCGGCCACCGCCGACGGGTCGGCGAAGCGCCCGCCGTCCAGCCGGTCACGGACCGCCTCCGTCACGGTGAGGTAGAGCCGGTTGAACACCCCCACCCCGTCGGCCGGGGGCAGCCCCGCCCCGATCTCCCGCAGCCGGCCGACCACCTGCTCGACCGTCCGCGCCTCCACGACCACTGCCGTCGTACGATCCACCGCCGTGTCGGGCATGCGCCACCCTCCGATGTCGATCGTGCACTGATCGCATCATCGTGACAGCGCTGCCCGTGCCCGGGCGGATGCGGCACGCCTCCGTCGGGCCGGTGTCGCACGACCAGGTCGCTGTCGTACGACCGGGCCGATCCCGTCGTGACATGGCGTCGACTTGGCCAAAGCCTTGCCGGTACTTTTCCGATCCCCCACCTCCTGTCATGATCCGTGACCGTGATTAACCGTCGTACCCTGATCGCCGCGTTCGCCGCGGCCCCGGCCCTCAGCACCCTCGGCGCCGCCGTGGGCAGCACCCCCGCGAGCGCCGCCGCCGACCTGTACCCCTCCAACACGGCCCTCTACGCCAACCCGACCGTGGTCGAGGGCGTGGACTACGGCCGCCGCTACCGCCGGCACCTGGTCGACGACCAGAGCCCGCAGGGCCGTACGCCGTTCGTCCGGACCACCGTCATCGCCCCGCACGGCGGCGGCATCGAGGGCGGCACCTCCGAACTGTGCCTGGCCATCGCCGGCTACCACCCGGCCGACCTCGCCCCGGCCCCGGCCGCCGGGCCGACGCACGACTTCTGGATGTTCGAGGGCCTGCGCTCCTCCAACAACAGCGAGCTGCACGTCACCTCGACCCACTGCGACGACGGAGTGGCCCGCGCGATGTGCGCCGGCAGCCGCAACGTGCTGTCGCTGCACGGCTGCACCGCCGCCCAGGCCGGACTGGAGGCCGGTGCCCAGGCCGTGCTGGTCGGCGGCCTGAACCCCACCTTCCGCCAGTACCTGATGGAGGAGTTCGCGGCCGCGGGCATCCGGGCCGTGACCGCCTCCGGCGAGGAGGAGATCGCGGGCATCTCCCCGGAGAACATCTGCAACCGCAGCCTGCTCGGCATGGGCGCCCAGCTGGAGATGACCACCGAGCTGCGGGCCGCGATGTTCGCCCCGGGCAAGAACACCCGCACCGAGCGGGCGGCCAACACCCTGCCGCTGTTCTGGGCCTACGCGACCGCGGTCCGGACCGCGATCCAGCGGCTGGAGGCGACCCAGCCCATCCTCTGACGGGCCGGGGCCGCCGGCCGCGCGCGCCGCGGCCGGCGTCAGCCCAGCCCGTACTCCAGGACGTAGGTGTGGGTGCCGGACCCGTCGACGGTCAGGTGGAACTCGCCGGTGATCCCGGCCAGCTCGCCCGTGCCCGTGCCCGGCACCACCCGTATCGTCGTGCCGGTGGTGTCCCAGGCCGCGTGCTGGAGCACGAACGAGCCCTTGCGTCCGTCCAGTTCACCCGTCACGTGCTCCACCGCGACGTACGAGGCCGGGCTGCCGGAGGGGCCCGCGACGGAGAGCATCCGCACCTCGCCCGCCCCGCTCAGCCCGCCCGTGAAGGTCTTGGCGATCCGGACCCGCCCGAACGCCGCGCCCTCCCGCTCCTCCGTCTCCACCGGCTCGAACGCCGTGACCTCGAAAGACCCGCTCGCCCTGCTCCCGCTCCCCATGGCACCGTCCCCTCGTCGATCCGCGACCACCCTGCGGCCGGCTCCCCGCCGACCGTGGACCGAGCCTTGCACACACCACTGACAATCGCGGCCGGGAAGCTCACCGGAGCTGCTCTCCGGGCAGTTCTCCGGACCGCTTTCCGGACCGCCCTCCCGAGCCATCGGCGCGGCCCGGTCACGGCTCCCAGCGGATCGCCAGCACCGCCGCGTCGTCGGCCAGCCCGGCGTCGCCGACCCAGCCGCCGACGTCCGTCAGCACGGCGTCCAGCAGGTCCGCCGGGGTGCCGCCGTGCAGTCCGGGCAGCCGCTCCGCGATCGGGTAGAACCGGCCCGCGGCGTCCCGGGCCTCCGACACGCCGTCGGTGTGCAGGAGCAGCAGGTCGCCCGGCTCCGGGTCGAACCGCCGGTCCGGGTAGCTGTCGTCGGTGAGCCCGAGCAGCCCCAGGGGAGGCGCCGGGAACGGGGGCTCCAGCTCGCTCACCCGGCCCGCCCGGCGCAGCAGCGGGGGCGGGTGGCCGCAGTTCACCAGCCGCACCGGCCCCCGGTCCGGCGCCACGTCGAGCAGCAGCGCGGTGGCGAACCGCCCCTCCTCCGACGGCCGGGCGGCCAGCGCCGCGTCCAGCCGTTCGGCGAGCCGCCCGGGGTCCGGCTCGGTCCGCGCGGCCTCCCGGAACACCCCGAGGACGTCCGCCGCCGTCTCCACCGCCGGGAGGCCGTGCCCCTGGACGTCCCCGAGCAGGATGCGCAGCCCGAAGCGGGTCTCCACCACGGCGTACAGGTCCCCGCCGATCCGGGCCTCGGCGGCCGCCGCCACGTACCGCACCGCCAGGCGCAGCGGCCCGATCCGCTCCGGCGGCGGGCGCAGCAGGGCCCGCTGGGCCGCCTCGGCCACCGTCCGGACCTGGAACAGCTCCCGCTCGCGGGCCGCCACCAGGACGACGCTGGCCGCGCTGGCCAGGGTCGAGGCCAGGACGGTGACCGGCACGCTGATCCGGACCGAGAGCGGCAGCTGCGCGTTGGCCGACTCCAGCAGGCCGACGGCGACCACCGCGGCCGCGCCGACCAGCAGCGGCACCCGGGCCCGCCGGGTGGTCGCACCGGCCAGCACCGGGGCCACCGCGAGCAGCGGCGCCAGGGTGGTCCCGGGCCCGATGGCCAGCGCGGCCACCACGGCGGCGACCAGCAGCAGGAGCGAGCCGTAGAGCAGCAGCCGGGTCCGCCTCGGCAGGTGCAGCGGCGGCACCCCGTCCGGGCCGTCGGCGGTCACGCGTCCTCCAGTGGTGCCGGCCGGTCGGTCCGGCGGATCGGTCGGTTGCTCGGTTCGGCCGGTGGGGCGGCTGGTCGGCCCGGTCGGCGGACGGTCGGAGGCCCCCGGCGTCACGAGGGCCTCCGGTCCACTTTCCCTGCCCGGCCCCGGGTCAGCACCTCGGCCGAGGTGCGCGCGCCGGCGCGCACTAGGCTGGGCCGGGAGATGAGACGCAAGAGCCGCCGCCCGGCCTCCCCCCTCCCGCAGCGCCACGGTGTGGACCCGGTCCACCTCCGGCTGCCGCTCGAAGGCCCCTGGCCGACCGTGCGGGACCACCTGGTGGACCGGCTGCCCGCCGTCCCGGCCGAGCGGGTCGACGCCGCGCTGCGGGACGGCGAGATCGTCGGCGAGCAGGGCCCGATCGCCCCGGCGGAGCCGTTTCGCCCCGGCGCCCACCTGTGGTTCTACCGTGACCTCCCCGAGGAGGTGCGCGTCCCGTTCGAGCTGGTCGTGCTGCACCGCGACGAGCACCTGGTGGTGGTCGACAAGCCGCACTTCCTGGCCACCACCCCGCGCGGCCGGCACGTCACCGAGACGGCGCTGTCCCGGCTGCGGCACGCCCTCGACCTGCCCGCGCTCAGCCCCGCGCACCGCCTGGACCGGCTCACCGCGGGCCTGGCCATGTTCGTCGTCCGCCCGGAGGACCGCGGCGCCTACCAGACGCTGTTCCGGGACCGCCTGGTGCGCAAGGAGTACCAGGCCGTCGCCGGGTACGACCCGGAGCTGAGCCTGCCGCGCACCGTGCGCAGCCACATCGTCAAGGAGCGCGGGGTGATCGCCGCCCAGGAGATCGACGCGCCGCCGAACAGCGAGAGCCGGATCGACCTGCTGGAGCGCCGCGACGGACTCGCCCGCTACCGGCTGCGGCCGCTGAGCGGGCGCACCCACCAGCTGCGGCTGCACATGTGCGGCCTCGGGCTGCCGATCCTCGGCGACCCGGTCTACCCGGTCGTGCTGCCCGAGCCCGCCCCCGACGACTTCCGCCGCCCGCTGCAACTGCTCGCCTCGACGATCGAGTTCACCGATCCGCTGACCGGCCGGGAGCGCCGCTTCGCGACCCGCCGCACACTGACCGCCTGGACCGACCCGCAGGGCTGGGCCGACGACACCGGTCCCGGGCCCCAGGACCTCCGAACGATCTAGCTAGGGCCAACGTCCGAGCCGGTCCCCGTTCCGGTGGCCGATCCGCCGACCGGCCCGGCGGCGGGATGGTGTGCGGCATGAACGCAGGCACCAACGCAGGCACCAACGCAGACAACAACGCGGGCGTGAGCGCGGGCATGACGAGCGCAGGCACCGGCGGGGCGGGCCGCGCAGCCGTACCGCGGAGCGCTCCCGTCGCCCTGGTCACCGGAGCCTCCCGCGGCCTCGGCCTGGCCCTCGCGCGCGCCCTCGCCGCCGACGGCTGGCAGCTGGTGATCACCGCCCGGGGAGCGGCCGAACTCGCCGCCGCCGCAGCCGATCTGGCCGCCGTCACCAGGGTCGTCGCCCTGCCCGGCTCCGTCGTCGACGACGACCACCGCGCCCACCTGGCCGGGGCCGCGGAGGAGCTCGGCGGCGCGAGCCTGCTGGTCAACAACGCCGGAACGCTCAACGGCGCCCCCGGCCCCGGCGGGCAACCGCTGCCCCGGCTGGCCGACTTCCCGCTGCCGGGCCTGCTGGAGACCTTCGAGGTCAACACGTTCGCCCCGATCGCCCTCACCCAGCTCGTGCTGCCCCAGCTGCGCGCCCACGCCGGCGCCGTCCTCAACGTCAGTTCCGAGGCCGCCGTGGTGCCCTACCGCGGCTGGGGCGGTTACGGTGCCAGCAAGGCCGCGTTGGACCTCGCCGGCGACGTACTCGCCCGGGAGGAGCCGGAGTTGCGGGTCTGGTCGGTGGACCCGGGCAGCATGCGCACCCGGATGCTCCAGGAGGCGGGCCCCGGCGAGGACGTCTCCGGCGCACCGCTGCCCGAGCGGGTGACGCCGGCCCTGCTCGGCCTGCTTCGCGACCGCAGGCCCTCCGGCCGCTACCGCGCCGAGGACCTGGCCGGCCGCTGACGACACCCCCCGATCTCGGTGTCCCGCCCCAACTCGCCGCCCGCGCACCGGCCGAGAGACGCGGTGCGACAGCCGCCGATCGTTCAGGCGGACGGTGTTGCCCCCGGGGGCAACTCCAGCTCGAACCAGACCACCTTGCCGTCCTTGGTCCGGCGGCTGCCCCAGCGGTGCGCGAGCTCGTTGACCAGGTGGATGCCCCGGCCGCCCTCGTCCTCGCTGCGGGCGCGGCGGATCCGCGGCACCTCGGACTCCTGGTCGGCGACCTCGACGGTGAGCACCCGGTTGCAGTACAGCCGCAGTTGGGTGGGCGATCCGGCGTGCACCAGCGCGTTGGTGATCAGTTCGCTGGTGAGCAGCTCGGCCCAGTCGATGAGCGCGTCGAGCCCCCAGGAGGCCAGTGTCTCGCGGGTGAAGCGGCGCGAGTGGGCGACCATGGCGTGGTCGCCGGTGAGCCGCAGGGTGGCGATCCGGTCCGCGCCCTTCGGGCGGACCTGCGCCATGATGACGGCGATGTCGTCCTCGCCGGTGGTCTCGGTGAGCCGCTTCAGGACGGCGTCGCAGGTCTGTTCCAGCGAGCCGCGCCGGTCGGCGACCGTCCGGCACAGCAACTGCAGTCCCTCGTCGAGGTCCTGGCCCCGGCGCTCGACCAGCCCGTCCGTGTAGAGGGTCAGGATGCCCTCCTCGGGGAGGGTGAACTCGGCGCTCTCGAAGGCG
Organism: Kitasatospora sp. NPDC058046; assembly: GCF_042885595.1. NCBI lineage: Bacteria > Bacillati > Actinomycetota > Actinomycetes > Kitasatosporales > Streptomycetaceae > Kitasatospora > Kitasatospora sp. NPDC058046. Next base: position 448,219 of record NZ_JBHVRS010000005.1, read on the forward strand.
ACTCCGCCCACCCCCAGTGGGGCGCCGGTGGGCAGCTCGACCAGGTGCGCCCGCCCCTCGGTGTCGGCGACCACGGGCGGCAGGTGCCCGGCGCTGGCCGCGGTGCACTGGCGGTCCACCGGGTCGTAGACCACGCAGACGCAGGTGGCGAACTGGCCCTCGCCGATGCCCGCGGTCGCCTCGTCCAGCCGGTACAGAACCCGCTCGGGATCCAGGTCCAGCGTGATCAACGTCCGTGCGGCCGTGCGGAGTTGACCCATGGTGGCAGCGGCCCGGATGCCGTGGCCCATCACGTCGCCGACGATCAGCGCGACCCGCCCGGAGGACAGCGGCACCACGTCGAACCAGTCGCCGCCGACCTCGCTGACCACGCTGCTCGGCAGGTAGCGGTAGGCGAGGTCCAGCCCGAGCGTGCGGTGCACCTCCTGTGGCAGCAGGCTGCGTTGGAGGGTGAGCGCGGTGTCCCGTTCGCGGCGGTAGAGCCGTCCGTTGTCGATCGCCAGCGCGGTGCGGGCGGCCAGCTCCTCGGCCAGCGAACGGTCCGCCGACCCGAACGGCACCGGGTTGCGGGAGCGGACGAACTCCGCGCCGCCCAGCACCTGTCCGCGCGCCACCAGCGGCACCATCAGGTACGAGTGCACCCCGGCGTCCAGGCTCGGCTGCACCCGGTCGGGCGAGGCGACGATCCGGCTCAGCTCCTCCTCGGTCACCTCGGAGACCAGGATCGAGCGCCGGGTGCGCAGGCTCTGCGCGTACAGCCCGGCCGACTGCGAGGTCTCGCCCACCTGGTCGGCGGCCCCGAGCATGCCGCCGTCCGGGCCGGTGTCGCCGACCGCCACCGCCCGCATCAGCACCGGGCCCTCCGCCGGGACCGCCCCGGGCTCCTCGCCGCTGAGCACCGCCTCGCGCAGGTCCACGGTCACGAAGTCGGCGAAGCGCGGGATCACCACCTCCACCAACTCCCGGGCGGTGCGGTGCAGATCGAGCGTGGTGCCGATCCGGTTGCTGGCCTCGTTCAGCAGCGACAGCCGCTGCTGGGCGGCCCACGCCTCGTCCAGTGCCCGCTGTCGGGCGGCGGCCGCGTCGCGCTCGCGGGTGAACAGCAGCGCGTTGTCGATCGAGACGGCCGCCCGCACCGCCAACTCCCCGGCCAGCGCCACGTCGTCGTCATCGTACGGGCGCTCGACCCGGGTGCGGTAGAAGCCCGCCACGCCGACCGGGGTGCCGCGCGCGATCAGCGGGACCACCATGAACGACAGCACGTTCTGCTCCCGTACGGCGGCTTGCCGCACCGGGTCGTCCGCGAACCAGGCCATGCCCTCCTCGTCCATCCTGGGCACCAGGACGGGCTTGCGGTGCGCCAGGCACCAGGCGTACGGCGAACCGGGCACGAAACGGTGCAGATTGCCGGTGCGGGCGATCGGCGCCAGCGTCGAGCCGGGCACCGAGTGGAAGGCCATCCGCCGCAGCAGCGCCGAACCGTCCACCGGGGCGGTCGCCTCGCGCTCGCCGCGGACCAGCTCCTCCAGCACCTCCACCACCACCGTGTCGGCCAGCCTCGGTGCCGCCACCTCGGCCAACTCCTTTGCGGTCTGGGCGAGATCGAGCGTGGTGCCGATCCGGGCGGAGGCCACGTTGACCAGCGCCAGGCGCTCCTGCGCGGCCCTCGCCTCGCGCAGCGCCTGCTGCCGGGCCAGCACGGTCTGGTGCTGGCGCAGGTACAGCCGGGCGTTGTCGATCGCGACGGCCGCGCGCGAGGACAGCTCGTCGCCGAGCGTGATGTCGGCCGCCGCGAAGGACTCCCGCGCGCCGCGCCGCGAGTACACCACCATGCCGAGCGTCGTACCGCGCGCCACCAGCGGGGTGATCCGCACCGAGCGCGGGCGGTCGCCCAGGTAGGCCTGGCGGCGGCTCTCGTGGACGGGCTCGCTCAGCATCGGCAGCTCCCAGGAGGGCACCACCACCGTGCGCCCGCCGGCCAGCGCCCGGGCGTACGGGGAGTCCGGCCGCAGCTCGTACACCGCGTCGACCGGCAGCGAATCGGCCGGGTAGACGGCGTCGGCGGAGGCGATCGCCAGGCGGCGCACCAGCAGCGGGACGTCCGGCGCGGGCGGCTCCACGTTCCGGCCGGCCACCAGTTCCTCCAGCCCGAACACCGCGCTGATGTCGGCGACCCTCGGCACCATCGCGTCGACCAGCTCCCGGGCGGTCTGCCGCAGGTCCAGCGTGGTGCCGATCGAGGCGGTCGCGTCGACCAGCAGGGACAGCCGCTCCTGGGCGCGGGCCGCCCGGGCGTCGGCGTGGAACCGCTCGGTGATGTCGATGACCGTGGCGCACACGCCGAGCACCCGGCCACCGCGGTCCCTCAACCGGAAGTACGAGGCCGACCAGGCATGGTCGTGGCTCGGGTCGCCCGGGGTACGGCCGTGCGCCAGGTCGTCCACCACCGGCTCGCCGCTCTCCAGCACCCGGCGCATCACCGCCTCGGACTCGGGGGCGTTGATCCCCGGCAGCACCTCGGTGAGTCGACGGCCCAGCGGCTCCTCGACGCTCAGGCCGTTCGCGTCCGCCAGCGCCGCGTTCAACCGGACGAAGCGCAGACCGGTGTCGAACACCGCCATGCCGACCGGGGACTGCGTGAAGAACCCGTCGAGGAGCGCCAGGTCGGCCTGGAGCCGGCGCAGCGTCGTCACCTCGGAGGCCACCGCCAGCACCATCGGGGCGCCGCCCGGGCCGCGGATCGGATACGTACGGAACTCCAGGTTCACCAGGTGCCCGTCCCGGTGCCGCACCGGGAACACCCCGGACCACGACCGGCCCGCCAGGATCTGCCGGAACAGCTGGAGCACCTCCGGCCGGTGCTCCTCGGAGGTCAGCAGCGTCGCCGCCCGCGCCCCCACCGCCTCCTGCGCAGGGTGCCCGAGCAACGCCTCCGCGTCACCGCTCCAGTGCAGGATCCGCCCGTCGGCGTCGATCAGCGCCGTGGCGATCGGCACCATCAGCAGGGCGTCCTGCCGAGGCTGCCCCGCGCGCTGCGCGTATTCGTCCACCATGGCCAGAGAACCGTCCCAGAAACCGTCCGGAGATCGTTCCCACCAGCCCTGCCATCTTCGCACGCACCCCCACCCACCGCAGCCGCCCCAGCCCCCACACCCCGCACCCCACACCCCGGACCCACCCTCAGGCCCTGCCCACGGCGGCAGGGCCTCCACCACCACCCGACCCGGCAGCTCCCGCACGAGAAGTCGGCCCAGTCGACTTCTCGCGTCCCTACCCTCAGGCGCCGCCCACGGCGGCGCGGCCTTCACCACCTCTCGAGCCGGCAGTTCCCGTGCCATCCGTCGGCCTCGGAGCGACTGCCCCGAGCCCCTCACCCCGGTTGTGCGCAGGAAGTCGGTCCAGCCGACTTTCCGTGCTTCGAGTCCGAGTGCGGTTCCTGCCGGCGAGGCTTCCAGCACGCCCCCCAAGCGGTGCCCACGCAGGAAGTCGGCTTGGCCGACTTCCCATGTCCTGCTCCAGTGACCCTGCTCGCCAGGCGGCGTATTGCCAGGGCTTGCTTCGCTTGTGCCGCGCTATTTGTTGGCCTCGGCGCGAGCGTCCGGAAGCAGCCCACCCCGGCTGCGCGCAGGAAGTCGACCGCGCCGACTTCCTGCACCCCATTCCCAGGTGTTGTCCATGGCGGTGTGGCCTTCACTGCCGCGACGGATCGGTGGGTTGCGCGCGGAAAGTCGATCTAGCCGACTTTCCGTGCTTCCTGCCCGAGCGCGGTTCCTGTTGTTCCGGCCTCCGCCAGGGCCCCGAGCCGATGTGTGCGCGAGAAGTCGGCCCGGTCGACTTCTTGCGCCTCGCCCAGTGACGCTATTCAGTACGGGGCGTTTGGTCGGGGGGCCCGCTTCGCCGGTGTCCGGCTCGCACTTCAGGCGGCCGAGCTCCGGTTGATGTCGGCGGAGCCGGGGCGGGTCCTTCCGCCTGGGTGTGCGTGGGAAGTCGATTGAGCCGACTTCTCGTGCGCTTGGAGGGTGGGATTTCCGTGTGTGGGCTCCCGGTCTGCTCGCGAATTGTCCGTCGGCCTCGGCGCGGTCGTCCGGAGGCCTTCCGCGTAGGCCTTGGGGTGGTGGTTCGGGCGGACCGGTTACGCGGTGCTGGCGCCTGGATCGGCCCCGGCGGCTCCGGGGTTGGCTGCTTCAGGCCACGTGTTGCGGCAAATGGCATCGGCAGCGGCTCAATTTGGGTTCTGGGTCACGGAAAGTCGTCCAGAACGTCAACCGTTGCCGACAAAACCGGTGCCTGTGTTGCCACAGGTGGGGAGGCGTTTCGGCTGCCGCGGCGGAAGTCGGCTTGGCCGACTTCTGGTGTCTCGCGGGGGTGGGAGGGGGTCCCGGTGGCTCACGGGACGGGGGTGGGGTGGGTGGTGCGGGATTCGGTGGTGTGGGCGGCGAGGGCGAGGAGGGCGCCGAGGAGGCAGAAGGCGGCGGCGGTGAGGGTGGCCCGGTCGGTGCCTGCGGCGAGGGTGTGGGCGGTGGGGTGGGGGGAGCCGGCGACGGTGACGGTGAGGGCCACGCCGAGGGCCGAACCCAGGTAGCGGGAGGTGTTGTTGGCGCCGGAGCCCATGGCGGCCCGGTGTGCGGGGACGCTGCTGACCGCGAGCCGGGCGAGCGCCGCGTTGAGGATGCCGCTGCCGATGCCCGCGACGGCGAGTCCCGGGGCCAGTCGCAGCCAGGACGAGCCGGGGGTGAGCCCGTACAGCGCGGCCTCGCCGGTGCCGCAGACGAGCAGGCCGAGGGCGACCTGGGCGGTGGCGGGCAGGCGGGTGGCCAGGTGGCGGGCCTGGAGCGCGGAGACCACCGAGAGGCCCGACCACAGGGCCAGCACGCCGGCCGCGGCCGGGCCGGACAGGCCGAGTACGCCCTGGAGCAGGGTGGGCAGGTAGCTCATGAAGCCGACCAGGGCCAGCCCCGTGAACAGCGCCCCGCCGGTGGCCGCGATGAAGCCGGGGCTGCGGAACAGGGCGAGGTCCAGCATCGGCTCCCGGACCTTCGCCTCGACCACGGCGAACGCCGCCAGCAGCAGCACCCCGCCCGCCAGCAGCGCCACCACGGCGGGCTGTCCCCAGCCGCCGCGGCCTTCGGCCAGTCCGGCGATCAGGCAGGAGGTGCCGGCGGCGAGGGTGAGCACCCCGTACGGGTCGAGGGCACGCGGGCGTTCGGCCCGTGACTCGGTGAGGACCCCGGCGGCGCAGCCGGCCACCACGGCCGCGGCCACCGCGATCCCGCCGCTGACCGCGCGCCATCCGGCCCACTGCTGGACCAGGGCGCCGTACACCGGCCCGATCGCGATGCCGAGCCCGACCGCCGCGCCCCAGACACCGAGCGCCCGGATCCGGCCGGGCCCGGGCGGGTGGGCGTGGCTGATCAGGCCGAGCGCGGGGGCCAGGACGGCGGCCGAGGCGGCACCGAGGAGCACCCGGGAGGCCAGGTAGACGGCGCCGCCGGGGGCGAGGGCGGCCAGCGCCTCGGCGGCGGCGAACAGCAGCACGCCGAAGGTGAAGACCCGCTTGCGGCCGTGGTCGTCGGCGGCGCTCCCGGCGGTGAGCAGCAGCGCCGAGATGCCGACCAGGGTGCCGGTGAGGATCCAGGTGCGGCCGGAGGCGCCCAGGTGGGCGGCCTGGGCGGTGGCGGCGAGCGAGGCGGTGGGGGCGGTGTACGCGACGGTGGTCAGGGCGGTCGCCGCCGCGGTGGTCGCCAGCGTGGCCCCGGGCCGGACGCGCGGGCCCGGGGCGGTGGCGGTGGCGGGGGAGGAGGCGGGTGGTGCGGGGGGCATGGGTGTTCCCTCCGAGGGCCGAACCTTTATGGTCTGGTGAATGAACCTTCGTCTCGAACGGCACGCTACCACCGCTGGTCTGTTCATTGAACCCATAAGGAGGGTGGACTAGGCTGGCGCCCATGGCCCTGGGAACCGACTACGAACTGCAGGAGTGCGCGCTGGCCCGCGCCCTGGAGGTGGTCGGCGAGCGCTGGAGCCTGCTGATCGTGCGCGACGCGTTCTACGGTGTGCAGCGCTTCAACGACTTCCTCGCCCACCTCGGCATCCCGCGCGCCGTCCTCACCTCGCGCCTCAACGCCCTGGTCGCGGCCGGGGTGCTGCGCAAGGAGCCGTACCAGCGGGCGCCGCTGCGCCACGGCTACCTGCTGACCAGTACCGGGCTCGAACTCTGGGGCCCGCTCTACCAGTTGAGTCGCTGGGGCGGCCGGCACGCCACCGAGGGGGGCCCGTACCACCTCTTCGCGCACGCCGTCTGCGGCACCGACCTCGACCTCGTCGGCGTCTGCCCGGCCTGCGGCGGCGGGCCCGTCCCGCCGACCGCGGTCGTCATGCGCCCCAACCCCGCCCGGGCCGGCGGCCACCGCGAGGACCCGGTCTCCCGCGCCCTGGTCCGCCCCCACCCGCTGCTCGAACCGATCGCCTCGGCGGCGGTGCTGCCCGGCTGACCGTAGGCGGAGCGCCCGTACGCCGGCGGGGCCGCCGGCGCGCTGCCGACGGCCCCGCCCCGGGAACCGCTGTCACTCGGAAATCGCTGTCATTCGGGGACGGCCGTCAGGGGGTGAACCGCACCTCCGGGTTGGCGGCGCTCGGCCCGTCGAGCAGCGGCTGGGGGACGCCCTTCAGCTGGAGGTCGAAGAACGCCCCGACGTACTGCCGGGTGAGGGCGACGGCCCGCTGGCTGCCGATGGTGGTGTCCGGGCCCTTGGGGAGGCCGAGCCCGTCGAAGAAGAGCGGGAAGTCGGTGAAGCTGCCGTGGTCGGTGCCGTCGACGGTCAGCCAGCGCTTCCAGCCGTCCAGCCGGGGCCAGCTCCTGAGCCAGCTCTCGTCCTCGCCGCCGCCGGGCAGCGGGTGGCCGATCATCAGGTACGGCTTGCCCTTGATGCCGGACTCGGGCACCAGGTAGTCCATGGTGCCGTCCAGGTCGACCCCGGCCCGGATCCGGTCGTCGGTGAGCAGGGCCGGGACGGTGGCGGCGCCACCGGCGGAGTGTCCGGCCATGGCGATTCGGGCGCGGTCGATCAGCCGGGCGTAGCGCCAGGCCGGGTGCGGGCGGTCGGTCAACTGGTCGATGACGAAGGAGACGTCCTTCGCCCGGCTCGCGTCCAGGGCCTCCCAGGCCTCCTGGGTCCTCAGCGTCCCGCACACCTCGCAGGGGAGCGTCCGGCCGTCGGGGAAGGTGGTCCCGGTGTTCTCGTAGGTGTGGTCGACCAGCGCGACGACGTAGCCGCGGCTGGTCAGGTCCTCGGCGAGGCTGCTGAGCGTGGCACGCGGCATGGTGAAGCCGGGCGACAGGACCACCAGCGGGTAGTGGCCGCCCTGGGGGCGGGCCCCGGACTCCGCCCACGTCCGGGTGCCGGACACCGCCTCGGTCGGGATGGTGTTGCCCGGTAGCTTCCCGTCCAGCAGCGCGCGGGCGGCGGCGGGCGTCATGTACGGGGCGGGGGTGCCCGTCCCGGCGTGCGCGGGGTAGTACATCGAGACCATCAGCTGGCGCGGACCGGCGGCGGGCACCCACGGGTCCGGACGGTTCTGGTCCACGAGGTGCAGGACCTCCTGCCCGACCGCGTACGGCCCGGTCGGGCGGGGGAGTTCGACCTGGGCGGCGGCCCGGGTGGTCGGGTTCGCGGGAGCGGTGGCGGAGTTGGCGGGCACGGCCGCCAGGGCCGGCGCGGCGGCGGCGACGGACAGCGGCAGCGCGAGCAGCAGGGCCGCAGCGGCGGCGGTCGTACGGAGTCGGCTCATGTCAGCGACCGTAGGCCGCCCGCCACGGAACTGACGTCCACTCAGCGGCGTACTGATCCCTTCCGGAAGGCACTGTGGCGCCCCCTAGGGGGCGGGCCCGGGCGGACCTGCGCGAACCTGCACCGGGGCTGCTCGGCCCGGGCGGGCCGTCAGCCGGTGGAGGCCGTCCGGAGGTCCTCCAGGAAGCCTGCGGCCGCACGGGCGTTGGGCACCGGGAAGGTGAGCGGGAGACCGGCCGAGTGCGTCCGGACCTCCAGCTCGCCGAGGGCGGAGGCCCGGGCCGAGTGCACCTCCGGCCACCGGTAGGCCTCCGTCGCGGCGAGCGGGTGCGGCGGCCGGTGCACCAGCCCGCCGGCCGTCACCGTCAGTCGCCCCCGGACGAAGCGGACGCTCCCCTCCGCACGCAGCGTCTCGTGCAGGGCGGCCCGGAGCCCGGGGGAGAGACGCTCCTCCAGCTCCCGGAACAGCCTGCCCAGCCCGCCCAGGTGCGCCAGCACCAGCGGCTCGTCCGCGCCCGCCGGCCATATTCGCCCGTGCTCGTACTCCCCGTGCGGACCTCCCGGGGAGTACTCGGTGGCCTCCATCGCGCGCCAGGGCAGCGGCTCCTCGCTGCCGCCGGCCGAGACCAGCACCAGCCCGCCCTCGTGGACCCGTACGGAGCGCAGCCCGGGTGTGGGCCGCAGCCGCTCGTACCCGCTCACCGTCACCACCGCGGCGGCGGCCAGTACGGGCGCGGGCCACCACTCGCCGAGCGCCAGACAGACCACCACGGAGACGGCCACCCCGCAGGCGTGCAACCACACCCGTGCCGGCCAGGACAGCGGCCGGAACCGTCTGTGCACCCGCAGCACCGGGCCCAGTCGACCGGCAGCGCCGGCCACATCGGCCACGCCGGCCGCACCGGCAGAAGCGGCCAGGTCGGCAGAACCGGTCGCACCCGCCGACCGCACCCGCGTCGGCGACCACGTCACCGCCACGTCGGCCCCCTTTCACTCGGCTCAGTCGGAGGGCTCCCCCAACGGAACCGCGACTTCCAGAACCCCAGCATCGACCGCTCGCCGCCCCCGGCGACAGTGCCAATCAGCACCTTTTGGCCTGGTTAGACCCCGCCATCATCGCGCCCCGGCCGCAGCCGCCCGCCACGGGGGTGGGGACGAACGGCCCAGGTGCCCCCTGGGCAGGGCCGCAACGCCCGCCCGGGCGCCCGCACCACCGTCATACCGGGCTCCCTCCGCTCCGCGGCAACCCCTCAGGAGGGCCGCAACCATCGGATGCCCAGGATCGACTCCTCACCGCGCCCGCCGACAGTGCCGATCGGCACATTCCGATCGAAAACCCCCGCCGCCGGCGAGCGGCAGCCCCGCCGTCACCGCCGGAACCCCCGCCACCGCCCTCACCCCGTCGCCGCGAACCCGTTCTGCAGCCCGCGCAGCAGCGCCGTGCCCGCCGGATCGACCGACCGGCGGGTGTTGGCCAGCACCACGGCGCCGACCCGCTTCTCCGGGTCGAAGGCCACGAACGAACGGAACCCGCCGGTGCCCCCGTTGTGCCAGATCTGGAGGTGCCCGCCCTGCTGGGTGTGCAGCCGGTGCCCGAGCCAGCCCAGGTGCGTCCAGGCGAAGGGGTTGACCCGGTGGCGGGTCTCCCGGGTGAGGGCGATCGCGGCCGACAGCGGCGCCTCCGGCTCGCGCCCGGCGGCGAGTTGGGCCCGCAGGAACACCACCAGGTCGGCGGCGGTCGACCGGAGCCCGCCCATGCCGGGCACGGCCCCGAAGCTCCAGTGCGGCACCGGGCGGCCGCCCGGCGTGTGCCCGTGCGCCAGCCGCGCGGACTGCTCCTCGTCCGACCGCACGCAGGTGTCCACCAGGCCCAGCGGTGCGCAGACCTCGCGCGCCACCAACTCCTCGTACCCGACGCCGGACCGCTGCGCGAGGGCCAGGCCGAGCAGCCCCGCGCCGAGGTTGGAGTAGCGGAAGCCGCGCCCGGGCGCGGTCCGCAGCCGCGTCCGCGCGAGCCCGTCGAGCACCCGCTCGGTGGTGCAACCGGCGTACGGATCGGGCTTGTTGGGGGACAGCAGTGACTGCGCCAGCATGCCCCGGGGCAGCCGGGGGAGCCCCGAGGTGTGGGTGGCGAGGTGCCGCAGGGTGATCGGCTGCGGGCCCCTGGCCGGGACGACGGCCGGACCGCCCGAGGCCCCCGTGAGTACCTCGGCGAGCGGTTCGTCTAGCCGGACGGCTCCGTCGAGCGCCAGCCGTGCGAGCACGAGCGAGGTGAACACCTTGGTGACGGAGCCTATGTCGAACAGCGTGTGCGGTCCGGGTATCCCACCGCCAGGACCGGTCCGCCCGGCACCCCGGATCTCCACGTGGTCGCCGGCCAGCCCGGCGACCACCGCGCCGACGTGTCGGCCCGCGAGCCGGTCGGCCGTCTGCTGCACGAGACAGGCGAGTTCGTTCATGCTCGCGAGCCTAGGCGCCCGGTTCGGCCGGATCGTCCGCCCGGAAAACGATATCGACCCCGCCGATGCTCCTGCGGAGGTACGACCCCAACCGGCACCCAGCCGACCCCCGCCGACCCCCGCCGACCCCCAACCGACCCCCCGCGCGATCCCCACGGCAGGGCACGGAGCCGGAGCCCCGCCCCCGTCACTCCTCCAGCGCCTCCCGCAGCCGGGCCGCGACCTCCGCCGCCCCCGCCTCGTCCGGATACCGCCGCCGAGGCCAGAAGAACCCGCGCAGCCCGTCCTTCGGATTGCGCGGCACCACGTGGACGTGCAGGTGCGGCACCGACTGGCTGATCCGGTTGTTCGCCGCCACGAAACTGCCCGCCGCGCCCAGCCCGCGCTCGACGGCCCCCGCCACCCGCTGCACCCGCAGGAAGAACGGCCCGACCTCGGCCGCGGGCAGGTCGGCCAGCGTCGGGTGGTGGGCGCGCGGCACGACCAGGACGTGCCCGGGGAACAGCGGCCGGCGGTCCAGGAAGGCCACCGCCACCTCGTCGTCCAGCACCCGGTGCGCCGGCTCCTCGCCCGCCACCACCGCACAGAAGACGCAGTCCATCCGTCCATTCAAACCACCGGCCGGCCGCCCCGGCACCTCCGCAAACCCCGGTGGGCCCGGCATCACCCGTCCGGCCGCCGCCCGGGTGCGGCCGGGGCGGTGCCGGGCGCACGGTGGCGCCGGGGGCCGGACAGCGGGCGCATCGAGCGCTCCACGAGGAGGCCCCGCGAGGAGGTGGCCCCGATGTCGGGCAAGTTCGAGGTCTATCAGGACGCCGGTGGCAAGTACCGATTCCGGCTCAAGGCGGGCAACGGCGAGATCGTCGCCACCGGCCAGGGCTACGCCAGCAAGGACGCGGCCCACAAGGGCGTCGAGGCGGTCCAGCGGGCCGCCGACGGCGCGCCCGTGGTGGACCTTCCCAAGGCGGCCTGAGCCCACCGCCGCCTGAACCCGAGGCGGCCTGAGCCCGGGGCGGCCGGAGCCCCGAGGCTTAGGCCGGGCGCGCGGCCCGGCGCCCGACCCACCGGGCCGGCCGCCGGGCACCTCGCCGAGCACCTCGCCGGGCACCCGCCAAACCGACCGCCGGCCACTCACGGCGAGACGGGGACCCCGAGCGGAGAAGTCCCCGCTGCCTCACTCGTACCGGTACAGCAGCGCCTCCCGCTCGATTTGCTCGATCATCTCCACGGTCAGCGACTCGTCCCGCAGGTGCGAGAGCGTGACCTCCGCCGAGCTCGGCTGCGCGTCCTTGGCCAGCCAGTTCTCCGGCTTCCACGCCGAGGAGCGCAGGAAGGCCTTCGGGCAGTGCCCGTACACCTCCTCGACGGCGACCACGATGGCGCTGCGCGGCGGCTTGCCGACGGCGGTCAGCTGCCGCAGCAGCTCCGGGTCGGTCGAGACGCAGGCGCGCCCGTTGACCCGCAGGGTGGCGTCCCGGCCGGGGACGACGAAGAGCAGCCCGACCCGGCCGGTCTCCAGGATGTTGTGCAGGGTGTCCAAGCGCTTGTTGCCGGTGGCGTCCGGAATGGCCAGGGTGTACTCGTCGAGCACCGAGACCAGCCCGGCCGGCCCGCCGCGCGGGGAGACGTCGCAGCGCCCGGCGGCGTCCGCGCTGGCCACGAAGACCAGCGGGGAGCAGGCGATCAGGCGCTGGGCTACCTCGTGCAGGTGGTCGACCTGCTTGCGGCGCGCCTGGTCACCGGGCTGCTCGTAGATCTCGCGCAGCTGGGCGGGATCGCTGAGCGCGCCCGCGTGGAGGGCGTCGAACAGGCTGCCCGGCCGGTTCGGCGCGGTGGTTGCGGTGGTTGACGAAACGACAGATTCCGGTGTGGTCGTCATACCGGGAATGTAGCCGAGGCCGCTCGGCGCACCCCGTTCCCCGGGCCCCGGCAACCCTCCGTGAAATTCCGGCCCCACCCCTCCCCACCAGCGGGTTTCCGCTCATAATGGGGGCCAGGGACCACTGGCTCGGGGCTCGCCGGGCGGGGACCGCCGGGTCAGTGGTCAGCGCGCCCGGGCGAGGGATGCCCGGGCGCGGGACGCCAGCCGCAGCCGGAGGTGGTGGTCGTGATCGTCAGGATCTGGGCCGGGCAGGTCTCGGCCGGTCGCATCGAGGAGTTCTGCGCGCACCTGGCCGCCCAGGTGATCCCGCAGCTCGGGCGGACCGACGGCTGCCTCGGCGGCGAGCTGCTGCGCTCGGTGTCCGAGGACGGGCACCGGGTGCTGGTGCTGAGCCGCTGGCGCGACGAGGAGGCGCTGCGCGGGTACGCGGGGCCGATGTGGCGGATCCGGCCGGTCTGGTCGGAGGGCGAGCTGAGCTACCTCGCCCACCCGCCGGAGGTCACCCACTTCACGTCGATCACCGCCCCCGCGGCCCTCTGAGCCGCGGCCCTCCGAGCGCATGGCCCGCCGAACACGCGCACCCCCGCGCACATGGCCCTCCAACGTACGCTCGACCCCCGGCGGAGCCGCGGTAGCACCCCGCCGCGCATTCCCCGCAAGCCCGTGAAACAGACCACAGCCGGAGGCCCTCCCTGCCCTTGCGCCGACCGTGGCACAATGACGGCATCAAGCAGTGACGTTCAGCGCACTCCGGGGTCGGTGAAAATCCGAACCGGCGGTTACAGTCCGCGACCCGTCCGCAGCCAGCGGCCGGTTGACCAGGTGAAATTCCTGGACCGACGGTTAAAGTCCGGATGGGAGGCGTGCGCGGGCGGACGAAGAGCAGTACCCGTGGGTCCACTGGCAGGAGACTGCCTCCCGGGCCCCGGTCAGGTGAACGACGGGAGCGGTGTCTCCCGTGCCGGGCGAGCGATCTCCCGGTGGCCTCGGCATCCCCGGCGACGGGTGTGTCCCGGGTCCGTGCGCCGGTGCCCGTCCGTGTCATCTCCCATGCCGCCCCGGAGTCCGCGCCCCAAGCGCGAGGAGAACCCGGGTGTTCACCGGCATCATCGAAGAGCTCGGCGAGGTCGTGTCGATCGAGGAGATCGGCGACTCCTCGCGGATCCGCCTGCGCGGCCCGGTGGTCTGTACGGGTGCCCGGCACGGCGACTCCATCGCGGTCAACGGCGTGTGCCTGACCGTTGTCGACAGCCCGGCGGAACTGGCCGCCGGCACCGGCGAGTTCAGCGCCGACGTGATGGCCGAGACGCTGCACCGCTCCAGCCTCGGCGAGCTGGCGCCCGGCTCGCGGGTCAATCTGGAGCGCGCCATGGCGCTCGGCGCCCGGCTGGGCGGCCACCTCGTCCAGGGCCATGTCGACGCCACCGGGCGGCTGTTGAGCCGCGAGCCGGGCGAGCGCGACGCGGCGGGCGAGCTGCGCTGGGAGGTGCTGCGGTTCTCGCTGCCCGGCACGATCTCCCGCTACCTGGTGGAGAAGGGCTCGATCACGGTCGACGGCGTCAGCCTGACCGTGGTGGAGGCGGCCGCGGACAGCTTCACCGTCAGCCTCATCCCGACCACCCTCGCGCTGACCACGCTCGGCGCCAAGGCCGTCGGGGAGGGCGTCAACCTGGAGGTGGACGTGCTCGCGAAGTACGTCGAGCGCCTCCTGGAGTCCCGCACCCTGCCCGACTTCCCGAACCTGCCGAACCTTTCCAACCCGCCCCACCCGTCCGACCTTTCCAGCCTGTCCACCCCGTCCGGCCTGCCGGTCGACGGAACCCCGGGGGAGTCCGAGTGAGCTGGCTCAGCGGCGAGGCGTTCACCGTCCTCGGCGAACACGTCAAGTGGGCCGACATGTTCGGCAACATCCTCGGCCTCGGCGGGCTCGCGCTCGGCTGGCGCCGCTCGGTCTGGAGCTGGCCGGTCCAGCTGCTGTCCGGCGCGGTGCTGATCGCGGCCTACCTCGGCGGCCACGTCCCCGGCCTGATCGGCAAGCAGCTGATCGTGATCGTCACCGCCGCCTGGGGCTGGGCGCAGTGGCAGCGGGGCCGCCGCGAGGGCGGCACGATCGCCGTACGGTTCGCGAGTTGGCGCGAGCGGATCGCGCTGGCGGCGGGTACGGCGGCCGGCACGGTCGCGCTCGCCCTGCTCTTCACGTCCTACCCCAGCCTGTCCTGGAGCCCCTGGTCGGACGCCTACGTCTTCGTCGGCACGCTGGCCGCGATGGTCGCCCAGGCCCGCGGCTGGGTGGAGTTCTGGTTCGCCTGGATCGCGGTCGACGCGGTCGGCGTGCCGTTCGCCTTCAACAGCGGCTACACCTTCTCCGGCCTCACCTACTCCGTCTACTTCGTCCTGGTGCTGCTCGGCCTGCGGTCCTGGTGGCTGAGCACCCGTGAGCCGCGCGCCAAGTCCGCCACCGCCCCGCAGGGAGCCACGGTATGACCGAGATGACCGAGAACCAGTCCAGCAACGGGGCCACCGGGCCCGACTCCGACCCCGAGCTCGTCCTCGACCCGGTCGAGCGGGCGATCGCCGACATCGCGCTCGGCCGCGCCGTGGTCGTGGTCGACGACGAGGACCGCGAGAACGAGGGCGACATCGTCTTCGCCGCGTCCGCCGCGACCGCCGAGCTGATGGCCTTCACCGTCCGCTACAGCTCCGGCGTGATCTGCGCCCCGATGACCGGCGAGGAGCTGGACCGCCTCAAGCTCCCGCCGATGACCCAGGTCAACGAGGACCGCAAGGGCACCGCGTACACCGTCTCGGTGGACGCCCGGGAGGGGGTCGACACCGGCATCTCCGCCGCCGACCGCGCCCGCACCGTACGGCTGCTCTCCTCGCCCGGCACCGAGCCCGGCGACCTCACCCGCCCCGGGCACGTCTTCCCGCTGCGCGCCGTCGAGGGCGGCGTGCTGGTCCGCCCCGGCCACACCGAGGCCGCCGTCGACCTGGCCCGGCTCGCCGGGCTGCCGCCGGCCGGCGCGATCGCCGAGGTGGTCAACGACGACGGCACCATGGCCCGGCTGCCCGAGCTGGTCGCCTTCGCCCGCGAGCACGGCCTGGCGATCATCTCCATCGAGGACCTGATCGCCTACCGCCGCCGTACCGAGCTGCACGTCGACCGGGCCGCCGCCACCGGCCTGCCCACCGTGCACGGGGAGTTCACCGCCGTCGGCTACCGGGGGACCATCGACGGCGTCGAGCACCTCGCGCTGGTGGCCGGCGGCCTGGACGCGGAGGGGCGGCTGCCGGACGGCGAGGACGTCCTGGTGCGGGTCCACTCCGAGTGCCTGACCGGTGACGTCTTCGGCTCGCTGCGCTGCGACTGCGGCCCGCAGCTGGAGGCCTCGCTGCGGCGGGTCGCCGAGGCCGGGCGCGGCGTGGTGCTGTACCTGCGCGGCCACGAGGGGCGGGGGATCGGCCTGGCCCACAAGCTGCGCGCGTACGAGCTGCAGGAGCGGGGGCGGGACACCGT
Source organism: Kitasatospora sp. NPDC058046 (assembly GCF_042885595.1). Lineage (NCBI taxonomy): Bacteria > Bacillati > Actinomycetota > Actinomycetes > Kitasatosporales > Streptomycetaceae > Kitasatospora > Kitasatospora sp. NPDC058046. The sequence goes on from NZ_JBHVRS010000005.1 coordinate 463,861, forward strand.
CGACGCCAACCTGGACCTCGGCCTGCCCGCCGACGCCCGCGACTACAGCATCGCGGCCCAGATGCTGGTGGACCTCGGCGTCCGCTCGCTCACCCTGCTCACCAACAACCCGCAGAAGCTGACCGCGCTCACCGAGCACGGGCTCAAGGTCAAGGGGCGCGAAGCGGTCGAGATCGCGCCCGGCGAGCACAACCTGCGCTACCTGCGCACCAAGCGCGACCGGATGGGCCACGACCTGCCCGGCCTCGGCTCCTGAAGCCGCACACCTCAGAACCAGCGACGACACCAGAGAACGGAAGAGAACATGAGCGGTCACGGAGCCCCCGAGCTGACCATCGACGGCGCCGCCGGCCTCAAGGTCGCCGTCGTCGCCGCCCAGTGGCACGACACGGTGATGAACGGCCTGCTGGACGGCGCGCACCGGGCGCTCAAGGAGCTGGGCGTCGCCGAGCCGACCGTGCTGCGGGTGCCCGGCACCTTCGAGCTGCCGGTCGCCGCCAAGCGCCTCGCCGAGCGCGGCTACGACGCTGTGGTGGCCCTCGGCGTGGTGATCCGCGGCGGGACCCCGCACTTCGACTACGTCTGCCAGGCGGCCACCAGCGGCCTCACCCAGGTCAGCGTGGACACCGGCGTCCCGGTCGGCTTCGGCGTACTGACCTGCGACAACGAGGAGCAGGCGATCGACCGCGCCGGCCTGCCCGGCTCCGCCGAGGACAAGGGCCACGAGGCCGTCACCGCCGCCGTCGCCACCGTCGTGGCACTGCGCGCCGCGCTCTGACACGGGGCCGCACCCGGTCCGTCCGGTCCCGGAGCGCGGACGTCCACCCGACTGTCCACGCTCCGGGACCGTTTACCGTCCGTCCGCCCGCACGCCGTAAGGTGGCCCCATCATGGCTTCGAAGACATTCGAGGAGCTCTACGCCGAGCTCCAGCAGAAGGCCGCCACCGGCGACCCCTCGTCCTCCCGTACCGCGCAGCTCGTCCAGCAGGGCGTCCATGCGATCGGCAAGAAGGTCGTCGAGGAGGCCGCCGAGGTCTGGATGGCCGCCGAGTTCCAGACGGACGAGCAGACGGCGGAGGAGATCTCGCAGCTCCTCTACCACCTCCAGGTGATGATGATCGCCCGCGGACTGACGCTCGACGACGTCTACAAGTACCTCTAGACACCCCCGCTCTCCCGAGCACCCCCATCCTCCGAACAGGTAAGGAAGCAACCTCCCATGCTGCGCATCGCCGTCCCCAACAAGGGTTCGCTCTCGGGTCCCGCGGCGGAGATGCTCCATGAGGCCGGCTACCGCCAGCGGAAGGACCCCAAGGAGCTCGTCCTCGTCGACCCGAACAACGAGGTGGAGTTCTTCTTCCTCCGCCCGCGCGACATCGCGGTGTACGTGGGCTCCGGCCGCCTCGACGTCGGCATCACCGGCCGCGACCTGCTGCTGGACTCGCACTCCAACGCCGAGGAGGTGCTCGCCCTCGGCTTCGCCGGGTCGACCTTCCGCTTCGCGCGCCCCGAGGGTGTGGACGTCGAGGACGTCAAGGGCCTGGAGGGCCTGCGGATCGCCACCTCGTACACCGGCCTGGTCGAGCAGCACCTGGCCGACCACGGCGTGAAGGCGACGGTCACCAAGCTGGACGGCGCGGTCGAGACCGCGGTGCAGCTGGGCGTCGCCGACGTGATCGCCGACGTGGTGGAGACCGGCACCAGCCTGCGCAACGCCGGCCTGGAGGTGTTCGGCGAGCCGATCCTGGTCTCCGACTCCGTGGTGATCCGGCCCAAGGGCGCGGGCGAGGACACCCGGGTGGAGCAGTTCCTGCGCCGCCTCCAGGGCGTGCTGGTGGCCCGCCGCTACGTGCTGATGGACTACGACATCCGCGCCGAGAAGGTCGGCGCGGCCGTCGCGCTCACCCCGGGCCTGGAGTCGCCGACCGTCTCGCCGCTGCACACCGAGGGCTGGGTCGCGGTGCGGTCGATGGTGCTCCGCAAGGAGGCCCAGCAGATCATGGACGACCTCTGGGGCATCGGCGCCCGGGCCATCCTGGTCACCAACATCCACGCCTGCCGCCTCTGACCCGCCCGCCCGAGCGCGGGTAAAGAACGGTTCAATGGGGCGGGGACGCCGGTCGGCGTCCCCGCCCCGCCGTGCTGCCGCCCCCAGAACCACCCCCGGAGAACCCACGTGTCCACGCCGTCCGTCCAGTTCCCCGTCACCTGGGCTCCGCGCCGCACCCGCGCCGTACTGCTGCCGGTCTGCGTGCTGATGGTGGTGCTGTTCTCCGCGATGGCCGTGCTGCTCCCGGAGAACTGGCAGCTCAACGACCGGATCATGATGACGGCCAGCGGCGTGCTGTTCGCCGGCGTCGGCCTGATGCTGGCCCGCCCCAAGGTGAGCGCCGACGCGGAGGGCGTGACGGTGGTCAACTTCGTCCGCCGCCGCCGGCTGGCCTGGGCCGAGATCGTCCGGGTCAACTTCCGCCAGGGCGACCCGTGGGCCACCCTCGACCTCGCCGACGGCACCTCGCTCGCCGCGGTCGGCATCCAGTCCGGCGTCGGCAAGGACCAGGCGATCGCGGACGCCCGGGCGCTGCGCGACCTGGTCGAGCACCACGCCCAGGCCTGAGCCCGCTCTAGGGCCTGAAAGCCTGCACCGGGCCTGAGCCCGCTCCCGGGCCTGAATGCCTGCACCGGGCCTGAGCCCGCGCCCCGGCCCGCAGCCGGGCGGACGTCCCCCCACCTGGGGTTCCCCGTCCCCGGCGGGCCGAACGGGCTTCCTACGCCCATCCGGGTATGGTCTACGCTGGTAAAAGCAGGGCAAAGTTCGCCCTGCCCGAAAATCGAGTGCCCGAACCCGACCAGAGGAGTGACACTCCCCCTCGATGGACGATCCGTCCGGTAGTACCTGCGCCGCCTCGCTTCCGCTCCCCGGAAGGCAGGCGGCACTGTGATCACCGCCTGGCTGCTGTTGCTCGCAGCCGTTCTCCTGATCCTCGCCAACGGCCTCTTCGTGGCTGCCGAGTTCGCCTTCGTGACCGTCGAGCGCGGTGAGGTGGAACGCTCCGCGGAGACGGGCGACGCCAAGTCCCGCCGCGTCGCCGGGGCCCTGCGGCACCTCTCCTTCGAGCTCTCCGGCGCCCAGCTCGGCATCACCGTCACCTCGCTGGTGGTCGGCATGCTCGCCGAGCCGGCCCTGTCGACCCTGCTCGCACCCGTCATGACCGGCATCGGCGTGCCCGACTCGGCCGCCCGCGGCGTCTCCGTGATCGTCGGCATGGTGCTGGCCACCGTCGTCCAGATGGTGATCGGCGAGCTGGTGCCGAAGAACTGGGCGATCTCCCGCCCGCTCCAGGTGGCCCGCGCGGTCGCCGCCCCGCACATGGCCTTCTCCCGGGTCTGCCGCCCGCTGATCAGCTTCCTCAACGGCACCGCCGACCGGACCGTACGGGCCTTCGGCGTCGAGCCGCAGGAGGAGCTGGGGCACGCCCGCACCCCCGACGAGCTGGTCTCGCTGGCCCGTCACTCGGCCAAGGCCGGCGCGATAGACGAGGAGTCGGCGACCCTGTTCGTCCGCACCCTGGCGCTGAGCGAGCTGACCGCCGAGTCCGTGATGACCCCGCGCGTCGACGTGGCCGCGCTCCAGCGCGACGCCACCGCCTCCGACGTCATCAACCTGACCCGGGCCACCGGCCTGTCCCGCTTCCCGGTGCACACCGACAGCCTGGACGAGGTCACCGGCATCGTCACGCTCAAGGACGCCCTGGCCGTCCCGGCCGCCCGGCGCGGCCTGGTGCGGGTCGCCGAGCTGGCCTCGCCGCCGCTGCTGGTGCCCGAGACGTTGCCCGCCGAGCGGCTGCTCGACCAGCTGCGCCGCCTCCAGCCGATGGCCATCGTGGTCGACGAGTACGGCGGCACCGCCGGCGTCGTCACCGTCGAGGACATCGTCGAGGAGATCGTCGGCGAGGTGCAGGACGAGCACGACCCCGACGACCACCCCGAGCTGTTCCCGCTGCCGCCGGTCAACGGCCTGCCGGTCTGGGAGGCCGACGGCCGCGCCCGGATCGACCAGCTGGAGCGGATCGGCCTGAACGCCCCGGACGGTCCGTACGAGACCCTGGCCGGCCTGGTCGCCGACCTGCTCGGCAAGCTCCCCGAGGTGGGCGAGCAGGCCGAGCTGCCCGGCTGGCGGTTCACCGTGACCGGTGTCGACCGCCACCGCACCACCGAGGTCCGGGTGGAGCGCACCACCGCGCCCGCGCGCTTCGACGAGGACCGGGAGGAGGGCCGATGACCGCCCTGCAACTGGCCGTCGCGCTGCTGCTCCTGCTCGGCAACGCCTTCTTCGTCGGCGCCGAGTTCGCCGTGGTGTCGGTGCGCCGCAGCCAGATCGAGCCGCTCGCCGAGGCCGGGCACAAGCGCGCCCGCACCGTGCTGCACGCGCTGTCCAACGTCTCGGCGATGCTGGCCGCCGCCCAGCTCGGCATCACGGTCTGCTCGCTGGGCCTCGGCGCCCTCGCCGAGCCGACCATCGCCTCGCTGCTGGAGGGCCCGTTCCACGCGATCGGCGTCCCGTCCGGCCTGATGCACCCGCTCTCGTTCGGCATCTCGCTCGCCCTCGTGGTCTTCCTGCACATGGTGTTCGGCGAGATGGTGCCGAAGAACATGGCCATGGCCGGCCCGGAGAAGGCCGCGCTCTGGCTCGGCCCGCCGCTGGACCGGCTGGCCCGCTGGCTCGCCCCGGTGATCCGGGCGCTGAACGCGTCCGCCAACGGCATCCTGAAGCTGTTCCGGGTGGACGCCAAGGACGAGGTCGAGTCGGTCTTCACCACCGAGCAGCTGATGTACCTGCTGGCGGACTCCCGGGACGCCGGGCTGCTCGACGAGAGCCGCCAGGAGCGGCTGGAGGACGCCCTGGAGCTGGGCCGCCGCCCGGTCACCGAGGTGCTGCTCAAGCCCGAGCAGCTGGTCACCGTGGACACCAAGGCGACCGCCGCCGAGGTCGAGGAGCTGGCGCTGCGCACCGGCTTCTCGCGCTTCCCGGTCACCGACGGCGACCCGGCCGGCCACGGCTACCTCGGCTACGTCCACCTCAAGGACATCCTCGACGTGGACGACCCCTCGGCACCCGTCCCGGCCCGCCTGTGGCGGCCGATCACGGTGCTGCGCGGCAGCCTCCCGCTGGACGACGCCCTCGGCGCGATGCGCCGGGCCACCTGCCACCTGGCCGCCGTGCTGGACCAGGACGGGCGCACGCTCGGCGTGGTCATGCTGGAGGACGTGCTGGAGGAGCTGGTCGGCGAGATGCACGACCCGGACCACCGCGCCACGGCCTGACGCCCGTCGGCCGGCGCCTCCCCGGAGAGTTCCGGCTTTCGCCGACGGCGTGTCCGCTCCTGGCGATTCTGCCCTGAGCATGCACCCGTTCCCATGCCGGCCACCCTGGTAGCAGGGTGGTCGGCATGAGACTTCTCCTGCTGGGTGGAACCGGGTTCGTCGGACGGGTCGTCGCCGAGGAGGCGCTGGCCAGGGGCTGGGAGGTGACGGCCCTCAACCGCGGCACGCAGCCCGCGCCCGGGGGCGTCCGGGTGCTGACGGGCGACCGCACCGCGCCGGACGGCCTCGCGGCGCTCGGCACGGGGGAGTGGGACGCGGTGGTGGACACCTGGTCCTGGGCCCCCGCGGCGGTGCGCGACAGCGCCCGCCTCCTGAACGGCCGGGTCGGCCACTACGCCTACGTCTCCAGCCGGTCGGTGTACGACCACCCGCTGGTGGCCGGGGCCGGCGAGGCCGCGCCGGTGGTCGCCTCCTCCCCGGACCTCACCGGCGAGGTGCCCTACGCCGAGGCCAAGCGCGGCGCGGAGCTGGCGCTGGAGGCGGAGTTCGGCGGGCGGGCGCTGCTCGCCCGGGCCGGGCTGATCATCGGCCCGCACGAGGACATCGGCCGGCTGCCCTGGTGGCTCAACCGGATCGCCGAGGGCGGCCCGGTGCTCGCTCCCGGGCCGCGCGACCTGGCCCTCCAGTACATCGACGTGCGCGACCTCGCGGCCTGGCTCCTGGACGCCTCGGCGGCCCGGCTCGGCGGCCCGTACAACCTGGTCGGCCCGTCCGGCCACGCCACCATGGGCGAGCTGCTGGAGGCCTGCGTACGGGCCACCGGCTCGGACGCCGAACTGCGCTGGACGGACCCGGAGCGGATCCTCGCGGCGGGCGTCGAGCCGTGGACCGAGCTGCCGATCTGGCTGGCGCCCGGCGAGCTGTACGACTTCCTGCACACCGGCTCGGTCGAGCGCGCGCTCGGCGCCGGGCTGCGCTGCCGCCCGGTCGCCGAGACCGTCGAGTCCACCTGGGCCTGGTTGCGGTCCATCGGCGGCAACGCGCCGCAGCGGAGCGACCGGGTCAGGGTCGGGCTGGACCGGGAGCGGGAGGCCGCGCTCCTCAGGGGCTGAGCAGGGGGCCGGTGCGGGGATCAGCTCCGGCCGTCGATCAGCTCCCCGTACGCCTGGACGAGGTCCGGCAGCCGCAGGGTGGCCAGGTCCTCCCGGCCCGGCGGCTCGCGCAGCAGCGTCAGCCGCAGGTCCCGGTAGGCGCAGGACTTCTCGTACAGGGTGCGGATGAACCGGCCGTTGCCCAGCTCGTCGATCCAGCCCTCGCGGACCACGTGGGTGCAGATGCTGGCCAGCTCCTCGGCGGCGTCCTCGTCCCAGCCGTCGCCGTCCCGGCCGGCCAGCGCGGCGCCGATCGCGGTCAGCTCGCCGGGGCGGTAGCTGGGGAAGTCGACCCGGGTGGTGAAGCGGGAGTTGAGGCCGGGGTTGGTGGCGAGCAGCCGGTTCATGCCCTCGGGGTAGCCGGCCAGGATCACCACCAGCCGGTCCCGGTTGTCCTCGGCGCGCTTGAGCAGCACCTGGAGCGCCTCGTCGCCGTACGCGTCGCCCTTGGTGTAGCCGGAGTTGGAGAGGCTGTACGCCTCGTCGATGAACAGCACGCCGTCCAGCGCGGAGTCGATCAGCTCGTTCGCCTTCACGGCCGTCTGGCCGAGGAACTCGCCCACCAGGTCGGCGCGTTGGGCCTCCACGAGGTGGTCGCCGGAGAGCAGGCCGAGGGCGTGGAAGACCCGGCCGAGGATCCGGGCCACGGTGGTCTTGCCGGTGCCCGAGGGGCCGGAGAAGACGAAGTGGCGCTTCGGCGGCTGGACGGGCAGGCCCTGCTCGGCCCGCAGCCGCGACATTCTCAACTGGGCGGACAGCGCCCGCACCTGGCGCTTGACCGGCTCCAGGCCGACCATCAGGGAGAGTTCGGCCAGGGCCGCGTCCAACTCCCGTTCGTCGCCGGCGGACCGGAGCTCCGGCACGGCGGCGGTCCGGGGCTGCACCCGGCCGAGGGCGGGCAGCGGCGGTACGGCGGGGCCGGTCGGGGCGCCCGAGCCGGAGCGCTCTCCGGCGGCCTGCGGAGCGCCGTCGGCCGGGGCGCCGTCCAGCCGGGCGCCGCCGGTCGCGGTCCCGTCCAGCAGGGCGCCGCCGGCCAGGGCCCCGTCCGCCGGGGGGCCGTCCACCAGTCCGGCGTCCACCGAGGGTCCGCCGCCGTTCGACGCCAGGCCGTTCGACAGCAGGCCGTTCGACAGCCCGCCGGGCACTCCGTCGCTCGACAGCCCTTCGCCGGGGACGGTCGCGCCGCCCGGCCCGCCCGCCTCCGCGAACTCCTCCCCGTACCCGGGCAGTTCGGGGTATCCGGCGTCGTCCGGGTAGCCGGGATCGGCACCCGGCCCGCCCGGTGCGGCGGCGTCGGCCGCACCCGGGCTGCCGCCCGCCGTCAGCCCGTCCGCGAGCCCGTTGGCGAGCCCGTCCGCGAGCCCGTTGGCCAGCCCGTCCGCGATGGCGTCCACGAGGCCGTCGGCGAGCGCGTCCTCGGCCGAGATGGCCGTCAGCCGGGTCGCGGTGTCCATGAACGCCGGGTCCGCCCGGTGCACCGCCCGGTAGAGCGGCAGCGCCGCGGCGCTGCGCCCGGCCCCCTCGTACGCCCGGGCCAGCCAGTACCGCAGCTCCTTGCGCTGCGGCTGCTCGGAGCGGCAGCGGGCCAGCGAGGCGGCCAGCGGGGCCTGCGCCTGGGCGCACATGTCGAGGCGCACCCGCGCCATGCCGGCGAACAGCCCGGCCTCGATGCCGAGCAGCGGGTCGTCCAGCAGGCGGTCGGTGTCCCGGATCAGCTGCTCCCAGTCCTTGAGCAGGTAGGACCGGCAGGCGTACAGGAAGCGGGCGGACGGGTCCTCGCTGGGCGCCGGACACTGCTCCAACGCCCGGTCCAGCTCGGCCAGGTGGCGCCCGTCCAGCCAGTGCGAGGCGTGCGCCAGCGCGAGGTCGCGGGCGTCCTCCAGCACCGGCTGCACCCACCAGCCCAGCCAGTACCAGGAACTGAGCGGCCGTCGGTGCAGTCGCCGCTGCTCGCCGAACCGCTTCTGGTTGCGGTACATGGCCAGCAGCGCGGCCGAGGTGTCGCTGCGCAGCGCGTGCAGTCCGAGCCAGGCGTCGGCCATGCCCGGGTCCAGCCGGACGGCGGCCCGGAACTCCTCCTCGGCCCGGGTGTACGCACCGGCCGTGTACGCGTCCATGGCGCGCAGCCAGGCGCGGTCGGCGAGCCGGTCGGGCCCGCCCGCCGTGCTGTCGGAACTGTCCACCGTCGTCACTCACGCCCCCCGCGGTGCGGCCCGGGGCTCGGCCGGCGGGTTGCCTGCGCCTAGCCTGGCCGGTGGTCGTCGACCCCCTGTGGCGCAACTGCGCCTGCCAGGAATCGTACCGGCGCGGCGCTGATCCGGAAGGGTGCCGCACAGGGGCAAATGCGATCGCACGAGCGGCCGTTGAGCGGCCGGGCGACGAAACGGGCGGCGGGGGAGCGGGTTTCGGAAGGGGACCGGACGGCGCCCCCGGCTCACGGGGGAACAAGCCGGGGGCACCGGGTCCGAGGCAACCGGAATCTGGTGTTCCGGTGGCTGAGGAGAACCTAGATCCTGGCGATGTCGCAGGTCAAGGCGTTGGTTGAAGATTCACCGACGGTGTCCGGGGCGATCCGGCCGGTCACCCCGTCGACCCGTGTCACGGCGTGCGGACGGCTCGGATCGGCGGCGAAATGCGCCGATTCGGCCCGGGCCCAGCCCGCCCAGAACTCGGCCAGTTCCGGCCCGTCCCGCTCCTCCCCGCGCCGCCGGGCCGAGACGGCGTCCAGCTCCATCCAGATCACCCGGGCCAGCCACGGCCGCACCGCCCGCCGCCCGGCGCCGACCCCCTCCACCAGCACCACCGGGGCGGCCGGCACCGCGGCCGCGCCCGCGAAGCGGCGCAGCGTCCAGTCGTACACCCGGTACTCGGCGTCCCGCCCGGCCGCCAGCGGCTCCAACACCTGCTCGCGCAGCCGTCCGGTCCACCCGAAGGGCTCGCGGTGGGTGGCCAGGTCGTCGAGGTGGACCACCGGGGCCCCGCCGAGCGCCGCCGCCAGCCGTCCGGCGAAGGTGGTCTTGCCGGAGCCCGCGTGGCCGTCCACCGCGACCAGCCGCACCGGCCCGCAGGAGGGCGGCAGCGCTCGCAACTCGGCCGCGAGCGCGGTCAGCCGGTCGTCCGGAGCGGGCCGGAATCGGGTCGGGAGGGGTTCGGATACAGCCACAACGTCAACCCTACGGTGCCGTAGCCCGCCACTGCGTCCAGTTCATATGTGCAGGTCGTGACGGCAGCGCGGGTTTCGGGCATACTCGCCTTCGCCACGACTGTGAACGGCCGTTCACCGCAACCCGGTGCCGGTCGGTCCGACCAGCCACACCCACGCCGGACCGGCCGACACCTCGGTCCCGCGCCCCGATCGAGGAGGCGACCACCGCCATGACCCCCTCCCCTGTGAAAGCCGTGGAGCGCCAGCTGCCCACCGAGGAGGCCCGCGAGCTGCTGGGCCTCACCCGGGACCTGGTCCAGCGCGAGCTCCAGCCGCGCGCGGCGGAGGACGAGGCCGCCGGCCGCTTCCCGCGGGAGGTCTTCCGCACCCTCGGCGAAGCCGGCCTGCTCTCCCTCCCGTACGACGAGAAGTACGGCGGCGGCGACCAGCCCTACGAGGTGTACCTGCAGGTGCTGGAGGAGCTCGCGGCCGGCTGGCTGGCCGTCGGCCTCGGCGTCAGCGTGCACACCCTGTCCTGCCACGCGCTGGCCACCTTCGGCACCGACGAGCAGCGCGAGACGTGGCTGCCCGCCATGCTCTCCGGCGAGCAGCTCGGCGCCTACTGCCTCTCCGAGCCGCAGTCCGGCTCCGACGCGGCCGCGCTGCGCACCCGCGCCGACCTCGACGGCGACACGTACGTGGTGAACGGCACCAAGGCCTGGATCACCCACGGCGGCCAGGCCGACTTCTACAGCGCCCTGGTGCGCACCGGCGTCGACGGCCCCAAGGGCATCAGCTGCCTGCTGGTCCCCGGCACCCAGCAGGGCCTGTCCGCGGCCCCGCCGGAGCACAAGATGGGCATGTGGTCCTCGCCGACCGCGCAGCTGCACTTCGACGGCGCCCGGGTGCCCCGCGAGCGGCTGGTCGGCGAGGAGGGACAGGGCTTCCAGATCGCGCTCGCCGCGCTGGACTCCGGCCGCCTCGGCATCGCCGCCTGCGCGATAGGGGTGGCCCAGGCCGCGCTCGACCTCGCCGTCGACTACGCCCGCACCCGGCGCCAGTTCGGCCGCCCGATCGCCGAGTTCCAGGGCCTGTCCTTCATGCTCGCCGACATGGCCACCCAGATCGAGGCCGGCCGCTCGCTCTACCTCTCCGCCGCCCGGCTGCGGGACGCCGGCCGCCCGTTCTCCAAGGAGGCGGCGATGGCCAAGCTGTTCTGCACCGACGCGGTGATGCGGGTGACCACCGACGCCGTCCAGGTGCTCGGCGGCTACGGCTACACCCAGGACTTCCCGGCCGAGCGCTACATGCGCGAGGCCAAGGTGCTGCAGATCGTCGAGGGCACCAACCAGATCCAGCGCCTGGTGATCGGCCGCCACCTCACGAAGGCCTGACGGCCTTCCCTCTCCACGGCCTCCGGCCGTCACTCCAGGGTGCGGAGTGACGGCCGGAGGCGTTCCCGGCGGAGCGTCAGCTCGCCTTGGCGGTACGGGCGGTCAGCGCCGGACGACGGCGGCGCTGCTCGGGGATGGCGGCCCGCATCGTCGCGACCGTCGGGGCTGCGGGCGCGGTCGGAGCGGCCTGGCCGACCGCGGCGAGCCGCACCGGGCGGTGCGCGACGGCGTGCGAGAACGGCTGGGTGCGCCAGTCCAGCCCGGTCGGGAGCTTGAACAGCGCGTCGATCCGGGCCGGTTCGGCGTCCTCCGGGGCCTCGACCTCGGCCAGGTCGTCCGTCGGGGTGCCCGAGCCCGGGCAGATCGCGGGGGCGAAGGGGTTCCAGGCGGTCGGCAGCAGCGCGTGCTGCGGCAGCCGGTCCTCGTCCGCCACCAGGGCGATCGGGCGGCGGCACTCGGGGCAGTCGACCCGGAAGATGTCCCAGTTCTCCGCCTCGCCGGGGTCGGTGCCCGGCATGTAATCGACCGCGAGGTCCTCGCGGTCGGTCATATCGTCGGTCTCGTCGGCGCCCAGCACACGCTGGTCAGTAGCAGGCATGAGGATCCCCCTAGGATCGGGCCCGGCGTGGTCGTCCAGGGCCACAACCAGCACTTCCCTGTGATCAGGACTCATAACCCTGCGGTCCCGTGCACCGTGATGCACCGGGTGTGTCCTTGGCCACACCGGACGCCACATTCGCCCGGCATGTGCCCGCCCGGTACCTGCGATCCCTCCCCGTGCCACCGCGTGCGCCCCCCGTGCTCCCGACCGGGTAGGTTTGCGCACTGTGGAGGATCTCGACCAACGCATTGTCCAGCTGCTCCTCGAAGACGGCCGGATGAGCTACACGGACCTGGGCAAGGCCACCGGCCTGTCCACCTCGGCGGTGCACCAGCGGGTGCGCCGCCTCGAACAGCGCGGGGTGATCCGCGGCTACACCGCGATCATCGACCCCGACGCCGTCGACCTGGCGCTGACCGCGTTCATCTCGGTCAAACCCTTCGACCCGAGCGCCCCGGACGACACCCCCGAACGGCTGGCCGGCCTGCCCGAGATCGAGGCCTGCCACAGCGTCGCCGGGGACGAGAACTACATACTCAAGGTCCGCGTCGGCGCCCCCGGCGACCTGGAGGACCTGCTGGCCCGCATCCGCAGCGCCGCCGGCGTCTCCACCCGCACCACCGTCGTCCTGTCCACCCCGTACGAGGCACGACCCCCGAAGCTCTGACCGCGAACGGGCGGGGTGCAGACTAGGCCGCATGACCGAACGCACTCCCCGGACCGTCCTGCTGCGCGGCGGCGCCGTCTACAGCCCCGCCGACCCCTTCGCCACCGCGATGCTCGTGGAGGGCGGGCACGTCGCCTGGGTCGGCAGCGACGGCGCCGCCGAGGCGTACGCCGCGACCGCCGACGAGATCGTCGAGCTGGACGGCGCCCTGGTCACCCCCGCCTTCGTGGACGCCCACGTGCACGCCACCGCCACCGGCCTGGCGCTCACCGGCCTCGACCTCACCGGCAGCCCCTCGCTGGCCGCCGCCCTGGCCGCCGTCACCGCCTTCGTCGACGCCCGGCCCGAGCCCGGCGGGGTGCTGATCGGCCACGGCTGGGACGAGAGCGGCTGGCCCGAGGGCCGCCCGCCCACGCTCGCCGAGCTCGACGCCGCCGCCCGCGGCGCCGCCCTCTACCTCTCCCGCACCGACGTGCACTCCGCCCTCGCCACCACGGCGCTGCGCGACCTCACCGAGGGCCTGGCCGAGGCGCCCGGCTTTGACCCCGAGGGCCCGCTCACCAGGGACGCCCACCACGTCGTGCGGCGGACCGCGCTGGCCCGGCTGACCCCCGAGCAGCGCCGCCGCGCCCAGCGGGCCACCCTGGCCCGCGCCGCCGAGCTCGGCATCGGCGCCCTGCACGAGTGCGCCGGCCCGGAGATCTCCTCGGAGGCCGACCTGGCCGCCCTGCTGGCACTCGCCGCCGACGGCGAGGGGCCCGAAGTCTTCGGCTACTGGGGCGAGTTGGGCGGTGTCGAGACCGCCCGCCGGCTCGGTGCGGTGGGCGCCGGCGGCGACCTCTTCGTGGACGGCGCGCTCGGCTCCCACACCGCCTGCCTGCACGCCCCGTACGCGGACGCCGGGCACACCGGCACCGCCTACCTGACCGCCGGGCAGGTCGCCGACCACGTCGCCGCCTGCACCGGGGCCGGGCTCCAGGCAGGGTTCCACGCGATCGGCGACGCGGCCGTGGCCGCCGTGATCGAGGGCGTCCGGGAGGCCGGAGCCCGGGTCGGCGCCGACCGGGTCAAGGCCCTGCGCCACCGCGTCGAGCACGCCGAGGCCCTGGACGACGAGGCCGTCGCCGCCTTCGCCGAACTCGGCCTGACCGCCTCCGTCCAGCCCGCCTTCGACGCCGCCTGGGGCGGGCCCGAGGGCATGTACGTCCAGCGCCTGGGCGCCGAGCGGGCGGCCGCCCTCAACCCCTTCGCCGCGCTGCTGCGGGCCGGCGTCCCGCTGGCCTTCGGCTCGGACGCCCCGGTCACCCCGCTCGACCCCTGGGGCACCGTCCGCGCGGCGGCCTTCCACCGGACCCTGGACCACCGGATCTCGGTGCGGGCCGCCTTCACCGCCCACACCCGGGGCGGCTGGCGCGCCGTCGGCCGGGACCAGGACGGCGTGCTGGTCCCCGGCGCGGTCGCCAGCTACGCGATCTGGGCGGCCGGCGAGCTGGTCGTCCAGGCCCCCGACTCCCGGGTGGCCGGCTGGTCCACCGACCCGCGCTCCGGCACCCCCGGCCTGCCCGACCTCACCCCGGGCCACCCGCTGCCGACCTGCCTGCGCACCGTCGTCCGCGGCCGCACGGTGTACCAGCGGTAAACCCCGTGGATCGGCGGGCCGTCGCCTCCTAGGTTGATCACCATGACCGACCTGGTACCCGCCGACTTCACCGTCCCGCGCGAGCTGCTCGCCCCGGAGTTCCGCCTGGAACCCCTGGGCGAGCGGCACAACGCCTCCGACCACGCCGCCTGGACGGGCTCCATCGCCCACATCCGCGCCACCCCCGGCTGGCCGCCCGCCGACGGGATGCCGCCGGAGCGGAACCTCGACGACCTGCGCCGGCACGCCGCCGACTTCGAGGCCCGCACCGGCTTCACCTACACCGTCCTGGAGCCGGACCGCGACGAGGTGATCGGCTGCGTCTACATCTACCCGGACCGCGAGGACCCGTCCGCGGTCTCGGTCAGCTCCTGGGTCCGGGCCGACCGCGCCCACCTGGACGCCCCGCTGTACCGCGCCGTCTCCGACTGGCTCGCCGGGCACTGGCCGCTGCGGGAGGTCCGCTACACCCCGCGCTGACCCCGCTACCACCCTGACCTCACGGGTCTCCGACCTTCCGGGGTACCTTCTTCGCACAGCGTCCGAACAGCAAGCCCCAGGAAGATGGTGCGCCGGTGGCCACTCCCGTCACCCAGGAACGGCCCGAGGCCGTCCCCGAGCCGCAGGAGCCGGCGCCCCGGGCGAGCCGCGGAGCCCGTGCGCTCGCCAAGGTCCGCGCCGGCCTCCCGCGCACCGGCCTCGCCGCCCTGGCCGGCCTGCTGCTGGCCCTCGCCTTCCCGCCGTACGACCTGTGGCCGCTGTCGCTGCTCGGCGTCGCCGCGCTGTCGCTGCTCACCCGGGGCCGCACCTTCCGCCAGGGCCTGTGGACGGGCTTCGCGTTCGGCCTGCCGTTCTTCCTGATGCTGCTCAGCTGGCTGCGGGTGGTCGGCTGGGACGCCACGATCGGCCTGTCGGTCGTGGAGGCGCTGTTCCTGGCCGTGCTCGGCGGCGCCCTGGCCGTCACCTCCCGGCTGCCCGGGTGGCCGCTCTGGACGGCCTGCCTGTGGATCACCCAGGAGTGGGCCCGCGACCGGCTGCCGCTCGGCGGCTTCCCCTGGGGCCGGCTCGCCTTCGCCAACACCGCCACCCCGTACACCCCGCTGGCCGCGCTCGGCGGCGCGCCGCTGGTGACCTTCGCGGTCGCCCTGTCGGGCGCCCTGCTGGCCTGGGCCGCCCTGCGGCTGCGCGGGCCCGGCAGGGCCCCGAAGGCGGCCGCGCTGGCGGCGCTCGGGGCGGTGGCCGCGCTGCTGGCCGGCTACCTCGTCCCGGTGCCCACGGCCGCCGACGACACCGTCAAGGTCGCCATCGTCCAGGGCAACGTGCCCAACCCGGGCATGGACTTCCTGGGCCGCCCGATGATGGTCCTCAACAACCACGCCGCGGCCACCGAGCGGCTCGCCGCCGACATCAGGGCCGGCAAGGTCGAGCGCCCCGACATCGTGATCTGGCCGGAGAACTCCTCCGACCTCGACCCGTTCAGCGACCCGCTGGCCCGCCAGCGGATCGACGAGGCCGTGAAGGCGATCGGCGTGCCCACCCTGGTCGGCACCCTGGTGGACGGCCCGGACGCGCAGCACGTCCAGAACGAGGGCATCGTCTGGGACCCGGTCACCGGCCCCGGCGCCTCCTACACCAAGCAGCACCCCGTCCCGTTCGGCGAGTACGTGCCCTTCCGCGCCCAGCTGATGAAGGTGATCACCCGCCTCCAGCGGGTCGCCCGGGACTTCTACCCCGGCGACCACAACGGCGTGATGCAGCTCGGCCCGGCCCGGATCGGCGACGTGATCTGCTTCGAGGTCGCGTACGACGAGATCGTCCGCGACACCGTGGACAGCGGCGCCCGGGTCCTGGTCGTCCAGACCAACAACGCGACCTACGCCAAGACCGGCCAGCCCGAGCAGCAGCTGGCGATGAGCCGGCTGCGGGCCGTCGAGCACGGCCGGGCGGTGCTGATCGCCGCCACCAGCGGCATCAGCGCGGTGATCGGCCCGGACGGCAGCGTCCGGCAGCGCACCGAGGAGCTGACCGCGGCCGAGCTGTCGGCCACCGTCCCGCTGCGCGACGGCACCACGGTGGCCGACCGGGTCGGCGCCGCCCCCGAGTGGACGCTGGCCGTCGGCGGCCTGCTGGCCTGCGGCGCGGCGGTGCTGGTCGGCCGCCGCCGGAAGGCCCCGTCCGGAACACCGGCCGGGCAGGAATCGTTGGACCAGGTGGTGCCGTAGCCGGCCCGGACCTCCCGTGCGGCGCGCAGAGCACCGCTTGGAGTGGATTCGTACCGTGACCCAGCAAGCTACCCCCACCCGTCCGGCCCCGCGTAGCAGGCTCCGCCGGGTGCTGCCGCTGCTGATCACCGCCTGGCTGGTGCTGGAGATCTGGCTGCTGGTCCAGGTCGGCTCCTGGCTGGGCGGCCTCACCGTCGTGCTGCTGCTCGTCGCGGGCGTCCTGATCGGCGGCTCGCTGATCAAGCGGGCCGGGCTGAAGGCGCTGTCGGCGGCGATCGAGCAGAGCAAGAACCCGCAGTCCCAGCAGCCGCAGACCGGCACCAGCATGACCGTGCTGGCCGGCCTGCTGCTGATCGTCCCCGGCTTCCTGACGGACCTGGTGGCCCTGACCCTGCTCTTCCCGCCCACCCGGGCGCTGTGGCGGGCGGTCGGGCGCCGGGCCGCGGACAAGGCGCTGCGCAGCACCTCCGCCGCCGGGGCCGACCCGTTCGCGGACGCGATGCGGCTCCAGGAGCAGCTGCGCATCCACCGCCCGGACGGCAAGGTGGTCCAGGGCGAGGTCGTGGACCCGGAGGACGGCCCGCGCGGCCCGCAGGGCCCTGACACCACCTACCGCCCGCCGATCGCCGGCTGACCGGACCGTCCCGACGTACGAGCCCCCGGAGAGGCGGACACCCAGCCCCTCGGGGGCTCGTCGCGCGGACGACACCTGGTTGCCCGTCCATGGGCAACGCGAAAGGGACCCTGGTGACCAGGGTCCCTTTTCGCGTCCTCCCGCACGGGGCGGGAGCGAGGTGTCAGGCGCTCTTACGGGTGTCTCGCGGGTGTACCGCGAGGTTCATCCCGCCGGAGCGGAGCACGGCCAGCCGTTCGGCCAGCACCTCCTCCAGCTCCTCGCGCGTCCGGCGCTCCATCAGCATGTCCCAATGGGTGCGCGTCGGCTTGATCTTCTTCTCTTCCGGCTCGTCGCCGTCGAGAAGCGCCGCCTCCTGTCCACAGAAGCGGCATTCCCAGGTCGCGGGGATCTCGGCCTCGACCGAGAAAGGAACCTCGAAACGGTGTCCGTTCTGACATGCGTACTCGACGGTCTGGCGGGGAGCCAGATCGATACCACGGTCGGTCTCGTAGCTAGTGGCCCCGAGTCGCGTGCCGCGGAGAGCTCGCTCGCTCATGAATCGTGCCTCCCGGGCTTATGGCCCACAGGACTAGTGGTCGCTGTTCTTCGTCGTTCGGTCAACGCTCGGCTTCCGACGAAGATTCCCGTCCCGGGACATGCGTCGTCTGTAGTGCCGCCCCTGTTTGTACCCACCTGCGCCCGATTTGTCACATCTGGCCGGTGATATCACCCCAGGTGTCACGTATTTCACATCTGGTGATCGTGCGGACTTTCCGTGACGAGCGTACCGGGACGGGATTCGGCGGTGGTCGCCGCCCCCGGTCGAGGGCCGGGGAACCGGCCCGGGGGACGGGTCCGGCCCGGCGGTCAGGAGATCGGCCGTGAACGGATCATCGGCTCGCCCTTGGCCAGGTCGACGGGACGGGCCGGCGCGGCCGGATCGGCGGCGGGGACCACCGGCGGGCGGTCCGGGCGGGGCGGTGCGGCGGCGGCCGCCTCGGTGCGGCTGTCCCGGTGCGGCAGCAGGGCGATCACCGCGTCCCGCAGCGGGGCCGGGGCCTCGTCGTCCAGCGGGTCGACGGTGGCGGGCACCTGGAGGCGGAGCGGGGCGCCGTTGCCGATCCGGGCGTAGCCGCGGCCGACCGGGGCGTGGGAGGCGGGCACGATGTCCAGCGGCGCGCCGAGCGCGTCGCGGCCCTCGTCGGGGCCGGCCGGGCCGAGCACCACCCGGGCCCGGGTGGTGGTGCGGACGGTGGCGGTGAGCCGGTCCCGGGCGGCGAGGTCGTCGGCGACCACCACGGTGACCCGGGCGGCCCGGCCGTGCCGCAGCGGGAGCTCCAGCAGGTCCTGCGGGTCGGGGCGGCCCTCGGCCTGGGCGAGCTCGCTCAGCTCGGTCGGGTGGTCCAGCAGCAGCCACAGCGGCCGGGTGACGTCCTCCGGTGGGGCGGTGCCGGCGTGCCGGGCGGCGTTGAGCGCGGCGAGCCGGCGCTCGGTCTCGCCGACGGCCCAGTCCAGGGCGGCCAGCGCGCCGTGCAGGCTGGTCTCCACGGTGTGCACGCCGGGCCGGTTCACCAGGCAGGCGTGCTCGCCGGTGCCCGCGCCGTCGACCACCACCAGGTCCGCGTACGGGAGCGCCTGGAGGGCGACCGAGCGCAGCAGGCTGGAGGTGCCGTAGCCGGTGACGCCGAGCACCAGCAGGTGCGGCTCGGAGGAGCGCGGGCCGGTGCGCCAGACCACCGGCGGCTGCTGGACGGTGGCGCCGCCCCGGGTGACCGGGATGGTGCGGGCGGTGCCGTCCTCGTCGGTGAAGCCCAGCACGATCTCGCCGGGGGCGGCCACGAAGCGCTGGGCGGCGATGTCGGTGGGCAGCGGGGCGAGCGCGGTGATCCGCAGTCGGTTGGACTCCTCGTCCCAGTCGAAGCGGTACTCGCGGGCCCGGCCGGCCTTGCCCTGGACCACCTGCTCGATCCGGGCCCGGGAGGACGGCTCGGTGTCGGTGAAGTACGCGGGGTAGCTCATTTCCAGCCGGGAGAGCCGCCCCTCGCGGTCGAACTCCCACGCGCTGAAGGCGCTCTTGTAGGCGCCCTCGAAGTGGTACAGCGGGTTGGCGTCCTCGGGGCCGCACAGGTACGGGGTGAGCGCCGCGTAGAGGGCGGCGAGCTTGACGTCGGCGGCGTCCGGCGCGGGCGGTGCGGGCGCCGCCTTGGGGGCCCGGCCGGCCCAGGCGGCGCTGGCCATCAGGGCGATCAGGGCGAACAGCAGGCCGTGCGGCAGCAGGTAGACGCCGATCAGCAGGGCGGCGGTCAGGAACAGCGTCGGGCCGCGGCGCTCCTTGGGGGTCTCCTGCCAGCGGGACCTGGCCCAGTCGACGTGGTGGCGCAGGCCGCGGCCGATGACGGAGAGCGGGGCGAACATGTCGGAGGCGTGGTCCCCGGCGGTCCGGGCGATCGTGCGGCCCTTGCTGAGGTGGCGGTGGAGCGGCATTCCTTGACTCCCCGGGCGGTGGGACGGGTGGGGTGGGCGCGGTGGGGAACGACGGGGCCCGGGGCGGTGTGGGATCCGCGCCCGGGCCGGTACGGCGGGGGAGGAGGTGGCGGCTAGAACCTGATGCCGCTGAGCAGGCTGGCGAGGCTCGCGCCGCCCGCGGTGATGCTCGGCGCGATCGAGGAGCCGGCGATGTAGAAGCCGAAGAGGGCGCAGACGATGGCGTGGGAGACCTTTAGTCCGTCCCGGCGGAAGAAGAGAAAGGCGATGGTGCCGAACAGGACGATGCCGGAAATCGAGAGGATCACGTTCCGCTCCTCAGGAAGTGGGGACAAGCAGGGGTGTTACAGAAAGTGCACTAATCGTGACAAAAAGTAATAGATGATGGAACGGTGCAAATGGGTGGTTCTGCCGTTCAATACCGTTCCGGCGGCCGGGTGGCGGTATGCGCACCGGCCGGGGTGGGGGCCGGGCCGCGCGGGGATTCGGTGCGCCCAGGCATTCCCGGGCGGCGGGTGGGAAGTTTCCGGGGGGTCCCGGAAGTTCGCTCGAATGGCTGCGCAACGCGTGCGGTCGCGTGTCGTGGCGGGAGCGGGCCGTCATCCGGATCCCGGACGTCCGCTGGCCCGTCGCGGCACCGGCCGCTACCGTGCCCTGGGCGCAGCCCCGAGACCGCCCGACGACCCGACCGGAAAGGCCGTCCGCCATGACCGACGCCGCCAGCCAGCAGCCCGCCGACGCCCCCGACGCCGAGGTGATCGCGCTCGCCGGGAAGCTCTTCGACGCCGCCCGGGCCGGGGAGACGGACACCCTGTCCGCCTACCTGGGGGCCGGCGCCCCGGCCGACCTCACCAACGACCGCGGCGACACCCTGGTGATGCTCGCCGCCTACCACGGCCACGCCGCCACCGTCGCGGAGCTGCTCCGGTACGGCGCCGACCCGAACCGCGCCAACGACCGCGGCCAGACCCCGCTGGCCGGCGCCGTCTTCAAGGGCGCCACGGACGTGCTCGACGTGCTGCTGGCCGGCGGCGCCGACCCCCGGGCCGGCGTCCCGAGCGCCGTGGACACCGCCCGGATGTTCGGCAAGGACGAGCTGGTCGCCCGGTTCGAGGTCCGCTGAGCGGGGATCGTAGGCTTTTTCACCATGAGTACCAGCACCGCCCAGGACACCGGCACCGTCGAGTTCCGTGTCACCGGCTACGCCCACCCCGACGCCCAGGCCCTGTCGGCGGAGGTGCAGCAGGAGTACGTGCGCCGCTACGGCGACCCGGACGAGACCGTCCTGCACCCCGAGGACTTCGAGGCGCCGGCCGGCCTGTTCATGATCGCCTACCTGGACGGCCGGCCGGTCGGCTGCGGCGGCTGGCGGGCCAAGCAGGCCGGCCCGGACGGCCTGCGCGACGGTGACGCCGAGCTGAAGCGGATGTTCGTGGTCCCCGACGCCCGCGGCCGCGGCCTGGCCCGCGCGGTGCTGCGCCGCCTGGAGCGGACCGCGGTCGAGGCCGGGCGCACCCGCTTCATCCTGGAGACCGGCACCGAGCAGCCCGAGGCGATCGCGCTGTACCAGTCCGAGGGCTACGCCGCGATCCGGAAGTTCGGCATCTACAAGGACCACCCGCAGAGCGTCTGCCTCGGCAAGGAACTCGCTCCGGCGGTCTGAGCCGCGGCCGCGGGGGGAAGGCTCCCGTCGGCCCGAGGAGGGGGACGGATGAGCCACCGAGCGACTGGACCCGACGCACCCGGAGCCGACCGGCTCCCCGGCCTGGCCGCGCCCGGCGGGGAGCTGGACCGGCTGGTCGAGGACGGCGCGCGCACCGTCGGGGCGGGCGCCGTCTGGGCCGTCGGCGACCCCGGCGGCGCGCTCGGCGGCGGCGGTCACGGCGTGCTCGGGCAGGGGCCGTACGCGCGGCTGAGGCCCGGGCCGGACACCCTGTACGACCTCGCCAGCCTCACCAAAGTGGTCGCGCTCTGGCCCTGCGCCGGGGTGCTGCGGCAGTCCGGACGGCTGCCGCTGGACGAGCCGCTCGGCGCCTGGTGGCCGCCCGCCGCGGGGCACCCCGCCGGAGCGGTGACGGTCCGTCAACTCCTGGCCCACACCGCCGGGATGCTCCCGTACACCCGCTTCGAGCAGCTCTACGGGCGCGACCCGGCGGCGATCCGGGCCGGGGTCCTCGCCGCCCCGTCGCACCGGCCGCCGGGCGCGGCCGTCGAGTACACCGACCGGGCCGCCGTGCTGCTCACCTACCTGGTCGAGGACCTCGGCGGCGCGCCGCTGGACCGGCTCGCCGAGCAGTGGGCCTGGCGGCCGCTCGGCATGGCCGACACCCGCTACGGTCCGCTCGGCGCCGCGCTCGCCGCCCGCACCGCGCCCACCGAGTACGAGGAGGGCGCCGGCGCCCACCTGCGCGGCGTCGTCCACGACCCCTCGGCCCGGCTGCTCGGCGGGGTCTCCGGCAACGCCGGGGCCTTCTCCACCGCCCGCGACCTCGCCCGCTTCCTCATCGCTCTGCTCGCCCCGCCGCCCGGGCTGCCCTGGGGCGGGGCGTGGATCGAGGAGTCGCTGCGCGAGCAGACCGGCGGCCTCGCCCCCGCCCGCGGCCTGTCTTGGCTGTACGCCCCCGGCACCGGACCGGCCGAGGGCACCTTCGTCCACTACGGCTTCACCGGCACCGGCTTCTGGGTCTCCCGGCGGCTCGGCCGCTGGGCCCTGCTGCTCACCAACAAGGTGCACTACGACCGGGACATCCAGCGGCTCACCGAGCTGCGCAACGCCTTCCGGCGGGCCGTCTTCGGCTGAGGCCGCCCCCGGCACTCATTCGGGTGGATTCGGCGCGAACAGCCGTTTGGCGGGCGGGGATCGCGGCAGATTGTCCCCGACGGCGGCGGTCGGCGGAGGAGGCGCGATGACGGACACCTGGGCACTCTCGGAGGAGGAGTGGCTCGCCGGGATGGTGCGCGCCTACGTCGGGTGCAGCGTGCTGCTCACCGACGAGGCGGGCAAGGTCCTGCTGCTGAAGGCCAGTTACCGCGACCAGTGGCAGTTCCCCGGCGGCGGGATGGACCCGGGGGAGGGGCCCGCCGAGTGCGCTGCCCGCGAACTGTACGAGGAGACGGGGCTGTTGGCCGGGCCGCTGCGGCTGCTCGTCGTGGAGTGGCGCGACGCCATCCCCGACCAGGGCGAACACGCCCACCCCGCCGTGCAGTTCATGTTCGACGGCGGGACGGTCGCGGCCGGGTCGGTGGTCCGGGCGCAGGTCGAGGAGATCGCCGACCACGGGTACTTCACCCCGGCCCAGGCGGTGGTCCTGCTGCAGCCCGGTGCGGCGCGCCGGCTCGCCGGGGCCCTGGAGGCCCGGCGGACGGGCGCCGCCACGCTGCTGCACTCGGACGGGTACGTGGGGTGACGGACGGTCAGAGGAGCGTGCTCCAGTAGTACCAGAACCGGTTGAGGACCAGCAGCGCGATCACCGCCGCCCACAGCACCGGCAGCGCCCAGTGGTAGCGCGCCGCCTCCCGGACGACCACGCCCAGCCGCGGGCCCACCGGGATCACGCCCGAGTGCAGGTTGTGCAGCGTGGTGTACCAGAACAGCACCACCACCGTCGCCCACACCACCATGCAGTACGGGCAGAGCGCGCCGATGTCGTACAGCGCCTGGTAGATCAGCCAGTGCGCGAACCCCACGCCCACCGCGGTGCCCGCGTTCAGCCCCAGCCAGAACCAGCGCCGGTACGCCGCACCGGCGAGCAGCCCCGCACCGATCGCCGCCAGCGCGCCGAAGGCCGCCAGCCCGAGCAGCGGGTTCGGGAAGCCGAAGACCTCCGCCTGCTCGGTGCGCATCACCGAACCGCAGCTGATCACCGGGTTGATGTTGCAGTTGGGGACGTAGGAGGGGTTCTCCAGGATGCGGAGCTTGTCGAAGGTCAGGACCGCCGAGGCGGCCAGCCCGACCAGAGCGCCGAGGAACAGCAGGAAGGCGTAGGCCCGGCTCGCGCCGATCGGGGCCCGGGCCCGGGCGGGGTCGTCGGGAGCGGAGCGGGACGGGGGCACGGTGGTAGCAGCGGACATGGCAGCACACTCCGGTGGCTGGCTGGGAGGAGCCGGCCCGGCCGGGAGTTCGGCCGGGCCGGGTGGTGCCGTACGGTGCGGTGGTGCGCGGGGGCGGGGGCGCGGCCTACTGGAGGCCGGCGGCCTGCTTCACCTGCGCGGTGAACTGCTCCGGCGGGACCACGGCGTTCCCGGCGAACAGGGTGATCTGCTTGCCGTCCACCTTGACGGTCGGGGTGCCGGTCACGCCGCTGTCGTTGAACGCGTCGGCGACCTTGGCCGCCCACGGGGCGTAGGTCTTGTCGGTCACCGCCTTTACGAAGGCGTCCGTCTTCAGCCCGGGCACCTGGCCGGCCAGGTCCAGGATGTGGTTGACGTCGCCGAAGCCGTCCTCGCGCTCGTCCGGCTGGTTGGCGTACAGCACGTCGTGGAACGCCTTGAACTGGTCCACGCCCTCGTTCAGCGCGGCGCCGACGGCGGCCAGCGCGGTGCGCGAGCCCTTGCCGCCGAGGCTCTTGTCCAGGAAGGCCGCCAGGTGGAACTCCACCTTGATCTGGCCGTCCTCGGTGAGCTTCTTGACGGTCTCGCCGTTCGCCGCCTCGAAGTGCTTGCAGACCGGGCAGCGGAAGTCCTCGTAGACCGCCATGGTGTGCGGGGCGTCGGCCTTGCCGTAGGTGATCACCGTGCCGTTCGGGCCGGAGGCGTTGGCCGGGGTGACCAGCGGCGCCGACGCGGCGGCGGAGGACTTGTCGTTCTTGTCCGAGGCCGAGTTGACCGCCACGGCGACACCGCCCGCGAGGGCCAGCACGACGACGGCGGAGACCGTCACGACGATCCGCTGACGGCGCTTGGCGGCCTGCTGCTCGCGGCGCTGCGCCTCCTGGATCCGCTCGCGGGCACTGATGCGCTTCTTGTTCTTGTCCTGGGACACGGGGGAGTCAACTCCTGTACGCGGCGCGCGGGTGCGCGCGGGAAGCCGCAGCTGCTGCGGCGGGGTCGGTGAACGCGGGAGTCGTGCGCACTGCCTGCGGGCGTACCGGGCCCGTTTCGGGCGGGTACGGGGATGATCAGATGAGGCGGAAGATCAGCAGGCAGGCGCGAAGGCGGGCGGGCCGCGCCGGGGCGCCGGGCTCAGCACCACGTCCTCGCGGCGCGGCCGCGGGCGGTCCGACACCGGCAGCGGCACCCGCAGCACCGGACGGACCGGGGCCGGGAGCAGCAGGACGACCAGGGCGCGCAGCGGGCCGGCCAGCGACTCGCTCAGCGCGCGCAGCGCCCGGGCCAGGCCGGACAGGGCGGCGTCGCCCATCCGCAGCCAGGCGGAGGCCGCCAGCGCGATCACCAGGTGCACCAGCAGGAGCAGCAGCTGGGTCGCGGCGGGCGCCAACTGGGCGGTGTGCCCCAGCGGGCCGCCCAGCAGCGAGCCGTCCACCGAACCGCCGCCACAGACCAGCAGGTTCACCCCGCGTGCGGGCACCTGACCGGCCAGCACCGGCGAACAGCCGGCCTGGCCCAGGTTGAACGTGGTGTTGAGCAGCAGCTCGACCGGCACCATCACGCCGGAGATGTGCAGCAACCGCCGCTCCCCGCCGGCCAGCACGGCCGCGACCAGGAAGACGACGGCACCGGCCGTGGCCACCAGCGACAGCGGCAGCGGACGGCCCGTGATGACCACCTGGCCCAACGCGGCCATCGGCACGGCGAGCGCGGTGAACACCGCGGCCCGCAGGGCCCTGGTCGCATGGGAGGAGGTCGTCACGCTCCGGAGTATGCCATGGCCTCCGCGTCCGGCACGAGGGCCCGTAGGTCCCTGGTCCGGCTGACGCGCGCTCAGTAGCCTGCGAGGTCGCCCGTCGGGTCGACAGCAGCCGCGGCCGGATTAGCCTGGAAGGCGTTCCCGCTGACCCGACGAGGGGGCGAGCGCGCATGGCGAAACCCGAGACCACGGTGGGACAGGTGCTGCTGGCCCGCATCGAGGCGCAGGCCGTGGTGCTGGCCGGCCTGGACGAGGCCGTCCGGGCCGACGAACCGGACGCCGTGCACCGGATGCGGGTCGCCTGCCGGCGGCTGCGCAGCGCCCTGCGGACCTTCCGGCGGCTGTTCGCCCCCGGCACCACCGACGAGCTGGTCGCCGAGCTGCGCTGGCTCGCCGCCGCGCTCGGCGGGGCGCGGGACCGCGAGGTGCTGGCCGAACGGCTCGCCGCCGAGGCCCGCGAGCTGCCCGCCGAATGCGGGCCGCAGCGGGTCGCCGCCGCGCTGGAGCGGTGGGGCGAGACCGAGTACCGGCAGATCTGGCCGGAGGTCGTCGCCGCCCTCGACAGCCCCCGCCGCCGGGCCCTCGGCCAGGCCCTCGCCACCCTCCTCGCCGACCCGCCGCTGCTCCCGCGCGCCGCCCGCGGTGCCGTCCCGGAGCTCTCCCGGATCGCCGCCCGCGAACAGGACCGCACCGCCGAACGCGTCCGCGCCGCCCTCGCCGCCGCCCCCGGGGAACGGGACCTCGCCCTCCACGCGGCCCGCAAGGCGGCCAAGCGCGCCCGCTACGCCGGCGAGACCGCCGCCCCGGCCGTCGGCGCCCGGGCCGAGCGCTACGCCCAGCGGATGAAGGCCGTCCAGGAGGTGCTGGGCGAGCACCAGGACGCGGTGGTCGCCGCGAGCACCCTCGCCGCCCACGCGGCGAGCGGCGGCGAGCCCTTCGGCTACGGCGTCCTCTACGGCCGCCAGCTGGCCGCGCAGGAGGCCGCCCGGCACCGGCTGCCGGAGGTCTGGCGGCCGGCGGGCAGGCGGAAGCTGGCCCGCTTCGGGTAGCGGCGGCCTGGCCGCTGAGCGACCGGGCCTCGTCCGTCGCGGGCGTCACGCTGCCGGTGGACGGCGGGATCACGGCCACCCGCCGGTTCGACCGGCCCGCTTCGCCGCGCCCTACCGGGGGTCGAGCCCCGCCGAGCGGGCGGCTTCGCGCAGCAGGTCCCGGAGCATCGCGGTGGTCAGCCGGCCGGTGTTCGTGTTGCGCGGGCTCACGTGGTAACAGCCGTACATCCGCAGGTCCGGGCCGCCGTCGCGGGCCGGGAAGGCGGCCACGGCGGCGTGGCCGAAGGCGGGGCGGGGGCGGGGGAGCCGCCAGCCGGCGTCCGCGATCACCGGCAGCATCGCCTGCCAGGCGAAGCCGCCGAGGGCGACGACGGTGCGCACGGTGGGGCGCATCAGCTCCAGCTCCCGGGTGATCCAGGGCCGGCAGGTGTCGCGTTCCGCGGTGCTGGGCTTGTTGTCCGGCGGGGCGCAGCGGACCGGGTCGGTGATCCGGACGCCGGACAGTTCCAGGCCGTCGCCGTAGCGGACGGACTCGGGGCGGTTGGCGAGCCCGAGCTCGTACAGGGCGGCGTAGAGCAGGTCGCCGGAGGGGTCGCCGGTGAAGATCCGGCCGGTGCGGTTGGCGCCGTGGGCGGCGGGGGCGAGGCCGACCAGGACGAGCGGGGCGTCCGGCGGGCCGAAGCCGGGGATCGGGCGGGCCCAGTAGTCCTGGTCCTGGTAGGCGCGGCGCTTGGTGCGGGCGGTCTCCTCGCGCCACGCGACCAGGCGCGGGCAGGCCCGGCAGCCGGTGACGACGCGGTCCAGCGCGGCGAGTCCGGCGGCCCGGGCGGCCGCCTCGGCGGGGTGCCGGGGGTGCTCGGGGTCGTCGGCGGCCTGGTCGGAGGGGTCGGCGGTGGGGGAGGAGGGCGCGGCCTCGGTCGGCATGGTCGAGATCCTAGGGGGAGCGGGACGTTCGTACCGGCGTCCTCCGGGCAGGCGTAGCGTGGAATCAGTTGCTCCGGCGGTCCCCGGCCGGTCCGGGTCGGCGGCGGCCGGAGACGCCGGTGTGCGCGCAGTGCGCCGGTCGCGAGGAGGCCGCGATGATCGTCGATGCGGTGCTGGGTGCGCTCGGGGGGCTGGCCGGGCTCGGGGTGATCTGTGCGGGCCTGAGCATCAGGGTCGTCCAGCAGTTCCAGAAGGGCGTGGTGTTCCGTTTCGGGAAGGTGCGCGACGAGGTGCGCGAACCCGGGCTGGTGGCGCTGATGCCGGTCGCGGACCGGCTGCGCAGGGTCAACGTGCAGATCGTGACGATGCCGATCCCGGCGCAGGAGGGCATCACCCGCGACAACGTGACCGTACGGGTGGACGCGGTGGTCTACTACCGGGTGGTGGACCCGGTGAAGGCCACCGTCAACGTGCAGGACTACAACTTCGCGATCTCCCAGGTCGCGCAGACCTCACTGCGCTCGATCATCGGCAAGAGCGAGCTGGACGACCTGCTGGCCAACCGGGAACCGATCAACCAGGGGCTGGAGTTGATGATCGACAGCCCGGCGCTGGGCTGGGGCATCGAGATCGACCGGGTGGAGATCAAGGACGTCGCGCTGCCGGAGTCGATGAAGCGCTCGATCGCGCGGCAGGCGGAGGCCGAGCGGGAGCGGCGGGCCCGGATCATCACGGCGGACGGCGAGTACCAGGCCTCGCAGCGGCTGTCGGACGCCGCGGCCGTGATGAGCGCGACTCCGGCCGCGCTGCAACTGCGGCTGTTGCAGACCGTGGTGGAGGTGGCGGCGGAGAAGAACTCGACGCTGGTGCTGCCCTTCCCGGTGGAGCTGCTGCGCTTCCTGGACAGTGCCACGGAGGTCCAGCAGCGGAACCTGCTGACGGCGGCGGCGGTCGCGGCCGGGGCGAAGGCCGTGGAGGAGGCGGTGGAGAGCGGCGAGATCTCGGAGGAGGAGTTGGAGCCGGAGCCGTCCAGGCATGAACTCCCGCCCCTGGAAGAGGTGTTGGAGCAGTCGCCGCTGGACCGTCCGGAGTCGCCGGACGGCCGGGCCGGGCGCGGCGGCCCCGCCGGGCCGGACGGAGCGGAGTGAGCGGGTCGGCCCCGGTGGCGTCGGCCATCCGCCCGGACCACGATGGACGAGGGGAACGGGAAGCCAGGTCAGGAGGCGGACCATGACCAGAGCCAGCGACATCATGCACCCGGGCGCGGAGTGCATCCGTGAGCACGAGACGCTCGCGGCCGCCGCCCGGATCATGCGGGAACGCCATGTGGGCGCCCTGCCGATCTGCGGGCCGGGCGACAAGCTGCTGGGGATCGTGACCGACCGCGACATCGTGCTGCGCTGCGTCGCCGAGGACCGCGACCCGGCGTCGGTGACGGCGGGCGAGCTGGCGCAGGGGCGGCCGATGACGGTGGAGGCGGACGAGGACTGCGAGCAGGTGCTGCGGGTGATGGAGCAGTACCAGGTGCGCCGGCTGCCGGTGATCAACCACCCGGAGCACAAGCTGGTCGGCATGATCAGCGAGGCGGACATCGCGCGCGGCCTGCCGCAGGCGCGGGTCGCCGAGTTCGTCTCGGCGGTCTGTGCGGAGGAGGCGCCCGCGGGGGCGGCCCAGGGCTGACACCCCCTGCTGCTCGTACGTGGGCTGCGGCCCCCGCCGACGGACGGGCGGGGGCCCCGGTGCCGTCGGTGCTCTCCGTGCCGTCGGCGACCGCGGTGCCCTCGGCGTTCTCGGGGGTGTTGGCGCGGTCTCAGGAGGCGGGGGCGGCCAGGGTGTCGAGGTGGCGGCGCAGCACCGCGCGCAGCTCGTCCGGGCCGACCAGGTCGGGGTGCTGGACGGCCTGGAGGGTGAGGCCGTCCAGCAGGGCGGAGAGCCGGCGGGTCTCGAGGTCGAGGTCGAGGCCGGGGGCCAGGCCGCCGGCGCGTCGGGACTCGGCGAGGACGCGTCGGACCAGGTCGTCGAGGCCGGTCTGCATCTCGACGGCGCGGGGCCGCAGGTCGGGCCGGGTGCGGGCGGCGGTGACGAAGGAGAGCCAGAGCGCGGACTCCTCCCGGCGCCCGGCGTCCAGCGGGAGGGTCTCGGCGAGCAGTCGGACGGTCCGTTCGCGCCGGTCGGTGCCAGCGGCGGCCGGGTCGAGCAGGGCGGCGGCGTGGGCGCGGATGCGGGCCTCGATCCGCCGGGCCAGCTCGCGCATCGCGAAGATCATCAGCTCGGAGCTGCCGGCGAAGTAGTGCCGCACCGAGCCGACGGCCAGTCCGGCCTCCTCGGCGACGTTGCGCAGGGAGGCGTGCTCCAGTCCCTCCCGGGCCGCGACGCGCAGGACGGCGTCGGCGACGGCCTGGCGGCGTTCGGCGGGGTCCACGATCTTCGGCATGTTGCCGTTATAGCACGAGCGAGCTAAATTGCTGATTTAGCACGGTCGAGCTACAAAAATTCGGGGAGGCAGGAATGAACGGCTGGGTGCACGCGGGGCTGATCGCCGTCGTGGTCGTGGCGGTGGTGATCCGGCGGCTGCGCGGCGAACCGCTCAACGCCCGGGACCTCTTCGCGCCGCCGGTGGTGCTCACCGCCCTCGGCGTGTGGGCGCTCGCCCAGAAGCACGGGCTCGGCGCGGCCGACTACGGCTGGATCGCGGCGGGCGCCGGGCTCGGCGTCGCGCTGGGGGCGGTGCGCGGCGCCACCATCCGGGTCTACGAGCGGGAGGGCGTGCTGTGGCAGCGTTACACCGGGCGGACCTTCCTGGTCGCGGCGGTGTCGCTGGCCCTGATGGCCGGCTTCGCCGCGCTCGCCGCGCACTTCGGCCTGGCCGCGGATGCCCGTCCGATCCAGCTGTCGATCGGGGTGGGCTTCCTGGGGGAGGCGCTGGTGGTGGGCTTCCGGGCGCTCTCCTCGGGTACGCCGTTCGCGCCGGAGAAGCGGGGCGCGAGCCCGCTGGACCGGTTCGGCCGGTAACTTTGGTTGTCGGGACCGGATTCGTTAACTATGGTTGTCACCATGACGACCGTGGAGATCACTCCGGAGGAGCGGGCCGCGCTGGCCAAGGCCCTCCTCGACGCGCTCGACCCCCTCGCCGCCGCCGTGCGCGCCCGCGCGACGGGCCTGCCCGCGGAACGGATGTGGAACGCCGAGCCGGTCGAGGTCGCGCTCTCCGTCCTGTCCGCCTGGAAGCTGGTGGACGCCGAGGTCAAGCTGCTCACCGCGGGCGCGGCCGCCACCGCGGGTTCCTACGGCGCCAGTTACGAGCAGCTCGGTGCCGCCTGGGGCATCACCCGGCAGGGCGCCCGGAAGAAGTGGCCGGAGGCCGTCAGTCGTCCGGCGGCGCGGCCCGGGCTGCTCGAACTGTTTGGCGGAACAGCCGAGTTGGCGGAGGACGAGACCTCTGGAGGCTGGCGCTGGACGGCCACCGGCGCGGACGGCGCCACCGGTGGGGCGGCGGCCGGCCACCGGACCAGGGAGGAGGCCGCGGCCCACGCCGGGGCCTTCCTCGCGGCGCACCGTCAGGACTGATCCCGCAGCTCCCGGGCGATCAGCTCCGCGAGGTGCAGGGCCCGCCGCCCGTCCGCGAGTTGGGCGATCTGGGTGCGGCAGCTGAAGCCGTCCGCCAGGACCACCGCCTGCGGCCCGGCGGCCCGGAGCCCGGGCAGCAGCACCCGTTCCGCGATGGCCTCGGACACCTCGAAGTGGCCCCGTTCGAAGCCGAAGTTGCCCGCCAGGCCGCAGCAACCGGCCTCCAGCACCCGGTTGTTCAGGCCGAGCCGGGCCTCCAGCCGGCGGTCGGCGGCGCTGCCGAGCACCGCGTGCTGGTGGCAGTGGGTCTGGGTGACGGCGTCCAGCGGGATCCGGGGGAGCGGGGCGTTCGGGGCGAACTCGTCGAGGAACTCGGCGAAGGTGCGGGTGCGGTCGGCGAGCGGGCGGCCCTCCGCGCCGAGCAGCCGGGGCAGCTCCTCGCGCAGGGTCGCGGTGCAGCTGGGGTCCAGGCCGATCACGGGGGTGTCGGCCTGGACCCCAGCTCCGTCCAGCGCCCGCAGGCTGCGCCGCAGCACCCGTCGTGCGGTGCCGAGTTGGCCGGTGGAGTACCAGGTGAGGCCGCAGCAGACCGGGCCCGGGGGCAGCCGGACGTCGAAGCCCAGGTGCTCCAGCACCTCGACGGCCGAGCGCAGCACGCTCGGCTGGAGGCGGTCGGAGAAGGTGTCCGGCCACAGCAGCACCGGCCGGGCGCCCGCCGGGGCCGGGTGGGTGGCGCGGTGCCGCCGGTACCACGCGGTGAAGGTCTCCGGCGGGAGTACCGGCAGCACCCGGCGCCGGTCGATCCCGCCGAGCCGCTTGAGCAGCCCCCCGGCCCGGGAACGGGCGAGGGTGTTGGCGGCCCCGGGCGCGAGCGAGGCGGTCCGCAGCCAGAGCGGCAGCCAGCCCATCGAGTAGTGCGCGAGCGGGCGCGGCCGGTGCCGGTAGTGCTGGTACAGGAACTCGGACTTGTAGGTCGCCATGTCGACGTGGACGGGGCAGTCGCTCGCGCAGCCCTTGCAGCTCAGGCAGAGGTCCAGCGCCTCCCGCACCTCCTCCGAGCGCCAGCCGTCCGGGATCGCGTCCCCCCGCAGCATCTCGGCGAGCAGCCGGGCCCGCCCCCGGGTGGAGTGCCGCTCCTCGCCGGTGGCCAGGTAGCTCGGGCACATCACCCCGCTGCCCGGGGCCACGCACTTGGCGACGCCCACGCAGCGGTGCACCGCCTTCACCAGGCTGCTGCCGTCCTGCTCGTACGGGAGGGCCAGCGGCAGCGTGCGGCGCGGGGCCGTGACGAAGCGCAGGTCGGCGTCGAGCGGGCGCGGGTCGACCAGCGCGCCCGGGTTGAGCAGGTTCTCCGGGTCCCAGATCCGCTTGAACTCCCCGAACAGGCCGATGATTTCGGGCGGGTACATGCGGGGCAGCAGCTCCGAGCGGGCCTGCCCGTCGCCGTGCTCGCCGGAGAGCGAACCGCCGTACGAGACCGCCAGATCGGCCGCCTGCTCCAGGAACTCCCGGAAGACCAGCACCCCTTGGGGCTCGTCCAGCGGGAAGTCGATCCGCAGGTGCACGCAGCCGTCGCCGAAGTGCCCGTACGGGACGCCGTGCAGGCTGTGCCGGCGCAGCAGGGCGCGCAGGGCCCGCAGGTAGTCGCCGAGCCGCTCGGGCGGGACGGCGGAGTCCTCCCAGCCGGGCCAGGCCTCGCCGCCGCCGGGCAGTCGGGTGACGATCCCCGCGCCGGCCTCCCGGACGGCCCACAGCTGGCGCTGCTCGACCGGGTCGGTGACCAGGGCGACAGTGGCCGAGCGCTCGCGCTTGACCGCGTCGGCGAGCCGGCGGGCGGCCTGGTAGGCGGCCAGCGGGGTGTCGCCGCCGGTCTCCAGGAACAGCCAGCACTCGCCGGCGGGCAGCCGGTCCAGCGCGGGCGGGCGGGGCCCGGCGGCGAGCAGCGCGGCGATCAGGTCGGCCGCCATGCCCTCGGCGGTCAGCGGACCGTACGGCAGCAGCGCCGGGACGGCGTCGGCGGCGGCGCCCTCGTCGGGGTAGCCGGCCACCACCAGGGCCCGGGCCGGCGGGTCCTCGACCAGGCGGACGGTGGCGCCGAGCAGCAGCGCGCAGGTGCCCTCGGTGCCGGTGAGAGCCCGGGCCAGGTCGTGGCCCTGCTCGGGCAGCAGCGCGTCCAGCGGGTAGCCGGAGGTGCGGCGGGGCAGCCGCGGCATGCCCTGCCGGATGGCGGCGAGGTTGCGGTCGGTGAACTCCTGCAGCCCGGTGTGGAGTTGGCCGACCCGGCCGGTCAGTTCGGCGAGCGCGGCGCGCTCCGCGGGGGTGAGCCGCCCGCCGACGGTCAGCTCGGTGCCGTCCGCGAGCAGCAGCTCCAGCCGCTCGACGTTGTCGGCGGTGCGCCCCCAGGCGAGCGAGTGGGAGCCGCAGGAGTCGTTGCCGATCATGCCGCCGAGGGTGCACCGGCTGTGCGTGGACGGGTCGGGCCCGAAGCGCAGCCCGTACGGCCTGGCGGCGCGCTGGAGGTCGTCCAGCACGGTGCCGGGCTGGACGCGCGCGGTGCGGGCCCCCGGGTCGACCTCCAGCACCGCGCCGAGGTGGCGGCGGAAGTCCAGCACCACCGCGCCCGGGCCGATCGCCTGCCCGCCGATGCTCGTCCCGGCCCCGCGCGCCACCACCGGCACCCGGTGGGCGCGGCAGAGCGCCAGCGCGGTGCGCACGTCGTCGAGGTCGGCCGGCTTGACCACGCCGAGCGGCAACTGCCGGTAGTTGGAGGCGTCCTGGCTGTAGACGGTGCGCTCGGCGGCGCCGAAGCGGACCTCGCCGCGCAGCACCGCGGCCAGCTCACGGGCCAACTCGGCCCCGGGGACGGCGGACGGACGGCTCACCAGGACCTCCCAGGAGTACGGCTCCGCCGATGATCGCAGCCGCGCCGCCGCACCGGTACCGGGCGCGGTGCCCGGCTCACCCGGGTGGGGGTGCCCCGGCTACTTCCGCCCGGTGAGCGTGCCGCGCGCGATGTGGGAGAGCTTGGCCACCTCGAAGGCCGGGTACGCGCCGCCCGCCAGCAGCGAGAACTTGATCCCCTCGCGGCCGCCCGGCCGGCGGTGGCCGGGCGGCTGGAAGCGGCGGTGGTGCTCGGCGGCGCGGTGGAAGAACTGCGGCCGCTCGGCGCGGGTGACGCAGCCGGCCAGGTCGAAGACGAACAGGTAGTGCCGGATCATCCGGACGAACAGTGCCTCGCGCACCGCGTACAGGTGCGGCTGGTCCTCCAGCAGGGCGAAGCTGCGCTCGTACTGCTCGAACAGGTCGAAGACGCCGCTGCCCGGGCCGCCCGCCGGATGGACGGTCTCCCGGCGGCGGAGCTGGACGCACTCGCGGGCCAGCACGGCGGCCGTCCGGGCGCCGAGCAGCGCCGCGTGCGCCACCGGGACCTCCTCGTAGCGGCCGGGCGGGAAGGCCAGGCCCAGCTCGGCCCAGTGGCCGCGGCGGACCAGCCGGTCCCAGGCCAGCGGCGGCGCGCCGAACAGCGCGGGCCGGTCGAAGGGCGCGAACGGCTCGGGGCCGGCCTCGGCGAGCAGCGCCTCGGCGCCGCCCGGCCAGTCCCGGTCCTGGTGCCGGCGGGAGTGGCCGAACAGCAGCACGTCCACCGGGCCGGTCTGCCGGAGCTGGTCGGCGAGCGTGCGCAGCGCGTCCCGGGGCAGCAGGTGGTCGGCGTCCAGGAACAGCAGGTACTCGCCGGTGGCCCGCGCCGCGCCCGCGTTCCGGCTCGCCCCGACCCCGACCGCGGCGTTCAGGTGCAGCACCGACACCTGGGGGTGCCGGGCGGCGTACGCGTCGGCGAGCCCGCCCGCGGTCTCGGGGGAGCGGTCGGCGACCACGATCACCTCGACGTCGGCCAGGGACTGGGCGAGCAGCGAGTCCAGGCAGTCGGCGAGCTGTTCGTGCCGGTCGTAGGCGGGGAGCACGACGCTGATCAGGGGTGAGGGCATGACGCCGGAGCGTAAGAGGGCTCGCGAACCGTGGCAAAGCCCTGACGGTCCGTAATTCCGATCAATCAGTGGCAAACCGTACGGGTGTGCGCCAGATCTTCACGCCGCCTTCCGGACGTGTCCACGCCCGGCCCGGGTCCCGGCCCGGCTTCCGACCTGGGGTGATACGCGCCGGGGCCCGCGACGCGCGGTGCGTCGCGGGCCCCGGGTGGCCGATCGGCCTAGTACCAGTGGTGGGACTGCCAGAACGACCAGGCGGCGCAGGGGCTGCCGTAGCGGGTGTTCATGTAGTTCAGGCCCCACTTGATCTGGGTGGCCGGGTTGGTGCGCCAGTCGGCGCCCGCGGAGGCCATCTTGGAGCCGGGCAGGGCCTGGACCAGGCCGTAGGCGCCGGAGGAGGCGTTCACCGCGAGGGGGTTCCAGCTGCTCTCGCGGAACACGATGTTGCTGAAGCACTGGAGCTGGCCGGCCGGGACGATCTGCGCGGCGATCTGCTGCGGGGTGCCGGAGTAGGCGGCCGGGGCGCTGTTCAGGTCCTGGCGCTCCTGGGAGCGGGAGGCGGCGGCCTCGGCGTCGGCCTTGGCCTTGGCGTCCGCCTGGGCCTGCGCCTCGGCCTGGGCGGCGGCGTCCGCCTCGGCCTTGGCCTGGGCCTCCTGGGCGGCCTGCTCGGCGGCAGCGGTGTCGGCCTGGCCCTGCTCGGCGACCAGCGTGCCGTCCACCGACACGGCGGCCACGGGGGCGGCCTCGGTGCCGTTCCCGGCCTGCGGGATGGCGAGGGCCGCGGTGGCGGCGCTCGCGACCACGAGGGTGGCGACGCCGGTGATCAGGGAGTTGCGGCGGGCATGGCTGAGCTGCATGGGGCGGACGATCCTTCTCCGTCGGGGGCCGTGCCGGTGGCACCGGGGGCGGGGCATCGCGTGGGCTCCGGGTGAGCGGGGCCCGTGCGGCCGCCCTGGACGGCCGTGGCGCCCCGGCGGAAACGGCGGGGCGGGCGGGCTGCGCGGCGGCGGGGGGTGGTCGGCTGCGCTGTCTGGCGACGGGCCATTCTTGGCAGGGCCGGGGACGGGTGGCAAAGGCGTTCGCTACTACGCAGGGTCGTGGCCGAGGGGTGGCCGGAGCGGGGCCCGGCGGCTTATTTGGGCATATTTGTCCGGATCCTCCATCCGGAGGTGGCAGCCCGGGGGTGGTGAAGGATCGCACCGCCGGCAGGTGCGGTGGCCTGTGTTCTTCAGGCGGATCGCGGTCGCGGGCGGCCCGGTCGGGGCGGCTCGACGGCGCCGGGGGCGGTGCTACGGGGAGCGCGTCCACTATCGGGGATCGTGGATGGCGATCCCGCTGTGGGCGGGCTCACACGCCGGCGGGCGCGGCGTCGACGCGGAGTGAGCGGCCGGTGACGGCTCCGGGGGTCGCGCACGGGATTCCCCCGGAGCGGGCCGCGTGGTTCGGTTCGTGATCGTCCCGGGCCTTCCGCACCCGGAACCCCTCATTGCCGTGTTCCTGCCAGATCCGACCGGCAAGGGCGGACCCCTCCTATCGCGCCGCCCGTCGGGCCACTCTCGGTCTTCCCCCACCTGCAAGGAGGATCTGATGAAGCGTCAACTCGGCAGGTTCGTCTGCCTGCTGGCCGGCCTGGTGCTCGGCGCCGGAGCGCTCGTGCTGCCCGCCGCCGCCTCACCCGAGCCGTCGCCGAGCGTGGTCGGCGGCACGCGGGCGGCGCAGGGCGAGTTCCCGTTCGTGGTGCGGCTCTCGATGGGCTGCGGCGGCGCGCTCTACACCTCGCAGATCGTGCTCACCGCCGCCCACTGCGTCGACGGCACCGGCGCCGACAGCAGCATCACCGCCACCGCGGGGGCGGTCGACCTGAACAGCGGCAGCGCGGTCAAGGTCCGCTCCTCGTACGTGTACCAGTCGCCCGCCTTCACCGGCGCCGAGAACGGCGACGACTGGGCGCTGATCAAGCTGGCCTCGCCGGTGACCGGCGGCCAGGTCAGCACCCTGCCGATCGCCACCTCCACCGCCTACGACAGCGGCACCTTCACCATCATGGGGTGGGGCGCCGCGCGCGAGGGCGGCGGCCAGCAGCGGTACCTGCTCAAGGCGACCGTGCCGTTCGTCGACGACGCCACCTGCGCCCGCGCCTACCCGGGGCTGAACGCGGCCGGCTCGCTCTGCGCGGGCTACGTCTCCCAGGGCGGCGTCGACACCTGCCAGGGTGACTCCGGCGGCCCGATGGTCCGGCAGGACGCGGCGGGCCGCTGGGTCCAGGTCGGCATCGTCAGCTGGGGCAACGGCTGCGCCCGCGCGGGCTACCCGGGCGTCTACACCCAGGTGAGCACCTACGCGGCCGACATCGCCGCGGCGGCGGCCGGCCTCTGATCCGACCCGGCGGGTCCCCGGGCTGACCCGGAAGGTCACTGATCCGACCCGGCAGGGCCGGTCGAAGCGGTACGGCAGGGCCGGTCACCACACCCGCAGGTGGTGGCCGGTCCTGCCGTTCCGTGACGGACCGGGGACGGCCGTGCCCGGCGGGCCTCACCCGCGCAACCACTCCTCGGCCCGCCGTCGCTCCCGGGCGATGCGACCGGCGGCGTGCGGGGGCAGCCGGGTGAGCAGGGCGACGGCGGCGTCGGCGTGGCCGGCGAGGGCGTGGGCGCCGGCGAGGCGGGCGGTGACCAGGGCGTGGTCGCGCGGGCGGGCGGCCGGGTCGAGGAGCCGCAGGGCGGCCTCCAGCCAGGCCGCCGCGGTGCGGGCGTGGCCGGCGCGGCCGGTGCGGACGGCGAGGTCCCGGTGGCAGGTGCCGTGCGCGACGGCCAGGACCAGGTCGGCGCGGTCCGCCCAGGGCGTCGGTTCGCCGGTGCGCAGCGCGGTGTCGGTCAGCCGCCGGGCCTCCGCCAGGGTCCGGCGCACCAGCGGGGCCCGGCCGGCCAGCGCGTGGGCGTGGGCCTGGGCGACGGCGGTCCAGGCCCGCAGCCCCGGCAGGGGAGGCGCGGTGGTCCGGGCGGCCTCGGCCAGGGCGAGCGCGGTGGCCGGGTCGCCGTGCCACCAGTACAGGGTGCTCTGCCGGGCGAGCAGCGCGGCCGCGGTGATCCGGTCGCCGGTCGCTCGTGCCCACTCCAGTCCGGTGGCGTACCAGCTGAGCGCGCGGGCGTGGCGGTCGCCCTCGAAGTGGGCCCAGCCGGCGAGTTCGGCGTACTGGGCGGCGAGCGAGCGGTCGGCGGCGGGGTGCTCGCGCGGGTCGGGGTACTGGTGCGGGTCGGGGTGCGGCCGGCCGAGCAGGGTGTGGGCGTGGTGCTCCAGGACGGTGGCCAGTTCCTCGCCGCCGATCCGGCCCGCGGCGGCGCGGTAGACGGCGAGCAGCTGGGCGAGCACCTCGACGGTGGCGGCGTCCGGCGGGCCGGTGGCGGTGGTGTCGAGCGGTGGCCGGGTGGCGGCGGCGCGTTCGCCGAGGTGTTCGCGCTCCTGCTGGACGGCCTGCCAGAGGTCCGCCAACTCGCCGTCGGCATGCAGGAGTTCGTCGGCCCGGGCGGGCATTCCGGGTGGTGGCCAGCGGTGGGCGTTCTCCACCCGGCTGATCAGCGAGTCGTGGTAGCCGAGCAGCCGGCCGAACTCGGCCTGGCTGAGGCCGCGGGCCTCGCGCCAGTGGCGCAGTCGGCGGCCGAAGCGCAGGCGCGCGGACCCGGGCCCCGTACGGGGCGGCGGCGGCTGAGGTGGCTGGGGTGGTGGCGGCGGGGGTGGCGTGGGGGCGGGTAGGGACGGCACGGGGTCTCCCGGAGGGGGGCGGGGGGAGCGCTCGTGGGGGAGCGCCCGGCCCTGGTATCCCCGTTGACGTGCCTTGGTCAAACTGGACGGGCGGTGCCGTGCCGGGCGGCGTGGCATCCGGCGGCGCGGTGCGCCGCGCAGAACGGCGCCGGGCCCGGGATCCTCCGCATCGGCTCCCGGGCCCGGCGTTCCCGCGCGGGGCGGACGGGTCAGGAGCCCGCCGCCGCCACCGCGGCCCGCCGCCGTCGGCCCACCACGGCCGAGGCCGCCAGCACGATGGCTGCGGCGACCAGCGACAGGTACATCTGCTTGCGTCCGTCGGCGTCGGTGAACATGTACGCCATGACGAACCCGATCATGCCCATGGCCGTCCAGGTCAGGTACGGGTACAGCCACATCCGGACGGTGTGCCGCTCGGGCATCTCGCGCTCGATGATCCTGCGCATCCGCAGCTGGGTCGCGCAGATCACCAGCCAGACGAAGAGCGCGACGGCGCCGGAGGAGTTGAGCAGGAAGGCGAACACGGTGTCCGGCGAGGTGTAGTTGAAGAACACCGCGACGAAGCCGAAGACCACCGAGGAGAGGATCGCCACCCGCGGCACGCCGCGCGAGGTCACCGTGGCGAAGGCCTTGGGCGCGTCCCCGCGCTGGCCCAGCGAGAACGCCATCCGGGAGGCCGTGTACATCCCGGAGTTGAGGCAGGACAGCACCGCCGTCAGCACGATCACGTCCATCACCTGGCCGGCGCCTGGGATGCCGATGTGGTCCAGTACCGCCACGTACGGGCTCGCCTTGACGTCGGCGGAGTCCCAGGGCAGCAGGGTGACCACCAGCAGGATCGAGCCCAGGTAGAAGATCCCGATCCGCCAGATCACGCTGTTGGTGGCCTTGGAGACCGCCTTCTCCGGGTTCTCCGACTCGCCGGCGGCCAGGGTCACGATCTCGCTGCCCATGAAGGCGAAGACCACCGTGAGCATGCCGGTGAACACCGCCCCCACCCCGTGCGGCAGGAACCCGCCGTGGCCGGTGAGGTTGCTGGCGCCGACCGCGTGGGTGCCCGGCAGCAGGCCGAAGGCGGCGAGGGTGCCGATCACCAGGAACGCGGCGATCGCGACCACCTTGATCCCGGCGAACCAGAACTCGAACTCGCCGTAGGAGGCCACCGAGAAGAGGTTGGTGGCGGTCAGCACCGCCATGACTATCAGGGCCCAGCCCCACTGGGGGACGCCCGGCACCCAGTTGTTGAGGATCTTCGCGCCGGCCGTCGCCTCGACCGCGAGCACCACCACCCAGAAGAACCAGTACAGCCAGCCGATGCTGAACCCGGCCCAGCGGCCGAGCGCCCGGTCCGCGTACGCCGAGAACGAGCCGCTCTGCGGGTCGGCCGCGGCCATCTCGCCGAGCATCCGCATCACCAGGACGACCAGCACGCCGGCCATGGCGTAGGAGAGCAGGATGCCCGGGCCGGTGGTCGCGATGCCCGCGCCGGAGCCGACGAACAGGCCGGCGCCGATCACGCCGCCGATGGCGATCATCGACAGGTGGCGGTTCTTGAGTCCGGCCTTCAGGTGGCCGTCGCCGCCGTGGCCGATCGGCCCGGTCTGGTGGGGGAGCTTGGTGGCCGTGGCCGGGGGCTTGGTGGTGTCCGCACTCATCTGGGTGCCCTGTGCCTTTCCCGCGCGGCGTGTCCCTCGGCTCGTCGCGCCGAGGGTGGGGGACTGACCCGCGCATTGCGTCGCAACCTAACTTCTACGCCCGAGTATCGGAACAATCCTTTGGTAACTGTTCGCTCAACGGACGGAAAAGGCCTGGTCGGGGTGGGTGGAAAGGTGGCATGGAAACCTCAAATCTGACGCATCGTCAGGATTCGGAAAGGTCGCCAAGCTCTGTTGGGGCTCAAATCGCCCGCGGGTGGCCGGTCAGATCGGCCGCACGTCGAGGACGGTGATCGACGCCTCGTCCGCCGGCCGCCCGGTGAGCCGGGCGGCGAGGATCCGGGGGATGTCGTCCTCCTGCGAGTATCCGGGCAGCACCGTGACTTCCGCGCGCCGTGCGCCGGGCTCGCCCCGCACCGCGTACGTCACCAGGTAGCCGTACCGCTCCGGCGGCGGCGCCTGGTCGCGTTCCCGCTGGTCCCGCCAGCCCCGCTGGTGTCCTCGGCTCCGGATGCCCATCCGCGTCGACCTCCTCGGCCCATTGTCGACGCGCTGTGGACGATCGGGGCAAACCAGAGCACAGTGGGACTCTCGGGACATGCCGTAGGAGCATCCCGAGCGTTCTCGGTGCCGGCCGGCTCCCGGCGCCGGTCAGGAGCGACCCCATGCAGACCACCTGGAAGGGGACGATCAGCTTCGGGCTGGTCAGCATCCCCGTCCACCTGTACTCCGCGACCCAGGAGCACGACGTCCCGCTGCACCAGGTGCACGCCAAGGACGGCGGCCGGGTGCGGATGAAGCGGTACTGCGAGCGGGAGGAGAAGGAGGTCCCGTACGCGGAGATCGCCAAGGGGTACGAGTCCCCCGACGGGCGGACCGTCACGCTCTCCGACGAGGACCTCGCCGACCTGCCGTTGCCCAGCAAGAAGATCATCGACGTGCTGGCCTTCGTGGACGAGGGCGAGATCGACCCGCTGATGTTCTCCAAGGCCTACTACGTGGGCGTCGCCGACAAGGCCGCCGCCAAGCCGTACGCGCTGCTGCGCGACGCGCTCACCGACTCCGGGCAGATCGCCGTCACCAAGATCGCGCTGCGCACCCGGGAGTCGCCCGCGGTGCTGCGGGTGCACGACAACACCCTGGTGCTGCAGACCTGCATCTGGCCCGACGAGGTCCGCCCGGCCGCCGGCATCGCGCCCGAGGGCGACGTCGCCGTCCGGCCGCAGGAGCTCAAGATGGCGCGGTCGCTGATGGACACCCTCTCCGAGGACTTCGACCTGTCCCAGCTGCACGACGACTACCAGCAGGCGCTGCAGCAGGTGATCACCGCGCGGCTGGAGGGCGTCGAGGTCCCGCACGAGGAGGAGCCGGGCGAGGCGCCGGACAACGTGATCGACCTGATGGAGGCGCTGCGCAGCAGCCTCAAGCAGGCCAAGGGCGGGCGGGGCGGCGGGGCCGGGGAGGCCGCCCCGGAGGAGGCGGAGCCCGCGCCGCGCAAGCGCGCCCCGGTGAAGCGGAGCGCCTCGAAGGCAGCAGCCTCCGGGAAGGCCCCCTCCGAGACGGCCGCCTCCGAGAAGTCCGCCGGGAAGACCTCCGCGAGGAGCCCGGCGGCGAAGAAGACCACCACCCGGAAGCCCTCGGCTCCCCGCAAGGCCTCCTGACCCCACCGGGGCCAGGCACCCCTCCCGTCCAGCCGTCCAGCACTGGAGGCGATCCCGATGGACCTGCTGACCTACAAGGAACTCGACGCCGAACTCGACGCCCGGGCCGAGGCCGACCCCGCAACCCGCAGGGCCCGGGGCTTCGGGCACCGCGTCTGGCACTGGCTGCTCAGCCTCAGCCCCACCGTGGTGACGTTCATGATCGCGCTCTCGATCGGCCTCTGCATGGTCGCGGTCCAGGTGAGCCTGCTGCCCGTGCTGGTGCCGATGGCGGTCTTCTGGGGCCTGACGCTCATCGCGATGGGCGGCGTGGTCGCCCGCTGGATGACCCCGGGGCCGGGTCGGCACCGGATGGCGTCCTGACCCGGCCGGGAGGGGCGCGGGGCCGGACGGGCGCGGGCCCGGGAGGGCTCAGCCGATCCACACCGTGGTGATGTTGCAGAACTCCCGGATCCCGTGCCCGGACAGCTCCCGCCCGAACCCGGAGCGCTTGACGCCGCCGAACGGCAGCGCCGGGTGGGAGGCCGTCATCCCGTTGAAGAACACCCCGCCGGCCTGGATGTCCCGGACGAAGCGCTCCCGCTCGGCCTCGTCGGTGGTCCAGACGTTGGCGCTCAGCCCGAACGGGGTGTCGTTGGCGACCGCCACCGCCTCGTCCAGGTCGGCCACCCGGTAGACGGTGGCGACCGGGCCGAAGGTCTCCTCCAGGTGGATCCGCATCGCCGGGGTGATGCCCGTCAGAACCGTCGGCTCGTAGAACCAGCCGGTGTCCCAGCCCTCCGGGCG
Organism: Kitasatospora sp. NPDC058046; assembly: GCF_042885595.1. NCBI lineage: Bacteria > Bacillati > Actinomycetota > Actinomycetes > Kitasatosporales > Streptomycetaceae > Kitasatospora > Kitasatospora sp. NPDC058046. Next base: position 506,299 of record NZ_JBHVRS010000005.1, read on the forward strand.
CCCGCCGCCGCACTCCACCCGGGCGCCGTGCACCCGGGCGTCCTCGACCAGCTCCTCCAGGTCGTCCCGGCCCTGGCGGCTGGCCAGCGGGCCGACATCGGTGGACTCGTCCATCGGGTCGCCGACCTTCAGCGCGCCCATCGCCGCGGTGAAGGCGGCGGTGAAGCGGTCGTACACGTCGGTGTGCACGATGAAGCGCTTGGCGGCGATGCAGGACTGGCCGTTGTTCTGCACCCGGGCCCGGACGGCGGTGCGCACCGCCGCGTCCAGGTCGGCGCTCGGCAGCACGACGAACGGGTCGCTGCCGCCCAGCTCCAGGACGGCCTTCTTCACCTCGTCCGCCGCGGTGGCCGCGACCGCCCGCCCGGCCGGCTCGCTGCCGGTGAGGGTGACGGCGACGACCCGGCGGTCCCGGATCACGCCCTCCACCGCGCCCGAGCCGATCAACAGGGTCTGGAAGCAGCCCTCCGGGAACCCGGCCCGCTGGAACAGCTCCTCGATCGCCAGCGCGGTGCGCGGCACGTTCGACGCGTGCTTGAGCAGGCCGACGTTGCCCGCCATCAGGGCCGGCGCGGCGAACCGGAGGACCTGCCAGAGTGGAAAGTTCCAGGGCATGACGGCAAGAACCGGACCGAGCGGACGGTAGCGGACATAGGCCCGGGAGGCACCGGAGTCGGCGACGTCGGCCGGGGCCGGGTGCTCGTCGGCGAGCAACTCCTCGGCGTGGTCCGCGTACCAGCGCATCGCCTTCGAGCACTTGGCGACCTCGGCGCGGGAGGCGGCCAGCGGCTTGCCCATCTCCTCGGTCATGGTGCGGGCGACCGCCTCCAGCTCCCGGTCCAGCAGGTCGGCGGCGCGGCGCATCAGTTCGGCGCGGGCGGCGAACGGGGTGCCGCGGTAGCTGTGGAAGGCGGCCTCGGCGCGGGCCAGCCGCCGCTCGATGCCGGCCGCGTCGAGCGGCTCGAAGGTCTGGACGGTCTCGCCGGTCGCGGGGTTGACGCTGGCGATGGGCATGCGGGGCTCCCAGGTGGGGTCACGGTCCGGTGCGTCTGCCCTCACACCCTCCCCGACCGCCCGCCTCCGGGCACGCCACCGCGCGCCCGGCGTGTCCCGGCGGGCGCGCGGCCCGCCCCGTCACTCCGGCAGCGACTCCACCCGGGCCGCCGCCTCCCGGGCGCGGGCCCCGGCCCTGGTCCGCGCGGCGGTGACCTGCCGGCTCGGGAAGCGGTGCAGGTACTCGGCCTCCAGCTCCCCGGTGCGCAGCGTGTGCCGCTTCAGCGCCTCCTCCGAGCCGTACAGGAACGTCTCGTGCCGCGTGCGGTGCAGCTGCTCCAGCTCGTGCAGGAGCGTGTCGTTGCCCAGGGCGTGCGCGGAGATGCCCGCGGGCCGGATGTGCGGGTCTTCGGCGTGCCGCATCTCGGTGCCTCCTCGGCGGAAGTCCCCTCCTCCAGGGTGCCCGCCGTCCGCCGCCGCTGCACCCGGTCCGTCGGCGCGGATCATAGGATGAATCCTTCCGTACACGTTCAGGACCACCCCGCTAGCGCTCGGACACCCACATGCCGCTTCCCAAGGCCGAACTCCACCTGCACATCGAAGGCACCCTGGAGCCCGAACTCGCCTTCGAGCTCGCCGCCCGCAACGGTGTCGAGCTGCCGTACGCCGACACCGAGGCGCTGCGCGAGGCGTACTCCTTCAGCGACCTCCAGTCCTTCCTGGACCTCTACTACGCGCTGATGGCCGTGCTGCGCACCGAGGACGACTTCGCCGACCTCGCCGACGCCTACCTGGCCCGGGCCGCCGAGCAGGGCGTCCGCCACGCGGAGATCTTCTTCGACCCGCAGGCGCACACCGCGCGCGGGGTGCCGCTGGGCGTGGTGGTCGACGGGCTGACCCGGGCGCTGGAGCGCGCCGAGGAGCGGTACGGCATCAGCACGCAGCTGATCATGTGCTTCCTGCGGGACGAGTCCGCCGAGTCCGCGCTGGAGACCTTCGAGGCCGCCCGCCCGTACTTCGGCCGGATCGCCGGCATCGGCCTGGACTCCGCCGAGGTCGGCCACCCGCCGGTCAAGTTCCGCGAGGTGTACCGCCGGGCCGCCGAGGCCGGGCTGCGCCGGGTCGCCCACGCGGGCGAGGAGGGCCCGGCCGCGTACATCACCGAGGCGCTGGACGTCCTCGGCGTGGAGCGGATCGACCACGGGCTGCGCTGCCTGGAGGACGGCGAGCTGGTCGCCCGCCTGGTGCGCGAGCAGGTCCCGCTGACCCTCTGCCCGCTCTCCAACGTCCGGCTGCGCTGCATCGACACCCTCGCCGACCACCCGCTGCGCGAGATGCTGGACGCCGGCCTGCTGGTCACCGTCAACTCCGACGACCCGGCGTACTTCGGCGGCTACGTGGAGGACAACTTCCGCGCCGTGCGCGAGGCTCTCGCCCTCGACCAGGAGACCCTGCGCCGGCTGGCCGCCAACTCCTTCCGCGCCTCCTTCATCAGCGAGGAGCGCCGCGCCGAACTCCTCGCCGAGGTCGCGGCGTACGTCTTCTGACCTGCCGGACCGCCGCCCCCGCGCGGGCGGGGGCGGCGGACGGGGTCAGAGCAGGGTGCTCCAGTAGTACCAGAACCGGTTGAGGACCAGCAGCGCAATCACCGCGTACCACAGCGCCGGGACGACCCAGTGGTAGCGGGCCGCCTCCCGGACGGCCACCCGCAGCCGCGGGCCCACCGGGATCACGCCCGAGCGCAGGTTGTGCAGCGTGGTGTACCAGAACAGCGGGATCACCGCGGCCCACACCACCATGCAGTACGGGCAGAGCGCGCCGATCCGGTACAGCGCCTGGTACATCAGCCAGGTCACGAAGCCGATGCCGAACACCGTCCCGGCCTGCAGGCCGAGCCAGAACCAGCGCCGGAACGCCGCCCCGGACAGCAGCCCGGCACCGACCGCGATCACCACCCCGAAGGCGACCAGCCCGATCAGCGAGTTGGGGAAGCCGAAGGCCTCCGCCTGGTCGCTGCGCATGATCGAACCGCAGCTGATGATCGGGTTGATGTTGCAGCTGGGGACGTAGGACGGGTCCTCCAGCAGCCGGATCTTGTCCAGGGTGAGGACCGTCGAGGCGAACAGGCCGACGGCGCCGCCGATCAGCAGCAGCCAGGCGAACGGGCGGCTCGCGCCGTACCCGGGCCGCCCGGCGGGGGCGCCGGCCGTCACCCGGTCACCTGCTTGACCATCGCGGTGAACTGCTCGGGGGAGACGGCCTTGCCGTTGTTCAGGACGTCCAGCTTCTTGCCGTCCAGCTTGACGGTCGGGGTGCCGGTGACGTCGCTCTTGTTGAACTCCTCGTTGACCTTGGCCGCCCACGGCGCGTAGGTGCCGTCCTGGACGGCCTTGACGAAGGCGTCGGTCTTCAGCCCGGGTACCTGGCCGGCCAGGTCCAGGATGTGGTTGACGTCGCCGAAGGCGTCGCTGCGCTCGTCCGGCTGGTTGGCGTACAGCACGTCGTGGAACGCCTTGAACTTGTCCACGCCCTCGTTCAGCGCGGCGCCGGCCGCGGCCAGCGCGGTGCGCGAACCCTTGCCGCCCAGGTTGTTGTCCAGGAACGTCGCCAGGTGGTACTCGACCTTGTACGTGCCGTCGTCGGCGAGCTGCTGGATCGCCTTGCCGGTGGTGGTCTCCAGCTGCTCGCAGAACGGGCAGCGGAAGTCCTCGTAGACGTCCAGGGTGTGCGGGGCGTCGGCCTTGCCGTAGGTGATCACGGTGCCGTTGGTGCCGCTCGCGTTGGCCGGCACGACCAGCGGGCCGTTCGCGGCGTTCGAACCGGAGCCGGAGGAGCCGCCGACGGCGAAGGCCACGCCCGCCACCAGGGCGAGCACGGCGGCGGAAGCGCCGCCGACCACCACCCGGCGGCGGATCCGGTCGGAGCGCTCGGCCTGGGCGCGGGCGACGCGCATGCGGTCGGTGGCGGAGGCCTTCTTGTCGGTCTTGCGGGTGTTGCTCATGGGGTGTCGTCCTGTGCTCTCGGGCGTACGGGGCGGCGCGGCCGGTCGGGGCCAGCGCGGGAGGAGAGAACAGCCGACTGAGCGGGCGGGGAAGCCCGTGGCTCAGACGGCCAGGGCGAACACCGGCGGACCGCGCCGGACGGCCGGACGGACGACGACGTCCTCGGCGGGGACCAGCACGCGGCTGGCCCGGGGGAACGGCACCCGGGACGGCGGACGGGCCGGCAGCGGCGCGACCAGCAGCCGCAGCCAGCGGGCGGCGGCCGGCAGGTGGCGGTGCAGGAACTCGCCCAGCATCCGGACGGCCCCGGCCAGGCAGCACAGCGCGGCGTCCGCGCGGCTCAGCCAGAAGGCGCCGGCCAGCGCGATCACCGTGTGCAGCAGGAGGAGCAGCAGCAGGCCGGTCTGGGCGGAGACGCCGTGGCCGAGCAGGAAGCCGCCGAGCGAGCCGCCGCCGCAGAGCAGCGGCTGGAGGCCGTGTCCGGTGCCTGGCGGCAGCGAGGGACAGGTGCTCTGGGCGAGGTCGAAGAGGGCGCCGGCGGCCAGCTCCAGCGGCAGGAACACCGCCGCGACCGCCGGGAAGCCGCGTTCGCGGCCGGCCAGGGCGAAGGCCGCGGCGAAGACGGCGGCCGAGGCGAGCAGCATCGGGCCGACGGGGAGGGTGCGGCCGGTGACCAGGACCTGGCCGAGCCCGGCGAGCAGCACGACCAGCGCGGCGAAGACCGCTGCGCGGAGCGTTCTGGTGACCGGGCTGGTGTTCATGGCATCCGAGTGTGCCACAGGTTGAATGTGGAACGGTCTGGTGGGAGGGGGGCTGTGAAGAGGGTCACCACCTGGGCTGAGCTGGGCTTATGCGGGGCTTACGGGGGTTGGGGTGGGGGTGTGGGCTCTCGGGAGGGTGGGTGGCGGGGGTGGCTCCGGGGGTGGCCGCTCCGGGGGCTGGATGATTTTCAGACTGCCAACCCTGGAGGTGGGGCGTTCAGACCGTTGGCAGTCTGAAAACTGTCT
>NZ_JBHVRS010000006.1:0-342451 GCF_042885595.1 Kitasatospora sp. NPDC058046
AACTCCACTGCTCGTCGGTGAGTTGCCTGCGCGTCACATCCAACAGTCCTACCGGGTTCTGCCCCGGAGCGGGGCAGAACCCGAAGATTGATCACAACATCACACAGGCCCTAGCTCGGGGATCCGGACCCAGCCGGTCACACCAGGGGCGCGTCCAGGCAGGCCCGGCGGTGGCTGAAGGTGTCGAGGGACCAGCGGCCGTGGTAGCGGCCGGAGCCGCTCTCCCCCACGCCGCCGAAGGGGAGTTCCGGGATGCCCAGGTGGGCCACCGGGAGGCCGAAGTTGAGGGCGCCGGAGGCGGTCTCCTCGGCCAGGCGGCGGCGTGCGTGCCCGTCCCCGGTGAAGGCGTAGAGGGCGAGGGGGTGGTCCCGGTCGTTGATGAAGGCGATCGCCTCGTCGAGGCCGGCGACCTCGACGACGGGCAGGACGGGGCCGAAGATCTCCTCCCGCATGACCGGGGCGTCCGGCTCCACCTCGGCCAGCAGGGTGGGCGCGATGTAGCGGTCCGCGCGGTCGTGCTGCCCGCCGAAGACCGTACGGCCCGAGTCGAGGAGGGCGACGACCCGGTCGAAGTGCCGCTCGTCGACGATGCGCCCGTACGCCGGTGACCGCGCCGGGTCGGGGCCGTACAGCTCGGTGACGGCGCGCGCCAGGGCGCCTTCCAGCGCGCGGGCCGTGGCCGGGTCGGTCAGCAGGTAGTCGGGGGCCACGCAGGTCTGCCCGGCGTTGGCGAACTTGGCGCGGGCCAGCCGGGCGGCGACCGCCCCGGGGTCGACGCCGCGGTCCACGAACACCGGTGACTTGCCGCCCAGTTCGAGGGTGACCGGGGTCAGGTGCTCGGCGGCGGCCCGCAGCACCGTCCGGCCGAAGCGGGCGTTGCCGGTGTAGAGGATGTGGTCGAAGCGCTCGGCGAGCAGGGCGGTGGTCGTCTCCCCGCCGCCCTCCACCACGGCGATCGCCGCCGGGTCGACGTACCGGGGCAGCAGCCGTGCCAGCAGGGCCGAGCAGGCCGGGGCCAGTTCGCTCGGCTTGGCGAGCACCGTGTTGCCGGCGGCGATCGCGCCCGCCACCGGCACCAGCAGCAGCTGCACCGGGTAGTTCCAGGGCGCGATCACCAGGACGGTCCCGAGCGGGGCGTGGCCGGTGTGGGCGCTGGTCCCCGGCGGCAGCCGGGTGAGCGCGGCGGCGGGCACCGGCTCGGGGCGCAGCCACTGCTCCAGGTTCTGCAGGGTGTGGTCGATCTCCCGTACGGTGAAGTCGACTTCGGCGATGTCGGTCTCGGCGCGCGGCTTGCGCAGGTCGGCGTGGAGGGCGTCGGCGATCTCCTCGCGGTGGCCGGTCAGCAGGGCGCGCAGCCCGGCCAGCTGCTCGGTGCGCCAGGCGAGCGGCCGGGTGCGGCCGGTGCGGAAGGCCGCGCGCAGCCGGGCGACGGTCTCGGCCGGGGCGGCTACGGAGGGCGCGGTCACGGAGGGCACGGTCACAGCCGGCGTGTTCACTGGGAGTCCTCTCGGACGGGGTCGGGGATCCAGCTGCCGTGGAAGCCGGCCGGCACCCGCACCGGCAGGTGGACGGTGGCGAGCGGGGCGCCGGTGAAGTCCTCGGCGGAGAGGACGACCAGGTCGCTCGCGCCCCGCTCGGGGTCGTGGACGTAGGTCAGCAGGTAGCCGTCGTCCTCGCCGCGGGCGCCCTCCCTCGGCACGAAGGAGACCTCACCGGTGTACCGGCCCGCGCCGAACTGCCGTACGGTGCTGGACTGCCGGCGCAGGTCGTGCTTGATCAGCGCGTCCCCGGCGGCCTCCGGGGGCAGCGCGTCCAGGTCGTCGGCCGTCGCGGCGAGGTGGCGCAGCAGGGGGGTGGCCACGGTGGAGTAGCCGTAGCGGTGGGCACCGCCGACCACCGCCGGGTTGACCGCCGGGAACTCCTGCGGCCGGTCGTCCAGCCGGGTCTCGGTGACCGTGCCGGAGACGGTGTCGACCGTCCAGCGGTCCAGGGTGGGGCTGCTCTGCCCGTCCACCGCGCCGCCGGCGAACATCCTCGGGTAGCGGACCACGTCGATGACGACCCGGTCGCCGTCCTCGTGGGCGTTGAGGGTGTGGAAGACGAAGCAGGGCTCGACCTCGAACCAGCGGACCTCGGTGCCGTTGCGGGGCAGCAGCCCGACCCGCGCGCCGCGGGTCTCGTCCCAGACCGCCGGATACGTCTTGCGCGCCAGGTTGTCGGGTACGCTGACGCGCCCCGCGAGGTCGAGGACGACGGCGAAGTTCCGGGTCAGCGCCATGTCGTGCACCACCGGCCGGTGCGGGACCGGGATGTCCACGGCGCGCACGACGACGCCCTCCGGGGAGACCACCAGGTGGCGCAGCCTCTCGCTGTCGTCCCGCTGCCAGGTGATCGCGTGCAGCTCGCCGGTGACCGGGTCGAGCTTGGGGTGGGCGGCGAACCCGTCGGGCAGCGTGCCGCAGAAGTCGCCGGCCCCCACCGTCTCGATCTCGTAGGAGAGTTCGTACGGGCGGAAGCCGCCCTCGACCAGCGCGAGGGTGCGGTCGGCGTGCCCGATCACGTGGGTGTTGGGCGCGACGTCGGCGATCCGCGGCACGGCGCCGGGGCGCGGCCGCTCCCCCAGCGCCTCGGCCACGGCGGCGCTGCGCACCAGCCGGTTGCGGTACCACCGGGCCCGCCCGTCGAGCAGCCGCACCCCGTGCACCATGGCGTACCCGGCGAACAGGTGCCGCGGCCGCGGGTCCTCCGGCCGCATCCCGTTGGGCCCGTTGCGCAGGTACCGGCCGTTGAGCTCGGCCGGGATCGTCCCCGTGACCGGCAGGTCGAAGGCCGTGACTTCCTCCTCCACCGGGGCGTAGCCACCGGTGAACGGGTTGGTGACGGTGGACACCGCAGACTCCCTCAGGCCGCTTCCGACTACCACTGCGCACGCGGGGCGGCGCACCCGGCTCAACGAGCCACCCACCCGGCGGGTGACGGCCCGCCGGGCAACGGCGGGAGGGAGCCTGGAGGAGGAGCCGGGGGTCCGCCGCACCGCCGGCTCACTGGTCGGGCAGCTCGAAGGTCGGGGCCGCGTAGTAGTCCATGCCCTTCAGCTTGCAGACCAGCACCTCGTCGGCGCGGGCCAGGAGCTGGCGCATCCGTCCGATCGCCACGTCGATCAGGGCCGGGCGTCCTCGGAACCCGGCATCCAGGTCTGTGATCATCTTCCGGTAGAGCTCCGTGAAGCCGAGGGCGGCCTTGAGGGCGTCCGGGCTCTCCTCGTAATTCGCCAGCTTGGGGTTCACGAGTGTATTCACGACCTCGTCCCCTTTCGGGACGTGGAAGCCGTCGCCGGTGGGGTCGAGCGGTTTGTCGTCCTGCTGGTAGAACCTTCCGACGCTCAGCTCGTGGAACGTGAAGTAGTGCGACAGATCGCGGTTGGAGTCCAGGATTCCTCCGCCGTCCCCTTCGCCCTCCCAAATGATGTCCTGCATGAGCGTCAGCGCGTCGTCCAGGCCCTCCACGGTGATGCAGTCCTGCCCGAAGTAGGCGTACTGGCGGTCGAGGCGCCCGGCCGGGAACACGGCCTTCTCCCCGTACAGGTGGACGCAGTCCTTCAGGTGCTGCATGAGGTCCCGGTAGAACTGCCCGATCGTCTCACCCGGGTCGGGGAGGATCGGGGTGTGCAGCCGCGGGTCGAACTCGGCGGTGACCGGCAGTGCGGCCCTGAGCCCCTCCGGCAGGGTCCCTTCGTCGACGAGCCCCGGGGACTCGATGCACATGCCCATGGCCAGGAAGGAGTCCCCGAAGGGCTGGAGTTGGATCTCCATGGGGCCGGGGGCACTGAAGAAGCGGGGATAGGGGAGGGAGGCGACGGCCTTGATGTCGGGGTCGGCACCGGTGGCGATCAGGACGTTCGCGGCGATCGACAGGTGCCGCATCTCGACGGTCACCAGCTCCCGGATGAGTTTGGCCGCGGTGCTCCGACGGTCCTTGATCGACCACCAGCCCGTCAGGTAGGCGGGGATGGTGGAGAACTCGACCAGGCAGGCGCTCTGCAGCATCTCCCGCAGTTTCTTGATGTCGTCCTCGAAGGTCATGAGGTGACCTCCTTCGGCTTTCCGGTCCTGAGCAGGGTGCGGTACATCTCCAGAACCTTGCGCTTGCCGCTGGACAGGTCCCTGGTGACGGGCATGTAGAGCGAGGAGTTCGCCATGGAGACCGAGGACAGTTCCAGGATCTGGTCGATGTTCCGTTCGACGGCCGTCCTGTCCCCCAGGTCGAGCGCGGCGTAGTACTTCATGACCGGGAAGATCATGTCGTACACGTAGAGCACCCTCTTGTAGACGTAGTCCCAGGCGGCGACCGGGTCGTTGTGGTGCTCCTCGCAGTACTTCCGGAAGTCCTCGGGGAGCTGGTCGTCGAAGGGCAGCATCCGCACACAGCAGTAGAACGCCGAGACGAAGGACCACGGCGCTCCCACGAACCCCACCCTTTCCGGCGGAACGTCCGGACTCCCGTCGAGATAGTAGGGAAAGAAGGCGATGACCGGGAGGTTGGGGGCTTCGAGACCGCTCACCACGGTGAACCCGATCTCCGCGCGGCCGTTCACCACCGGCCCGACCTTGGTGATGGTGAGGACTTCCTCCTCCTTCTTCTCCGGTTTCTTCCAGAAGGAGCCGTTCTGCATGGGTGGCGGCGGGTCCGGCAGGTACTGCTGGACGACCAGCCCGACCTTGCGGGTGGGGATCGCACCCCGGTCCCGGACCTCGACCACCACCACCCGGTCCTTGTCGCTCTGGTCGACGTAGATCGATCGCAATTCGGTCTGGGCCGTGAGCACCTTCTCCGTCAGCATCGTGACCTGCTCGGCATTCGGCTTGCACCGGATGCCCAGGACCCCGTCGGCCAGGTCCGCGTCGGTCACCTTGCCGTCGACCGGCACGTCGATGATGCCGGAGGTCAGCTCGTAGCCGCTCCTGTCGTAGACATCGGGCTTGATCTCCGCCACGGTCTCGATGGTGGCGGCACCGGCGACGACGAGCTCCAGAGTTCCGAAGGACGTCTCCTTGTCACCGCTGGCGTCCTTCTCCGGGATCGTGGCCCCCAGGTCGAGGCTGACGTAGCGGGTGCCCCCGGCATTCCGGTTGACCTCCGCCACCGCCGGCCCGAACCAGGCGTCCACCGGATTCTTCTCCGAATCGAGGACCTTCACCGAGTTCGCCGGCGCCAGGAACCGCCCGCCGGGTACCGAAGCCGGCTCGCTCTCGTGCCACAGGCCGATCGTGCCGACCACCCGGGAAAGGCAGGTGTTCCGACGTGGCGGATTCCCCGCTTTTCGGTCCTGCTCCCACAGGTCCAGCAGTTTCTCGAACCGCTCCTTCTGGGTCTTGCAGCCGGCGAACTCGAGTGCGTTGAAGTAGTGGGTCAGATAGACGGAGTACCGCATCATGATTCCGCGGGCCTTCTGGGAATCCATCTCCTTCTTGAGCGCGTTCAGCAGTGGCGATTTGTCGGAGGTGAAGTGGAGATTGTCCCGGCCCACGCACGCCTGGACGACGGTGGCACCGACCCCGTCGCGGTAGACGTCCCCTTTCAGATTCAGGTTGCGGCTGAAATTCTGCCAGCGCGCCGGCAGCTGGAGGCCGTCCTCGATGTCGCCGTAGAAGAATCCCTCCGGGCTGGTTCTGCTGCCGATCTGGATGCGCCTGGCGAAGAAGCAGGGGCTCCAGACCGAATCCGGGTTGTTGTCCGCCATGCTCGCGCTGGTGTGGAACGCGGCCCTGGGGAAGTGGCCGTCGCCGGCCTGCTCCTCCGGGGTGAGGTCGGCGATCGGGAACGAGTCCCCGGCCAGGTTGACGACGGCGCCGAGCAGCGGGTCGCCCGGGATCGACGGATCCGCTCCGTACGCGGTCTGCCCCCCGGTCACGGTCGTGAGGACGCCCTTGCCGTCCGGCGCGTCGCGGGGCTGCACGTGGAGCCACCAGTCGTTGCCGCCGTAGGCGCTCCACCCCGAAGGGGGCTCCTCCGTCTCCTTCCCGTCCGGGCCTTGGCCCGTCTGCATGCTGAACGCCCACTTCGGAAAGGCCTCCCGGAAATTGTCCGGGGTGATTTTCTTGTCCTTGAGATAATTCCAGTTCAGCTCCGCCGTCCGGAAGTCGTACGTCGGGAACAGGCCGTTGTTGTTCATGGTCGCCGGATTGAAGGTCATCTGACCCCGGAAGAAAACCCGGGGAACGGAAAGGACGCTCACAGCACCTCCTAGGGGGTTGGCGGGAAGCCGCCAGCGATGTACCACCGCACCTTGATCCCTAGCCCGCCTCGACCCGGACAGCCGAGGGTGTTCACTCGGCGTCAGTCACCCCGCGATCGCATGATTCCGGCTCAGGCCGATTCGGGTGATTCCTGCCGCACCGATGTGAGTGGAACGTCCGCCGTCGGCATAGATGGATCGTTGACGACGTGACAACGGATAGGGTCCTGCGGTATTTCCGCCGAATCGACGGAGAGTGACCGCGGACCGGCGAGCGGAAGGAGCCTGACACATGCCGGAACCGGGAGCGGGGCCCCGGACGGGGGTCTGGCTGGTGGGGGCGCGCGGCTCGGTGGCCACCACCACCGTGGTGGGCGCGGCGGCGGTCGGTGCGGGGCTGGCCGAGCCGACGGGGTGCGTCACCGCGAGCGAGGACTTCCCCGGGGCCCGGCTGCCGCCGCTCGGCGCCCTGGTGTTCGGCGGGCACGACACCGGCTCCGTCCCCCTGCCCGTCCGGGCCGCCGAGCTGGCCGAGGCCGGGGTGGTGCCGCAGCGGCTGCTCGAACCGCTGGAGAAGGCCGTCGTCGCCGCCGACCAGGAGATCCGCCCGGGCTACGCCACCGGTCGGAGCGGACTGCCCCAGGCGGTGGCGGCCCGGGCGCTCGCCGTCGACATCGAGGGCTTCCGGCGGCGCCTGGGCCTGGACCGCGTCGTGGTCGTCAACGTGGCCTCCACCGAGGCGCCGGTGCCGGACCGCCCCGAACACCACGACCTCGACCTGCTGGAGGCGGCCCTGCGCGGCCCGGCCGACGTCCTGCCGGCCAGCTCGCTCTACGCCTACGCGGCCTTCACCGCCGACTGCCCCTACGTGGACTTCACCCCCTCCACCGGTGCCCGGCTGCCCGCGCTGGACGCCCTGGCCCGCGCGCGCGGCCTGCCGTACGCGGGCAGCGACGCCAAGACCGGCGAGACGCTGGTGCAGTCGGTCCTGGCACCGATGTTCGCCGTCCGCGCGTTGGAGGTGCGGGCCTGGTCCGGCACGAACCTGCTGGGCGGCGGGGACGGCGCCACCCTGGCCGATCCGGGCGCCGCCGCCAGCAAGACGGCGTCCAAGCGGCGGGGCCTGGGCCGCATGCTGGGGCACCCGGTGGAGGGCTCGGTGCACATCGACTGCGTACCGGCGCTCGGCGAATGGAAGACCGCCTGGGACCACGTGGCCTTCGAAGGGTTCCTCGGGGCGCGGATGAGCCTCCAGTTCACCTGGCAGGGCTGCGACTCGGCACTGGCCGCACCGCTCGTGCTGGATCTCGTCCGGCTCACCGCCACCGCGCACGCGGCGGGCGTCTCGGGCCCGCTCGGGGCCCTGGGCTTCTTCTTCAAGGACCCGGTCGGCTCGGGTGGTTACGCCCTGACCGACCAGTACCAGGCCTTGCGGGCGTTCGCGGCGGAGACCGCGGCGGCGACCGCGGGCGGCGGGCCGCGCACATGAGGATCCCGAGCCTCGGCACCGTCGCCGAACTCGTCCGGGCACCGGCCGCGATCACCGTGCCCGGCGACCCCCTGGTCGGGGCGACGCTGGCCGGCCGCCCGCTCGGACCGGCCACCGGACTGCTGGCCATGTCCTCGGTCTGCCTCTACTGGGCGGGCATGGCCCTCAACGACTACGCCGACCGGCACACCGACGCGGTCGAGCGTCCGCACCGTCCGATCCCCTCCGGCCGGGTGGAGCCTTCGGTCGCCCTGTCGCTGGCCGCCGGCCTCACCGGGACGGGGCTCGCCCTCGCCGCGGCGGGCGGTGGGCGCGGGGCCCTGTCCGTCGCGGTGCCGTTGGCGGCCGTGGTCTGGAGCTACGACCTGGGCCTCAAGGGCCGTCCCGTCGCCGGGCCCGTCACCATGGCCGCCGCCCGCGGCCTCGACGTCCTCCTGGGCACCGGGGGCCACGGGCTGCGCGCGACCGCGCCCGCCGCCGCGGTGGTCGGCGCGCACACCCTGGTGGTCTGCGCGCTCAGCCGCCACGAAGTCCGGGGCGCGGACGGCCTGCTCCTCCCCGCCACCGCGGCCGCCACCTGCGCCGTCGCCGTGGCCGCCGCCACGGGTGCAGGCGGCGCCCCGGGTCGCCGGGCGGTCCGCCTCGCCGCCCTCGCCGTGTACGTCGCCGGCTTCGGCGGCGCCCAAGCCGCGGCGGGCCGGCTCGACCCTCGACGCCTCCAACAGGCCGTCACCGCCGGCATTGCCGCCGTCCTCCCCCTCCAGGCCGCGTGCGCCTGCCGCGCCGACGCCCTGCCCGTGGCCCTGTCCCTGCTCGCCGCGGCGCCGGTGGCCCGCCGCCTGTTCCGAAAGCTGTCCCCCACATGACCGGCACGGTCACCGACCAGGGCCACGCGCAGCCCGGCCCCGTACGGACGGACGCCGTACGGACGAACGCCGTACGCGCGGACACGGGGCTGCGGTTCGGCTACGGCACCAACGGGTTCGCCGGGCACCGCCTGACCGAGGCCATCGCCGTGCTGGCGGACCTCGGCTACGACGGGATCGCCCTCACCCTGGACCACTGCCACCTCGACCCGTTCGCCCCCGGGCTGTCCCGGCGGGTCGCGCGGGTCGCCCGGCGACTCGCCGAGACGGGCCTGGAGACCGTGGTGGAGACCGGCGCCCGCTACCTGCTCGACCCGTGGACCAAGCACGCCCCCACGCTCGTCGACGAGGATCCGAGCCGTCGGCTGGAGTACCTGGGTCTGGCGATGCAGGTGGCCGCCGATCTGAACGCGGGGGCCGTGTCGCTGTGGAGCGGCGTGCCCGCCCCGGGCGTGCCGTCCCGGGTGGCGTGGGAACGACTGGTCCACGGCTGCGGGTGGGCGGTGGCGGAGGCGGACCGCCATGGCGTCGTCCTGGGCTTCGAGCCGGAGCCGGGCATGCTCGTCGACACCCTGGACGCCTACGAGCTGCTGCGCCGCCGCCTCGGCGATCCGCCCGCTCTCGGGCTGACCCTCGACATCGGCCACTGCCGCTGTCTGGAGGCCGCCCCGGTGTCCGACTGCGTCGTACGGGCCGGGCCGCACCTGGTCAACGTCCAGATCGAGGACATGCGCAGGGGCGTGCACGAGCACCTGGAGTTCGGGCAGGGCGAGATCGACTTCCCGCCCGTGCTGGACGCGCTGCGCCGCACCGGCTTCCCGGGACTGGTCAGCGTCGAACTGCCGCGGCACAGCCACGCCGCGCCGCAGCTCGCCGCGCGCTCGCTGGCCTTCCTGCGAGCCGCCGCCGGCGCGGCGCACGGCACCCGGACACCGCGATGAGCTTCGGCAACGCCGCCCGGGTGACCGTCCGCGACCTGCGCGCCGCCCTCGACCGGCAGCTCACACCGGACGCCGCCCGCTGGCTGGCCACGGCCCTGACCGAGGTGGCCGCCGAACCCGACCAGGCCCTGCCCCGGCGCTTCGCCGAGGCGGGCCGCCGGGGCGGCCGGGCACTGCTGGCGGCGGCCCCCGCACCGCATCAGGACCCGGCGCCCGCGGTCCCCGCGGAAGCGCTGGCCTGGACCGTGGACGACGCCGTACGGGCCCTGCTGCTGGCCGCCGCCCCGGCCCCCGCCGACGGCCCCGCCGTCCGGGCGTCCGCCGTCTACCGCCACGGGGACGCCGCGGAACGGCGCGGCGTGCTCCGCGCCCTCGGCCCGCTGGACCTGCTGGCCCCGTACGGCCTGCGGGACGACGCCGTCCCCCTGGTGTCCGACGCGCTGCGCACCAACGACCCCCGGCTGCTGGCCGCCGCACTGGGCCCCTACGGGGCGCGGCACCTGCCGGCGCCCGCCTACCGGGAGGCCGTCCTGAAGTGCCTGCACTGCTCCCTCCCCCTGCGGGCCGTGGCCGGGCTGCCCCACCGGACCGACGCCGAACTGGCCCGGATGGCCGCGACGCACGCCCGTGAACTCACCAGCGCCGGACGCCCCGTACCGGGCGACGTGCGCGCGCTGGCCGGCCCCCGACCGGCCGCGACCGACCCCCTTCCGCCCCCTCACCCTGCCGAGACCTGATGCGCATCTTCGACCCCCACATCCACATGACCTCGCGGACGACCGACGACTACCAGACGATGCGGGACGCCGGCATCCGGGCCGTCGTGGAACCGGCGTTCTGGCTGGGCCAGCCCCGCACAGACGTCGCCAGCTTCGTCGACTACTTCGACTCCCTGATCGGCTGGGAACCCTTCCGGGCGGCCCAGTTCGGCATCCGCCACCACTGCGCCCTGGCCCTCAACCCGAAGGAGGCCAACGACCCCCGCTGCACCGCCGTCCTCGACGTGCTGCCCCGCTACCTGGACAAGGACGCGGTGGTGGCGGTGGGCGAGGTCGGCTACGACTCCGTCACCCCGGAGGAGGACCACGCGCTCGCCACCCAGGTCCGGCTCGCCATGGACCACGAACTGCCCGTCCTGGTGCACACCCCGCACCGGGACAAGGCCGTCGGGACCAGGCGCACGCTCGCCGTGCTCCGCGAGTGCGGGATCGCTCCCGACCTGGTCCTGGTCGACCACCTGACCGAGCTGACCGTGGCGGAGGTCGCCGACACCGGCTGCTGGACGGGGTTCTCCGTCTACCCGCACACCAAGATGGACCCCCACCGCCTGGTGCAGCTCCTCAAGCGCCACGGAACCCACCGGGTGCTGGTCAACTCCGCGGCCGACTGGGGCCGCAGCGACCCGCTGGCGACCCGGCGCACGGCGGAGGCGATGCTCGAAGCCGGCTTCACCGCCGACCAGGTCGACGAGGTGATGTGGCGCAACCCGGTCGCCTTCTACGGCCAGAGCGGACGCCTGACCCTGCCGGTGGACGATCCCGACACGCCGGACCACCGCGAGGAGCCCCACGAGCGGCCCGGCGACGCCGTGTACCTGGGGAACTCCATCGCCCGCGGCGAGTAGCCCTTCCCGGAGCAAGGAGACCGCCCCCGATGCGACTGCGCCACCCCGACGGCAGCACCGTCCACCTCGCCTACTGCACCAACGTCCACCCCGCGGAGGACCTCGACGGCGTCCTGGCTCAACTCGCCGTCCACGCCGAGCCCGTCCGGGAACGGCTCGCGGCGCCGTCCCTGGGCCTGGGCCTGTGGCTCGCCCACGACGTGGCGCGCACCCTGGCGACGGACGCGACGGCCCTGGACCGGCTGCGCCGCGAACTGTCCACCCGGGGGCTCGAAGTCGTCACCCTCAACGGCTTCCCCTACCGCGGCTTCCACGAGCCGGTCGTCAAACGGGCCGTCTACCGGCCGGACTGGAGCGACCCGGCCCGCCTGGCGTACACCCTCGACCTGGCCCGGGTGCTGTCCGCGCTGCTGCCCGAGGACGCGGCCCGCGGGAGCATCTCCACGCTCCCCCTGGGCTGGCGGGCCGGCTGGACGCCCGGACACCAGGACCGCGCCCGCCGCGGCCTGGACGAACTGGCCGAAGGGCTCGCCAAGTCGGAGTCCGACTCCGGCCGCCGCGTCCGGGTCGGTCTGGAACCCGAACCGGGGTGCGTGGTCTCCACCGTGAGCGACGCCTGTGCACGGCTCACCGGGCTCGACACCGAACGCGTCGGCGTCTGCCTGGACGTCTGCCACCTCGCCGTCGACTTCGAGGACCCGCCGTCCGCCCTCCGCGGCCTGGCCGACGCCGGCCTGCCCGTCGTCAAGGCCCAGCTCTCCAGCGCCCTCCAGGCCGACGATCCCTCCGACCCCGCCGTACGACGGGCGCTCGCGCGCTTCGCCGAGCCGCGGTTCCTGCACCAGACCCGCGCCGAGCCCGCCGGCCCCCGCCCGGAGCGGTGGGACGACCTCGACCTCGCCCTCCGCTCCCCGGCCGACGACGCCGATCCGCGCCCGTGGCGGGTGCACTTCCACGTCCCCGTGCACGCCGACCCGGAACCGCCGCTCACCGCGACCGGGCCGGTGCTGACCGACGCCATCCGCGCCCTCGTCCACGGCCCGCACCCCGTCACCGACCACCTGGAGGTCGAGACGTACACCTGGTCGGTGCTCCCGGGCCGGGACCGGCCGTCCGACGACGAGGCACTGGTCGCGGGCATCGCCGCCGAACTCGCCTGGACCCGCCAGCAGTTGCTCGCCGCCGGACTGCGGGAGCACACCTCGTGACCACCGGCCGCCCCACGCCCCTGCTGGTGCTGAACGTCGCCGCGCTCACCCCCCGCCTCCTGCGCCACATGCCGCACCTGCGGGCCGTCGCCGAACCCGACGGCGACACCCCGGGGCACGGCGCCCAGCTGGAACCGGTCTTCCCCGCGGTCACCTGCTCCGTCCAGGCCAGCCTGCTGACCGGGCTCCCCCCGAGCCGACACGGGATCGTCGGGAACGGCTGGTACTTCCGCGACCTCGGCGAGGTGCTCCTGTGGCGCCAGCACAACCCGCTGGTGGAGGGCGAGAAGGTGTGGGACACCGCCAGGCGGCGCCACCCGGGCTACCGCGTCGCCAACATCTGCTGGTGGTACGCCATGGGCGCCGGCACCGACATCACCGTCACCCCGCGCCCCGTCTACCACGCGGACGGCCACAAGTCCCCCGACTGCTACACCGTCCCACCGGGCCTGCGCGACGAACTGACCGACGCCCTCGGACCGTTCCCGCTCTTCGACTACTGGGGGCCCCGCGCCTCCATCGCCTCCAGCAGGTGGATCGCGCGGGCCACCGAGCACGTCATCCGCACCGCCGCACCCGACCTGACCCTCGCCTACCTGCCGCACCTCGACTACGACCTCCAGCGCTTCGGCCCCGCCGCACCCCAGGCCGCCGCCGCGGCCAGGGCCCTCGACACCGTCCTCGCGCCCCTGCTCCACCTGGCCCGGGAGCACGGGACCACCGTCGTGGCGCTGTCCGAGTACGGCATCACCGCGGTCGACCACCCCGTCCACATCAACCGCGCGCTGCGCGCGGCCGGCCTCCTCACGGTGTACACCCAGGCCGGGATGGAGTACCTCGACCCGTACACGTCCCGGGCGTTCGCCGTCGCCGACCACCAGGTGGCCCACCTCTACGTGCCCGACCCCGCCGACCTGCCGCGCGTCGCGGAGCTCGTCCGAGCGCTACCCGGAGTGGAACGCGTCCTCGACAGCGCGGGCAAGGCCGCGTACGGAATCGACCACGCCCGCACGGGCGAACTCGTCGCCGTCGCCACCACCAACGCCTGGTTCACGTACTACTACTGGCTGGACGACACCCGCGCCCCGGACTTCGCCCGCTGTGTCGAGATCCACCGCAAACCCGGCTACGACCCCGCCGAACTCCTCCTCGACCCCGCCGACCGCCTCGTCCGACTCCGGGCCGCTGCCGCCCTCGCCCGCCGCCGGCTCGGCCTTCGCTCCACCCTGTCCGTCGTCCCGCTCGACGCCACCCACATCCGCGGCAGCCACGGCCGCCTCCCCGACGACCCGGACGACGGCCCCGTCCTCCTCCTCTCCGACACCACCCGCCTCCCCCGCGTCCAGCCACGCTACGCCGCCACCGATCTGCCCGACCTCCTCCTCCGACTCGCGGGCGGCACGGGCCGAGAGGAACACCCCGCACCCCGCGTCCGCTCGGGCACCCGACGCCCGTCCGGGTAGTCCGCGTTCGCCACCATGATCCCGACCGATCGGAGCACATCCGTGTACCTACACCTCCGTCGGGCGTCAGCGGCCCTGCTGCTGGCCCTGCTGCCCGCCACAACCCCCGCCGCCGCGTACGGCGCCCAACCGCCCGCCCCCGCCGCGCCCCTGGCCGTGGCGCACTCCGCCCGGGCCGTGCCCGGGCAGTACATCGTCACCCTCAAGCACGGCCGCGACCCCGGTGAGGTCCTGCGAGCGCTGGGCATCACCCCCAGGTTCACCTACCGCGCCGCGTTGAACGGCTTCGCCGCCGCCCTCGACCCGATCCTGCTGAACACCGTACGGACCAGTCCCGCCGTCGAGGCCGTCGAGGAGAACACCGCCTTCCGCCTCCCCACTCCCGTCGACGGTGCGGACCGGCCCGGCCACACCACCCGGGCTCCGGCCGCCACCTGGGGCCTGGACCGCATCGACCAGCGGTACCTGCCCCTGGACGGCCAGTTCACCACCCGCGGCCACGGCGCCGGCGCGACCGCCTACATCCTCGACAGCGGCATCGACTACACCCACCCGGAGTTCGGCGGGCGCGCCGTCCCCGGCTTCGACGCCATCGGCGACGGCCGCGACGGCCTCGACTGCCACGGCCACGGCACCCATGTCGCCGGCACCGTCGCCGGCCGCACCTACGGCGTCGCCCCGCGGGCCCGCCTCGTCTCGGTCCGCGTCGTGGACTGCACCGGCAGCGGCGACAAGGCCCAGACGATCGCCGGCCTCGACTGGGTCGCCCGCAACGCCCGGTACCCCGCCGTCCTCAACGCCTCCCTCGGCGAGGAACGCTCCCGGGCCGTCAACGACGCCGCCACCGCGCTCTCCGACCAGGGCGTCCTGCCCGTCGTCGCCGCCGGAAACGACGCCGTCGACGCCTGCACCGTCTCCCCCGCCTCCGCGTACGGGGTCGTCACCGTCGCCGCCACCAACCAGCGGGACGAGGAGACCGACTTCTCCAACTGGGGCTCCTGCGTCGCCCTCCACGCCCCCGGCCAGGCGATCCTGTCCGCCAAGCTGGGCGGCGGCAGCACCACCCTCAGCGGCACCTCCATGGCCGCGCCGCACGTCACCGGCACCGCCGCCCTCTACCTCGCGGAACACCCGGACGCCGAGCCGATCGACGTCTCCGACTTCCTCCAGTACACCGCCACCCCGGACGTCCTGACCGACGTGCGCGAGGGCACCCCCAACCTCCTGCTGTTCACCGACGACCTGTAGCACCGCCTCCGGACTCCGCGACGGGACGACCGCGGCCGGCAACCGGTCCGCACGGCGTCCCGACGGTCCCCAAGCCGGGTGCACCGCCTCAACAGTGCGTATCCGGAGCGAGATTCCGTCGTTGACCAGGCCAGGTCCCGGGCGCTCGCCCGGGACCTGGCCTGCACGGGCACCGGCGTTCGCCGGGCCCGCGCGAGGAGGGAGTGCGATGAGCAGGGTGGCGGGCACGGAGCGCCAGGGCGCGGGCAGCAGTGCGCGCACCGCGGGCAAGCGGATGGCGGTGCTGGGTACGGCCGTGGGGGCGGTGCTGGTCCCAGCCGGCGCCGCACAGGCCGGCGTCGTCGGGGTGGGCAACGCGGTGTTCGGCAACTCCTGTGAGAACCACGACGTCGGCGCGCAGGCCCTCGGGGGCACGGTCTCCGACAGCGGGACGGCGAGCGGCAACCAGCTCGGCCTGCCGCTGACCCTGCCCCGCAACCACTGCGGCAGCAGCGGGATCGTCTGCACCGCCGTGTTCATGTCCCCGTACTGATCCGGCGGGCCCGACGTGATGCGAGGCGGTGGTGTCGTGGCCGGCCCCGGAGCGGCGGGCGTGTCGCTGGAGAACGCCGCCGTACGGGAGCTGGCGGCGATGAGCGGGCGCGCGGTGCCGTTGGTACGGGACTGGGTGGCCGAGCGTCCACGGCTGGGGGTGGCACGGGCGCTTCTCGTGCTGGCGACGGCCGGGGGCCTGAGCGATGGGGCGCTGCGGGAGGAGCTGGTGGTCGCGTACCGGGACGCCCAGGCGGCGGACGCGCGGTCGGCGAGCCTGGTGTACGGGGTCTTCCTCTACACCCACCGACAGTTCCGGCTGACGGCCGACCACCTGGTGACGCATTTCGCGCGGTGGCCCGGGGACGAGGTGGCCTCCCTCATGCTGGACGCCTTCCACGCCTGCGGGGACGCCGGCTACCGCGCGCACGGCGACGCGCTGGCCGAACAGCAGTACGCCCTGGCCGGCGCGGACAGTTGGCCGTGGACGGGCAGGCTCGCGTGGACCCGGGCCGAGCAGGGGCGCGTCGAGGAGGCGCTCGAACTGGCCGGGCACGCCCTGGCCCGCTACCCGCGCTCCGGGCTCGCCGCGCACGCCCGCGCGCACGCCGAGCACGAACTGGGAGCGGGCCCCGCCTCCACCGGCTTCCTCGACCGGTGGCTGGCCGTCGACCCGCAGGCGATGCAGTTCAAACACCTCACCTGGCACGCCGCCCTGCAGTCACTGGCCTGCGGGGACTTCACGGACGCGCGCCGCCGGGCCGACGAGGTCCTGAGCCGCGCCGACGTGGGGATGCGGTCAGCGACGAACTGGCGCCTGCTGCTGGCCGGGCAGCGACCCGCCGGCCGCTGCGACCTCGACCACGTCCGGAGCCTGCTGGCCGGACCGGGCGGCATGGCCGAGGTCTTCCACACCTTCAACCTGGCCCTCGCGCTGGCCGTCGAGGCGGCCACCGAGGACCTGGAGGCCCTGGCCCGACGGACGGCCGCCGACGAGCGCCCCGACTACCGCGAGGTCCTCACCCCGGTCGTCCAGGCCCTCGCCCACGTCACCGCCGGCCGCGCCCGGGCGGCCGTCGACCTCCTGACCCGCCTCGGCGCGCGGGTGGAACGGATCGGCGGCGTACGGGTGGAACGCGAGATCGTCCAGGACACCCTGGCCCGCGCTCTGATCGACACCGGCGAACACGCCCGCGCCGCCACCCTGCTGCACGAGCGCGTCACCACCCGCCGTCACCATACCTACGAGGACCTCCTCCTCGCCCCCGCAGCCTCTCCGGGAGATCCGCCATGGCCGTACCCCAGCTGATCGTCGTCTCGCCGCGCGGCAGCGGCACCCCCCTGCTGGCCCGTATCACCACCGCGCTCGGCTACACCCCCTACGGCACGATGAGCGGCACCCAGCCCGACAACGGCGAACGGCCCGGCCCCGGCGAGGTCTCCCGCCTGCTCCGCGCCGCCTACGGCCAGGACGAGGCCGCACGCCTGCTGCGCGGGCAGCGCGACCACCGGGAAGACCTGGAAGCCGCCTTCCAGCAGGCCGTGAACGCCCTGTGGCGGGTGTGGTGGACCCGGCTCGGCCAGCCCGTCACCGCCGCCTCACCCGTCGACACCGCCCTCGAAGAGCGCCTCACCCGCGTCCCCGACACCGACCTGCCCCGACTCCTGCCGGGCCACGGCTGCTGGTACGTCAACAGCCTGGACCTGGAACGCGCCGACGCCGGCCTCCTGCGCACCTGGCACGCCACCACGCGGCCGCCGATCGTCTACCACCACCGCGACGTACGCGACCGCGTCGTCCAGCAGATCCACCTGCTCTCCCAACCCGCCGGGCGCGTCGGCTCCCTGCCCGACCACCTCGTCTACCGCGACATCGTCAGCGCCCTGCCCACCATGGACGCCAGGATCACCCTCGCCCTCACCGACCCCGGCTTCCCCGGCATCCGCGAAGCCCGCCAGTGCCAGTGGCTGCTGCGCCACCCCGCCGTCTGCGTCCTCACCCACGAGGAACTCGCCGGCCCCGCCCAGGGCGGCACCACCGAGGCCCGCGACCGCGCTCTGCGCCGGCTCCTGACCGCCACCGGCCACCCCGGCCCGGCGGCGGCCCTCGCCGCCCTGCCCGAGGCCCCCGGCGCCGGGAGCGGCGAACTCGCCGTGGGCGGCTGGCGCGAGCACTTCAGCGCGGAGCACGAACGCCTCCTCCACCGACACCACGGCGATCTCCTGGCTCCCGCCCCGGACTGCGGCGCGCCCGCCGTCGATCCACGGCACCCGGGCGTCCCGCTCCCCTCCTGCCGGTGATCCGCCGCCGAGCGGGCTCAGCGGCGGATCACCGGCCGGGCGGAGGCGCCGCCGGTCAGACCTTCGCGTCGCGGGCCTGGTGGAAGCGTTCCAGGACGAGTTCGACCAACTCCGGTGCGTCGACCAGCGGTTGGGAGACGCCGACCACGCCGGCCGCGGTCGCCGCCTCGACGGTCACACGGAACAGCAGGCCGGCGGCGAAACAGTAGGAGGCGACCGCGATCCGCCGGGCCCCGGTCCGGCGCAGCTCCGCCGCCGCCTCGCCGGGGGTCGGCTCGGTGGCCGACGCGAAAGCGGCCCGGCACGGCAGGCCGAGCTCCTTGCCCAGCGCGGACGCCATCGCGGCCACCGACGAGGACGCGGCGGCGTCGACGCTGCCCGCCGCCGCCAGCACCACGGCGTCGAACTCGACGTCCAGCTCGGTGAGCCGGCGCCGCAGCGCCGCGACCAGCCGTCCGTCGGGCACGCCGGTGGGACCGCCCAGCACCGGCGCCACGATCGGTGCCTTGCCCGGCGGGTCGAGCAGTGCCTTGGGCAGGTCGACCCGGGCGTGGAAGGCGGCGGTCAGCAGCAACGGCACCACGACCACCTCCTCGTGCCCGGCTTCGGCGAGCGCGCCCAACGCCTCACGGGCCGTGGGGCCGGCGTGCCGGAGGAAGGCCACCTCGACC
Organism: Kitasatospora sp. NPDC058046; assembly: GCF_042885595.1. Taxonomy (NCBI): domain Bacteria; kingdom Bacillati; phylum Actinomycetota; class Actinomycetes; order Kitasatosporales; family Streptomycetaceae; genus Kitasatospora; species Kitasatospora sp. NPDC058046. The sequence goes on from NZ_JBHVRS010000006.1 coordinate 18,578, forward strand.
CGGCTCCCGTGGGAGGCCTCGACCGCGCGGGCGAGCGCCCGGGTGGACTCCTGTGCCTCGGGAGCGAGGCTGCCGTGCGCCAGCAGGAGCAGTGCGCTCGGGGCCTGCTCGGCGAGCGGTTGGGGCGTCTTGATCACGTCGGTCACTGTCGTACCACCCTCGTCATGCGGTGCGAGTACTGCGAATACAAGCAAGTGACCGTCAGATTACCGTCCGTGACCAGCCTTGCCGGTGCGCCGCGCAGGCGGCCACGAGCAGGTCCTACCGGCCCTCGACCTCTCCTCGCGCCCCGCATCCGGGTGGACCCGTACCGGGCCCCGCCCGCGACCGGCGGGAGCCCGGCGGATGCCCCCGTAGCCTGCGACCACTTGCCCGGCCCGACACCTCGAAGGCGGCCCACCATGGAAGCGTCCACACTCCTGCCGGCTGTCGCCGTCTTCTCGCTGGTGACCGTGGAGTTCGGCGGACACGCGCTGCTTCAGCTGACCACCGTCCAGAACGGCACGCTCACCCCGCTGCGCGAACGGTCCTTCCGCGCCGGCCACGCCCACGCCGGCGTGCTGCTGATCCTGTCGCTGGTCTACTTCCTCTACCTGCCCCGCGCGGGGTTCTCCTCCGGAACGGAGTGGCTCTTCGGCATCCTCCTGCTGGCCGGAGTGCTCGCCCAGTCCGGCGGCTTCTTCCTGCACCTCGCCCTCGGCACCGAAGGCCACTCCTCCCCCGGCACCCACCTCACCCGGGGCGGAGCCCTCCTCCTCGCCGCGGCGCTCATCGCCCTGGGCGTCGGCCTCGTCCAGCACCTCTGACAGGTGATCGTTTTCCCTCCTCAGTCGCGCGGTGCGAAGGCACCGCGCAGGACCCGCTCGACCAACTCTTCGTAGCCGATGCCCACAGCGGCGGCCGTCAGCGGGAGGGTGGCGGTACGGCGCAGCGCCGGCAGGGTGTTGAGTTCGAGCCAGTGGAAGCCCCCGTCCGGGGCGATGACGAAGTCGCTTCGCGAGTGGCTCGAGCAGCCGAGTGCGGTGTGTGCTCGCCGGGCGGCCTCCCTGATCCCCCGTGCCGTCCCGTCCGGCAGGTCGGCCGGACACCTGAAGGAGTGCAGGTCCGGGCTGTTCTTCGCCGCGTGGTCGTAGAACTCGCCGGCGGTGAGGACCTCCGCAGCGGGGAGGGGCACCGGGTCGCCGTCCGACTCCAGGATTCCGACCGTCACGGTCCGGCCCTCGACGAACGGTTCGACGAACAGGCGGTGGCCGGCGGCGCGAAGGTCCTCGAGCACCTGCGTCAGCCCGCTCCGGTCGCGGGCCACGGCGATGCCGATCGAGCTGCCCTCGGCGCGCGCCTTGACGATGACCGGGGCGGCCAGCCGGGCGAGGACGTCTTCGGCGGCCGCGGCGGCGGCCTGGGTGTCCGGCACGAGGACTCCGGCCAGCACGGGCACGCCCGCCGCGCCGGCCACGATCTTGGCGGTGGGCTTGTGCATGGCGAGGGCGCTGGCCCGGACACCCGAGCCCGTGTAGGGGATGCCGCTCGTCTCCAGGAAGCCCTGCAGCCTGCCGTCCTCCGCGTGCCGGCCCGCCAGCGCCAGGAAGGCCACGTCCACCGCGCGCACCTGGTCCGCGAACGCGGGATCAATGGTGTCGAGCACCCGGATCCGGTATCCGAGGGTGGTCAGTGCCTGCGCGACGTCGGCGCCCGTCGCGAGGGAGCGGTCGCGTTCGCGGCTCGGTCCTCCCGTGAGGACGCCGACGACGGTGTCGGCGGGCCGACGGTCATGCGTCTCGGGCTTCGTGGGCTGGGGCACCTTTCTCCTTCGGGCCCCCTTCGCGCAACCGGCGGGGTCAGAGCTCGGCCGGGCCGGGCCGCAGCGTCATGTAGCCGTCCACGGGGTGGAACCCGAGGGCGCGGTAGAGCGGGGCGCCGGCCTCGGTGGCGCGCAGTTCGATCGAGCCGCAGCCGCGGAGCCGGAGTGCCCGGACCAGGGCGGTGGTGACGGCGCGGGCGTGGCCCCGGCGCCGGTGGGCCGGGTCGGTGACCACGGTGTGGATCCGGGCCCACCGGCCGGTGGGGTGGCTGGGGCCCCGGTAGCAGCGGTGGACGACGCCGATGGCGCAGGCCGCCAGCGCGCCGCCGTCGGCGGGGGCGACGAAGGCGAGCAGGTCCGGGTCGGTGCCGAGCCGCGCGCGCATCTCGTCGCGGAAGGCGGCCCGCCAGTCGTCGCCGGGCCGGGCGCCGTCGAGCACCGCGACGCGCAGGCGCAGCAGCTCGTCGGCGTCCTCGGGACCGGAGGGCCGTACGGGGGGAGCGGTCATCCGGGGCCGCCTCTCGGATGGGTGTCAGCTGTTCACGTTGACCGCGGACCAGGTGTCGGCGACGGCGGTGACGGTGGCGCTGTCGGGGCCGAAGAGGTCGGCGGCGGCCTGGAGGGTGGCGGCGCGGACGCCGGAGTAGTCGGTGGTGGAGGTCATGTAGGTGGTCAGCGCGCGGTACCAGATCCGTTCGGCGTCCGCCCGGCCGATGCCGGTGACGACCCGGCCGTCGACGGTGGGGCTGTCGTAGTCGTAGCCGTTGACGGTCTTGGGGCCGCTGCCCTCGGCCAACAGGTAGAAGAAGTGGTTGGCGGGGCCCGAGGAGTAGTGGACGTCGAGGCCGGCGATGCCGTCGTACCAGTAGTCCGGGGAGTGGCCGTCCTTGGAGGGCTGGTCCAGGTAGCGCAGCGGGGTGCCCTTGCCGTCGAGGTCGAGGTGCTTGCCCATCAGGTAGGCGGGGACGTCGGTGGGGTTGTCGGCGTGGAAGGAGACCGCGGTGCCGAAGATGTCGCTGGTGGATTCGTTGAGGCCGCCGGACTCCCCGGTGTACTCCAGGCCGGCGGTGGCGGACGTGAGTCCGTGGATCATCTCGTGGGCGGCCACGTCGAGTTCGGTCAGGGGCTTGGCGTTGCCGGGCCCGTCACCGTAGGTCATGCAGAAGCACTTGTCGCTCCAGAAGGCGTTCGTGTAGTTGGAGCCGGCGTGGACCCGGCTGTAGGCGCCGACGCCGTCGCCGCGGATGCCGGTGCGGCCGTGGACGTCCTGGAGGTAGTCCCAGGTCTGGGCGGCGCCGTAGTGGGCGTCGACGCCCGCGGTCTCGTCGTTGCTCTGGTCGCCGCTGCCCCACCGGTCGGTCTGGTTGGTGAACAGGTCTCCTCGGCCCTTGGCCTCGTGGTGCATGTCGTAGGTGCGGTGGCCGCCGCGCGCGGTGTCGTTCATCTCGTAGCCGAGCAGGGTGTGGGTGGTGCCCAGGGGCACCGTGCCGTTGTACTGGCCCTGGCCGATGCCGGTGTGCACGGCCTCGTAGGCGTACAGCTGCCCGCCCGTGGTCGCGTCGGTCACGACGTGCCGCTCGCTCGGGGTTCCGTCCTCCTGCGTCGCCTCCAGCACCGACTCCCAGGCCAGTGCCGGGGTTCCGGCGGCGGACCAGACGACCAGGCGTGGGGGCAGCGTGGTGTGGAGCGACTGCGCCACCTGGGTAGCCGGGACCACCGGCGTGGTGCTCGGCACGCCGATCGACGCCCGGTGGGCGCGGGTGTCCGACAGGGCGCCCTGCCCGGTGCGGTGGACGACCAGGTCGCCGCCGAGGACCGGCAGCGCGGCGAAGGTGCGGTTGTAGCGGAAGTGGACGGTGCCGTCCGCGTCCTGGGCGGCGTCGACGGGCTTCAGGACCTCGCGCGGGTCCAGGTGCAGCGCCTTCGCCAGCTCGACGGCGATCCGGGCGGCCTCCTTCAGCAGTTCGGCGTGCTCCTGCGGGGACAGCAGCGCTCCGGCGCCCGCGGCCCGTACGGCGCCGGGGGGTGTGTGAGCGGACGCGTCCGCAGGCTGTGCGCCCGTCAGGGCCACGGCGGCCAGGACCGCGAAGGCGGCGGCCGACCGGGTGGACCGGTGGCGTGCGCGGTGGGGGTTCGTCATCCGCAACGGGGGCTCCTCGGTGGTGTTCTCGGTCTTGGCGGGCCGGTGGTGCCGACCGGGCGCGAACGACCGGTCGGCACCCGAGGGGGTCAACCAGCTTTGGCGAGGGGGGCGTTGGTGGCGACCTGGGGGTCGTCCTCGGGGTCGACGTCCTCGCTCGGCTCGACCGTGGGCTCCACGTCGCTGCCCGGCTCGAAGGCCATGAAGTGGGTGGATCCGCCGTAGCTGAAGTAGCCGAGCTCGTCGCCCTTCCGCACCTCCTGGTCCTCGCGGACCACAGGCGTGACCGAGGAGATCTCGCCGATGCCGACGGCCGCCAGACAGACCATGCCGATACGGGGAGCGGTGCTCTCGATGAATACCAGGGCACGCGTACTGGACGCGGCCGCGCCGCCGAACGACACCCCCTGAGGCACGGGACCCGACCCGTCCAGCTCGGCCGTGCCGAACACCAGGCCGGGGACGACCTCCACGTGCCGGACCACGCCGTCGACCGGCGCGTGCCAGCGGTGGTAGCCGGTGGCGGGGAGCACCAACTGCAGGACGTCGCCGCCGACGAAGCGGTCCGTGTAGGTGCTGTTGTTGAGCGTCTCCGCCAGGGAGAAGGTCTGGCCCTTGAGGGTGAACCCGGCGTTCTTCCCCACCTTCCGCTCGTGGCGCACCAGGGTGCCGTCGCTCGGCGCGAGGACCGCCGTCGGTTCGGTGGAGACCGGCCGGGCCCCGGGCTTGAGCTTGCGGTGGAAGAAGTCGTTGAACGACGCGAAGCCCCAGTGCTCGCCGCCGCGGTCGGGGATCTCGTAGTCGTCGAGCCGGTGGCGTTCGACGGAGTACGGGGACAGCCAGCCGTTGTCCGCCTCGGTCAGCACGGAGCGGCTCGCGGGGCTGTCCAGGAACACGCACCACTCGCGGAGGACCTGCTGGAGCGCGGAGTTGAACGCCGGGGTGCGCAGGAGGCTCTCGCCCGCCTTCGTCAGCGCCAGGTTCGCGAACAGCGCGGACAGCGGGAAGAGGATCCGCTCCTCGGACTTGGCGCGGTACTCGGGCGCGGTCGTGATGATCAGGTCCACGCACTGGAGCAGGTGGCCGACGCCCTGGATCGGCTGGAGCGCGCGCGGGAGCTGCTCCAGCGTGCCGGCCACCAGCGACCGGGTGTTCCTGTCGGTCTCGATCAGCTTCTCCATGGCCGCAACGGCGGGGCTGTGCGGCCCCGTTCGCGCCTGGGCGCGGTCCGCGAGGTCCGCCAGCCAGACGTCGACGGCCCGGCGGTCCTTCGGCAGGTAACCGGCGACCCGCCCGAACGAGGCACGGTAGCGGGCGTCGGTCACTGCGCCCGTGAGATCTCCGAGCATGCTTTCCTCCGTCATGGCATTCGATCGGTGACGATCCGGCAGGATTCCTGGCCAGTCTCGGCCGGGCCCGCCGGGGCGGGGCCGGGAATCACGGCCCGACCGGAAAGAGAACCCGAAAGGACGAAGGAGATCGGTAATCTGCTCAGCTGATATGCGAGTTGAGCCGTTCAAGGATGTCGCGCCGCGGGCCACGGCCCGGCGGTGACCAGGTCCTCCATCCGCGCCAGGTCCACCTCGGCGGCGCCGGTGACCAGCCGGTAGCCGCCCCGGTCGTGCCCGGTCACCGAGTCCGGGCTGTCCCCGATGCGCAGGATCCTGCGCAGCCGGTGGATGTGCACGCGGCCGCTCTCACCCGCCGTCAGGAGCGAGGGTCCCGGTGACGGTGAACGGCTCCCCGACGAACCGGCCGAGTCGTTCGGCCCAGGCCAGCGCCACGTCATCGGGCACCTCCGCTCCGGCCAGGCGGGCGGCGGCCAGGGTGGCCGGGAGTGCGCCCTGGTCCAGCAGGACGGCCCATTGGCCGGCGGTGAGGGCCAGGTAGCGCAGGTCGGGGCGCTCGGCGAGCGCGGTGAGGTTCCGGACCTCCGCCCGGGAGAGGTCCAGGCCGCGGAGGTTCGGGACGGTGCGCAGTGGGGCGATGTCGACGGGCCCGGATGTGGCGAGGTCGAGGGCGGTCAGGTGCCGGTGGCCCGCGAGCGGCGCGAGGTCGCCACCGTGCAGGGTGACGCCCAGGAACTCGACGGGCAGCTCCCGAAGCGGGGACAGGTCCTCGACAGGACGGCGGTGGAGTTCGAGGCGCCGCAGGTGGGGAGCGGCGGTGAGCGGGGTGAGGTCCATGAGCCCACCGGGGGCGTTGCAGTGGATCAGGACGGTCTGAACGCCGGGCGGGACGTCCTGAGGAATTCCGTCCGCCACCAGCTCGGGGCTGGAGCCGAATTCACGTGGGCCTTCCACGAACTCGATGTAGTCGACCTCGTCCTCCTCCACTTCGTAGGCGTCCCGCTCCAGCAGGTCCACATAGCGGGCGAGGAGTGAGGTGACGGAGTCGCAGACGTAGAGCGGCCCGTCGTAGTAGTCGCGGCCGATCTGGATCACCTGGCCGGGACGTCCGGACCGGGCCGGGGACATGTCGACCGCCAGGTAGTTGCCGTCGTCGGCGGTCGCGAACGGCAGCCAGCCCGGGTGCTCGTGGCAGCGCCGGACGGTGTCGAGCGGCTCGGCGTCGAGGACGACCGAGTCCCAGGAGGTCTCCCAGCCGGACCACACCGGCTCCCACAGGTTCGCGTTGACGGCGACCAGGCGTGCCAGGGGCATCCAGGCGAGGCTGCCGAAGAGGCCGATCGCCTCGTCTCCGCTGCCGTCGGCGATCAGGTAGAGCGCTCGCAGGTCGGCGGGCAGCGGCCGGCCGAGCCGGCGCTCGGCGTCGTCGAGTGCCGTGGTGGTCACCGGCGGTGGCAGCCTCTCGGCGTGTCCCAGGATGTCGGCACGCCGCTCCAGGTAGGCCCGCAGCCGGGTGACCGCGAGATCCGGATCGCCCGCCGGGGCGGCGCCGCTCTCCTCCTGGGCGAAACCCGGCTGGGACAGCCGACAGTCGTGGTCCAGGACGGCCAGGAACCCGGGACGGGCATCGTGCAGGCGGGAGACGACCTGCCGGGACGCCGTCAGGGCAAACGCGCCGGACGGCCGGCACCGTATCTCCAGATTCGTGCGCTCCCAACCGCGGGCCGCGCCCACCGCCGCCGTCACGTCGTCCAGGCCCTGGAAGATCGCGGCCCCGTGGACCGGCCGCGGCTTCTCACCGGCGATCGTGTACCGACCGGAGACGCCCAGGCCGAACAGGCCTTGGCGGCTGGCCAGCACCGCCTCCGTCCATCCCTCGGGTGCGTTCGCCGCGATGCTCTCGGCCACCCGCGCGACGCCCTGCTCCACCTGCTCGGCCATGCTCTGCTCCGGTTCTGTCGACACTGCCGGTGATCATCTCAGGGGGCTCTGACAGACCCGTGGGCCGGAGTGCCGGGCGCACGGGCTGGGTGAAACCGGCCGGCCTGGTGCTCTTCCGGCCGAGTACCTCCCCTACCGGTTCGGGCCGGGCCCGTCCGCCCGGCCCGGATCGGAACCGCGGGAGAACCGACGGTCCGTCGAACAGGGTGGACGGGCCCTGGTAGAAAGGGAGTTCGCGCGGCAGCGGTCGACACAGGGGCGGAGCCGGGGAGTGGTGGAATTCGAAGACGGCCACGGGCCCACGAACATCCGGAACGTCGTCACCGACAGTACGGTCCACTACCTGGTGCAGATCGGTGTGCTCAACGGGGAGCTGCACCTCACCGTGCCGCCCCGGGCCGTGGCGGCGGAGACACCGCTCGGCCTCGCCGAGGAGCGGCTCGCCCGCAGCCTGCTGTACCAGTGGCGGGCCGAGGCCGACGCCTGGGACATGGCCGACCCCGAACCGTTGGCCGTCCGCTGGGTGCACAGCCGCACCGCGCTCGCGCCGGGGGCCGAACTCGGCGGGCGCGGCGACCGGGTCGGCACGATGGCGGAGGCTCTGCTGGGACTCGACCACCGCCGCCTGCTGATCCTCGGCGGGGCCGGCGCGGGCAAGACGACCCTCGCCGTGCTGCTCACCCTGGAGCTGCTCGCCCGCCGGCTCACCCGCGGCGAGGACGTCCCGGTGCCCGTCATGCTCTCGCTGGAGTCCTGGGACGCCGAGCGGGTCAACTTCCACGACTGGCTGGCCGGCCGGATCACCGAGGAGCACCCCGGTCTGCCCCGGGTGGACGGGCTCCACCCCGCCCGCCGACTGGTGAGCGAGCGCCGCCTGCTGCCCGTCCTGGACAGCCTCGACGAACTGCCCGAGCACCGGCGGACCGCCGTGCTCGGCGCCCTCGGACGCCAACTGGGCCAGGAGGGCGGGGTGGTGCTGATCTGCCGGACCGAGCCCTACCGCGAACTGGTGGCCACCCAGCGGGACGTGCTCCGGGTGGACTCGGCGATCGAGGCGCTGCCGCTGGCCCCCGGCGACGTCGCCTCCTACCTGCACCGGGCCCGGCAGCCCTCGCGCGCCGCGCAGTGGGCGCCGCTGCTCGCCGAACTCCGCACGGCGCCCGACAGCCCGGTGAGCCGGGCACTGTCGACGCCGCTGATGGTCTGGCTGCTGCGGCGCGGGTACGAGCGGGCCCCGGCGGACCCGGGCGAGCTGCTGGACCGCGGGCGCTTCGCGACCGCCTGGCAGGTGGAACAGCACCTGCTCGACCGGATCGTGCCCGCCTCGTTCCCCCCGCTGCCGCCGGCGCCCGACCGCCTGCACCCGCCCCGGCGGTGGGAACCGGACCGGGCCCGGGCCTGGCTGTCCTTCCTGGCCCGGCTGATGAACCGCCAGGAGACCGCCGAGCTGGCCTGGTGGCGGCTGTTCGGCGCGCCACTGCCGCGGGCGCTGGCGGCGCCCGCGCTGATCGTGGTGGGGATCGCCCTGTCGGTGCTGATCGACCTGGGGCTCGGGGCCGTCGGGGGCTCCGGCCACCCCTTCGGCTTCGGCACCGCCGTGGGCCTCGGCGTCGCCCTCGCGGGCCTGGTCCGCACGGCCGGGCAGGGCTGGTTCGGGGACGAGACCTCGACACCCCGACGGCGGGTCAACCCGCTGCGCTTCGCCGGGGCCCTGCGCTCGGCCGGCCGCAACGGGAGGCTGGGCCGGGCCTGGCGGCTCACGGTGGTGATCGGCGGGCCGCCGGTGATCCTCGCCCTGGTCGTGCTCCAGCTCCTGGCACCGGCGGAGGAAGGTCTCGCACTGGTGGCGGCGGTGCTGCTGTCCGCCTATCTGATGGTCGCGTTGGCGGCCCCCTCGGACACCGTGGACGCCGCGACCCCCGACTCGCTGCTGCGCTCGGAGCGGACCTCGGTCCTGGTGACGCTGCTCGTCCTCGCACCGCTGCTCGCCGCCGGGATCGGGCTGATGGACTGGTCGCGGACCCACCTCTACCGGTACCACCAGGTGGACTGGTCCTACCCGCTGGCGACCTGGTGCGGGGCGGGCGCGACGTTCCTGCTGCTCAGCCCGTGGAGCCGGTGGCTGCTGGCCCGGTGCTCGCTGGCCCTCGTCGGCCGACTGCCCTGGCCGCTGATGACCTTCCTGCGGGACGCCCACCGGGCCGGCCTGCTCCAGCGCACCGCCGGGACGTACCGCTTCCGCAACCTGCGGCTCCAGCAGCACCTGGCCGCCAAGGCCGGGCCCCGCTCGGGAGGCCAGGGAGGTCAGGGAGGTTCGGGGGCCGCAGGGGTCCCCGCGCCCCGGGCGACGCCGGACGGAGCGACGACGGTCGCGACGGGTCCCCTCGCCGACCTGACCCTGCCCCCGGCCTCCACCTGGCGCGGCCTCACCGTACGGCGCGACCCGGACTCGTACCTGCTCACCGGCCGCGTCCGCGCCGTCATGCTGGCGCACTGGGGCCCGCTCGGCGCCCTGCTGGGCCTGCACCTGGTCCGGATCACGGTGAGCGGCACCTGGGACCGACTCGACTCCTGGAAGCCGATCGTCGGCGTGCCCGCCCTCGGCCTGCTGGTGATGCTGATCAGCCTCCTGCGCCGGCGGCACATCGAACTGCACATCACCGACACCTTCATCGCCGCCCGGACGGGCCGGCACCGCTGCCGCTACGAGTGGCGCGACGTGGACGAGGTCGCCGTCCGCCGGGTGCACCTCCGCGGCCGTGACACCCCCGTCCACGGCATCCACGTTCGGCCGCGGACGGGAGCGCCCCTGCCCCCGGCCCGCTGGCGGGGGCGGGACGGGTGGTACCTGGTGCAGCCGATGAACGTCGTCCGGACCCTGCCTCCCGACCTCACCGAGGCGCTCGCCGAGCTCTCCGGCGGGCGCTGGCGGCCGTGACGCGGGCCAAGGGCCGGAGAGGGCTCTGCCCGGCTACGGATGGCAGGGGCTCTGGCCGAGCACGTAGCAGCGCAGGTCGACGTCCTCGGGCAGGACGGGCGCGGTACCGGGAAGGGCGACGGCGCCGACCGTGACGATGAACGTCCTGGTCACGGCGTCGCTCCCCTTCTTGTTCTGTGGGGCCTGGAAGAGCAGGTAGCGGGCCGACAGGTAGTCAGCGACGGTGAGGTGGGGGCGGGCGAGGAGGTCGAGGGCGGCGGAGTGCAGGACGGCGCTGTCCCGCGGTGTGGGAGTGGCCGAGTAGACCGGCCTGCCGCCGGTCTCGATCCGGGAGGCGTCCAGGCCCCGGGCCGCGTAGCGGGCGACGAGTTCGGCGTCGGCGCGGTGCGCGGCCTCACCCCGCAGGAGGCGGTTGCCGGCGATCCGCCGCCCGTCCGGCAGGAGCACCCAGTTCTGGAGGGTGTCGCCCTCGACGCCCTCGGCGGCGAAGCGCCGCTCGGCGAGACGGCCGTAGCGAAGCATCGCTTCCGAGGCCGGGGTCGCCAGGCCCCCGGTGTAGGCGCGCGTGGCCTGGTCCCACTCCGCGCCCTCGCGCAGACGGCCGACCTCGCCGAGCCGGTCGAAGTTGGTGTCGCCCTCCCGGATCGGGGTACGGAAGCGCTCCGGGTTGAAGAAGGCACCGGCAGGGCCGGGAGGCGGGCCCATCGCGACGGCGAGACGGTAGCGCCAGTCGACCAGCCGCTCGTGGACGGTGGCCAGCGCGGCCGCCCGGGCCGGCCGACCCGGGGCGGTGTCCCACAACTGGGCCAGCAGGTCCGCCGCTTCGGTGGCGGCGGCCGCCTGCTCGGAGGCGAAGGCGCGGGCCTTGGCCTGCCGGGCCGGGTCGGCGAAGCGCAGCGCGAGCGGGCTGGTGGGGAAGTCGCCGGGGGTGATCGGTGCGGTGGGCATGGCTCTTCTCTCCTGATACGCCCTCTTGGGCCGGGCTCGGACGAACCGGCCTCACGTGGACGGAGGCTCCCCCTCCGGGGCCAAGCCTGGATCAACACCGGCCCCGGCGTGGAGAATTGCCCCATGCGTATTCTGATCGTCACCACCGGCTCCCGCGGGGACGTCGCACCGTTCACGGGCCTGGGCCGGCGTCTGGTGGACGCCGGGCACCGGGTGGCCGTGGTCGCCCATCCGACCTTCGCGGCGCTGCTCGAGTCCTGCGGCCTGGAGCACCGGCCGCTGCCGGGGGATCCGGAGGAGCTCATCCGGGCCAGGGCCCGCGCGACCTCCCCGGAGGAGATCCGCGCGCTGATGACCGCGTTCGTGGACGGGCTCGCCGACGGCGTGGCGGACGCCGTCGCGGGCGGGGCCGACCTGCTGCTCACCGCCTTCGCCCCGTCGCCGCTCAGCCTGACGGCGGGGGACGCGTACGGTGTGCCCGTCCTCGGCACGTACCTCACGCCCGCCTTCGCCACCACGGAGTTCCCGCTGCCCGGCCCCGCCGGCGGCGCGGACCTGGGACCGGAGGGCAATCTCGCCGCCGGCCAGGAGCGGCTCCGGGGCGCGGACCGAATGTTCTCGAGTGCCGTGGACCGGATGCGCGAGCGCCTCGGCCTTCCCGGCACGACGTCGCCGGAACCGGTCGGGCACACCCGTCCGGTCGTCCACGGTTACAGTCCCGTGCTGCTGCCGCGCCCGGCGGACTGGCCGGCCCCGGTCGACGTGGCGGGCTTCTGGTGGCCCGCGCGGCCGCTCGGCTGGCAGCCTCCGGGCGACCTGGTCGACTTCCTCCAGGCCGGTCCGGCCCCGGTGTTCATCGGCTTCGGCAGCATGGCCCCCGGGGAGGGCGAGCGGCTCGGCGAGCTGGTGACGGCCGCGGTACGGCGGGCGGGGGTGCGCGCGGTGGTCCAGGCGGGCTGGGCCGGGCTGGAGGCGGCGGGTGACGGCGTGTTCTGCGTCGGCGACGTGCCCCACGACTGGCTGTTCCCCCGCACGGCCGCCGTCGTCCACCACGCCGGGGCGGGCACCACGGGCGCCGCGCTGCGCGCCGGGGTCCCCGCCGTACCGGTGCCCGTGATGGCCGACCAGCCGTTCTGGGCGGCCCGGCTGCACCGGCTGGGAGTGGCCCCGCAGCCCGTACCGTTCGCCGACTTGACCGCCGAGCGCCTCGCCGCCGCGATCACGGCCGCTCTGGCCGAGCCGGTCCGCCGCCGTACGGCCGCCGTCGCCGGGCTCATGGCGGGCGAGGACGGCGCCGGTGCCGTCCTGGCCCACGTCGCCCGGATCGCCGAGGCCCCTGGCCGCTAACCCCGGCAGCTGAGCCTGGACGGTCTGACACCCGGCCAGGGCACGCGCCCCGGACGGCCGGCGGCGGTCCACCCACTCTTGGATAGGCTGCCGGGATGATCCCCGACGCCCCCCGGCTGCTGCGCGCCGACGCCGCCCGCAACGCGGAAAAGATCATCCGGGCCGCCCGGGAGGTCTTCACCGAACAGGGCCCCGACGCCCACCTCGACGACGTGGCGCGCCGGGCCGGTGTCGGGGCCGCCACGCTGTTCCGCCGCTTCCCCGACAAGGCCGCGCTCCTGCGGGCCGTACTGGACCAGGGCTTCGGCGAGCGCGTCCGGCCCGTCATCCAGTCCGCCGCCGACGACCCCGACCCCGCGTCCGGGCTGGCCCGGGTGCTGGCGGCGGCCCTGGAGTCGGTGGCCGGCGACTACAACGTCCTGGCCGCCGCCCGCGCCGCCGGCGTCCTGACCCCGGCGACCGGCGAGGAGTTCTTCGCCGCCCTGGACGCCCTCCTGGCGCGCGGTCAGAGCGCGGGCGTGATCCGCGCCGACCTCGTGCCCGACGACCTGCACCGCATCGTCGTCATGCTGGTCTCGGTGCTGTGGACGATGGACCCCCGCGAGGACGGCTGGCGCCGGTACCTGGCCCTGGTCCTCGACGGCCTCTCCCCCGCCGGGGCCCGCCCACTGCCCTGCCCCGCCCCCGCACTGCACTCCCGCACGCCCTGACGCCCCGCCTGGTGTCGGCGGCCCCGCCGGGCCGCCGACACCACCGGCCGTCAGCGCGCCGGATCCAGCCGGAGCGCCGAGGCCGGGCACCTGGCGGCCGCCTCCCGGGCCTCTTCCGCCGCCCGTCCGACGGGCTCGGCGGCGAGCACGACGACCTGCCCGGCCTCGTCCTGGTCGAACACCGACGGCGCGGTCACCGCGCACTGCCCCGACGACACGCACCGCGAGGTGTCCGCCACCACCCGCACGGTGGCCTGCTCGCGCTGCCGCTCCCCGTTCACCACAGGACCGGGACCTCGCCGAGGCCGCCCGCCAGCCGTTCGGAGTGGTCGCGCAGGCTGTGCGCGTCCACCGCCAGCCGCAGGCCGGGGAAGCGCCGGAACAGCGCGGTCAGCGCGATCTGCATCTCGGTGCGGGCCAGCGCGTTGCCGATGCAGTAGTGGCCGCCGTGCCCGAAGGCGAGGTGCGCGTTGGGGGAACGCGACGGGTCGAAGGCGTCCGGCTCCTCGAACGCCCGGCCGTCCCGGTTCGCGGCGTTGATCGCCACCAGCACCGCCTCGCCCTTCGCGATCGCCGTCCCCGCGAGGGTGACGTCCTCGCGGGCGTAGCGGGTCAGGCCCAGGGCGCCGGGCGCGGCCATCCGCAGGACCTCCTCCACGGTGGCGCGGGCCGACCCCTCGGGGTCGGCGGCGAAGCGGTCCCGCCGGCCGGTGTCGCTCAGCAGGAACAGGACTCCCAGGTCGATCCGGGCCGAGGTCGTCTCGTGGCCCGCGAACAGCAGTCCCACCGCCAGGCGGGCCATCTCCTCCTCGGTGAACGAGGGGTCCTGCGCCTGTACGGCCAGGATGTCGCTGATCACGTCCTGGCCCGGCCGCTTGCGCTTCTCCTCGGCGATGGCGGACACGTACGCCTCGAACTCGGCCATGGCGGCGGCCCCGTCGGCCCCGCCGTACAGCGCGGCGATCCGCTCGGACCAGCCGCGCAGCAGGCCACGGTCCTCGACCGGCACGCCCAGCAGCTCGCAGATCACCATCACCGGCAGCGGGAACGACAGGTGGTCGTGCAGGTTGACGGCGCGTCGCGGATCTCCCGAGCGCTCCTCGTCCATCGCGTCCAGGCAGGACGCGGCGAGTTCCCCGATCCGCTCGCCCAGCCGCCGCATCCGCGGCGCGCTGAACGCGGGCGCCAGCATCCGGCGCATCCGCGTGTGCTCCCGGTCCTCCTCCTCGGGCGAGGGGGCGGGGCGCGTGTGCAGCGCCGAGGACGAGATCCTCGGGGCGCCCTCGGTGTCGGGGCGCAGCCGGGAGAACCGGGTGTCGCTCAGGATCTCCCGGGCTTCCTCGTAGCGGGTCACCAGCCAGGCCGGGTCGCCGGCGGGTGTCGTCACCCGGGCGATCGGGCCTTCCTCGCGCAGGCGCGCGAGCAGCGGCGCCAGGTCCAGGGCGTTGGGGCGCTCGAAGGGTAACTGCGGTGCGGGGGCGGTCATGGTCTCTCCTCGCCGGCCGAAGGGCCACAAGAGCAGTGAACGCTTGACGGAGCCGTGCTCTCCTTGCCCGTCCGGACCAGGGCGGACGAGTGCCCTTCCGGCCAACAAGTGAGAGTCGACTCTCTCTTACTGGGAGCGTAACACCACCGGCACGCACAGTCAGCCTCCAGAACGCTGCCGGGAGGAGGGCACCCGTCGAGGCCGGCGGCAGCCGAAATGCTGTCGCTCCGCCGGTCAGGGACGGCTACGGTGCGCCGTTGTGGATGACGAAGACCCGAAGGACCTGGTCCGGCGTGGATACGACCTGCTGTCCGCGCATTACGAACGCGCGTTCAACAGCGAGACGAAGTACGGATCGTGGATCGAGGAGTTGCTCGGGCGGCTCCCGGAGGCGGGCACGGTGCTGGACGTGGGGTGCGGGACCGGAGTCCCCGTGGCCCGCTCCCTCGCCGCAACAGGGCGCCGTGTCACGGGCGTCGACATCAGCGACGTCCAGATCCGGCGGGCACGGGAGCTGGTGCCGGAGGCCGAGTTCATCCGGGCGGACGCCACGACCCTGGCGTTCCCGCCGGGGACCTTCGACGCCGTGGTCTGCCTGTACGCGCTGATCCACATTCCGGTCGGGGAGCAGCCGGCCCTGCTGGGGCGGATCGCCTCGTGGCTACGGCCGGGAGGCTGGCTCCTCGTCACCACCGGACACCAGGCCTGGACCGGCACCGACGAGGACTGGCTCGGCGGCGGGGCCGCGATGTGGTGGAGTCACGCGGACGCGGCGACCAACCGGTCCTGGCTGCTGTGCGCCGGCCTGGAGGTGGCGCACGAGGAGTTCGTCCCCGAGGGCGACAACGGCCACGTCCTGTTCTGGGCGCGGCGGCCCGTGAGCTGACGGGCCGTGCGGGGCCGTGGCAGAGCGGAGCGGTCGCGGGATGTACGCCGCCCACAACCACGGCGGGCCCTCCGCTGATAGGTTCCAGCGATGAGCGAGCAACTGCCCGACGGCGGCGTCGAACTGTCCCCCGACGAGATCGAGGCCCTCCCCGCCAGGTGGTCGTCCTGCTGGACTCCGGGTGAGGTCGCGCAGCGGTTGGCCGGGATCGGCACGCCCTGGTACGTGGCCGCGGGGTGGGCGCTGGACCTGTTCCGCGGCAGGCGGACGCGCGCTCACGGGGACATCGAGATCGGGATTCCGGCCGCGGGCTTCCCCGAGGTCCGCGACCGCTTCCCCGGGTACGCCTTCGACGCGGCGGGCAGCGGCCGGATCTGGGCGGACGCCGCGCCGGAGGTACTGGCCGCCGTCCACCAGACCTGGCTCCGCGATCCGGCCACCGGCGACTACCTGCTCGACGTGTTCCGCGAACCGCACGACGGCGACACCTGGATCTGCCGGCGCGACGAGACGATCCGGCTCCCCTACCGCGAGATCATCCACCACACCCGGGACGGCATCCCGTATCTGGCCCCCGAACTGGTCCTGCTGTTCAAGGCCAAGCACGTCCGCGAAAAGGACCAGTCGGACTTCGACGCGACCGTCCCGCACCTGACCCCGGCTCAGCGCGAGACCCTGACCGGCCTGCTCACCCGCGTACACCCGGGGCACCCCTGGCTCGCGGACCTGTAGCCGCCCCCACTGCGCCCCGTGTCAACTGCCGCCGGTCACTGAGCGGCGGCGCGGCTCTGCCTGAGGTGGATCTCGACGGAGCGGCACAGGCTCAGCGCGTCGTGCGGGTCGTCGGCCCGGTAGCCGAACCGGCGGATGAGCAGCACCGAGTCGAGGGTGACGCCTGCGCGGGCCAGCACGAACAGCAGGGTGAGCAGGGCGGCGCGGGCGTTGCCGTCGTCGAACGGGTGGAAGAAGCAGACATCCAGGTAGACCCGGGCCGCCCTCGCGGCCAGCGGGATCCGGCCGTCGGCGGCCTGCGCCAGGCACGCGTCGAGGCGGGCGCGGGTGTCCGGGCCGATCCCGTAGCGCTCCTCGCCGCCTTTGGCGAAGGCGGGGCGGGTGCGCAGCGGCGGCGGCTCGGGGGTGCCCAGCACGTGCTGCTGCCAGCCGCGCAGCAGCTCGAAGTCGAGCACGGCACCACGCGCCGCGTCGGCCCGCACCAGCTCCAGTGCGGTGAGCAGGCCGGCGGCGCGGGCGGGGTCCACGGCGGCATCGAAGAAGCGGAAGTCCTCCGCCGCTCCGTCGCGGGCGGGGGTCACCGGCCCGCTGTCCGTGCCGTCCTCGCCGTCGGCGCCGTCCGACCACGGCACGCTCTCGCGCACGGCGAGCCAGCGTTCCAGGTGGTCCGGGAGCTCGCCCGGGTCCGGCGACCAGTAAATGTCCTGCGGACGCAGTGGGCCGACGAGTCGCTCCGCGACCTCATCGGCCAGGACGGTGTCGGGTGCGGTCCAGCTCTTGAACCGGCCGCCGACCGCCTGTCGAACCAGTCGCTCGGCCGGCTCGGGGGCGACGCCCCAGTAGCCGAGGAACCACTCCAGGACCTGCCGGCAGTGCCCGTACCAGCCGCTCTCGGCGCCCGTCCGGTCGGCCACCTGCAGGATCAGGTTGCGGGCGGCGCGCTCCCACAGGATCCGGTCCGCGTCCAGGGTCTCCGGGTCCAGGGGGTAGGCCTCGAACCACTCCGCGAGCCGCTCCAGCCAGTCACGCCACTCGCACAGCGCCGCCACGACCCGGTCGAGGGTCTGCTCCGGGGTGGTGATCGAGTGCGATCCGCAGCACCAGTTCCCGACCGGCCCGCCGTCGACGTCCCCCTCGCCGAGCGACCAGCGCCACCCGGCCGCCCAGCGGCCGTAGCGCTCCATCAGCACGTGCGTCATGGCGTCGGACCAGGGTTTGGCCACCTCCCAGGCCCAGTTGACCCTGGTCAGATCGATGGCCGGGTCAAGCCGGGAGGGCACCCGCCGCGCCGGCCCGAGGGAGCGGATCACCCCCGCCACCGAGGCGGGGTCGAAGGGGTGGTCGGCGGGGTCGACGTCGTCCCAGGTCAGGTCTGTGGGGTGGAGCGTGTTGAGCACCGGGTCAGGGTGCCACGGGGCCCGGGGGCGCGAGCAACACCTTTTCCCGCACTCCACGCTGCCGACGTTGCCCGAGGCGCCGTTGACGAGGAGCACGGTGCCGCCGACCACGCCCAGCCGGTCGAGGCCGCGCGCCGCGGTCTCGAGGGCGGCGGGCAGGGCGGCGGCGGCGGCGAAGCGGACGGACGCGGGCAGCGGCGCCCAGTACGACAGCACGGCCAACTCGGCCTGGGCGCCCCCTCGTTCGGACAGGCCGACAACGCGGTCGCCGACGGACACGTCGGTGACGCCCTCGCCGACCTCGTCCACGACACCGGCCGCCTCGTGTCCCAGCGTCTGCGGCAGTTCCTCGTCCATCAGGCCCGCGCGCTTCTTCCAGTCGCTGGCGTTGACGCCGGCGGCGCGTACCGCGACGCGGATCCGGCCGGGGCCCGGGTGCGGGTCGGGAAGGTCCACGACCTCCAGGACCTCGGGGCCGCCGAAACGGCTGAACCGTACTGACTTCATCGTGGACTCCGTTCCGAACGGCAGCGGTGGGACACCGGGTTGAACACGGCGGCAGGCCCCCCGCTGTCAGGCGAGGCGCTCGCCGTCGTAGAAGACGCCGCCGGTGGGCCCCTCGGCGGGCAGGGTCGCGGCCCAGGCGACCCACACGGCGCTCTCCGCGGCGGGCCGGTCCTCCTCGTCGATGACGACCCGGCCGCACCCGCCGACCGACCGGCCGGCGACTGACCGGAGCGGGGCCGCTCTCGTCACTCCGGCAGCGAGATGCCCAGTTCCCGCAGGCGGGGCAGGCAGGCTTCGAGGCACTGCTCCACCGAGGCGGCATCGGTGCGCACGAGGATGTCGTCACGCAGCGGGGCGCCGCTGGCCACGAACGTCCACGGCTTGCGCTGCTCCGCCATCCGTTCGGCGTCGGCCTTGAGCAGCACGGTGATGCCCTGTTCGGCCAGTGCTTCCATGATCGCCAGTACGTCCACCGGTGGTCTCCCCCTCGTGAAGTGCGTCGAACGTGCTCGAACGCGCCACGGTGAACCTACCGGTCGAGGCCGGGCAGCGACGGCCAGGCGGCGACGGCCGGGGCCCGGACGGATGATCCGCCCGGGCCCCGGCGCTGGTGGAGGCGGGCCGGTCAGGCGCCGGGCACGCTGACGTAGCCGGAGATGTGGAACTTCTGCCCACCGCCGCGGGCGTCCACGGGCTTGACGTGGCGGTGCGTCACCTTGTCCCCGACGTTGCCCTCGACGGTGTCGATGGTGCCGTCGTGGTTGACGGCGACGACGACCCCGACGTGGCCACCCTTGGCGTAGGCGGGCGGACCGTAGACGACGAGGTCTCCGGGGACGGGGGTGTAGGGGTGCTCGCCGCGCGCGGGCTGCCGGTTGTGGAAGAGGTGGTGCTCCTGGCCCCACTTGCCGACGCCGCGTCCAGACAGGGTGGTCGGCGCGGGCTTCACACCCGCCTGGTGCCAGGTCCAGTCGGCGAACGCGGCGCACCAGGCGGTCTTGGCGCACTTGCTCTGCTTCTCCGTCCCGTCGGCGTAGGCGAAGTACTTGTCGCACGTGCCGGTCTTCTCGGGGTCCTGGCCGGCCGGGGTGATCTGACCGCGGGCGATGGAGACGATCCGCTCGCGCAGCGCGGAACGGGCGGTGGCGCCATCGGACACGGTGGCGGTCGCGGATTCGGTGTCGGTGGTGGTCCGGACGGCGTGCGCACCGGCCGGGAGGGGGGCGATGGTGGCCGCGGCGGCGGTGCCGAGGCCGCCGAGCGTCCCGGCGGCCACCAGGGCGACGACGGCGGTCCTTCCGGCGCGGCCCACGAGGGCGGCGAGCAGACGCGGGCGTGTCATGTTCATGATCTCTCCTTGGATGCGCCCTCCACACCCCGGGCAGGCCGCGGCCTGCCCCGGACACGGGAGGAGGTGGGGTTTCCGCCGGGGATGCGTCCTCCGGCCGACCACCACGATTGCACGCCCGACCGCCGGACTCCTACGCTGTGTGAACGCCTGGTTACCCATGCATATGCGGAGCGCCTCCGTACGGCCCTGACCTGGGCCTACGCACAGCCGAGGGAAGAGGAACCGAGCCGATGACGCACAACCGGCCGCCGCAGGCAGCCGATGAACCGGACCAGCCGACGGCCACCGCCGCCCGCGCCGAACTGGCCCGGACGCTGCGGAGGTGGCGTCAGGAGGCCGGGAACCCCACCCAGGTGACCGTGTCCCGGCGCACCGCGGTCGCCCAGACGACCCTCTCCCGCTACGAGAACCCCGACGGCAGGTACCCGGCACCGGAAGCGGCGCTCCACGCCCTGGCCGCGTACTACGCGGTCGCCGACGGCGAGCTCGTCCGCGCGCTCGGGCTCAGGGCGGCGATCGACGGCGGCACGGGCGACGCGCCGCCACCGGAGCCGGCACCGGAGCCTGCGGCGGCGACCGCACCGGAGACACCGGCGCCCGGTGCCGAGCCGACGGCCGGTCAGGAGCCCGGTGGCAGGCGACGGAGCCGGGCGGCGTGGGCCGCCGGGGGCGCGGCCGTGGCGGCGGCCGCCGCCGGCGCACTCCTCTACGCCCTGGCGGGCCCGGACACCGGCGCCACCGTCGCGCCCGCCCCGCAGGCGATGCCCGCACCCACGGCGGCCGCCTCCTGCGACGGGGCGTCCTGCCTGCACGTCGACCCGGTCGGCACCGTCTGCGACCGCGACGCCGCCACCGCCGCGGCCGACCGCGACTTCGGCGTCCTGATCGAACTGCGCTACAGCCCCTCCTGCCACGCCGCCTGGGCCAAGATGAGCGGCGGCTCCCCCGGCGACCGCGTCCAGGTCTTCGGCACTCCGCCCGAGCAGGAGGAGTACCGCCAACAGTCCGGCCACGACGCCCACAGCAAGATGGTCCGCGCCGCCCGCCCCGCCGACGCCCGCGCCTGCGCCGTCGTCGACAACCGGGGCACCGTCTGCGCCGCACCCCGGGAAGCCCCCACGGGATGACGCGGGAGAGCGGGCGCAGCCGGGTCGGCGAGCCGCTCGGATGGAAGTCGACGGTGACCGCCCGTCAAGGACGAACGGATCCGGCGTCTTCCCTCCTCGCGATCCGGGGATACGAGGTCCAGGCGTCGTCCCCGCAGCGCGCGGCGTGCTGAGGCCCATGGGTCACACACACGCCCGCAGTTCCGCGATGTCCAGCGGTGGCAGCCGTGACAGTTCGGCGTCGGCGGCGGCCATGGCGGCGGCGTAGCGGGAGTCGGCGAGGAGGGCCGTGACGGTGTCGGCGATCTCGTCGCGCGTCGCTGTGAGTTCCAGCGCGCGGCCGAGGCCGTGCCCGGCGAACGCGGTGGTGTTGCCGGGCTGGTCGGCGAGGACGCCCAGGCCCAGGACGGGTGTCGTCGCCTGCACCGCGTCGAGCAGGGAGGCCTGCCCGCCGTGCGTCACGAACAGGTCCACCTGACGCAGGAGCGCGGGCTGCGGGACGTGCTCGACGACCGTGATGCGGGGGTCCGCGCTCGGCAGGTCCCGCGCGAGGTGTCCGGCGGACACGATCGCCTCACTGCCGGTCGCGGAGAGGGCGGCCATGACCTCCCGGTACACGCTCCTCACGACGCCGCGCAGACCGGGCATCGCGGTGGTCAGGGTGCCGAGGCTCACGTAGACGAGCGGGCGGGAGGAGTCGGGACGGTCCGGCCGCTCGGGGGCGGTGGTCCGGAACGCCGCGACGGTGCGCCGGACCGCGCGGGCCGATGACGAAGTCGAGCGCGGACACGTGCGACGGTATCGGCTCGGCGGTGACGGCTATCCGTAGGGCCATGGGGACTCCAAACAGCGTTTTGCGAGCGCACGGAATCCGGGCCCGCTTGCCGAGGTCGGCGGGTTGCGACGGGGCGTCAGGAACCGGCACCGGGTGACGGCGGCTTCCGCGACGGGGCCGCGCCCGGACCGTCCTGACGGCCCAGGACGAGGACCTGGAAGGCCGCGCCGCCGTAGGCGACCAGGAGCCGGGCGATCCTGCGGGGCGTGCTGCGCATAGTGGAGTGCCTGCTCTCGTAGGGTGCTGTCGGCTTGTCGGAGGCTGCCCGGGTCACCAGGAGACGGCGTCGTCCAGCGACTGCTGCCAGTAGCCGACCTTGAGGGAGTCGTCCACGTAGGCGCCCTCCGCGGGCAGCGACGGGTGGGCCCCGGCGCCGACGCTCTCGTTGCCGGAGGGGCCGTGGAAGTAGACGGTCAGGGAGTTCACGGTGTGGCCGTTCGAGCCGTCGGTGCCGTCGGTGGAGGACAGGTTCACGGAGGCGTAGCCGGACTCGCCGGGCTGGAGGGTGACCACGGCCTGCGGCTTCGAGTCGGTGATGACGGGGGGTACGGACTGGGCCTCACCGAAGCGGACGGCCGGGTAGCCGTAGAGGTAGCAGGTGCCGGAGCCGGTGTTGGTGACCGTGAGCAGCAGGTGGTTCACGGGGCGGTTCAGCGGGGCGGCCGTGGTCGCGGTGTTGGAGCCTTCGCAGGTGGCCGGTTTGGCGGCCGCGGGGGTCTTCGGCGTCGGGGTGCCGGTGGCGGGCTTCGGGGCGGTGGGCCGGGGTGCGGCGGCCGGCTCCTGACTGGCGGAACCGGTGGTGCCACCGGCGTCGGCAGACGGGGCCGTGGAGGTCGAGGCGGCCGCAGCGGCGGGCGCCGCAGCCCTGAGCGAGGGGCCGGTCGCCGTATCGATGACCCCGCTGTCGTTGCACGCGGTGAGCGAGAAGGCGGCGACCACGACGCTCGCGGCGGCGCTGACCAGACGGGTGCGGGAGGTACGGACGGACATGTGGTCGCGCCCCTTTCGGCATGGGCTCGGGTGCTGCGTCGGTCGGACGGCCGAAGCCTGCGCGACGGTCCGTCCCAGCCGCCACGTCTGGCGCCGCACCAGGGAGGGTGGGACGGCGAAGGGGGCTCTGACCAGCGGGAACGAGGCCGGCCTGGAACGCCGGAATGGGACGCGGAGGGGACGCCGAGGGGACGGACGGGGCAGCTGCCGGAGGGCACGGGGCCGAGGCGCCCCGCGGGTCGTCGGGCCTCGCGAGTGCGTCTAGGGTGTGGGAGCTATGCGACTGGTCGAGATGGAGACAGCCCGGCAGGACTGGAAGGGCATGCTGTGCGGCTGCGGCGGTTCGGCGGAGCACCTGGCCCGGGATCTGCTGCGGCTCGCGGGCGGGGGGTCCGGGGCGGAGCCGGGCCAGGTCGACCTCGAATGGCATGTCTGGTCCCCGGTCGTCCTGTGGGAGCCGGCTCCCGCGGTGGCGTCCGTTGCGCTGGCGGCACTGGCCGATGACGTCGCACCGGCGGCCCGCGCGCGGTTCCTCGAGCTCCTTCAGTGCCTGGTGGCGGGCGAGGGCACGGACGCGGAGTCCGCCCGACGAGGACTCGATCTTCCGGAGCTGTGCAGAAACGTTGCCGCGCAAGGTCTCTGGCTGCTCTACGGGGAGGTGATGGCGAATCGGTCCCTCGTCGGGGCGGGCACCGCCTTCGAGATCCTCACGGTGGTGGAGCCCGACAGGGCTCGCCTGCACCGTGTCCGGGAGCTCGCGGCCGACTGGCTGCCCGTGTGCTGCCGGACCGGCCTGTGCGATGACGACCTGTGGGCCCTCGACCGCTGACCTCGCCGGAGCCGTGGCCGCGCTGCCGTGGACGAGCCGCGCTGCCCGCTGCCGGGCGTCCGCGGCTCGTCTCCCGCCCGGAGGACGGGGTCAGGGGGCCGGTGACCGCTTGCCCGACACCCCGGCGGCGCGGTGGCACAGCTCGACGAGGGAGCCGAGGAACTGGCCGCCGTACGCGCCGGCGGCGGCGCAGGGGTCCGCGTCGGCGGCCTGGCCGCCGGCCGGCCGCCCGGCCTCGGGAGCGGGCCGCGGTCGGGAGCCGGCGGCCGGGAAGCCCGGTCGCCGCCCCGGGCTCGGCACCGGTGTGCGCCCTGGCCCGCCGTCGCCCTGGTCGGCGGCCTGGTCCTCCTGGTCGCCGGCGGGCCCGGCGTCCGGCGCGGGGACGGGCTCCGCGGTCGCGAGCTCGGACGGGGACGGCACGGGGACCGGCACCGGCGAGGCCGAGGGCGCGGAGCGCTCCAGGACCCCCACGACGGCGGGGGCGACCGGCTGGTCGTCGGGGACCGGTCGCGGGCCCATCCCGAGGTAGGCCCGCGGGCCGGCGTCCGCCGCTCCCGAGAGCAGTGCCGTCGCGAGGACGACCGCGACGACCGTGCCGCGCCCGAACGCCCGGACCGGGGACGGGCAGCCGGGCGGCCGCCGGGCGCCGGGGACCGCCAGAGGGACCGCCGAGGGGGCGGCCGCCGCCGACTCCGCCCGGCGCCGGCAGACCTCCGCGTTGCGCGACGCCGCCCACTGCTCCGACGCGCCCAGCCCGGCCCACGCGGTGGCGGCCACGGCGAACAGGTCGGCCGCCCGCAGGGGGTCGCCGCCGACCGCCGCGACGTACGCCCGCACCTCCTGCGCCCGCAGCGTCTCGGGGTGCAGGGCGCCGCGCTCCAGGGCGACGTACCGGTGGAGCTCCTCGGCCAGGCGGGTCGCGAGGGCCGTGTTCCCGGCCTCCATCGCGCCCCGGATCAGGGCCACCCGGGGCGCGTAGGCGGCCGGCAGCCTCTCGGCGGCCGTCCTTGACGACGTGTCGGCCGTATCGGTCATGGGCCCCTCGCAGGTGGTTCTCCGAACGATGGATGACGTCACGTATACCGGTCGGAGCCACCCCGGGCCGATGCCCTGTCAGCCCATCGGGTGAATCGTCACCGACCGGTCCACGGAACTCCTCCGGCGTTCGGGCCGCTCCGGTAAGGCGCCGCCCGGCCCGGCCGCCGGTCCGCGCCCCCGTGGCGTCACCGCACCGAAATCGCCTCTTCGAGTGATCCGGGTGACGGGCCGACCGATCCGGGCGACGGGCCGACGACGGGGCTTCCCGGCGCCGGCCCCGCCGTCAGGCCTGCTCCCCCGCCCGAAGCTCGGTGGCGATCTGGCGCCGGCCGGCGACCAGCGTCTCCAGCACCACCCCGAGGCCGACCAGCAGGGCCAGGCCCGCGGTGGGCAGCAGCACCGGCAGCAGCACGGGAGTGATGACGTCCCCGACCTTGGCGCCGACCAGCGTCGAGATGTCGAAGGCGCCGCCGAGCAGGGCGACCGCCGCCAGCGCGACCAGGCCGCCGCCGACGGCCGCCGCCAGGGTCTGCGGCAGCGCCTCGGTCATGATCAGCGCCAGCCCGTCCCGGGGCCGCAGGCCCATGGTGCGCAGCCGGGCGAGCACGGCCGTGCGGTCGGGGGCGGCCCGGAAGAGCGTCAGCAGGACGGCGAGCAGGGCGAATCCGGCTCCGGCGGCGGCCGCGTACCAGAACAGCCGCTCGGCGGCGTGCTGCAGCGGGTCGGCGCCGAGCGCGGCGGCGGTCTCCCGGCTGCTGTGCACCGTGTACCCGGCGGGCAGGCCGTGGGTGTCCTTGCCGGTGGCCGTGGAGCCGTCCGCGATCAGCTTGGCCAGACCGACGGGCCTGGCTCCGCCGTTGTCCCGCAGGGCCGTCCTGACCTGGTCGGGGTCGATGTCGCCGACGGCGAACCACTGGTTCACCCGCTTGGCGTCCGGCAGTCGTTCCCAGGTGGGGCCGGCGGGGACGACGACGAACGGCTTGCCCGGGTCCGGCAGCGCGGGGGTGGCGCCGACGGTGTCGGCGACGGTGAGGCGCAGGTCGTTGCCGTTGAGGGTGCGCACCCGGGACGGCCCCGCGGCCAGGTGCTGGGCCAGGTCGCGGCTGACCAGGGCGGGCACCGGGGTGTCCCGGCCGCCTGGCGTCCCGGCCAGCTTCGCCGGGTCGAACTCGCCGGCCCCGAGGGCCCGGGCGATCTCGGCGTACGCCGTCGGATCGGTCACCACCACCAGGTTGGCCTCGGTGTAGTCCTGGTCGCCGCCGAAGACGCGGGCCTTGGTCTCCATCCAGACCCCGGTCGAGGTCCGGACGCCCGGCAGGGCGGCCGCGGCCTTGGTGAACGGCTCGGTCAGGGTGGCGTAGTCCGGGAGGGAGACGCCGATGTCCCCGCCCGTGGTGATGCGCGCGGCGCGGGTCCGCACGTCGTCGACGGTGTCGAGCACGGTGGCGCCGAAGCCGGTCGTGGTGACGGCGATCAGCAGGGCGAGCAGCGGCAGCACGGAGGGCCTGCGGCGGCCCGAGGCGTCGCGGGCGGCCCGGGAGAGGCCGAGGAAGCCGATCAGGCCGCGGCCCCGGCCGACGAGGGTGGCCAGCCGGCCGACCACCACCGGCTCGATCCTGGCCAGCAGCAGTCCGCCGGTGACGGCGAGCAGCAGCGGTGCGGCGACCAGCAGCGGGTCCACCCCGGCCCCGGGGTGGCCGACGCCCCGGCGCCGGACCTCCGCGACGGCCGCGGCGGTGACCGCCAGGACGGCGAGTTCGCCGACCAGTCGGCGTCGTCCGCTGACCGGCCGCCGGCGTACCCAGAGCAGGGCCGCGCGGACCGGGAAGCCCAGCAGGGCGATCAGGGTCGCGACCAGGGCCGCCAGCACCGCGCGGTCCCACCGGGGGGTGGGCAGCAGCACCAGGGCGAGCGTCGTGGCGAGCACGGCGGCGGGCAGTACGGTGACCGACCCCTCGCCGATCAACCGCCGCAGCACCCCGGCGACGGATCCGCCGCGGGCCCGGAGCAGCCGGATCTCGGCGGCGCGCCGGTCGGTGGTGAGCGCGGCGGCCAGGAACAGCACCACGGTGGCGACGCCCGCGACGCCGACCGGTCCGATCACGCTGAGCGGCAGCGAGGCCCGGTAGCGCTCGTCCGCCCTGGTGAGGACGTCGCGCAGGCCGGAGACGGTGTGCAGGTCGGGGCGCCCGATCGCGTCGTGGAGAACGGTGGCATCGTGCCCGGTCAGGAAGGAGGTGATGACGCCGCGGGTACGGTCGAGCTGGTCGGCGTGCAGCGAGGCGGGGTCGACGGGCAGCCGCCAGAAGTTCTCGGCGTTCGAACCCCAGTGGACCAACGCGGACAGGCTGCCGCCGTCGACGAACCCGCTGGTCGTCCAGTGCTCGTGCTCGGCGTCGGTGTTCAGGCAGGCGCGGGCCGGGCAGCCGAGGTCGTCCCAGAAGGGGTCCTGGGGGTCGTTGACCTCGTAGAGGCCGACCACCACGGTGGTCCGCCGGACACCCGCGCCCTCGTCGCCGTTGTCGATGACGTCACCGAGCTTGATGCGGATGGTCTCGGCGGCCTTCTTGCTGACCACGATCGGCAGCGGATCGCCGACGGCGCCGGGGGTCGGCCAGGTGCCGTCGGTGAGGGTGGCCCGGGCGGCCAGGTCGTGCAGGTAGAGCAGGCTGAGGGCCGGGTACGGCTCCTTGTCCGAGAGGTGGGCGTACCCCGGGTTGGTCATGTAGCGGTCGGCCAGGGCGCGGGCGCCGTAGGCCTGACCCGACGGGGACAGCGTCAGCCGCCCGTCGACCTGCTCGACGAGCTGGCGCTGCACCCGGTCGAGTTCGGCGATGCTGTCGTCCTCCCGCGTCTTGGAGGTGGTCCGCAGGCTGGTCGGGTTGACGCCCTTCTCGCTGACGAAGGACTGGAGCGCCGTGTCCGCGCCCCGGTCCATGACGAGGGGGAAGGCCGCCGCCAGGAAGACGGTGACGAACGCGAGGGCCGCCATGAGCAGCGCGGCCAGCGGGTTCGCCCGCAGCCTGGTACGGACCCAGCGCGCGGGGCGCCGGGCGGTGTCGGGGGTGGGCACGCGGGTGCCGGCCTGGGTGGTCACATCTCCTCCACGTGGCGCGTGCGGGCGGCCACGTCTCGACGGCGGCGTCCGATGAGGAAGGCCGACAGCAGCAGGGGCGGCCGCGATCGCGGTCGCGTGCGGCGCACTGATCACCGGCAATCGGTCGCCGGATAGCGGACGATGCTGTCAGATTCGATCGAGGAACGGAAGGGATTCGCACGAATCAACTAAGCACTGAGCGAATTCCTTGCATTGGCGGGATCCGGGCCGGCGGCAAGTCGTCGAAATGCCATGCGCACTTCACAACTCCGGCTTCACCGCACGCCCTTGACCAGGCAACTTCTCTTTCCGGAATTCTCTACTCGAAACGGTGAACCCGCCAAGCCGCCCCAACCGTTGCCCCGGACGGAACCGCACAGCCACGCCCGCCAGGGGCGCCGCCCCGACGGCCACCCGCCCGACGGCGGCCGTGACCGGTCCCCGGTGCAGCCCTCGCCGACGGGCCACGGGCCGGCGACGCCGACGGGCCCACGCCCCGTGGCCATCGGGGCGGGGCCCGGGAGATCGCCTCCGCAACCTGGCATATTCCGTCCGCCGGAACGGGCTTGAAAGCACCTTCGTGCACCAGCAAAGTGGTCGCCAGTGAACCGGCACCATCGATACGAGGAGGATGCATGACGCAGACGCCCGTACCGTGGGGCATCGGCAGGATGACGCCGTACGCGGCCACCACTGCCACGCTCCCGGCGCTCACGCCCGTGATCGACCCCGAGACGCAGATCGCGGTCGTCGTGGACGAGGACGGCCGCACGGTGGAACTGGGTTCCCACGGCACCAGCACCAGTGGACTCACCCCGACCAGCACCCGTCCCGGCGACGGGGCCGCGCCGGGCGGTGCGACCGACGCCGACAGTACCGAGTCCTACGACCAGGATCAGAGCGGCAGTTGACGCCGAGACACCGTCGGCCGGTGCTGGTGCTGACCAACCTCTACGACGTCACCGCGGACGTGGTCCTGCGCGTCCTCGCGCACCGCCGCTCCCCCGTGGTCCGTCTCGACCCCGGCACCGACCTGCACACGGGCGCCTCGCTGACCGCCTCGTTCCGTACGGGCGGCCGGCGGGGCACCCTGCGCACCCCGAGCCGGGAGCTCGACCTCACCGAGGTGGGGGCCGTGTGGGTGCGCCGGGCCTCGCCCTACGAGGGGCCGGCCGACCTCGACGGCCAGGAACGCCGCTTCGCGGCCTCGCAGTCCGTGTGGGGCGCGGGCGGCATCCTCGCCTCCCTCCCCGGGGCGCACTACGTCAACCACCCGTGGGCGAACCGCGCCGCCGAACACAAACCCGCACAACTCGCCGCCGCGCAGCGCTCCGGATTCGCCGTCCCGGACACCCTCGTCACCAACGACCCGCAGGAGGCACGGGACTTCGTGGCCCTCCAGCGGGCCGGAGCGGTCTACAAGCCCGTGTGGAACACCCCGTACTCCGTCGACGGCGAACCGCGGGCCGTGTGGGTGCGGGACGTCCGGGCGCAGGAGATCACGGACGCGGTCCGGGCCTGCCCGCACCTGTTCCAGGCCCGGGTCCCCAAGGCGTACGACGCCCGGGTGACCGCCGTCGGCGACCGGCTGTTCGGCGTGCGGATCGACAGCCCGGACCTCGACTGGCGCCACCGGCAGGACCTGATGACCTGCACGCCGATCGCCGTGCCCGAACCGGTCGCGCGGTCCGTGGCCGACTACCTCGGCCACTTCCGGCTGGTGTTCGGCGCGTTCGACTTCGCCGTCACGCCGGACGGCACCTGGTCGTTCCTCGAATGCAACCCCAACGGCCAGTGGGCCTGGCAACCGCCCGAGACCACCGACCGCATCGCACACGCACTCGCTGACGAGCTGCAGAAAGGCCCCGACGCATGAGCACGTCCGAAGAGCTGCGCGCCGCCCTGACGGCCGACCTCGCCGAGAACGGCGCGCTGTCCGACCCGGCATGGATCAAGGCGGCCGAAGCGGTCCCCCGCGAGGCCTTCGCCGGGGCGTACTTCCTCCCGGTCGAGGGCAGCGACCCGACCGCCTACCGGCCGGTCCGGCAGGGCGACCCCGGCTGGCTCGAGGGGATCTACACCGACCGGACGCTCATCACCCAACTCGACGGCCACACCGGCGCGGACGAGGCGGACGGACAACCCGTGGTCGGCGCCCCGTCGTCCTCCTCCACCCTGCCGTCCCTCGTCCTCGGGATGTGGCAGCGGCTTGGCACGGACACCGGACACCGCGTCCTCGAGATCGGCACCGGCACCGGCTACTCGACCGCCCTCGG
The DNA here is from genome assembly GCF_042885595.1 of Kitasatospora sp. NPDC058046. Taxonomy (NCBI): domain Bacteria; kingdom Bacillati; phylum Actinomycetota; class Actinomycetes; order Kitasatosporales; family Streptomycetaceae; genus Kitasatospora; species Kitasatospora sp. NPDC058046. Next base: position 48,282 of record NZ_JBHVRS010000006.1, read on the forward strand.
CGCCCACCGGCTCGGGGACGGGAACCTCACCAGCATCGAGTACGACCCGCGGGTCGCCGAACGCGCCGCCGCCGCACTCCGGGCCGCCGGCTACCGGCCCCGCCTCCTCGTCGGCGACGGACTGCGCGGAGACCCCGGCGGCGGCGCCTACGACCGGCTGATCGCCACCTGCTCGGTCCGCTACCTGCCGATGCCCTGGCTGCACCAGGTGAAGCCGGGCGGCCGCATCCTGGTCACCCTGTCCGGCTGGAGCTACGCCTCCGGCCTGGCCGAGCTCACCGTGACCGGCCCCGGCGAAGCCACCGGCCGGTTCCTGCCCGGCTACACCAGCTTCATGATCGCCCGCCCGCACGACCGCCCGCCCCGCTCGACCCTCGCCATGCTGCCCGGCGACGAACGGCCCAGCCTGATCGACCCGGCCGTCGTCGACACCTGGACCGGCAGCTGGGTCGCCCAGCTCGCCGCCCCCTCCGCCGAACGCATGGGCAACGGCGTGACCCAGATCCTCTCCGACGTCGCCACCGGCTCCCAGGCCCGCACCGCGCCCGGCCCCGACGGGGGATGGACCGTCACCCAACGGGGCCCGCTGCGGCTGTGGGACCGCGTCGAAGAGGCCGTCCAGCTCTGGCAGCGGGCCGGCGAGCCGCACCAGGAAGGCTTCGGGATCACCGTCTCGGCGGCCGGACAACGGGTGTGGATCGGTACGGAGGACGGCCCGGGCTGGAACCTGCCGATCTGAGCGGTTGCACTGGTGGAGGGCAGTGCCCTACCAGAGTCCGGCGGCCAGCCAGACGGTCACGGCCGCGGTGGTGACGAGCCCGAGGTTGAGTGCGATCCGGCGGTCGCCGCCGGTCAGGTGGACGGCGACCGCACCGGCCTGGAGCAGCACGAGGCCGACGGCCGCGGCCATTGCCAGCGGGGGCGCGACGCCCGTCAGCGGCGGCAGGACCAGGCCGATCGCGCCGAGCACTTCGACCGTCCCCAATGCCCTGAGGGCGGGCAACGGTACGCGGTCCACCCAGGCCATCATCGGTCGTAGGTGGTCGGGGCTGCGGGTCGCCTTCAGGGTGCCCGCGTAGGCGTAGAAGAGGGCGAGCGGTGCCGCGAGGATCCAGTAGGCGGTGTTCATGGTTTCCGTTCGGTGTTCCTGTTCACGTGTCACCGGTTTACGGGGACCGGTCGACTGCTTCAGGCGAGGTCGGTGGCGGGCTCGGTCGCGTAGCGGCTCATCGCGTCGGCATTGGCCTGCGGCGTCAGCGGCCGGCCGTCGGCGAGCACTTGCTGGAGGTCCCGGAAGTACTGCACGTACAGGTCGGGGGTGAACGTGCTGAGCATGGTGGCGGGTTGGTCGGTCGGGTTGGCGAAGGTGTGCGGGGTACCGGGCGGGACCATCACGAGCGTCCCCGCGGTGGCGTCGTGGTCCTCGTCCCCGACGGTGAACCGCACGGTGCCGGAGAGGATGTAGAAGCCCTCGTCGTGCCGGGCGTGGCGGTGCTGCGGCGGTCCCTGGGTGTGCGGGGCGAGGACGGACTCGGCGATCGCGAGGCGGTGCCCGGTGTGGCTGCCGTCCTCCAGGACGCGCATGCGCGTGGTGCCCAGGACGATCGTCTCGCCGCCGCCGGGGCCCACCACCGAGAGGGCGGGGCCGACCTGCGGTCCGTTGCTCCGTGTTTCCTCGGTCCTGGTTCCTTCAGCCATGGCTTCTTCGGTCGTGGTTTCTTCGGGCGTGGTCTCTTCGCTCATGTCCACCAGTGCACCGCCGGGGCCTCACGGGTGTCCAAGACCCGTCCTGCGGTATCGATACCCGGCGGGTATCGTTCCAGCGTGGAGCTTCGTACCTTGCGGTATTTCGTGGCGGTCGCCGAGGAACTCCACTTCGGCCGGGCCGCCACCCGACTGCACATGACCCAGCCGCCGCTCAGCCGGGCGATCAAGCAGCTGGAGGCCGAGGTGGGGGCCCTGCTGTTCGACCGCTCGCCCGCCGGCGTCTCGCTCACCCCGGTGGGCACGGTGCTGCTCGACGAGGCGCGGGCCCTGCTCGACCACGCCGACCGCGTCCGTGCCCGGGTGAGCTCGGCAGCCGGCGCCGCGACCATCACCGTCGGCATCCTCGGCAACCTCACCGACCCCGGCGTGACCAGGCTGGCGGCCGCCTACCGACGACGCCACCCCGGCATCGACATCCGCATCCGCGACACCGATCTGACCGACCCCACCTGCGGGCTGCGCGCCGCACTCGTCGACGTCGCCCTCACCCGGGCACCGTTCGACGAGACCGCCCTGACGGTGCGCACTCTGCGCAGCGACCCGGTCGGCGTGGTCCTGCGCGCCGACGATCCGCTGGCCGGCCGCGGCCGACTCCGGCTCGCCGAACTGGACGACCGCCGCTGGTTCCAGTTCCCCCAGGGCACCGACCCCGTCTGGCAGTCGTACTGGAACGGCGGCAGGCCGCGCGAGGGCGCCGTGGTGCGCACCGTCCAGGAGTGCCAGCAGGCCGTCCTGTGGAACGGCAGCGTCGGCCTGGCCCCGCTCGGACACGACCTGCCCGCGGAGCTGGCCGTGGTACCACTGACCGACATGGCGCCGAGCCGCGTGGTGGCGGCGTGGAACGAGGGCGACACCAACCCGTTGATCCGGTCCTTCGTCGAGCTCGCGACGGCCGCGTACCGCCGCTGAGCACCGGCAACCGGTCCGGCCGGTGCCACCGCCCTCGCTCGGGCGCGGGCGAACGCCTTCGCCCGCAACACCTTGAACGGCTGCCGTGGTACGGCATGCGCAGTACGCCCGCTGCCCGGTTGCCCACCGTCCGGCCGGGAATCGCGGGCTCCTGTCATCCGTGGAGGTGATGCCTTGCTACGCCTCGGAGATGACGGTGTCTCAGTCTTCACGGCGAGGTCGGATCGGAGTTCGCGACCTACCGTTTCTCACATGACCAGACTCCGTCGCACCGCCGTTGCCGCCGTGCTCGCCCTCGTCCTGCCGCTACCGATCGCCGGGGCGAGTTCGGCGCTCGCGGCCACCGCCACCGCTCCCGCCGCCTCCTCGGCGGAGGTGTCCGCCGCAGAGCTCGACCTGCCCCGGCCGACGGGGTCGCAGGCCGTCGGCCGCAGCACACTGCACCTCGTCGACCGGGACCGCCCGGACCCGTGGGTGCCGACCGCGGGGGCGCGGCAGTTGATGGTGTCGATGTACTACCCGGCCCGCCCCGGGACGGGCGGTCCGGCGACCCCGTACCTGACCGCCGAGGAGGCCCGGCTGCTGCTGGACTTCCAGGTGCCGGGCGGCACCATACCGCCCGAGGCGGCCACCGGCCTCCACCCGTGGGCCCGCACCGACGCGCGCCCGGCGCCGGGCAGGTACCCGCTCGTCGTCCTCTCCCCCGGGTTCACGCTCCCCCGCGGCACCCTCACCGGCCTCGCCGAGGACCTGGCCAGCCGCGGGTACGTCGTCGCCGCCGTCGACCACACCTACGAGACCTCCGGCACCACCTTCCCGGACGGGCGCACCCTGACCTGCGCCGTCTGCCAGGACCTGAACGACGACAAGATCGCGGCCGTCCCCCCGAGCCGGGCCAAGGACATCTCCTTCGTCCTCGACCAGCTGACCGGCCCCCGCCCCGCCTGGCCGCACGCCCGCATGATCGACCGGGACCGGATCGGCATGGCCGGGCACTCCATCGGCGGCAACTCCGCGGCCAGCACGATGGCCGCCGACCAGCGGATCCGCGCCGGCGTCAACATGGACGGCAAGTTCTTCGACCCGTTCCCCGCCGGCGGGCTGGGCGGACGGCCCTTCCTGATGCTCGGCACCCAGTCCGTCCACAACCCCTCGGGCTGGGACACCACCTGGAACGAGGCCTGGGCCCGCACGGACGGCTGGAAGCGCTGGCTGTCCGTGACCGGCTCCGACCACGGCAGCTTCACCGACGCACCACTCATCGGCGCCCGCGCGGGCCTGCCCGACCCCGAGGCCACGCTCGCCCCACTGCGCGCCGAGAAGATCACCCGGTCCTACGTGGGCGCCTTCTTCGACCTGCAACTGAAGGGCATCCCCCAGCGGCTGCTCGACCGCCCGTCGGCGGCGTACCCGGAGGTCCTCTTCCAGCAGCCCCTCCACTGAGCCCGGCGGCCCCTCCGCCAATGCGAAATCCCTTTGCCCGGCCGCCTCGCGTGGTTCGACACTGAGCCCATGCTCGGATTCGTCAGGACCGACAACGAAGCCCTCGTCTCGTGCCTGGGCGACCCGCAACGTGCCGTAGCGGCCTACCGGGAGCTGCTGCGGCGCGCGGAGGACGCGCTCGGTGCCATCCGCGCCGGCCTGTCCCACGAGAGCGCAGCCGTACGGGAAGGCTGCTGCCGGCTTCTGGACCACCTGGTCGATACCGAGTCCATGGGCGAGCTCATCTCCATGGCCGACGATCCCGACGCCCGGGTCAGGATCGCCGCGTTCCACGCCCTGGCGTGCGACCGGTGCAAGGGGGACACGTGCGCACCGGGCGCGGACCGGGTCCTCGAACCAGCGCTGCGGCACCTAGCCTCCGACCCCGACCCGCGGGCCAGGGCGATGGCCGCCGAGCTCGTCGGCAAGTTCGCCCACACCGATGCCGGAGCCGTCGCCGCCTTGCGCAGGTCCTCCGCGCAGGACCCGAGCCCGGCCGTCCGGAAGAAGGCAGGATGGTTCATCCCCGGAGGGGCCGTCTACGAACGGACCGCCCCTCACCCGCCCGGGTGACGGGACAGCCCTGACGTCCCCGAAGGGGGCCCGGTCCGGTCACGCCGGTGGGATCGGGCCGAGGTAGGTGCCGCCGGAGGCGTCGATGGCCTGGCCGGTCACCCAGCGGCCCTGCGGGCCGGCGAGGAAGCCCACGACGTCCGCGACGTCCTCCGGCAGGCCGATCCGGCCCAGGGCGGTGATGGACTCCAGTCCGGCCATCGCCTCCGGGGCGCTCGTCCACGCGGAGGTCATGTCGGTGAGGATCACGCCGGGGTTGACGGTGTTCACGGTGATCCCGCGCCGGCCGAGCTCGTTGGCGAGGGGCGCGGCGAGGGCCACCAGCGCCGTCTTGCTGACGCTGTAGCCGATCTGGAGGGGCGAGCCGATCCGGGCAGCGGCCGAGGCCACGTTCACGATCCGCCCGCCGTCCCGGAGCAGCGGCAGGGCCCGCTGGATCACGAAGACCGGCGTGCGGACGTTGATCGCCATCACCCGGTCGAACTCCTCCTCGGTGATCTGTCCGATCGAACCGGCCAGGTGGATGCCCGCGTTGTTCACCAGGACGTCCAGGCCGTCCTCGCCGTGCTCCGCCAGCCCGGCCGTGAGGCCCTCGAACAGTTCGTCCAGCGCACCACTGGTACCGAACCGGGCCCGCACCGCGAACGCCCGGCCGCCGGACTTGGCGATCAGCTCCACGGTCTCCGCGGCGGCCTCCTCGTTGCCGCCGTAGTGCACCGCGACCAGCGCCCCGTCGGCGGCGAGCCGCAGCGCGACCGCCCGCCCGATCCCGCGCGACCCGCCCGTCACCAGTGCCGTCCTGCCGTCCGGTTCGCCCATGGCCGCCGCTCCTTCGTACCGCCCCGGCCGATCCCGGGGCCGGTTCCGGATCGTCACGGCCCGATGCCGGACAACCCCTCATACATTCCCGGCGCCGGAGCGCTGATGCCACCCGGCGGGCGGCGGCACGACGACGGCCCCGGCACGGGCGGTACCGTGCCGGGGCCATCGAGGCCGTCGTGGCCGTCGTGGCGGAGGGGTCAGATCCGGACCCGGTTGGCCGGAGCCACACCGGCGGCGATCCGGCCGGCTTCGATCCAGCCCGGGGCGTCGCCGCCGTGGTTGAGCCAGACCCTCATCGCGCCGTCGTCCGCCAGGACGAGGTAGTCGTCCCTGCCGTCGCCGTCGAAGTCGGCGAACCGCACGTTGTCGCGGGGGGCGACGCCTGCGGCGATCTGCCCGAGTTCCCGCCAACCACCGTGCCCGTCACCGCCGTTGTTGATCCACGCCCTGACCGAGCCGTCGTCCTCCACGACCAGGTAGTCGGCGCGTCGGTCGCCGTTGACATCGGCGAAGCGCACCTTCCCACTCGGGGCGACGCCGGCAGCGACCCGGCCGATGGCCTCCCAGCCTCCGTACCCGTCACCACCCTTGTTCAGCCAGACGCTCACCGAGCCGTCGTCCTCCAGGACGAGGTAGTCGGCCTTCCCGTCACCGTCGAAGTCGGCGAGTCGTACCTTCGCGGCCGGGGCGACGCCTGCGGCCACCGTGCCACCGCTGCGGAAGCCGCCCTTCCCGGTACCCGCCCAGCACATGACCCGGCCGTCCGGCATCACCTCCAGGTGATCGGCCTTGCCGTCGCCGTCGAAGTCCGTGAAGTACGAGGTGGAGTCCGGGAGTTCCTCGGAACCTCGGTCGCAGGAGGACTCCTTCGGGACCGGCTCCTCCCAGCCGCCGCGCCCGTCGCCGCCCCGGTTGAACAGCATGCACTGGTCGAAAACCCCACCGCCCTTGCTGGCGAGGTAGTCGACCTTCTTGTCCCCGTCGATGTCGCCCAGCCACACGTACTTGCTCGGCAGACCGACGCCGGTAGCGACCTGACCGAGTTCGGTCCAGCCGCGCTCGGCGGTGTCGCCTCCGTTGTTGAGCCACGCGTCCAGCGAACCGTTGTCGCCGACCACGACGTAGTCGGCCCGCTTGTCGCCGTCGACGTCCGCGAAGCGGACCTTGCCGCCCGGCGCGACCCCCGCGGCGACCTTTCCGAGAGCGCTCCAGCCGCCTCCGCCGGGCATGTCGGTGCCCTTGTTCAGCCAGACGTTCACCGAGCCGTCGTCGCCGACCACCAGGTAGTCGGCCTTGCCGTCGCCGTCGAAGTCGGCGAAGCGGACCTTGTCCCCGGTGGCCACTCCGGCCGCGATCCGCCCGACGCCCGTCCAGCCGCCCCGGCCGTCGGTGTTCAGCCACGCGGAGACGGAGCCGTCGTCCTCGACCACGAGGTAGTCGGCCTTGCCGTCGCCGTTGACGTCCGCGAAGCGGACCTTGCCGCCGGGGGCGACGCCGGCCGCCACGGTGCCGATGGCCTGCCAGCCGCCTCCGCCGGGCGTGCCGGTGCCGGTGGTTCCGCCCGATCCGCCGGACGGGTCCATGCCCCCGCCTCCACCGGGCGTGCCCGTACCCGTGGTCCCGCCGGAGCCGGTCGACGGGTCCATCCCCCCGCCACCGCCGGGGGCACCGGTGCCTCCCGGCATGTCGGTCCCCCGGTTGAGCCAGGCCTGCACCGAGCCGTCGTCGTTCAGGACGAGGTAGTCGGCCTTCCCGTCGCCGTCGAGGTCGGCGAAGCGGACCTTGCCGCCCGGCGCGACCCCGGCGGCGATCCTTCCGACGCCCTTCCAGCCTCCGCCGCCCTTGGCGTCGGTGCCCCGGTTCAGCCACGCCTGGACCGAGCCGTCGTCGCCGACCACCAGGTAGTCGGCCTTGCCGTCACCGTCGATGTCCACCGGGCCGTCGCCCAGGACGCCCCCGTTGTACGGGGCCGGCTTGACCTCGACGTTCTCGGTGATCCAGCCGTCGGCGGCCGCGGCGGCGACACCCTCGTAGAAGGCGTCGGCGATCTTCGTGTAGCCGCTCGGGGTCGGGTGCAGGCCGTCGCCGCCCCTCATGTCGCCCGCGGTGACGGCGCCCATGTCCGCGAAGCGCACCTTCATGCCCTTGCCCCGCCAGGTGTCCACCAGCGGCGGCAGGAGCTTGTTGTAGGCCTCGAACAGGGGCTGGAAGCGCGCCCACGGCGTGGCGGGGTCGGTCGGCGGAACCGAGCCGAGCACCACCGTCGCGTCCGGCGCCATGGCGTGGATCTTCCCCAGCAGGGTGTCCATCCGGTCGCGCGCGTCCCGGGGTGTGGTCGGGGCGCCGCGGTTGAGGTCGTTGGTGCCCGCCATCAACGTGATCACGTTCGGCTTCGCCGCCGGCAGCCAGGTGTCGAGGTCCCCCTCGCGGTAGCCCGCGTTGTCCGTCAACTCGTCGATCCGCCAGCCCGAGTGGCCCTCGTGGTCGCCGTCGAAGCCGCCGTCACCGTGCTTGAGGGAGCCGACGAAGTCCAGGCTGCCGGTGTGGTCCTTCAGCGCCTGCCACAGCTCCTTGCGGTAGCCCAGGCTGTCGTTGGCGCTGCCCACGCCCTGGGTGATCGAGTCGCCCAGCGGCATCACCGTCAGCTTCGGCACGTCCCACGGGTCCCGGCTCTCCAGCCCTGTGTGCCGGACGGTCACCGCACCCGGTGCCGCCCCGGCCCGTCCGTCACAGGCGAACGTGCCGTACTGCGGGTGCGCGTCGTGCTGCCGCACCGTCTGGCTCAGGCACTCCGAGAGGGCCTGCTGCCCGAAGGCGTTCGGGTGGACGAACTCCTGCGCCTCGCCCTGCTTGCGGGTGCTCGGCACGCCGGGCAGGTGGTCGACCCAGCGCACCCACTCGGCGGCATCGGCGGCCAGCGGGGACCGCGGGGAGTTCTCCACCCCGGCCGTCCTGGCGTCCTTGGAGTTCAGCTCGTGCCCCGCGAAGGCGGACCGCGGGTCGAGGAAGACGGCCTTCTTCGCGACCGCGGCCTTCTTGAGGGCGTCGGAGATCGCCGGGGTTACGGTGCGGTTGGTCCAGGCGGCGTCCTCGTCGTAGAAGGGGAAGCCCGCCTTGGTGTACCGGTCGTAGGTGTCGCCGGTCTCGCGCATGCCCAGGGGCTGCGGGAACGGGCTCGGGTAGGACTGGACGACCAGGGTGTAGTCGCCGTCCTCGTACCCCGCGTCCCGCATGGCGGCGCGGATGTCGTCGACCGTGCCCTCCACGCTGCCCTGAAGGCCCGCCACCTTGCTCTTCAGGGGAGCGTCCTCGCCCTCGTGGCAGGCGCCCCGGCCGAGCAGGAACCGCTGGGCGCAGCGGTTCAGGATGCCGGAGAAGTCGAGGTCGTTCCCGCCGACGGACAGCGCGATCACCTTGACGTCCTGCTGCTTCGCCAGCTCGCGCAGTTGCTGGACCTGCGGCGCTTCGCCCTTGAATCCCTCGCTGCGGACGTGCCTCGTCTCGGCCCCGGAACAGGCGATGTTGAAGCGGTTCGCCGGCGGGATGCCGTAGAGGTCGACGCCCTTGATCTCGGCCACGTCCGAGCGGTCGCACCCGTTGCCGCCCTGGTAGGAGGTGCCGCCGTAGACCTTCGTCAGGTCGTAGCGGCAGGTCTCCGCCTCGGCGACCTCCCCGGTGCAGTCCGTTACGGCGCGGTCGGTGCCGAGACCGGAGCCGGAACCCGGGTAGTCCCCGTTGCCGGCCCAGCGGCCGCCCTCACCGGAGATGTAGCTGTCGCCCATGGAGACGACGGCGGCCGGTCGCGGAAGGGGGCAGGGTGCGGCCGCCGTACCCGTGGCTTCTGTGACCTCCCGTACCGTCACGCGCAGCGGATCGCAGGGCTCGTTGCCGCCGATCCGCCGGCCGTAGGACACCGAGTCATGGTCGGAGAACCCTGACTGGTCGGTGACCACACCCCGCACGCGGCTCATCGAAGGGTCGTTGGTGACGACGTAGTCCAGGGTGCTCTTGCTCGCACCCCGATGGGTGGGGCCCGCCGGGTCCGCGATGAAGAGGTCGGTCGCCCGCTGGCCGTCCAGGCGCCTCCTGAGGACGTCCGGGCTCACGTTGAAGTCGCCGCCGATGTACCAGTTGACAGAATGTCCGGAATGGACGGTGGATTCCAGGAGACCCATCTCCTCCGTCAAGTCACGGAGTATTCCCATGATGTCTCTGCCGCCGTTCCCGGAGGAGGCATGGAAGGAGAGGTAGTACTCCCCGTCCGCACCCCCCTCGCCGTAGCCCACGCCGATGAGGGGGCGGAGCCTGTCGGCGATCGCCGGGATGTAGACCAGGCGTTGGGGCAGCTGGTTCGTGATGATCGCGGAGTTGACCCGCCCGGAGGGGTCGCCGCCGGTGGTCGGTGCCAGGAAGAGGTAGCTGTACGTCCGTCCCACTTTCCTCCGGTAGCCCCTCAGCCCGGCCGGGATGTCGAGATCCCCCCGATCGGCGGGTGTGAGAGCGGCCCAGGACGTGGGCGGGACTCCGGCCTCTTGAAGGGCCATGACCACCCGCTGCTGGTCGGCCGCGCCGCCGTCACGGGCGGCAGCGTCGACGGCCCTGCTGTAGATCTGGTGGACTCGTTCGTAGGTGCCACCCGTGCCCGTCGCGGTCGCGCCTTGCATGTTCCAGGTGATGATGTTGCGCTGACCGGCGAGTTCTCGCGGCTGTGCCTGGGCCGCCGGCCCGGCCAGGACGACGAGCGTCATGGCCAGAAGGCTTGTGACCAGCGCGGCCGCCACACCGCGCACCCCGCTTCCCGGTGTGCGCAGACCTCGCATTGGTGTTGTACGGACAGTGCTCACGACTTCCTCGAAACCCCTTTCCGGAGGGTGGATCACGTGGCGGACCCGACGTGCGGTGCTGATGATGTGCGCGGTGGCTCGTGACGCCCGGTTCGGCGGAGCTCCGTGACGGCGATCCCCCCGATCGACGAACCCGAGTACTAATATGTACTGCAATACGAATCTGGACTCAAGTCCACTTGCCATGCGGACCCCGGACTCGTCGTCAGCCCGCGAGGACCGAGGCCGACCGTCGAGCGCCGGGGCATCACGGCCAAGCCCCCCAAACCCCATTGCGTCGCACACGGTCGATCGCCGCAGGCGCTACGGCCCTCGCGCCGGCCAATGCCCACTCGATCGGCATCGTCCGCAACGGCATCGCGACCGGGCAGTCTCCAGGTGGACGAGGCACCATGACCCCAGGCCAGGTGGCCGGCGGGAGCACCGAACAGCCGGTCGATAATTGGGTGTCGCCGATCAGTCCCGGACTGATAGCGTCCCGGACGTGGCAAAGCTGAACCAGATCATCGCCGTTGAAAAGGGCGTCAAGTCCAAGTCCTTCCAGGAGCTGACGCAGGCCCACCAGGACCTGCAGAAGCCCGCGCTGCTGGCCGGGATCTCCCGCGCGTACCAGCCCAAGGACGAGGAGGGCGAGCAGCTGCCGCCGGAGTCGACCCGGGTGCAGCTGAAGGCCGAGGACATCCTGCGGTCCACCGCGAACACCCTCACCCGGCTCTTCGACGTGACGGCCACCAAGGACTGGGCCAACATCGACGCCCGCGCCGACGTCGTGGTGGACGGCCAAGTGCTCCTCTCCGGGGTGCCGGTGCCGTACCTGCTCTTCCTGGAGAAGCAGCTCACCGACCTGTTCACCTTCGTGAAGAAGCTCCCGGTGCTGGACGCCTCCGAGTCCTGGAACCTCGACCCGTCCACCGACGCCTGGAAGACCGAGCCGGTGCGCACCATCCGGACGAAGAAGGTGCCGCGCAACCACGTCAAGGCCGAGGCCACCGAGAAGCACCCGGCCCAGGTCGAGGTCTACTACGAGGACGTCGCGGTCGGCTACTGGACCACGGTCAAGTTCTCCGGCGCGCTGCCGGCCCGCCGGGTGAACGAGCTCGCCGAGCGCGTGGAGAAGCTCCAGCAGGCCGTCAAGTTCGCCCGCGAGGAGGCCAACGCCGTCGAGGTCACCGACCAGCGGGTGGGTGACGCCGTCTTCGGCTACCTGTTCCGGTAGCCTCATGATCGCCCGCCCGGGGAGCCGGTCGGGTGCGCCGAGCGCGACAAGTCCCCTGCCTGGGAAGCCGGATGGGTGGGCCCGTGCGCGGTGCGAAAAGCTGACACTGATGTTGAAGCTGACCAGGGGTCACAGTGGAGGTTCGAGCCCTCCCCCCGGCACCACCGGCCGGGGTAGCCCAATCAGGCAGAGGCAGGCCCTGTCAATCTCAGACTCTCGCTCCAGTCTCAGCATTCGCCGCCGAACACCGGATCGACCGGGTGCGGACGAATATCGACGAATGCAGGTTCAAGTCCTGTCTGTGCCGCTCCGTGGCACGGTAGTTCAAAGGTAGAACGCGTCGATTTCAACCTGATCCGCGACCCTTAAACGTGCCGGTGTGCGCAATTGGGCGGCAAACAGGGGCCCGGGAGCAGGCTACGCTCCCGGGTCCTCTCGCGTTCCCGCGCGTTCCCGGCACGTCCTGTCCTCGCCGCGCGGGGAACAGCTCCAGGATGCGGCGGGCGGACGCCGGGGCCGGCGAACCTGCTGCTCAGCGCCTCGTCTCGTACCTGGTCAGGACCACGCCGCCGGGAAACGTCCGTGTCTCCACCAGGTTCAGGTTCACCCAGCTGTCCAGCGCGGTGAAGAACGGCGTGCCGCCGCCCACCAGGACGGGATAGGTGACGATCACGTACTCGTCGATCAGCCCGGCGCGCATGGCCGCCCCGGCGAGCGTCGCACCGCCGATGTCCATCGGGCCGCCGTCCTCGGCCTTGAGCCGGGCGATCTCGGCGATCGCGTCGCCGGTGACCAGGCGGGTGTTCCAGTCGACCTCGCTGATCGTCGAGGAGAACACCACCTTCGGCGTGTCCCGCCAGTTCCGGGCGAACTCGACCTCCGCCGGGGTGGCGTCGGGCTGCTGGTCGCCGGTCGGCCAGTAGGAGCTCATCGTCTCCCACAGCTTGCGCCCGTACAGCGACAGGCCACTCGCCCGCCCCTGGTCGAGCCACCACTGGAACAGCTCGGGGCTCGGCGGTCCGCTCCAGGCAATGTCGTCGCCGGCCGCGGCGATGTAGCCGTCCAGGGTCAGGTTCATGCCGTAGACCAGTTTCCGCATGGCCCAGCCTTCCGTCCGTGGGTGTCCGGCGTACGGACCGGCGCGGCTCGGGACACTCATCGGTGCGCGATCCGGGCTCGCCGGCAGTCCTCGTGCTTCGAGCTCAGCCTGGTGCACTCGACCGACACTGGCAAACCGCCTGATCCGACCTCACCCTCACGGGGGAATGCCACCGGTTCTGAGACCGGCCATGAGGGACAAGGCCGGTCGGAGGCTGCCCTGCCCTGTGCCGCGGATGCTCGAAAAGTCCCCGTTCGACCTGGGCTCGCCCAGAGCCGGTCCACTTGAACGCCGGATTCGAACAGCTCCATCATCGGTTGCCTGCGACGTCCCCGGCACATACCCGAACTCGACTTCCGGGTATGCGTCTTGACGAGAGCGGTGCCGCAGCAGCAGTCCCCCGCGCCCGCCCGCGAGTCCGAGGAGTCCGCCAGGTGATCGACTTCCAGGTGCTGACCGAGCTGGCCTTCCGCGAGGGCGTCGAGCGGATCGGCGTCGGTGTGGTGGTCCGCGACGCCTCCGGCCGGATCCTGATGATCCGCCGGGCCGCGCACGACGTCCTGCCCGGCCTGTGGGAGTACCCGGGCGGCGGGCGGGAGGACGGCGAACCCGTGCCGACCGGGGCGGCGCGGGAACTGGCCGAGGAGACCGGGCTCACCGGCCTGCCGCTGGAGTACGCGCGGCACCTGGACTTCAGCAGCCAACGGGGCCTGCGCGTGCGCCAGTTCGTCTTCACCGCCGTGGTTCCGGACGGCACCCCGGTCGTCCTCTCGCCCGACCATGACGGCCACCAGTGGGCCGACGCCGAGCGGCTGCCGCCGACCGGCGAAGGGCAGCGCGCGGTGATCGAGTGGCTCACCGGCCGTCTGGCCGTACCCGGTTGGCGGCCGGCCGGCGGCTACCTCACCACCGTCGCCCGACCCAGCGCCTACGGCTGCTTCCTGGTCACCGACCCGCGGGGCCGCGTCCTCGGGATGCGCTCCGCCGTCGACCCCGGCGTGTGGAACTTCCCCGGCGGCAACGTCGAGCACGGCGAGACCCCCTTCAGCACCGCCCTGCGCGAGGCCCGGGAGGAGCTCGGCCTCGACCTCGCCGCGGAGAACCCCGAAGCCGTCGCCCGCAGGCGCCTGGTCGCCGTCATCCACGAACAGGCCGGCGCCGACCAGCCCGTCCCCGCCTGCGGCTACGTCTTCGACGGCGGCGTCCTGACCCGCGAGCAGCAGGCCCGGATCCGCCTCGATCCGGCCGAGCACACCGAGTGGCGCTTCGAGACGGCCCACGACTGGCACGCCCGGCTGACCCCCGCCCGGTACCAGCGGCTCCGGCAGGTGCTGCGCGCCCACCGCTCCGGTGTCCCGCTCTACCTGGAGCGCCCCACGCCGACCGACGACGACTTCGAGGGCGTCCTGGTCTTCGTCACCGACCGCGCCGGTCGACTGCTGATGAACCTGCGCGAAGACAGGCCGGGCATGGCCTGGCCCGGCTACTGGACTCCGATCGGCGGCTGGCGGGAGGCCGACGAGAGCGCCCGGGAGACCGCGGTGCGCGAGGTCCGCGAGGAGGCCGGCCTCGAGATCACCGGCCTGCGGCCCCTCCCCGACCCGCACCACGACCACGGCCTCCCGCTCACCCGCGTCCTGCACGCCGTCTGGGAGGGCCCCGAAAGCGACCTGCGGCTCGGCGACGAGGGCCTGGCCGTCCGCATGGTCCCCCTCGACGAAGTGCTCGGCCTCAAGGTCCCGCCCTACCTGCACCACTACCTGCCCCTGCTCGCCGCCGCAGCCGACCAGTCCACCGGGAGCACCGCATGAACCGCGCCGACCCCACCGAGCACACCGGCCACCTCGCGGACACGGCCGCCGGGGCACCGGGTACGGACCCGCTCATGCTGGTCGTCGGGGTCCACCTCGTCCTGCTCGACGGCGGCACGGTGCTGCTCGGACGGCGCCGCAACACCAGCTACGCCAACGGGCTGTGGCACCTCCCGGCCGGGCACATGGAGCGGGGCGAGCCGGTCACCCGCGCCATGACGCGCGAGGCGGAGGAGGAACTCGGCATCACCATCGCCGAGGAGGACCTCGAACTCGTCCACACCCTGCACCACCTCGACACCGACCACAGCCGCCTCCAGCTGTTCTTCCGCCCGGCCCGCCACACCGGTCAGGTGCGCAACGCGGAGCCGCACAAGTGCGCGGAACTGCGCTGGTGGCCGCTCGACGGGCTGCCGGCCGACACCGTGCCCTACACCGCACACGCCCTCCGCGAGATCACCCACGGCAACCGGCTCTCCGCCCACGGCTGGCCGGTGTGACGCCGGCACCACCGAACCCCATCGCACCGACCAGCCGCGGAGGTCCCTCTCGCTCGACCTCCCGTGCGTCAGTCCGGCAGCCAGTGCAGTTCGTGTGCCAGGGCCTCGGCGGCGGCGCGGATGCGGCGGTGCAGGGGCGACTGCTCGCGTGGGAGGACCAGGTGGAGCGTCAGGCCGGGCGCACCCCTCAGCGGTCGCCAGGTGAGACCGGCCGGTTGCACCGTGGCCGCGGCCTCTCCGGCCGGGGCGAGGGTGAGCCCGTCCCGCAGGTCGCGCTGGGACAGGTCGAAAGCGACAGCGGGCGTGTGGAATCGGGGCTGCGGTCGAATGTCCCGGAACAGCGCGGACAGCTGATCGTGGACCACGGGGTTGGCCGCACGGTCCGGGAGCCGCAGCGGGTACGCGGCCGCGTCGGCGATCTCGATCTCCCCGCGTTCGGCCAGCGGATGGTGCTGCGCCAGCTGGACCCCGATGCGCGAACGCCGCAGCAGGAACCGGCGCACGCCATCGCCCGGTTGTTCACCGCGGGTGATCCCGGCATCGATGCGGCCGTCGGCGACCGCCGGGGAGATCTCCGGTGTCGCCATCGGGACCGCACCGACCTCAAGTCCGCTGTTGTCGCGAATCAGCCTGTCCACCAGGGCCGGTGCCGTCTCGGCCCCGGCGCTGAGGCTGTATCCGATGCGCAGCGTGCCCAGTGCGCCGGCCGCCGCGCTCCGGGCGGTGTCCCACGCCCGGTCCAGCGCCGCCAGCGCGGGCGGAGCGGACTCCGCCAAAGCCGCACCGGCCGTGGTCAGTTCGACGCTGCGCGTGTTGCGGACCAGCAGGGCCGTCCCGAGTTCCGCCTCCAACCGGCGCATCCGCGCGCTGAGTGCGGGCTGTGCGATACCGATCCGTGCGGCCGCGCGGGTGAAGTTCAACTCCTGTGCCAGCACCAGGAAGTACCGCAGGCTCACCGTGTCCGGCGCCATGCGCCCTCCCCGCCGATTGATAACGATCCGTTCTGAGCCTAGTCCGTACCGGTCTTTCCCTCGACCGCCCGTCAAGCCCTAGCCTGCGCATGCCGGGATCGATCGATCCGATTGTCGGTCCGACGTCGGACGTGCCCGGCCGAACACAGGAGGTTTCCATGGCCAAGGGCTACTGGGTCAGCGCCTACCCCGCCGTTTCCGACCCCGAGAGGCTGACCGCCTACGCGGAGCTGGCTGGTCCGGCAGTCCGGGCCGGGGGCGGGCGCCTCCTGTCCCTTGACGGTCGGGTCGTCGCCCACGAGGCCGGAATCACGCAACGCGTCGTTCTGATCGAGTTCGACAGCTTCGAACTGGCCGTCGCGGCCTACGAGAGCGAGGCGTACCAGGAGGCGCTGGTGGCCCTCTCCGGCAGCGTCGAGCGCGACGTCCGCATCATCGAAGGCATCGACTGACCGGCGGGCCCGGCCGTCGCCGAGCATCGGGGGCTCTCACAGTACCTGGATCACCAGGGCCTCCCAGACGTCCGAAACGCCTGCCAACCTGGTTGAGTCGAACGCGCCGACAACACTCCATGGACACGCACCGCGGCTCTACCTCCATCAGGTCGATTCAGCTGCCCCGTATCCGCGACCATGTCGGCGCGTTCGTCCACGACAGAAGGGGACGGAGACCAATGGCGGACAGCCAGTTCACCACTCACACAGAGCTTTTCGATCTGAGTGGGAAGTACGCCCTCGTCACTGGCGGCACCAGTGGCATCGGGATGATGATGGCGCGCGGCCTTCTCCAGGCGGGCGCCCGCGTCGTCATCAGCTCACGCGACGCGGACAGGTGCGCGGAGGCACAGCGTCTACTGTCCGAATTCGGCGACGTTCAGGCAATCCCCGCCGACCTGTCCAGGCACGACGAGTGTCAGCGCCTCGCCGATCTCGTCAAGGGCGACTCGGAACGCCTGGACATCCTCGTCAACAACGCGGGAGCGATGTGGCGCGAGCCGCTGGCGACGTTCCCGGACGAGGCCTGGGACGCGGTGATCGACCTCAACCTCAAGTCGCCGTTCTGGCTGGTGCAGGCGCTGCTCCCCGCACTTCGCAGGGCGGGCACCGCCGATGATCCCGCGCGGATCATCAACATCGGCAGTATCGCCGCCATCCACGTCGCCGAGTCGCCCAACTACTCGTACGCCAGCAGCAAAGCGGGCCTCCATCAACTCACCAGAGTGCTTGCCAGGGAACTGGGCCCCCAGCACGTCACGGTGAACGCGGTAGCACCGGGCGTGTTCCCGTCGCGGATGACGGCGTCCGCACTCGATGCCATCGGCGACACGATCGCGGCGGCGGCCCCTCTGCGCCGAATCGGCCGCGACGACGACATGGCGGGTATCGCCGTGTTCCTCGCCGGCCGGGCCGGCTCCTACCTCACGGGCGCCGTGATCCCGGTGGACGGCGGCATCGCGACGACCGCATCGGGTACCCCCTAGACTGCGGAACGGACTTACGGTGAGGAGATGGCCACGATGGATCCACGCACCGAGATCCGGGAGTTCCTCAGCTCGCGTCGCGCCCGCATCGCACCCGCGCAGGCGGGCCTGCCCGCTTACGGCGGCAACCGTCGGGTCAAAGGTCTGCGCCGCGAAGAGGTGGCGCTACTGGCGGGGGTGTCGGTCGACTACTACGTGCGCATGGAGCGCGGCAGCCTCGCCGGTGCCTCCGATGGCGTGCTGGACGCGTTGGCCTCCGCCCTGCGACTCGACGAGGCCGAGCGCCACCACCTGTTCCACCTCGCACGCCAGTCCAGGACGCCCGGCGGCCCACGCCGGCGTAGGCCCGCCGTGACGGTGCGCTCGACGCTGCAGCAGGTGCTCGACGCGGTCTCCGACGCACCGGCCTGGATCAGTACCGGCCGTTATGACGTGCTCGCCACGAACAAACTCGCTCGCGCGCTGTTCTCACCAGTGCTGGCCGACCCGCGACGGCCCCCGAACACGGCGAGGTTCGTCTATCTGAACCCCGAGGCGGCCAGGGACTTCTTCGTCGACTACGACCAGATCGCCGGTGACGTGGCCGCGAAGCTACGCATGGAAGCCGGCCGCGATCCGCACGACGAGGAGCTGATCGCCCTGGTCGGCGAACTGTCGACGCGCAGTGAGCTGTTTCGGCAGCGGTGGGCATCCCAGGACGTGCGACTGCACCGGGCCGGCCGCAAGCGGGTTCGCCATCCGATCGTGGGCCGGCTCGACCTGGACGTCGAGTCCCTGGAACTGCCCGCCGAACCCGGCCTGTTCCTCAACGTCTACACGGCACCCGCGGGCACACCGACCGCTGACAATCTGGCGCTCCTGGCCTCGTGGGCGGCCACCCACCAGGCGCCGGCGACCGAGCTCGAAGCGGATGACGGACAGTCCAACCGTTGAAGGTGGCGCCGTGGCGGCGCGATGATGCTTGACGCCGTGTCGGTGGCTCGGACAGGGCCGGCACTGGCATGGATGTTCCTCGAGCCCCGACCACCGTCCGCTCACCCACCCCGGAGGCAGCACCGTGGAGAGCCTTCTCCAGGCCGTGGCCGTGATCGCCCACGACCGCGACCGGAACCTGGTCGCGACCCTGCACTACGCCGCGAACAGCTGGATCACGGCGTCGGCGTGGACGATCCCCGGCGGCAAGGTCGAGGTCGGTGAGCGCCTCGACGAGGCCGCCGCGCGCGAGCTGCGGGAGGAGACCGGGCTGCTCGTCGAGCCGGCGGACCTGCGGCTCGTGCACACCGTCCAGGTGCGCACGGGCTGGGACGGCGAGCACCCGTTCCTGCTGTCGGTGTTCCTCGCCACCGCGTGGCGCGGCGAGCTGACGAACACCGAGCCGGACAAGCACCTCGACGCGGTCTGGTCCCCGGCCGACGGGCTCCCGCTGCCGATGTTCCCGACCGCCCACGCCGCCCTCACCCACCACCTCTCCGGCGGAAGGGGCTTCTCCACCTACGGCTGGGACGACGAAGGCTTCGACCCACGGGCCCTGATCGGCGCGTGACAGCGGCGGGCCGCCGCCGACCGGGCCGCCCGCTTCGGCCCCGGTGTCCTAGCTCAGACACCAGCCGCGAAGTAGGTCGTGGGTAGCGGGACGAGAGCCGCTGGCCGAGCCCACCGGCCTGGCGGCCCTCAAGGAGGAGGTCGCACGCCGCTGGGGCGTCCTGGACGTGCTGGACGTGCTGAAGAGCGCCGACTTCCTGACCGGTTTCACCGAGGAGTTTTCCTCGGTAGCCGCGTACGAGCGCATCGAGCGTGACGTCCTCCAGCGCCGCCTCCTGCTGGCCCTCTTCGCGCTGGGCACGAACATGGGCATCCGGGCGATCGTGGCGACCGGCGAGCATGGCGAGAGCGAGGCCGCGCTGCGGCACTTCATCACCGTCGACAACCTGCGGGCCGCCGTCACCAGGCTGGTGAACTCCACCTTCGCCGCCCGCGACACCGCATGGTGGGGGCAAGGCACCGCGTGCGCGTCGGACTCGAAGAAGTTCGGGTCCTGGTCCTCGAACTTCATGACCGAGTACCACACCCGCTACGGCGGCGACGGCGTGATGATCTACTGGCACGTCGAGCGGAAAAACGCCTGCCGGCCGGCACCGCCGACCAATCGGTCGCCCGGACACACTTGTCGGGTTGACCGATCCGACGGGTGCGGACGCCGCACGCAGCCGTGTCGAGCAGAGTCGGACCGGGCGGCGAGAGGGCACACAGCTCGTCGCCCCGTTTCAGGGGGGCGGCAGGAGGAGCCAGGCCTCAGTCGGGCAGTCCCCAGAAGGAGCCGTGCAGGCCGACCTCGGCGAAGTAGGCGCCGGCGGCGGCGGGGTCGCGGCGGGTGTAGCCCGGGTCCAGGCGTCCGGTGTACCAGTCGCCGGCGAAGTGCCACAGGGTGCCCAGATCCATGACGTAGCCGCGTTCCTGGCCCGTCTTCCGCAGCCAGGTGTCGACGCAGTCGGTGGAGCAGAACAGGCGCTGGTTGCCGCAGGTGTGCACGACGTCGTCCCAGGCCCGGTGCATGGGGGTGAGGAAATGGGCGACCTGGTCGCCCTTCGGGGGTGCCTCCCGGCCGACCACCCAGGCGTGCGGGGTGTCGCAGGCCGGGCAGCGGGTGGCGACCAGGACGTCGGGCTCGTCCTTGAGCAGGTGGGGCATGGCGAACGAGTCCCAGGCGCAGCCGCCCCACCATAGGGTGTGTGTCCCCATGACGGAGAAGCCGAGCGGCACGGACGCGAAGGGGTGGGCCATCACGACCTGGTCGTCGTCCTGCGGGTCCAGGACCACGTCGTGGCTTGCGTGAAGGGCGCGCAGTTCCTGGCGCACCTGATCGGGGGCGAGTCCGGTGATCGCGGCGAGTTCCGGCACGCTCGGAGCGTGTCCGGTGCGGGCGAATCCGTGGTAGACGGCCAGGCGGACCCGCTCCGTGGCGTGAGGGCTCGTCGGTGCTGCTGAGGCGTTTTCGGTCATTCCCCTGGTTCCTTCGCTGGTCGAGGTGCTGGTGTCCAGCGTGCGCCGTGGAAGCGCGCGGGGGCTTGAACGCTCGTGCGGCACACTGGGGACATGACGTCTGCCGGGGAGCGCGCCGCCTACTGGCGGGTTCCCGGGCTTGCGCTGGAGGCCATGGACGCCCGCTTCGAGCGGTACGCGTATCCGATGCACGCCCACGACACGTACTCGTTCGGCGTCACCGACGACGGCGCGCAGTCGTTCGTGTGCAGGGGAGGGCGGCACGTCAGCGCGGCCGGGCTGGTCATGGCGTTCAATCCGGACGATCCCCACGACGGGCGGTCGGCGGTCCAGCACGGCTACCGCTACCGGATGCTGCACCTCGGCGAAGGTCTTGTCCGGGAGGTCCTCGCCGACGCGGCGCCCGGCGACGCCGGGCTGCCACTCTTCGACACTCCGGTGGTGGACGACCCGGCCCTCGCCCGAGCGGTGGCCCGCCTCCATACTGCCGTCGCCGAGAACGCATCCCGGCTGATCGTCGAGGAACGCCTCGCCGCCTCCGTGCTGGCTCTGACCCGCCGTGCCGCGACGCGGTCCGCGCCGGTTCCGGACCAGCGGGGCCGGGTGGACCTGGCCGCCGTGGCACGGGCCCGCGGTCTGCTGCGGCAGCGCTTCGCCGAGAACGTCGGCGCCGACGAGCTGGCCCGGGCGGCCGGGTGCAGCCGTTTCGCGCTCTACCGGGGCTTCCGCGCGGCGTACGGCTTCGCACCCAGCGACTACCAGCGCGATCTGCGATTGCGCCGAGCCCGTGCGCTCCTGGCCGAGGGCACGGTGCCGGCGACGGCGGCCGCCGAGGCCGGCTTCGCGGACCAGGCCCATCTCACCCGATGGTTCACCCGCACCTACGGCGTCACCCCAGCCGCCTACCGCACGGCGCTCCACAGAGGAGGCCAGCGGCCGTGACCAGGGCGTGTTTCATAGGTGGTCGCTCGTGAAACACCGCGCCGCCCGGCAGTCCCTCGACGCACAGCTCGACTCCCTCGCCGAGGCCGGGGTGACCCGGGTCTTCTCGGAGAAGATCTCCACCCGCGCCACCCGCCGGCCCGAGCTGGAGGCCGCCGTGAAGCTCGCCGGAGAGATCCGCTCCTCCGGCGTCGCCGTGACCCTCGTCGTCCATGAGCACAAGCGGCTCGGCCGCGGCATCGAACTCGCCATGCTCGCCGAAGAGCTCAAGGCCAGCAACGTCGGCCTGGAGTTCCTCACCGGGGAGTTGAAGGGCTCACACGACCCCTCCGGCATCGTGTTCACTGTGCTCGCGGCCGTGTCCGGCATGGAGCGCGAGTACATTTGCGACCGCACCCTCGAAGGCCACGAGTCCGCCCGCAAGCGCGGCAAGACCATCGGCGGTGCGGGCGTCACCGACGGCTCCATGCTGTCCATGGCCCTCCACCTCCGCGACCAGGACATGAGCCTGCGCGATATCGCCAAGCGGCTCGTCATCACCATCGGGGCGAAGAAGGGCCGGCACCCCTCACCCGCCACCGTCATGCGGATGCTCCGCGAACACGACGAGCAGGCCGCCACGGCGGCGAGCATGTGATCACCCCGCTACTTTGCGGCTGGTGTCCGAGCTGGGACACCGGGGCCTCTTCCAGGGGTACCGTGGCGGCGCGCCACACCCCTCGGGCGGCCGGTCGGCGGCGGACTGCCGGCGGGTCAGTGCAGCCAGGGCTGGTAGTTCGGGTTGTCCACGCAGCCGGACTCGACCAGGGAGGCGGTGGCCCGGTCGACCGGGCAGGCCCGGCTGATGAAGTGCCGGTCCACGCCGCCGGGGAACGCGACCTCGACCTGGTCGGCGTACTGGTGCTGGTCGCCGATGGTCGCGTTGACGTCGATGCCGCCGGGGGCGTCGATGAAGTAGTCCCAGGGCACCTTCTTCCACTTCTTGTACAGCTCGGGGTCGTAGGTGGTGCTGACGAACGGCGAGGGCTGGTTCTGCAGGACGTAACTGGTGATGTCGTACTGGCCGTTGACGGTGTCCTTCGGCGCGAAGCCCTGCTCGAAGATGACGGACGGGTCGCGGCCGTCCGAGCGGAAGAGCGGGTGGCAGTTCTTGCGCCAGTGCGGCGTGGGGGTGATGCGGGGTACGTCCACCCTGCGGTCCACGGCGGCGTACAGCGGGTCCGGGCCCTCCGGGATGCTCTCGAAGGTGCTGGCGGGGAGGGTGACGGCGGGCCGGTCTGCGCAGTCGTCGGCACGCAGTTCGGCCTCGTCGGCGAAGTCGATGCGCCGACCGTCCAGGACGATGGCGACGGCTTCGGTACCGAGTTCGTGGACGATGACGCCGTCGCACTGGGGGCCGCTCCAGAGCGCGTCCCCGCTGGGGTCGAGGCAGCGGAAGGGGGCGGCGTCGGCCTGGGCAGCGGGGGCGGCGGCGGCCAGGCTCTCGGGGGTGAGCACGACGGCGCAGGCGAGGGCGACCGCGCCGGCGGCCGTGCGGATTCGAATGTTGATCACGGCCGTTACCCTGGCCGCCCGCTGCCCCGGGGGTACCGCAACTCACCCGATCGAGGGCGTGTCAGCGGCTTCGGTGGACGCCTTCAGGCGTCCCGGTCCGCGTGGATCGGGCGGGCTCGCTCCACGGCGGGCCCGCCTCCCCACCGTCAGCCGACGACGACCGGCTCACCGGTCAACTCGACACCGGACCGGCCGAGTTCGGCGACGGCCCGGGCGGTGGTGTCGGCGGCGACGCCCGCGGTGTAGTCGAGCAGGACCCGGACGGCGAAGTCGGCCCGCACCCCGTCGAGCGCGGTGGCCTTCACGCAGTGGTCGGTGGCGATGCCGACCACGTCCACCTCGGTGACGTCCCGTGCGCGCAGCCAGTCCGCGAGGGCGGTCCCGTCCGAGGCGAAGCCCTCGAAACCGCTCTTGGAGGCGGAGTGCGCGCCCTTGTAGAAGACCTCGTCCACGATCGTCTCGGCCGTGGGCGCGAAGTCGGGGTGGAACTCGCCTCCTTCGGTGCCGACGACGCAGTGCACGGGGAAGGAGTCCTTGAAGTCCGGGTGGTCGGAGAAGTGGCCGCCCGGGTCGAGGTGGTGGTCGCGGGTGGCGACGACGTGCGTGTACTCGCGGCCGGCGGTGCGTTCGACGAGCTCGGCGATGGCGCGGGCCCTCCCGGCACCGCCTCCGACCGGAACGGCTCCGCCCTCGCAGAAGTCCTTCTGCACATCGACGACGATCAGTGCACGCCCCACGGCACAGGCCTTTCTCACGGGAGTCTCGGTCCCCCACCCGTGCCCTGCCGGACGGCGGCCCGCGCCTCCCGTGCGCGATGTTCACCCGGGCCGCGCAACCTCGGAGGTGCGGCTCCGCTCACCCGGACGGGAACCGGACCCGCTGTGGACCGGGCCGTCGGGGCACCTTCGGGGATTCCGGGCGGATCGGCGCATTCACGGCCATCAGCAATCAGAAGTGGTCAACAGCGGTTCACTACGGGGCAGTTCCGACCTTTCGGTCATGGCCGCCGATCGCGCTCCGTACTGTTGTGAAGCGAGCGCGCCCCGGTCGCCTTTCGACCCGCTTTGATCGCTGACTGTTACTATCCGGTGACAATTCGCCCATGATCGATGGGCGGCCCAGGACGTCCCCACAGATGGCAGAGCCCGAATCGCGGCATCCACGCCTTCGGGCGAGCAACCACCTCCCCCGGAAAGGGGTACCCGTGATCGTCTCCAAGCGGAACCGCCTGCGCCTGGCCGCCGTGGCCACCCTCAGCACCCTCGCCCTCGGCCTGGCGGGCACCGCCCTGGCGGCCGGCCCCACCGCCACCGACCCCGCGCCCGCCGGGCCGTCCGTCACCGCGCCGCCCGTCACGCCCCAGCCCGCCACCCCGCAGGCGGCGGCCACGCAGGCCACCATCACCGCCAAGCCGTCGGTCACCACGGTCCAGGCGTGGGAACTGTTCCGGGTCACCGGCACGACCACCGGGCTCAAGGCGGGGAGCACGGTGACCCTGCAGCAGAAGCAGGACGGCGCGTGGGTCACCCTGCCCGCCTCGGTGCCCACGACCAGCAGCGGCGCCTACTCGCTCGGCGTGAAGCTCGGCATCACGGGTCTGAACGAGCTGCGCATCGTCAGCGGGGACACCGCCTCCCCGGTCTTCACCGTCACCGTGCGCTGACACCGGTCACGGCCCCCTTCTCCGCGACTCGCGGCCCGGGACGGGCGGCACACCAGGAGCCACCCGCCCCGGGCCGAACACGAACTGCGCCTGGCCCTCGGCCTGTTCGACGCACTCGGTACACCCATCCAGAGGACCGGCGACAGCGCGGCACCACCGCCTCCCGGTCGAGCGGCGTACGGCCCGGGCATCCCCCGGTGCCGGGCCGTACGAGCACGCCGGGACCCGCACGGGGCACCGATCCGGCTACCCGGCCTCGGGGCCGGGCCACCTCGGCACGCCGTGCGGGTCGGCGTCGTGGAGTGCGGGTCAGCGCACCGTGACGGTGAACACGGGCGAGGCGGTGCTGCCGCTGACGATGCGCAGCTCGTTCAGGCCCTTGATGCCGAGCTTCACGCCGAGCGAGTAGGAACCCTTGCTGTTGGTGTGGACGGAGGCGGGAAGGGTGACCCACGCGCCGTGCTGCTTCTGCTGCAGGGTCACCGTGCTTCCGGCCTTGAGGCCGGTGGTCGTGCCGGTGACCCGGAAGAGCTGCCACGCCTGGACGGAGGAGACCGACGGCTTGGCGGTGATGCCGGCCTGCGCGGCGGCCGACTGGGCGGCGGACACGGGCTGGACGGCCGGGGTGGCCGCCATGGCGGTGCCCGCCAGCCCGACGGTGAGCGCGCTGAGGGTGGCCACGGCGGCCAGGCGCAGGGAGTTCCGCTTGGAGACGATCACGGGTGCACTCCTTTCACAGGAGGGTTCGGCCCGAGGCCCGATCGATGCGATCGACGTGACTCGGGCTCTGTCACCTATAGGGACGCCCCGCTCGGCATGTCGGTTGTGGACGGAACGTCACTTCCTTGTAACAGCAGTCGAGTTCGCCATCAGAGTCAGGGCAGACAGGCCAGGCCGGATCACATGAGCTTCCGGCTGCCGCCCTCCTTGTTCAGAGCACCCACGTTGATCGGCTGGAGGATGACGGTGATCGCGCCGGCCGAGAAGTGCTGCACCGGGCCGCCGGTGTTCCGCCCGTGGAAACTGTGCGGCAGCGCCTGCCCGTTGGTCGGGTCCGTGCCCGCCGTATACATGTCGACGATGCCCTCGTACCCCTGCCGGGCCTTGGCGTCGTTGCCGTCCGCGGCCTGCTCCACGGTGATCCGGTCGTCGCCGTCCTCGGCGACGACCGCCGCCACGTGGTAGGGCCACCCGCTGGTGTTGTCGGGGTGCTCGAAGTCCTCGTCCCACGCGGTCTCCACGATGGCGAACGCCTGGCCGGGGCCCGGCCGTTCCTCGCCGTTCGCGTTCGGGCCGCCGGGCCGGGCGTTCGCGTAGGCCGCCGCTCCCTGCGCGTTCTCCGCGTCGCCCAGGCCGAACTGGTGGCCGCCCAGGGCGAATTCGCTGGCGTCCTGCCCGAGGGCCAGCCGCTGCCGGTGCATGATCTCCTCGGCGGTGTGGGCACAGTCCGCGAGGAAGGACGTCTTCGGCTCGTACTCCGCGTACGTGCGTCCCGCGATCTGCCCGCTCTGCCCGGTGGCCTTGCAGTACCGGGGCGCCGGGGCGCCCTCCGCGACCCAGATGACGGTGGTGTCCGCCCCGGGATCGGCGGTCAGGAGGTAGAGGCCGTTCTGCGAGACCCGTGCGGGCCCCAACTCCTCGGTGGTGACCTGGGCGTAGCGCTGGACGGCCGTCGCGCCGGCGGCGCGCGCCGTACCCCGGGCCGTGGTGTCCGCCCTCCGCTGGACGGGGGCTTCTTCGAGGCCGTGGTCGCTCTGCTCGGGCACCCGGCTCATCACCCGGACCGCGTTGGCCTCGGCCTCGCGCTCGAAGCGGTCCCCGGGGTCGGAGACGCTCAGCCCGGACCCGTTGTCCGTCCCGGCCACCGGACCCTGGCGCTGCTGGATGACGTGCGTCAACTCATGGGCGAGGGTGTGCTTGTCAGCGCCGCCGTCGCCGATGACGACATGGCTGCCGGAGGTGTAGGCGCGGGCGCCCACCTCGGCGGCGGAGTCGCGGGCCGCGGATCCGGTGTGCAGACGGACGTCGGAGAAGTCGGCGCCGAAGCGGGATTCCATGTCCCGCCGCAGCGGTTCGTCCAGCGGCCTGCCCGGCGTGCGCAGCACGTCGTGCACGGCGGAGCGCTGCACCGGCTCCTCAGTGGGCGGCTGGTGGCCGCAGCCCGCGCCGTGCCGGTGCCCGTGCCCGCTCCGCTGGAGCATCCGGACGACGGCCGCGTTGCCGACGGTGCGCTGCAGTCCGAGGAGCTCGTCGGGCGCCTGGCTGCCCGGGGCCTCCCCGGACCGTGTGGCCGCGCTCCTGGGGGTGCGCTGCGGCTGCTTCTCGTCCTTCGTCGGCTCGTGCGCGTGCATGGAACTCCGCTCGTCGGGACGGCAGTTTCGTGGCGTTCCCCCTACATACCCGGTGCGGCGGTCGCGGGTAAGGGGCGCGAGGGCACGATGCACTGCCCGTACGGGCAACACGTCCGTCCCGACGAGCACCGACGGCCGAGCCCGACCCGGGCGAACCGTCAGCCGCGCGGCGGCAGCCGTCGGGTGATCCGGCCGAACAGGTCCTCCAGCGGCTCGCCGAGGTCCCGGCCGAACTCGGTCAGCCCGTAGGTGACCTGGGGCGGCGTCGTCGGCTCGACCTTCCGCCAGACCAGGCCGTCCTGGACCAGCGCGCGCAGGGTCTGGGCGAGCATCTTCTCGCTGATGCCCTGGATGCTCTCGCGCAGCTCGTAGAACCTGAGGTCGCTGGTCCGCAGGGAGATCAGCACCCAGATGCCCCACCTGCTGGTCACGTGGTCGACCATGTCGCGCGCGGGGCAGTCGGTGTGAAACACCTCATACCGCCGCCCGGTTTCGGCCTGCTTGTCCTGCGCACCTACCTCCATGTGCTGAGCTTACGTCAAGGTACGTCCTTACCAAGGGTTAGCCGCCGCTCCTAACGTGAAGGCCACAGAGTCCATCGGGCAAAAGGAGCTGACCATGATCGTGGTGACCGGGGCTACCGGGAATGTGGGCCGACCGCTGACGCGGGCGCTGGCGAAGGCGGGCCTGCCGGTGACGGCGGTGTCGCGGCACGCGGCGCCCGTGCCGGACGGTGTCCGCCACGTGGCGGCCGACCTGGCCGATCCGGCCGGCCTCGCACCGGCGCTGGCCGGGGCGGAGGCGCTGTTCCTGCTGCTGTCCGGCGACCTGCACGCCGCCGGAGCCGGCCCGGCCGACATCATCGGCCGGGCCGCGGCCGGCGGGGTCCGCCGGATCGTCCTGCTCTCCTCGCAGGGCGTGGCGACCAGGCCCTTCGGCCCGACGCGGATCGCGATGCGCGCGGTGGAGGACGCGCTGCGGGACTCCGGACTGGACTGGAGCATCCTGCGGCCGGGCGGCTTCGCCTCCAACGCCCTGTGGTGGGCCGAGTCCGTCCGCGCGCACCGGGTCGTCGCCGCCCCCTTCGGCGACGTCGGTGTGCCGATCGTCGACCCGGCGGACATCGCCGAGGTCGCGGCGGCCTGCCTGGTGGACGACCGGCACACCGGCGCCGTGTACGAGCTGACCGGCCCGGAGCTGATCACCCCGCGCCGGCAGGCGGAGGCCGTCGCCGCCGCGCTGGGCACGCCGGTGCGGTTCCACGACCTCACCCGCGACGAGGCCCGGGCCGCCATGGCCCGGAGCATGCCGGTGGAGCTCGCCGAGGACACCCTGGACATCCTCGGCTCCCCGAACCCCGCCGAGCTGCGCGTCAGCCCGGACGTGCGGCGGGTCCTCGACACCGCCCCGCGCAGCTTCGCCGACTGGGCCGCCCGGCACGCCGCCGCGTTCCGCTGAACCCGGTCGGCACCGCCGGAACGTCCAGGGCCTGTCGGTCCACTACCGGCACCGGATGCGGGAGTTCACGACGCGTCCTCCTCCGGCACAGCGCACCGGACCGCGGCACCTCCACGCTGAGTGGGAAGGCCGGTGCGCTCGTTCTGCAGGTCCCACAGTTCCCTGAACCGGCCGCCCTCCTCGGCCACCAACTCCGCGAACGTGCCCTCCTGGAGGACCTTCCCGTCCTCCAGGACGACGATCCGGTCGGCGACGGCCACGTTGGTGAGCCGGTGGGTGACCAGGACGACCGCCCGCTCCCGCGCGACCGCCCGCAGGTTCTGGAAGATCCTGTGCTCGGCGCGCGGGTCGAGGGCGGCGGTCGGCTCGTCCAGGACGAGCAGCCCGGCCTCGCGGTGGAACGCCCGGGCGATGGCCAGGCGCTGCCACTGGCCGCCGGACAGTTCCTCGCCGCCCATCCACTCCACCGCGAGCAGGGTGGACAGGCCCCGGCGGAGCCGGGCGACGACGTCGGCGGCCCCGGAGGCGTCGGCGGCGCGCAGCACCGCCGCGTCGCCCTCGGCGGTGGGCTGGCCCAGGGTGATGTTCTCGCGGCAGGTCAGCGGCCAGCGGGCGTAGTCCTGGGGGACGACGGCGACCTGGCGCCAGAGGGCGTGCGGGTCGAGGTCGCGGGTGTCGGCCGCGTCCCACCGCACCGCTCCGGCGTCGGGCAGGTAGAGCCCCGCGAGAAGCTTGGAGAGGGTGGTCTTGCCGGAGCCGTTCTCCCCCACCAGGGCCAGGATCTCGCCCCGTTCGACGTGCAGGTTCACCCCGTCCAGCGCCTTGCGGTCGGAGGCGGGGTAGGCGTAGTCGAGGTTCTCCACCGCGATCCGGTGCGGGGCCTCGGGCGTCCCGGTGCCGCGCTTGGGCCGGTGGCCGCCGGCGGTGTCGAGGAAGCTCGACCAGTCGTCCAGGTACATGCCGGTGCGGAAGAGGTCCGCGCCGTAGCCGACGATGCCGCGCAGGCTGGTGCTGACAGCGGTCAGGGCGAACACTGCCGCTCCGCCGCGCGGCAGGCTCATCCGGCCGGTGCTGACCAGCCACAGCATCGCCGCCCACACCACCGCGGTGCCGAGGCCGGAGGCGGCGGCCCCGATCACCGACACCCGGGCGCTCTGCATCGCCGCGCGGCGCGAGGTGGCGTCCAGCCGCCGGCCGACCTGGTCGTACTTGACGAGCAGGAACTCGCCCATGGTGTCGGAGCGGACCTGGTCGGCGTTGCGCTTGAGGTGGATGTACCAGCGCAGGTTCGCCATGATCCGGCGGTCGCCGACGGCGGCCCGGTTCGCCAGGAACTGCACCCGGGCGGCGTGCACCGACGCGATGCCCTGGGGCAGCGCCGCCAGCACCAGCAGCGGCAGGAGGGCGGGGTGGAGCACGGTCAGCACGCCGGCCGCGCCGAGGAGCGAGGCGAGGGAGGCGAGCAGGTTCTGCGCCTCTCCGACGATGTCCACGCAGACCTCGGCGCCGCGGTCGGCGGCCTCCAGTTCGTCGTTGTAGCCGGCGTGGTCGTAGGCGGTCAGTTCGGCCGCCACGGTGGCGCGCAGCACCGCGGCCTCCGCCTCCCGGGAGATGCGGGGCGACAGGTGGATGGTGATGGTCCGGATCGTGATGCCCAGCAGGGAGCGGGCGCCGGCCGCCGCCGCGATGACCAGGATCGACGGCGCCGCGCGGGTGAGCTTGTCGCCGACCTGCCCCGGGCCGAACAGGGCCGAGATGGTGCCGGTGGTCGCGAACAGGCCGGCCGCGCCGAGCACCGCGGAGACGGCCTGGCAGGTCAGGAGCAGCGCGACGGAGGTGCGGTCGATGCGCCAGCCGAGGCGGAAGGCGCGGACGACGAGCGCGGGCAGGCGGCGGGCCATCGCGCTGACGCTGATCGCCTCGATCGCCGCGATGCGGCGTCCGTCGGCGAGCCACTGCAGTTCCTCGTCGGCGGCCTCGGCCGACGCCGTCGTGGTGCTCAAGCGTTCGCCTCCTCGCGCGGAGCGGGGGCCAGCGGCAGGCGGGCCACCAGGGCCCCGGGGACGGGTGGGACGTGGATCGACGGGGCGGGGGAACAGGCCACAGATCCTCCAGGAGCGGAGCGGTGCGCGGACGTGCGGACTCACCGGCCCCGGCCGACAGGAAAGCTCAAGTAGCCTTTCCTCAGGCTGAGTTGACCGGTTCGACGGAGTCGTTACGGGCGGCTGGGCGTCCGATGATGGTGCTGTTCGAGCGCGGCGTTCAAGTGGATTCGCCTCCGGGCGAGCCCGGGTCGAACGGGGACTTTTCGAGCACGTTCCGGGCATGGTTCAGCGCATATGCCAAGCGGGCGGGCGGCGGACGGCCGTCGCCGGATTCACCCGTTCGGCTGGTCTGCCGCCCGAGGGGCTGCCGCGTCGCCAGGCCCCTGAGGCGGGTGGGGTGGCAGGAGTTGAGTACGGATACTCATGTCCCGGGCCAACTGGATCGGGCACGATGCTCACCGTCAGTGAGCTTGTGCGGAAGGGTTCTTGTGTCCATGGTCCGAAACAACGTCAGGATTCCCCTCGTGGTCGGCGCGGCCGCGATGGCCGCGGCCGTCGTCGCCGGGTGCTCCTCCGACCCCGGAGCGGGGTCGGAAACCGGCCCGGGAGCCGTCCCCGACAAACCGTCCGCGACCTCGGGCGGCGCCGGCTCCCCGGGTGCCGCCCCGACGTCCACACCGACGCTCCAGGCGTCCGGCGCCCCGGCGTTCGGCTCGCCCAGCAGTGCGCCGACCGGCCCGCCGATCCCCACCGGAGCCGCCCTGCGCGAGCTGCTGCCGACCACCGCCACGCTGCCCGCCGGGTGGCGGATCGAGGGCAACGGCAGCGAGAACGACTCCGGCACCTACGTCCTGGAGGAGCCGGCCAAGCCGGTCCTGCCCCAGGAGCCGTGCACCCAGATGCGCCTCGCCGGAAGCGTCCTCTCCCTGGACTACAGGGCCTCGGGCGCGACGAACGAGGTCTACGACGGCGAGAACAGGGTCGAGGTCTACCTGGGCGCCTACCACGCCGGCGACGCGGCCAAGCTGCTCGGCGAGATCCGGGCGTACGCGGACCGCTGCACGTCCTTCACCGGCAAGGGGATCGACGGGAAGGCGATTCCGCTGACCGTGACGCTGCAGCCGGTGCCTGGGCTCGGCGACGAGGCCGTCGACGTGAAGAAGGTACCCCAAGGCCCGTACCACAGCGAGGAGATCGTGGTGACGCGGCTCGGCGACCGGCTGCTGTTCCTCAGCGGCGACAACATCCTCGGCCGGCTGCCGAACCTCATGCAGCTGGCGGTGCCGCTGTCGAAGACCGCCAGGTGAGCGTCGGATGAGCGCCGGGTAGTCGGCCCGCCCGGGACGACGAGCCCCCGGGGCGGTGGCGCCGGCGGCGACCTCGGCGTCACCGCCCGCGGCGGAGCGCGAGCCCGGACAGGCGCGCCCGCCGCGGCTCAGGGCAGCCGGGAGTACGGGGGCCGGGCGTCGTCCGGAGCCCCGTGGTCGCTGGAGACCAGCAGGAGCACCGTGGCGCGCCGGGCCCCCAGCGAGCGCAGCCGGTGGGGCGTGGTGGCCTTGAGGTAGACGCAGTCGCCCGGGTCGAGCGTGATCGCGCGCGACGGCAGGACCAGTTCGACCCGCCCCTCGTGGACGAAGACGAACTCCTCGCCGGGGTGGTTCCGGAACGGGGCGGGGCCGTCGTCGAGCGGCGGGTAGAGCATGAACGGGGTCATGCCCTTGGCGCCGGCGTCGAGCGCCATCCCCTCGTAGCGGGTGCCGGGCTCGTCCGGGGCGGTCAGGGCCTGGCGCTCCGCGGCCCGGGTGACGGTGACCTCGCCCAGCTCCTCGGCCTCGGCGAAGAGGCTGTCCAGGGGGACTTCGAGGGCCTTGGCGAGGGAGGCGCAGACGGCGATCGAGGGAACGCTCTGGCCGCGTTCGACCTTCGACAGGTAGCTCTTGGTGACGCCGGACCGCTCGGCCAGCGCCTCCAGGGTCATCAGCCGTTCCTTGCGCAGCTGCCGCACCCGGTTGATCACTGGTTCTTCCTCTCCCGTGCCATCCACCTCCGATGACACACCGTGTCCTCTGGCGGGCCATGCTACGCCGCGGCGCCACCGGCCCACCCGGGAGGCCCCGCCCGCCGGCCGTCGCCCCGCCCACCCTCGCGACCCGTGCCGCCCTCCCCGCCCCTGCCGCCCTCGCTACCCCTGTCGCCCCTGCCGCCCTTGTCGCAGGAAACCTTGTGTCCTATGGTGAACAATGTTTCCTCCGGAGCCACGGCTCCGGACACAGGCCTGGCCGCCGGGGCGAGGCCGGAGAACCGGAGCACATACATGGCGAACACCCTGCAGGACTCGAAGGACGTCCTCGTCGACCGCGCCGCGCGGCAGATGGACCGGCACTTCGGGGACTCGACACTGACCACGCGCCAGAAGCTGGCGCTCACCTGCCGGATCGCGTACGACGGCGGCCACGACTCGGGGCTCGCCGGGCAGATCAGCTCCCGCGGGCGCGAGCCGGGCACCTACTACACCCAGCGCCTGGGCCTGGGCTTCGACGAGGTCACCGAGGACAACCTGCTCCTGGTGAACGAGGACCTGGAGGTCCTGGAGGGCACGGGCATGCCCAACCCCGCCAACCGCTTCCACTCCTGGATCTACCGGGCGCGCCCGGACGTCAACTGCGTCATCCACACCCACCCGCTGCACACCGCCGCACTGGCCATGCTCGAAGTCCCGCTGGTGGTCTCCCACATGGACACCACACCGCTGTACGACGACTGCGCCTTCCTCAAGGACTGGCCGGGCGTGCCGGTCGGCAACGAGGAGGGCGAGATCATCACCGCCGCCCTCGGCGACAAGCGGGCCGTCCTGCTGGCCCACCACGGCCAGCTGGTGACCGGCTCCACGATCGAGGAGGCGTGCACCCTGGCGCTGCTCATCGAGCGGGCCGCCCGCCTGCAACTGCTGGCGATGTCGGCGGGGACCATCCAGCCCCTGGACCCGGCGCTCGCCCGCGAGGCCCACGACTGGACCTCCACCGACCGGCGCAGCCGGGCGAACTTCGCGTACTACGCGCGCAAGGCACTGCGCACTCACCCCGACTGCGTCAACGGACAGGTGGACCTCTGATGGCCAATCCGCCCCTGCAGGGCATCATCTCCTACCCGGTCACCCCCTTCGACGCCGCCACCGGCGAGGTCGACCTGGCCGCACTGCGCGGGCTCACCGGCGACCTGGTCGCCGCCGGCAGCCACGCCGTCGCCCCGCTGGGCAGCACCGGCGAGAGCGCCTACCTGACCGGGAAGGAGTGGGACGCGGTCTGCGAGACCACCCTGGACGCGGTGGCCGGGCGGGTGCCCACCCTCGTCGGCGTCTCCCACTGGAGCACCGAGGGCACCGTCCGCCGCGCCCGGGTGGCCGCCCGCCACGGCGCCACCGCGATCATGGTGCTGCCCCAGGTGTACTGGAAGCTGACCGAGGACGAACTCGCCCGGCACTACGACGAGGTGGCCCGCGCCACCGACCTGCCGATGATGCTCTACAACAACCCCGGCACCAGCGGCGTGGACCTGCGCCCGGAGACGGTGGTCGCGCTCGCCCGGAAGATCCCCAACCTCACGATGGTCAAGGAGAGTTCGGGCGAGGTGTCCCGCTTCCGCGCCATCCGGGAACTGTCCGACGGAGAGCTGTCCGTCTACAACGGCAGCAACCCGCTCGCCCTGGACGCCTTCCGCGCCGGAGCCGCCGGCTGGTGCACGGCCGCCCCCTGCCTCGTCCCGCAGCCGGTGCTGGAGCTCCACGCCGCGGCCGTCGGCGGACAGCAGGAGCGCGCGGACGCGCTGTTGCGGGAGCTGCTGCCCTTCCTGCGGTTCATCGTCCGGCACGGCCTCCCCCGGACCGTCAAGGCGGGCCTGGAGATCCGGAACCGCCCCGCCGGGCCGCCCCGGCCGCCGCTGCTGCCGCTGCCCCCGGAGGAGACGGCGCAGCTGCGGGAACTGCTCACCGGCCTCCTCCCGCCCTCCGCCGCCTGACGGCGCCCGCCCCCACCGGCGCCCCTGTGCGAGGACACCGGTCCCCGCACAGGGGAGCCGGCACCATCAGGGCCTACGCGTCGAGCCGGACGGTGGCGACGGTGTCCCAGCAGATCCGCCACCCCGGCAGGTCCGCACCGGCCACCGGGACGCGCCGCCAGAACACCTCGTTGACGATGATCCGGTTCACGGTGAACGGGGCGTGGCCGGGCCGGACCCGGTGGATGGCCTGCGCCAGCTCGTCGCTGTCGGTGTCGGCGGCCGCGTAGGCGGCGGTGGTGTGGAGCACACCGAGCGGGTACGCGGTGGAGTCGGGGCCGAACACCCGGTGGACGGCGCCGCGGACGCGGTGCTGGAGGGCGGCGAGCTCGCCGTCGGGGTGGAGGTCGAGTCGGACGCCGGTGCGGTGGGCGAGCGGCGAGCCGGCCTGGAGGGCGATCGGCCCGCTCCCGGCCACCGCGGCCCGCAGCCGGTCGGCGAGGTCGCGGCGTTCGGCGTCGGTGACGGCGTCCGCCGGGGCGGAGGTGAGCATGTCGAGGGTGATGTGCGTCCGCTCGTCCGGCACCGGCAGGACGGGGAAGCCGGCCAGGGCCTCGCGCAGTCCGGCGAGGAGCGTGTGCAGGGCCGAGCCCGCCGGCAGGTCGGGCAGGGCGTACACCTGGAGGGCGCGCAGGCCGTCCGGCCAGGGCCGCTGTCCGAAGGTCGGGTGGAACGCTTTCACGTCGCCTCCTGCTGATCCGGTTCGGTGGCGGCCCGGCGGGGCGGCGGCCCGTCCGGGGTGAGGCTGTCGACCGTACGACGGGGTTCAGCGTACGGGCGGATCCCCCGCTCCGTACCGGCCCCGGCGTCAGGCGTCCCGGCGGGACAGGCCGAGGGCGGCCAGGGTGAAGGCGACGGCGAGGTAGCCGGCCAGGGCGGCGAAGCAGCCGACCGGGCCGAGGCGGTCGGCGCCCGCCGACGCGACCGTGGTGCCGAGGCCTTCGAAGACGCTCTGCAGGCCGAACCGTGACACCCCGTCGCCGAGCGGTGCCAGCAGCATCGGGGAGAGGAAGAACAGGCCGAACAGGGCGGCGACCGCGCCCGCCGTGTGGCGCAGGACGAAGCCGAGCGCGAGGCCGAGCAGGGCGAAGGCGGACAGGAACAGGCCGCAGCCGATCACGGCGCGCGCCACGCCGGGGGCGCCGAGCGGGACGGCGAGGTGGCGGCCGCTCAGGGCGCGCCGGCCGAGCAGGAAGGTCAGGAAGGCGAGCAGCTGCCCGAGCAGCGCCGAAACCCCGCCGACCACCAGGGCTTTGGCGACGAGCACCTGGCCGCGCCGGGGCACGGCCGCGAGGGTGGTGCGGATCTGGCCGGTGGTGTACTCGCTGGAGGCGGCCAGCGTGCCCAGGGTGCCGACGGCCAGCACGGCGACGTAGAAGCCGCCGGAGAAGCCGTAGCGGACCGGGTCGAAGCGCTCGCGTTGCTCGGCGCTCCAGGAGGCCCAGTTGTCGGCCGCGCTCGCGTAGTCGATCAGGCCGATGAACAGCGCGGCGGCCAGGGCCACGGCCGCCGCGAGCGGGGTCGCGCGGACGCTGCGCAGCTTGACCCACTCCCCGGCCAGGGCGCCCCGGGTGGTCGGTGCGGTGCTCATGCGGTCCTCTTTCCGGGAGTCGTGACGGAAGACGTGGCGGGAGTCATGACGGAAGACGTGGAGGTGGCCCGGTAGTCGACCGCTCCGCCGACGGCGTCCATGAAGGCCTGCTCCAACGAGGCCTGCCGGACGGTGAGTTCGTGGACACCGATGCCGTGCCCGGCGGCCAGTTCGCCGATGGCGGACGGCTCCAGGCCGACGACGGCCAGCGCTCCGGCGGGCTCCTCGCCGACGGAGGCCGCCCCGGCCGCGCGCAGCAGCCGGGCCAGCTCCGCCGGACGGGCGCAGCGCACCAGGACGTCGGTGCGGGCGTGCTCGGCGAGGAAGTCGGCCGTGGAGCGGTCCGCGACGAGCCGTCCGCGCCCGATGACCACCAGGTGGTCGGCGGTGAGGGCCGTTTCGCTCATCAGGTGCGAGGAGAGCAGGACGGTCCGCCCTTCGGCGGCGAGGTCGCGCAGGAGGGTGCGGATCCACTGGACGCCTTCCGGGTCCAGTCCGTTGACGGGTTCGTCGAGCAGCAGGACGGGCGGGTCGCCGAGCAGGGCGGCGGCGATGCCCAGGCGCTGCTTCATGCCGAGCGAGAAGCGCCCGGCCCTGCGCCGGGCCGCCGTCGCCAGACCGGTGAGTTCCAGCACCTCGCGGACCCGGCGGGGGCCGATGCCGTTGGTGACGGCGAGGCCGAGCAGGTGGTGGCGGGCGGAGCGGGCGGGGTGGACGGCGCCGGCGTCCAGCAGCGCGCCGACCTCGCGCAGCGGGTGGCGCAGCGAGGCGTACGGGCGGCCGTTGACGGTGGCCCGTCCCGCGGTCGGGGCGTCCAGGCCGAGGATCATCCGCAGGGTGGTGGACTTGCCGGAGCCGTTCGGTCCGAGGAAGCCGGTGACCCGGCCGGGGTGGACGGTGAACGTGAGTCCGTCCACGGCGAGGGTGCCGCCGTAGCGCTTGCTGAGGTCGCGTACCTCGATCATCGTGCTGCCTTTCCTTGTGGCGTGCCTCCACGCTCCCGTCCGCACCGGGGGCCGGGCCTCCCACCGTGGGCGGAATCCCGGCATCGGACGGGGGCCGGTCTCTGCCCGTGGTCGTAGGCCTGGGGGGCGATGCCCCGGCGGCGGGCCGCCGCTAGCCTGGGGCGATGTCCGACATCCCGCGCCCGCCGGTGACCGGAAGGCTCCGCCCCGGCCACTGGGTTCTGGTCGACCTGGCGGTCTCCCTGGCCCTGACCGTGCTCACCTGGCTGCGGGTGCTGGACGCCTACCGGGTGTTCGACCCGCACCACCGGGGCTACGCCGAGCCGACCACGGCCGAGCTGGTGACGGTGCTGGGGTGCGTGGTCGTCGTCGGCGCGGCGGCGGGCCTACGGCGGCTCGCGCCGGTGGCCGCCGCCGGGGTGGTGTTCGCCGCCTGGGTGGTGGTCGTGGCGGTGGCCGGACGGCTGACCATCGCCAACCTGGCCGGGTTCCAGGTGGTGCTCGCCGCCGCGATGACGGTCTACCTGGTCGCGGCGGTCGGCGCGCCGCGGGTCGGCGCGGCCGCGCTGGCGTTCGGGCTGGTGGGCGCCGGGCTGAGCGGGTTCGGCTCGCGGGAGCTGTGGAACAACCTGGTGTTCGCCGCGCTGGCGGTCGTCACCGCCTGGGCGCTCGGCAGCGCGGCGGCCCGCTACCGCGCGTACGGGGCGGAGCTGCGCCGCCACCAGCTGGACCTCGCCAGGGCCGAGCTCGCGGAGGAGCTCGCCGAGGAGCGGATCCGGCTGGCCCGGGAGCTGCACGACGTGATCGCGCACAGCATGAGCGTGGTCAACGTCCAGGCGGGGTACGGCCGTTTCGTGATCGGCCGGGATCCGGCGAAGGCCGAGCAGGCACTGGACGCCATCCAGGCGGTGAGCCGGGACGCGATGGTGGAGATGCGCGGCCTGCTCACCGTCCTGCGCGGGGCCCCGGCCGAAGGCGCCGACCGTGGAGCGGGCGCCGAGTTCGCCCCCGCGCCCCGACTCGCCGACCTGGAACGGCTGGTGGCCACCAGCGCGGAGGCCGGGGTGCGGGTCGAGCTGCGGGTCGGCGGCCGGGTCCGGCCGCTGTCGGACGGCGTCGAGCTGTCGGCGTTCCGGATCGTCCAGGAGGCGCTGACCAACGTGGTCAGGCACGCGCGCACCGACTCGGCCCGGGTGGACGTGGCGTACGAGGACGACCGGTTGGTGCTGGAGGTGACCGACCCCGGGTGCGGCACGCCGGTCGTCGCGACGGGCGGCATCGCGACAGGCGGCATCGCGACAGGCAGCGGCGGGCACGGCCTGGCCGGGATCGCCGAACGGGTCGGCCTGTACCGGGGCCGCCTGGAGGCCGGGCCGGGCCCGGACGGCGGCTTCCGGGTCCGGGCCGTCCTGCCGCTGGCCGAGGCCGCGGTCGAGGCCGCGTCATGACGGCGGCCGGGGAGCGCTCCGCCCCGCCGATCCGGGTCGTGGTCGCCGACGACCAGGCGCTGGTCCGGGCCGGCCTGGCCGGGATCGTGGCCGCCGCCGACGGGTTCACCGTGGTGGGCGAGGCCGCCGACGGCGCGCAGGCCGTCCGGCTGGCCCGCACCGAGCACCCGGACGTGGTCCTGATGGACATCCGGATGCCGGGCACCGACGGCCTCGCGGCCACCCGGCGGATCACCGCCGAGAGCGGCGTACGGATCCTCGTCCTCACCACCTTCGACCTGGACGAGTACATCTACGGCGCGCTGCGCGCCGGAGCCTCCGGCTTCCTGCTCAAGTCCACCCCGCCCGAGGACCTGCTGACCGCGATCCGGGTGGTCGCCGCCGGGGAGGCGCTGCTCGCCCCGAGCGTCACCCGTCGGCTGATCCGCGCGTTCACCGCCGCCTCCACCGGCCCCGCCGAACCGCCGGCGGACGGCGACGGCGAGCGGCAGCGGGTCCTCCAGGCCGTCACCGGACGGGAGTTGGAGGTGCTCACGCTGATCGGCCGCGGGCTCACCAATGCCGAGATCACCGAGCGGCTGTGCGTCAGCACGGGCACGGTCAAGACCCACGTCGGCCACCTGCTGGCAAAGCTCGCCGCCCGCGACCGCGTCCACCTGGTGATCACCGCCTACCGGGCGGCCCTGGTCGCCTGACAGCCGCCCCGGGCTCCTGGACCCCGCCACCCGTGACAGCGGGTGATGACGCTACTCGGCGCAGCGGGTTTGCCGCCCGTCAGCGGGCCCGGAACGCTGGGAGCCCGGGGGGAGCCACCCGCCACACCAGGAGTCCCCGCAGATGTCCCCGAAAACCGTCGCCGCCCTCGCCGCGGGCCTCGTCGGCACCATAGCCCTCGCCCACGTCGCCTTCGCGGGCGCCCCCGTCACCCTGAACATGGCCACCGGCAGCGCCGAGTGCACGCTCACCTGGGCGAAGCCCGGCATCACCTTCAAGGCCCTCACACCCGGCGGCAACGCCGCGTCCTTCCGGGACGTCGACGCCACCGGGACGGTCACCATCGACCTCACCTCCGTCGGCAACCCCGTCACCCTGGCGAACTCCGTCTACATCCGGACGGCGGCCAAGGGCGGCTTCACCCTGACCGACGCCTCCGGCCACTACGTGCAGGTCTCGAACCTCGAAGGCAGCCTCTCCGGCGACAGCACGTTCGTCGTGCAGACCAGCAGCGATCCCGCCGGCACCCGCCTCCCGGTGTACAACATCCCCACCCGGCCCCGGATCAGCCCGGACGTGCAGTCCGTGCTGCCGCCGCGCGTCAACCTCGCGCTCTCCGACATCTGGATGAGCGTCCTGCCCGAGTTCGCCACCGTCATGAACCAGACCTTCGGCGACGGCACCCTCCGGCCCGGCGACCAGCTCGGCACCTGCACCGCCCGGACCACCTCCTGACGCGGCCGCCACCGGGCGATACCGGGGCGCCGACCGGGTACAGGTGACGGGGGCGGCCCCGCCCCTGACCCGGCGTCCGGGAGGAAACCCCATGTCCGCACCGTTCCAGCACCGCCGGTTCGCCGTCGACGACGACGGCAACGACCTGGGGTACCTGCTGTCGCTGCCGGACGGTTACCAGGACGGGCCCGGGCCGTGGCCGCTGCTGCTCTTCCTGCACGGCGCCCTGGAGCGCGGCGAGGACCCGGCGGTCCTGGCCGCGCACGGCCCGGTCCGGCAGATCGCCGAGGGGCGCGGCTGCCGTTCGTGGTGCTGGCCCCCCAGTGCCCGGCCCACAGTTCCTGGGTGGCGGAGCTGAGCAGCCTCGCCGCCCTCCTGGCGGAGGTGGAGCGGGAGGTCCGGATCGATCCGGACCGCCGGTACGTGACCGGCCTCAGCATGGGCGGCACCGGCTCGTGGGCGCTCGCCGCCCGGTACCCGCGCCGGTTCGCCGCCGCCGTACCGGTCTGCGGCTCCTGGCTGCGGGAGTCCGCTCCGCGCCTGACCGCCGTCCCCGTCTGGACCTTCCACGGCGAGGAGGACGAGGTCATCCCGGTCTCGCACACCGAGCGCCTGGTCGACGCGCTGCGCGCACTGGGCGGCCCGGTGCGGTTCACCCGCTACCCGGGGGTCGGCCACGACTCCTGGACCCGGACGTACGACGACCCCGAGGTCTACGACTGGCTGCTCGCCCAGTCCCGCCCCGGCGATCCCACCCTCCGAACGGTCCCCGCCCCCACCGCGGCCGCCGCGGACAGCCACGTGGAGCCCGCTTAGGCCTATGGCCGAGGTCCGCTCGCCCAGGGCCCTCGGCTGACGCCGGTCCACCTGGGCGTTGATCGTCTGTCTACCGCCGTCACGCACGATCGATCCCGCAGAGCGCGCCCCACACGTTCACGGGCGCGAACGGACGAGAGAGGCACACGGGGACATGAGGACGACGAAGAAGCTGCGGCACACCGTGCTCGGGATCGCGGCCGGCATGCTGGCCCTGGTCGGGACGGTGGCGTCGGCGGGGACCGCGCACGCCGACGGCCCGCCCGCCTCGTACCTGGACGAGCCCGGCATCCTCTACCGCGGCGGCCACATCGAGGCGGGCGACACCCAGCTGGTCCTGCAGAACGACGGCAACCTCGTCCTCTACCGGGCCTACCAGGACCCGAGTCTCGTCCACGCCGTGTGGCAGGCGCCCAAGACCTGGGGCTGCGGCTACAAGGCGATCATGCAGGGCGACGGGAACTTCGTCGTCTACGACGTCAACAGCCACCCCTGCTGGAGCGCCGACACCTTCAAGCCCAGTTCCCT
Organism: Kitasatospora sp. NPDC058046; assembly: GCF_042885595.1. Taxonomy (NCBI): domain Bacteria; kingdom Bacillati; phylum Actinomycetota; class Actinomycetes; order Kitasatosporales; family Streptomycetaceae; genus Kitasatospora; species Kitasatospora sp. NPDC058046. The sequence goes on from NZ_JBHVRS010000006.1 coordinate 89,619, forward strand.
GGCGAAGGCCAGCCTCGCGGTCTCCGCCCTCGGCGGCCTCAAGGTCGTCTTCGTCAACCCCAGCGGCGGCCGGAGCATCAGCTGGGCGACGATCCGCAGCTCCGACCTGTACTAGGCACGGTGTCGGCGGTCTGCCGGTGGTGACGGTGATCCATCAGCGGTCTGTGGGTGGCGCGTTGTTCATTGGCCGGGCGGTGCGTCGCCGACGACGCACCGCCCGAGCCGAAGGAGCCCCCGTCATGTCCTCCACCTACCCCAGCCGGCCGTGGGACGTCCACCGGCTGCCCTCCGCCGCCGGCAGGTCCTTCCTGGTCACCGGGGGCAACGCCGGGATCGGCTACTTCGTCGCGGAGCAGCTCGCCGGGACCGGGGCCGTCGTGGTGCTCGGGAGCCGGGACGGGGCGAAGGCCTCGGCCGCCATGGCCTCGATCCGCTCCCGCGTCCCCGGCGCGCGGCTGCGCCATCTCCGGCTGGACCTCGCCGACCTGGCGTCCGTGCGGACCGCCGCGGACGGTCTCGGACTCGACCGCCTCGACGCGGTGGTCCACAACGCCGGTGTCGCGCTCGACGATCCGCCGCGGTGCACGACGAAGGACGGCCACGAGCTGATGTTCGGGGTCAACCACCTGGGGCACGTCGCGCTGACCCGGGCCCTGGCGCCGCTGCTGTCCGCGGCGCCCGCCGCCCGGGTCGTGACGGTGGGCAGCTTCGCGGCGCGCTCCGAGCGGCTGGACCCGGACGACCTCCAGTCGGCCCGGGACTACCGCCCGAAGCGCGCCTACGGCCGGTCGAAGCTGGCGCAGATGTCCTTCGCCTTCGAGCTCGACCGCCGCCTGCGCGCCCGCGGCAGCACCGTGCTCAGCCTGGTGGCGCATCCCGGCGGCGCCCTGGACTCGCTGACCCCGGCCCGCCCGGGGGTGCACGCGGCGACCCGCGGCAGCCGGCTGCGGGGCGCGCCCGCCGGGCTGCTGCTCCAGGGCAAGGACCGCGGGGCCTGGCCGATCGTCCGGGCCGTCCTGGACCCGCGGGTGCGCGGCGGACAGCTGTGGGGGCCCAGGGCCTTCGGCCTGCGCGGCGCACCGGAGCTGGAGCCGGTCCGCGCCCACATGACCGATCCGGCCCTCGCCGCGCGCCTGTGGGACGCCAGCTGCGAAGCGGCCGGCGTCGAGCCCGACCTGGCCCTCCTGTAGCGGCGGCTTCGTCCCAGCGGCTCCCCCGGTGCCCGTCCATCCCAGGAGGTGGCAGGGCACACGCGCCGGGGGGACCCTGGAGGGGGCGGCCAGCTGCCCCGCGCGGAGCCGAGGAGGTTGACCCGTGAGGTTCATCCAGATCATCGAGTACCGGACGAGTCGGATCGACGAGTTCAACGCCCTGCTCGACAGCTGGGTCGAGAAGAACGCGGGCCACCGGCTGGCGACCCGCTCGCTGCAGACCCGTGACCGCGACGGCGAGAACGTGTACCTGAACATCGTGGAGTTCCCCTCCCACGAGGCGGCGATGCGGAACTCCGACCGCCCTGAGACCTCGGAGTTCGCCGCGCGGGCCGCCGCCCTGTGCGACGGGCCGCCGGTGTTCCGCAACCTCGACCTGGTGAACGAATGGACCTTCCAGGCCTGAGCCGACGCACGGACGCCGCACCGACAGGCGGCGGGGACGGCGGGATTCCGGTCGGCCGGTAGATTCGCTCCCTCACCACCGACCGAGGGAGCCCCCGTGCCCGACCGGCCCAGCCTGCTGTACGTGACCGACCTGGCCTACCCCGCCCGCGGCCGGCGCTACGGCGACGAGGACGTCCTCCTCACCTCCCGGCTGCGGGAGCACTTCGACCTGGCCCTGTGCCACCCGCTCGACGCCCGGTCCCTGATGGGCCGCTTCGACGGGGTCGTGGTGCGCAACAGCGGCCCGGTGCTGCACTACCGGGAGGAGTACGCCCGGTTCCGCTCCCAGGCGCTGGCCGACGGCGTACGCGTCTACAACCCGCTGACCGGGCGGGGCGACATGGCCGGGAAGCGGTACCTGCTGGACCTGACCGCGTCGGGCCACCCGGTCATCCCCACCGTCGACCGGCCGCAGGACCTCGACCGGCTGCCCGCCGCCGAGCGCTACGCGGTCAAGCCCGAGGAGGGCGCCGACAGCATAGGCCTGCGCTTCCTCACCCGCGAGGAGCTGGACGGCGTCGAGTGGGGCGAGGTGCTGGTCCAGCCACGGATCGACTTCCGGTACGAGGTCTCGTTCTACTTCGTGGACGACGCCTTCCAGTACGCCCTCCACACGCCCGACCCGGCCCGGCGCTGGGTCCTGGAGCCGTACGAGCCGAGCGCCGCCGACCTCGCGTTCGCCCGCGGCTTCGTCGACTGGAACACGCTCGCCCACGGGATCCAGCGGGTGGACGCCTGCCGCGCGCCGGACGGGCGCCTGCTCCTGGTCGAGCTGGAGGACCTCAACCCCTACCTCTCCCTCGACCTGGTCGCCGAGGAGGTCCGGGAGGGTTTCGTCCGGGCCATGGCGGACTCGCTGCGCCGCTTCCTGGACTGACCCCGACCGCGTACGCCGCCGCCCCGGGAATCGCCTCCCGGGGCGGCGGCGCAACCGGTCGGGCCCTCAGCAGATCCGCGGCAGCTGCTCGCCCATCGGCAGGTCGACCACCCGGGTGCCGCCGAAGCCGGTCCGGGCGACGACCATTCCCGGGTGCTCCGCGACGCACTCACCGATCACCACCGCCTCCGCGCCGAGCGGGTGGGCGCGCATGGCGGCGAGCACCGCGTCCGCCGAGAGGCGCGGGACGAAGGCGACCAGCCTGCCCTCGTTGGCGATGTACATCGGGTCCAGGCCCAGCACGGCGCAGGCGTTGGCCACCGGCTCCGGGACGGGGACGGCCCGTTCGCTGAGCACCACGCCCACCCCGGCGGCGACGGCGATCTCGTTGAGCGCCGCGGCCAGGCCGCCCCGGGTGGGGTCGCGCAGCACGTGCAGGTCGGCGGTGGCCGCGAGCATCGCCTCGACCAGGCCGCCGAGCGCCGCGCTGTCGCTGCGCACCTCGACCCCGAACTCCAGGCCCTCCCGGACGCTCATGATCGCGACCCCGTGCAGCCCGATCGACCCGCTGACGATCACCACGTCGCCGGGGCGGGCGCGCTGCGGCCTGATGTCGACCCCGGCCGGGACGAGCCCGATGCCGGCGGTGTTCAGGTAGATACCGTCCCCGTGCCCGGCCTCGACCACCTTGGTGTCCCCGGTGGCGATCTCGACCCCGGCGGTACGGGCGGCGGCGCCGAGCGCCCGGGCGACCCGGTCCACCACGGCCATCTCCACCCCCTCCTCCAGGATGAAGCCGCAGGACAGGTAGGCCGCCCGGGCCCCGCTCATGGCGAGGTCGTTGACCGTGCCGTTGACGGCGAGGTCGCCGATGCAGCCGCCGGGGAAGAACAGCGGCCGCACCACGTAGGAGTCGGTGGAGAAGGCGAGCCGGGCGCCGCCCAGCTCCAGCACCGCGGAGTCGCCGAGCCCGGCGAGCACGGGGCCGCCGAAGGCCGGCGCGAACAGGTTCTCCACCAGCTCGGCGGACATCGCCCCGCCGCCGCCGTGGCCCATCACCACCCGGGGGTGGTCGCGCAGCGGCAGCGGGCAGCTCCAGCCGGAGAAGTCGGGCCGCTCGGCGCCCGGGTCCGTGCCCGGGTCGGTGCCGGGCCCGCTGAGCAGTTCGGTGTCAGCCAACGCGACCCGCCTCCTGAGGCGCCTGAAGCTCCCGACGTTCCTGCGGCTCCTGGGCCCGGACGGACGTCCCCGGTACGCCCAGCCGCCGGTACAGGTAGTACGCCGCGCACGCCCCCTCGCTGGACACCATCGTGGCGCCGAGCGGCGTGCGCGGTGTGCAGACGGTGCCGAAGGCCTCGCACTGGTGGGGCTTCAGCAGCCCCTGCAGCACCTCGCCGCTGCGGCAGGCGGCGGGTTCGCGGGTGGTGATCCCGCCGACGTCGAAGCGGTGCTCGGCGTCGTGGTCGCGGTAGCGCGGGGAGAGCCGCCACCCGCTGCGCGGGATCACGCCGATGCCCCGCCAGGGACGGTCGGCGACCTCGAAGACGTCCTCCAGCATGGCGCGGGCCGCCGGGTTGCCCTCGGGGCGGACGGCCCGCGGGTAGGCGTTGTCGACGGTGTGCTCGCCGCGCTCCAACTGCCGTACGGTGCGCCGGATTCCCTCCAGGATGTCCAGCGGCTCGAAGCCGGTGACGACGATCGGCACCCGGTGGCGTTCGGCCAGCGCCGGGTACTCGGCGGTGCCCATCACGCTGCACACGTGCCCGGCGGCGAGGAAGCCCTGGACCCGGCAGTCCGGCGAGTCCATGATCGCCTCGATCGCGGGCGGCACCCGGACGTGCGAGACCAGCATGCTGAAGTTGCGCAGCCCCTGCTTCCTGGCCAGGTGGACGGCCATGGCGTTCGGCGGGGCGGTGGTCTCGAAGCCGATGCCGAAGAAGACCACCTCCCGGTCCGGGTTCTCCCGGGCGATCCGCAGGGCGTCCAGCGGCGAGTACACCACCCGGACGTCGCCGCCCTCGCCGCGGACCCGGAACAGGTCCCGGTCGGTGCCGGGCACCCGCAGCATGTCGCCGAAGGAGCAGAAGACCACCCCCGGCCGGGCCGCGATCACCAGGGCCCGGTCGATCGTCTCCAGCGGGGTGACGCACACCGGGCAGCCCGGCCCGTGGATCAACTCGACCTCCTCCGGCAGGAGTTGGTCGATGGCGTGCCGGATGATGCTGTGCGTCTGGCCGCCGCAGACCTCCATCAGCGCCCACGGCCGGGTGACCGTCGCCCTGATGTCGGCGATCAGCCCGGCGGCCAGCTCGGGGTTGCGGAACTCCTCCAGGTACTTCACCGTCCGGCCTCCTCAGCCTCGGTCCCAGAGCCCGCCGCCGCCCCGGCGGCCTCCCAGGGATCGCCGAACTCCTCCTGCAACAGCCCGAGTTCCTCGAAGAGGGCGAGGGTGCGCCGGGCCGACTCCTCGTCCAGGCGCTGCAGCGCGAAGCCCACGTGGACGATCGCGTAGTCCCCCACCGCCAGGTCCGGCAGGTACTCCAGGCACACGTCCTTGACCACTCCGCCGAAGTCCATCACCGCCATCCTCGCCCCGTCCCGCTCCCCGATCTCCGTCACCCTGCCGGGCACAGCCAGACACATCCGCTCTCACTCCTCCCGGGTGGCCGTCGACCGGGCGGCCACCATCAGCTGGCCGAGCGCCAGACCACCGTCGTTGGGCGGCACCCGGCGGTGCCGCAGTACCGTGAATCCGTCCTCCCCGAGGCCGCTCGCGCAGGCCGAGGAGAGCAGTGCGTTGGCGAAGACCCCGCCGCTGAGCGCCACCGTGGTGATGCCGTACCGGTCCCGGACGGCCGCGCAGCTCCGCCGGACCAGGTCGGCCACCGCGCGGTGGAAGCGGACGGCGACCAGGCCCGCGGGGGCGCCCGCGGTCACGTCGGCCACCACGGCGGCCAGCACCGGCCCGGGGTCGGCGGTCCAGCCGCCGGCCCGCGCCGACAACCCGAACGCGTAGCCCTCGTCCGCCCGCGCCGCCGACCCGGCCCCGGGGCCGTCCGCGCGGCCGGACCCGCAGGCCGCCGCCTCCAGTTCGATCGCCGCCTGGGCCTCGTACCCGGCTCGGTGGCAGACCCCGGCGAGCGAGGAGACCGCGTCGAACAGCCGCCCCATGCTGGAGCTCGGCAGGCAGTTCAGTCGCCGCTCCAACTGCCGGTCCAGCAGCCCGCGTTCCGCCGCTCCGCAGGCCCGGACCGGCGGCAGCTCCGGCAGCCAGGGCAGCCCGGCCGCGCGCAGGTGGGCGAGCGCCGTCCGGTACGGGCGCTCGACGGCCGCATCCCCGCCCGGCAGCGGCACGTACCCGAGGTGGGCGAGGCGGCGGAACCCGTCGTAGTCGGCCAGCAGCACCTCGCCGCCCCAGACCGCGCCGTCCGCGCCGTAGCCGGTGCCGTCGAAGGCCACCCCGAGCACCGGGCGGCTGCCGTCCAGTCCGTGCTCGGCCATCACCGCGGCGATGTGGGCGTGGTGGTGCTGCACCCGGTGCACCGGCCGGCCGGCGGCGGTCCGTTCGGCGTGCCGGAGCGAGCGGTAGCCGGGGTGCCGGTCGGCGACCAGCAGTTCGGGCCGGACGCCGCTGACCGTGCCGAGCTGCTCGACCGCCCGGTCGAAGGCCCGCAGGGTGGCCAGGTCGTCCATGTCGCCGATGTGGCCGGACAGCCAGGCGTAGCCGTCCCGGGCCAGCGCGAACGTGTTCTTCAGGTCCCCGCCGACCGCCAGCGCCGGGCGCACGGGCACCGGCAGCGGGATCGGCAGCGGCGCGTACCCGCGCGAGCGGCGCAGCGGCAGCTGCTCGCCGTCCACCACCCGCACCACCGAGTCCTCGCAGGGCACGTGGATCGGCCGGTCGTGGCCGAGCCAGCCGTCGACCAGCGGGGCGAGCCGCTCCAGCGCCTCCCGGTCCTCGGTGACGATCGGCTCGCCGGAGAGGTTGGCGCTGGTCATCACCAGCAGGTCCGGCCCGGGGGCGGCGAGCAGCAGGTGGTGCAGCGGCGTGTACGGGAGCATCACTCCGAGGTCGGGGCTGCCCGGGGCCACGCCCTCGGGCACCGGCAGGCCGGTGCGGCGCAGCAGGACGATCGGCCGGACCGGACCGGTGAGCAGTTCCCGCTCGACCGGGTCGACGGGCAGCAGGCCCTCGACGGTGGCGAGGTCGCGGGCCATCACGGCGAAGGGCTTGCGGCCGCGCCGCTTGCGCCGGCGCAGCAGGGCGACGGCCGCGGCGTCGCGCGCGTCGCAGGCGAGGTGGTAGCCGCCGATGCCCTTGACGGCGAGGACCGCGCCGTCGGCCAGCAGCCGCCGGGCCTCCGCCAGGGCCTGCTCCCCGCCGAGGTCGGGGCGTCCGGGCACGGTCAGCGCGAGCCGGGGCCCACAGGCGTGGCAGGCGACGGGCTGGGCGTGGAAGCGGCGGTCGGCGGGGTCGGCGTACTCGCGGGCGCAGTCCGGGCACAGCGGGAAGCCGGCCATGGTGGTGTTGGCCCGGTCGTACGGCAGGCCGGTGACGATGGTGTGCCGGGGGCCGCAGTTGGTGCAGCTGATGAACGGGTGCCGGTGGCGGCGGTCGGCCGGGTCGGCGAGTTCGGCCAGGCAGTCGGCGCAGACGGCGGTGTCGGGCGGGATCAGGGTGGCGCGGGCGCCGTCGGGCCGGGAGGGGACGATGCGGAAGCCGGTGGCGCCGGTGGCGGCGAGCGGCGCGTGCTCCACCGCGTGCACCTGGGCGAGCGGCGGCGCGTCGCCGGCCACCCGCCGGCAGAAGGCGTCCAGCGCGTCCGGGCTGCCCTCGACCTCGACCAGGACGCCCTCGCCGGTGTTGGTGACGGTGCCGGCCAGTCCGAGTTCACCGGCCAGGGTGTGGACGAACGGCCGGAAGCCGACCCCCTGCACCAGGCCGCGGACGGCGACCCGCCGCCGCTCGCGGTCGAGACCAGGGTGGGCGGCCGTCACGCGCGCTCCCCCACGGCGGAGTGGCCGTGGCCGTGATCGTGCCCGTGGTCATCTCCGTGCCCGTGGTCGTGCCCGTGGTCATGCCCGTGCCCGTGGTCGTGGTCGTGAGAGTGCCCGTGGTCGTGCGGCGCCGCCGCGGCCATCACCGGCCGGTGCGGCCGCGCCCCGGCCAGGACGCCGAGCGCCCGGTCCAGCAGCGCCCCGACGCCCTCGCCCGTCCGGGCCGAGGTGTTCAGCACCTCCACCCCGGGGTTGACCCGCTGGACGTTGGCCAGGAACGCCGCCTCGTCGAACTCGGCCGCCGCCGCGAGGTCCGTCTTCGTCACCAGCACCAGGTTGGCCAGCCCGAAGGCCGTCGGGTACTTGAGCGGCTTGTCCTCGCCCTCGGTCACCGAGGCCAGCACCACCCGCAGCGTCTCGCCGAGATCGTAGGAGGCCGGGCAGACCAGGTTGCCGACGTTCTCCACGAACAGCAGCCGGCAGTCGTCCGGCAGCCAGCCGTCCAGGTGCCCGGCGAGCATCCGCGCCTCCAGGTGGCAGAGCCCGTCGGTGAGCACCTGCTTCACCGGGGCGCCCGAGCGGGCCAGCCGGCGCGCGTCGTTCTCGGTGGCGAGGTCGGCGGTCAGCGCGGCGACGGGCACCCCGCGTCGCCGGGCGAGCCCCAACTCGGCCTCCAGCAGGGCGGTCTTGCCGCTGCCGGGGCTGGAGAGCAGGTTCACCGCGACCGTCCCCCGCGCGGCCAGTGCCGCCCGCAGTCCGCGGGCGCTGTCGTCGTTGCGGGCGAGGACCGCCTGACGGAGGTCGACCGTGCGGCACATCGGCATCAGCCTTTCTGGTTCGGCCCGGACGTCAAAGCTCCTGGGCCCACTCGACGTCGAGGATCTGCAGCTCGCGGCCGGACAGCAGCTCCACGCCGCCACCGCCGGAGCAGCTCGGGCAGCCGAGGTCCGGCGGCATGCCGACCGCCCACTCGACCGCGCAGGGGGCGCAGCGGGCCCGGGCCGCGACGGACTCGGTGTCCAGCGCCGCGCCCGCCACCAGCGTTCCGGCGCAGGCGAGTTCGAAGCAGAAGTCGAGGGCCTCGGGCACCACGCCGGCCAGCTCGCCGACCCGCAGCCGCACCCGTGCCACCCCGGGGGCCCCGTGTTCGCGCGCGGCCGTGTCCACCTGCTCGACGACGGCTTCGGCGATCGACATCTCGTGCATGGGTCCCTTCCCGGAGCGGGCGGCAACGCGCCCCATTACAGGGCTCGGTGGCGGCGGCGGCCCGCAGCCGCGCCGCCACCGTCCGCGGGGCTGCGCCGTTCGCAGCAGTGCGCGCCTCACATCCGGGAGATGCGCACGTACCGCCTGAGGTCCGGCAGGTTCTGCCAGACCAGTGCGCCGATCCCGGCCAGCAGGGCCGCGCAGAACAGTTTCCTCAGCATGGTGTTGTCTCCTTCTCCGGCTGCTTCTCCGGCTGCGTGGCCTCGTCCACGACCCGCAGGACCATTCGCACCGCCTCCGCCACGGCGGCGGCGACGGGCTCGCTGAGCCCGATGCCCTCCTCCAGCGAGGCCGGCTCGCAGCCGACCACCAGGACGCGTTCGGGCGGCTCGCCGCCGGTGCCGGCGGCGAGCGTGGCGAGCAGGGCCAGTACGGCGTCGGGCCCCATCCGGTGCCCGTCGAGGGCGGGCGGTTCCGGCGGCTGTTCGGCGGCCGCCTCGATCAGGTAGAGGGTGCCGGGCGCCCCGCCCCGGTGGACGGCGTCCACCAGGACGGCGGTGCGGTGGCCGTCGAGCAGCCGGTAGGCCAGGTCGACGCCGCGCACGCCGACGTCGACCACCTCGACGCCCGCCGGCAGCGGGTGGGCGGACAGCCGCCGTACGGTCTCGACCCCGAAGCCGTCGTCGCCGAGGAAGATGTTGCCCACCCCGGCGACCAGCACCGTGCGGTCCGTCATGGCCCCTCCACCGGAGCGGCTCCGTCCAGCACAGCGGCCCCGTCCACCGGGGCGGTCCCGTCCAGCGGCGTGACCTCGTCGGGCTGGAAGTAGCGGAAGCGCCCCTGGGCCCGCCACAGGTCGGCACCCGGGTCGTCCTCCACCGTGACGGCCAGGTGCACCGAGCCGTCGAGGTCGTGCAGCACCGCCTCCACGATGCCGGTCCGCCCGTCCAGGAAGAGGTCCTGGGCGTCGGTGCGCCGCCGTCCGGGCCGCAGCAGCACCCGGCTGCCGGCGCCCACCTGGTGGCCGTCGACCAGCACCCGGTCCCGCTCGGGGTCGACCCCGGGGTCGTCGCCCGGGTCCCACCAGGGCTGCTCGGGACGGCCGAGGGCGGTGCCGCCGGTGGCCTCGCGCAGCCCGCGGATCGCGCCGTGCAGCCGGTCCAGCACCTCGGGCGGCATGGACTCGGCCAGGTCGATCACCGCGCCGGCCCGGTCGTCGGTGCCCCGGGCCTCGCGTTTCTCCTCCTCGGTCAGGGCCGCCGTCCGCAGCGCCAGGATCTCGTCGATCTCGGTGGCGTCGTACAGGGTGCCGAGGCTCTCCGGGGCGATCCGCGGGTGGTCCTCCAGGATGATCGGCGAGGACAGCACCACCCCGCGCTCGCCCTCCGGCCCGGCCAGCACCGGCCAGGTGCGCTCGTTGCGGCACCGCTCGACGGCCGGGCGGGCCCACTCGGGCGGGTCCGTGACGGACAGGAAGCGGCCGTACTCCAGCCCGAGCAGCAGGTGCGCGGAGACCAGCGATCGCGGCAGCGCCTGGTCGCGGGTGGCGTGCCGGGACGGCCGCCAGGCGGAGCTGTTCTCCACCTCCACGGTCAGCCGCTGCGCCCGGTACGGGCCGGGCAGCTCCTCGGCCCGCAGCCAGAGCAGCCCGTCGACCTGCTCACGGCGCCGTATCACCCGGCCGACGACGGCGTCCCGCTCGTGCACCAGCCCGGTCTCGCCGACGCCCGGCAGCCGGAACGGCCGCTGCACCCCCTCGCCGGCCAACTCCTCGACCGGTACCAGGAGTTCGATCCGCTCCTCGACGCCCTCGTCCCATTCGACGAGGTCCCGGTCGGCCAGTTCCAGCCGTTCCACGGACTCGAAGCCGGCGGCGGTGGCCTGTTCGACGGTGCGCCGCTGGACCCGTAGGAAGCGCAGCTCGACCGCCAGCCGGTCCCCGTCGCGCGCCTCCATCAGGCACTCGGTGCGCTGGTGGGAGTGCTCGCCGCCCTGCGCGGTGTACTCGGGCGGCACCAGGACGCCGAACTGCCAGCGCAGCCGGTTCTTGGCCGCCGAGGCGCGGTACGGGTAGAGGACGTAGCCCTCCAGCAGCACCGCGTCGGCGATCTGCCGGGCGGCCGCGAAGCCTCGTTCGATCCGCTCCGGGAGGCCGCTCACCGGGCCCCCTCCCCGATCGCCGCGGCCGTGAGCAGCTCGCGCACCGTCGCCTCCCAGGAGGGCAGGGCCCGCCGCGAGCGGTAGGCCAGCAGCTCGGCCATGACATCCTCCGGCAGCCGCAGCCAGCCGCTGCCGGGGAAGTGCCGGTCGATCGCCTCCCGCCAGACCCGCACCGGCATCCGCACCCGGGCCTCCCGGTCCCAGGGCACCGGGCTGACCTGGAAGCCGCCGGGGCCGGCGAAGGCGGTGCCGGAGAAGAGCAGCAGCAGCGGCACCTCGCCGCCGTCCAGCGCCCGGAAGTAGCGGGCCGAGGCGACGTCCTGGTCGTAGGTGCAGGGCACCGCGAGGTCGATCTCGGTCTCGCCGGTGAAGCCGGGGACGAGCAGCGGCACGGTGGCGAACTGGATCGGGTTGAGCGTGGTCGCCCAGCGCTCCCGTCCGCCGAACAGGTCGGCCAGCCGCCCGCCCTCGGCCTCGCCGTACGGCCGGCGGACCGGTTCGATCCGCAGCTGGCACTGGAGGGCGAGGGCGTGCACCCGGGTGTCGGCCGGGGCCGTGATCCGCAGCCGGAACACCAGGGTCGGACCGGCCGCGTACGGGTCGGACCGCACGCCGGTGCAGGCGAAGCCAAGCGCCGTCACGCCGTCACCTCCGCGGGCAGCGGGCGGGCCCGGTCGGCCAGGCGCGCGAAGAACGCGTCGAGTTCGGCCCGCGCCTCGGCACCGCCGTCGAAGCCGTGCCAGCACCGCCGCAGCCGGCCGACCAGCTCGTAGCAGATGTCGATCGGCACCAGGAAGCACGCCACGCGCTCCTCGGTGCGGCGCACCAGCAGCGCCTCCACGTCGGGTTCCAGGGCGGCGGCCAGCCGGCTGCCGCCGAGGGCGCGGTGCCAGGCCTGCTCGTCCAGTTCGCTCTCGGTGGCGCCGGCCGGGCCGGGGTAGAAGGCCAGCAGCTGGTCCATCACGGTGCTGCGGAACAGGAAGGCGGTGCCCACCGGGATGCCCAGCACCGTCCAGGCCTGCTGGTCCAACTCCCTTTCCGGGTCGGCGAGGTAGCGGTCCGGCACGGTGCGGTAGCGGCCGCCGGCCGCGCCCGGCTGCTGGAACAGCAGGCCGCAGGCGGTGCAGGCGCAGGCCAGGGCGCGGTCCTCGACGTCCACCAGGTGGCGGTGGCCGCCGGGCAGGTCCCGGCCGCAGAACGCGCACTGCTCGGGACGCGGCGGCGCCGGTTCGCGCAGCCGGTGCAGCAGGGCGGTCCCGTCGCGGGAGATCCGGCGGGTGTTCATCGCGCCTCCGCGGGCTGCGGCGGGCGGGTGCCGATCTGGAGCAGCTGCGGGGCGCGTTCCAGTTCCACGGCCGTCACCTCGGGCGCGTGGCAGGCGAGGACGGCCTGCGCCTCCTGTTCGCCGCAGCCGCAGCCGGTGGCCGTGCGGCGCAGCCGCAGGACGCCGGTGGCCGGGTCGAAGCCGGCCGCCTCGACCCGCTCGGGCAGGGCCGCGAGCGCCCGCTCGATCCGGGCGGGGAGGTCCTCGGGGTGCAGGTCGTGCAGGAGCAGCAGCCCGGCCACGACCGGGTCGTCCAGCATCCGGTCCAGGGCGGGCGGGGGCAGTGCCGGCACCAGCCGGGCCAGGCCCTGGCCGTAGAACTCCATGAGGTCGCGGACCAGTTGCTCGCCGGCCCGCTCGGCGTCGGCGCCGCTGTCGGCCAGCGCGTCCAGGGCCTGCTGGATCCGCAGCCCGGTCTGCTCGGCCGTCATGCGGTGAGCCCGCTCAGGCCGGTGGGCACGTGCATGGTCTGCACGGTGCGCCCGCCGCCGACGTACATGTGCACGCCGCAGGGCAGACAGGGGTCGAAGCTGCGGACCGCGCGCATGATGTCGATGCCCTTGAAGGTGTCCGGCGGGTTCTCCTCGAAGATCGGGGTGTTCTGCACCGCGTCCTCGTACGGGCCGGGCGTGCCGTAGCTGTCCCGGACGCTGGCGTTCCACGGGGTGGGCGGGTACGGGTGGTAGTTGGCGATCTTGCCGTCGCGGATCACCATGTGGTGCGAGAGCACGCCGCGCACGGCCTCGGTGAAGCCGCAGCCGATCGACTCGTCCGGCACCTCGAAGCGCTCCCAGGTCTGGCTGCGCCCGGCGCGGACCTCGTCGAGCGCCTTCTCGGCGAAGTGCAGGGCGGCGGCGGCCGCGTACGCCTGGAAGTAGGTGCGGGCGCGGTTGCGCTCGATGGCGTTGCTCCACTGCGGGATCTTCCACTCGAAGGTGACCTCGGGCTTGGTCATCGAGCGGGGCAGGTTGATCTGCACGCTGTGGCCGGTGGCCTTGACGTAGCCGATGTCGACCAGCCCGGACAGCGCGGTGGACCACAGCCGGGCGATCGGGCCGCCGCCGGTGTCGAGGGCGAGGTGGTCCTTGCCGTCGAACCAGCGCGGGGACATCACCCAGCTGTACTTGTCGTCGAAGTTGCGCTTCTGCGGCTGCGGGATGGTGTGCTGGTTCCAGGGGTGCCGGGGGTCGACGGGGTTGCCGAGCGGGTCGTGGGTGACGAACAGCTCCTTGCCCTGCCAGTCCTCGTAGTAGGAGCTGCCGAGCAGGATGCGGATGCCGAGGTTGATCTCGGTGAGGTCGTTGGTGACGAGCTTGCCGTCCACCACGACACCGGGGGTGACGAACATCCGCCGGCCCCAGTCCGTCATGTTGCGGTACGTGAAGTCGCAGTGGTCCGGGTCGTTGAGGCTGCCCCAGCAGCCGAGCAGGACCCGGCGCCGGCCGACCTCCTCGTAGCCGGGCAGGGCCTGGTAGAAGAAGTCGAAGAGGTCGTCGTGCAGCGGCACGACCTTCTTCATGAACTCGACGTAGCGCATCAGCCGGGTCAGGTAGTCGGTGAACAGCTGCACCGTCGCGACGGTGCCGACGCCGCCCGGGTAGAGCGTGGAGGGGTGCACGTGGCGGCCCTCCATCAGGCAGAACATCTCGCGGGTGTACCGGCTGACCTGGAGCGCCTCGCGGTAGAACTCGCCCTCGATCGGGTTGAGCGAGCGCATGATGTCGGCGATGGTCTTGTAGCCGTGGTCCCCGGCGTGCGGGGACTCGGTGCGCTCGGCGAGCTCCAGGACGCCGGGGTTGGTCTCGCGGACCATCCGCTCGCAGTAGTCGACCCCGACCAGGTTCTCCTGGAAGATGTTGTGGTCGAACATGTACTCGGCGGCCTCACCGAGGTTGATGATCCACTCCCCCAGGTGCGGGGGCTTCACCCCGTACGCCATGTTCTGCGTGTAGACGGAGCAGGTGGCGTGGTTGTCGCCGCAGATCCCGCAGATCCGGCTGGTGATGAAGTGGGCGTCGCGCGGGTCCTTGCCGCGCATGAAGACGCTGTAGCCGCGGAAGACCGAGGAGGTGCTGTAGCACTCCGCGACCCGCTTCTGCTTGAAGTCGATCTTCGTGTGGATGCCCAGGCTGCCCACGATCCGGGTGATCGGGTCCCAGGACATCTCGGTCAGGCCGCTGCCGTCGCCGGCCGCCCTGGTGGTCGGTGTTGCCATCGTGTCTGTCGTGTCCTTGTCTCTGGGAGCGGGGCCTCGGCGAGCGGGGGCCGTGCGGACGGGGGCCGTGGGAGCGGGGTCTCCGCGGAGGGGATCCCGGCGGACGGGGCGGGGGAAGGCGGCGGCCGCACACCGGGCGGTGTGCGGCCCCGCGGCGTCACCAGGGCGGGCGGTAGCCCGTGGTCAGGCGGCTGCCGGTGCGGCGCCACTTGGGTTCCTTGTCGAGGGTCTTCTGGGTGATCGCGCGCAGCCGGCGGATCACCGAGCCGTACGCGCTGCTGGCGGCGGTGGAGACGTGCGAGCCGGGCGGCGGGTCCATGAAGGGCATGAACTTGTCCGGGAAGCCCGGCATGGTGCAGGCGATGCAGATGCCGCCCACGTTCGGGCAGCCGCCGATGCCGTTGGTCCAGCCGCGCTTGGTGACGTTGCACTTGACGACCGGGCCCCAGCAGCCGAGCCGGACGAGGCACTCGGGCGTGCCGTAGTCGGTGGCGAACTGCCCCTGCTCGTAGTAGCCGCCGCGGTCGCAGCCCTCGTGCACGGTGGCGCCGAACAGCCAGGCGGGCCGCAGCTTGTCGTCGAGCGGGATCATCGGCGCGGAGCCGGCCAGCTGGTACAGCAGGTAGGTGAGCGTCTCGGCGAAGTTGTCGGGCTGGATCGGGCAGCCCGGCACGCAGACGATCGGCAGTCCGGCCTTGGACTTCCAGTCCCAGCCCAGGTAGTCCGGCACGCCCATCGCGCCGGTCGGGTTGCCGGCCATCGCGTGGATGCCGCCGTACGTGGCACAGGTGCCGATCGCCACCACGGCGGTCGCCTTCGGGGCGAGCCGGTCCAGCCACTCGCTGGTGGTGATGGGCTGGCCGGTGGCGGGGTCGTCGCCGAAGCCGCACCAGTAGCCCTCCTTCTTGATCTTCTCGTTGGGGATGGACCCCTCGACGACCAGCACGAACGGCTCGATCTCGCCGCGCTCGGCCTTGAAGAACCACTCGACGAAGTTGTCCGCGCCCTGGACCGGGCCGCACTCGAAGTCGATCAGCGGCCAGTGCACGGCGACCTTGGGAAGGCCGGGCAGCGCGCCGGTGACGATCTCCTCGATGCTCGGCTGCATCGCGGCGGTCAGCGAGACGGAGTCGCCGTCGCAACTGAGGCCCGCGTTGATCCAGAGGATGTGCACCGCGTCGGCGTCGGGCTTCGCGGCGGCCTCGGCCGTCCCGGCCGTCGAAGCGGTTGGAGCTGTTGCAGCACCCATGAGGATGCCTCCTCGGGGATGGGAGCCGGAGGGAATGGCTCGAAGCCAGTCTTAGCAACGGTCCGGGCCGGGCGCCGGTCCGCGCGGCGGGAGCCGGCGCCCGGGGAGGCAAGCCCGGCGGGGCCGTTCGGGTCACGCTCGCGCGGCGGGCCCCGTCGGCACCGGGCGCTTGTGGACGAACGCGGAACGCAGCGCGTGATACGGCGATTCGGGTGTGAAGAACTGCCGGTGCATCACCGCGAGCTCCTCCTCCCGGTACGCGTCGAGCGGCTTCGTCCGCTCGTCGGCCTCGCGCGCGGCCTTCTTCGCCGCGATCCGCTGCTGGGCGGTGGGCGAGGCGGCGAGCAGCCCGGCCAGGTGGGCCGCGGACGGCCCGAACTCCTCCGGCCCGCAGGCCAGCACCCGGTCGACCAGGCCGATCCGCTCGGCCGTCGCCGCGGAGACCGGGAGCGCCTGGCGGGTCAGCCGCTCGGCCGCCGCCGCGCCGACCCTGCGCGGCAGGGTGTACGTCCAGTACTCCGACCCGTGCAGCCCCATCAGCCGGTAGTGGGGGTTGAGGACGGAGCCGGCGCGGCACCACACCTCGTCCGCCGCCAGGGCCAGCATCACCCCGCCCGCCGCCGCGTTGCCGCCGACCGCGGCGACCACCAGCCGGTCGGTGGTGGTGAGCACCGCGTCGACCAGCTCGTCCATCGCGGTGATGTTGTCCCAGGACTCGACGGCCGGGTCCGGCGCGGCCTCGATCACGTTGAGGTGGATGCCGTTGGAGAAGAAGTCCCGGCCGCCGCCGAGCACCAGCACCGAGGTCGGACGGGCCGCGGCGAAGCGGTACGCGGCCAGCAGCCGGCGGCAGTGGCCGGTGGACATCGCGCCGCCCGGGAAGGAGAAGCGCAGGAAGCCCACCGGGCCGTCCTCGCGGTAGCGCAGGTCCGACCAGACCGGGCCGTCCCCCTCCCCCGGCATCAGCGGCGCCGCCACCTCCGGCAGCGCCGGCAGCAGCCCGCCGAGGGCCGTGGCCGCCGGGAGCTTGACGCCCGCCGGGCCGCCGGGGGTGCGGCGGCGGAGCTCGGGGATCCAGACCGCGCCGTCCGAGGTGGCCCGGCAGACGGCGCCGGCCCGGGTGGCGATCAGCTCGCCCGGGCGGCCGCGCAGCACCGGCTCGCGGTGCCCGCCGTGCAGGTACCAGGCGCCGCCGCACAGCTCGTCGAGCACCCCGGGGCGCGAGTCCGCCGCGCGGAGCCTGCGCAGCACCGCCTCGGTGGGGTCGGCCGCCCAGTCGATCCGGCGCTCCTCCTGGCGCAGCGCGGGCCGGGTCCGTACGGTGCCGCTCCAGCCGGGGCCGGACTGCGGCTCCGGCGCGTACCCGCCGGAGGCGAAGCGTTCGACGGCGAGCAGCGCGGCCGCCACCGCCGCGTCGGCGACCTCGTTGCGGTACAGGTCGCTCTTGCCGTACCCGGGCAGCCGGCAGGGCGCCCAGGCCCAGACCGGCCCGGCGTCCAGCTCCGCCTCGGCCTGCAGCACCGTGACGCCCCAGTCGGTGCGGCCCTCCTGGACGGCCCGGTCGAGGGAGGACGGGCCGCGGTCGCCCGGCGGGCCGGGGTGGACGACCAGGCAGGTGAGCTGTGACCAGAGCTCGCGCGGGATCGCCGTGCGCAGCATCGGCGCGAGCACCAGGTCGGGTTTCAGGCGGTGCACCGCGTCGAGCAACTCCTCGTCGTCACCGGCCAGTTGGACGTCCACGGTGTGGAGCCGGTCGCGCAGTTCGGCGTGCAGCCGCTGGCTGAGGCTGTTGAACGCGCTGGCGAGGAGAAGAATCCGCATGTACGACTCCGACGGGGTGGGGTTCCGGGAACCCGGCGATCATCGCTTCCGCCCCCGTGACGCCCCGTCCCGTCCGGTATGTCGCGCCGCGCGTTCACCCGAGCGGCCGGAGCCGGGCGGCGGGGCCGAGCGGGTAGCATGTAAGGTATGACTCCGAGTAGTGACCCTTACGAAATCCGCCCCGGCGTGCCCACCGTCGAGGTCTTCCGCCGCCTGCGCACCGACGCCGGCCTCTCCGACAAGGCCCCCGAGGCGGTCGCGCTCGCCCTCCCCAACACCTGGTACGGCGTGGTCCTCCACCACCAGGGCGAGCCCGTCGGCATGGGGCGGATCATCGGCGACGGCGGCACCGCGTTCCAGGTCACCGACATCTGCGTCCACCCCGCGCACCAGGGCCACGGCCTCGGCAAGCGCATCATGGCCGCCCTCACCGGGGAACTGGAGCGCCGGGCACCCGCCACCGCGTACGTCTCGCTGATCGCGGACGGGCCCGCGCGCTTCCTCTACGAGAAGTTCGGCTTCGCGGACACCGCCGCCCACGACTCGATCGGCATGTACCGCCTGATGGGCGGGCGCTGACGGCCCGACGGCCCGCACTGTCGGTGGCGCGGTGTGTACTGGTGCCCGACCCGCCGCCCGCCCGCACGACCCCGGAGGTGCCCCGATGACCCGACTCCACGTCCGTTCCGGCCTCGACCCCGACGAGCCGGACACCCCGGCGGCCGCCCTGGTCGTCGACCCCGACGGCACCCCGGGGGAACGGGCCCTGGAGCGCCTCGGCGGGCACTGCTACGAGGGCGACGAGGTCCTCTACCTGGTGCAGACCGACGGCTGGGCCGAACACAGCTACGACGGAGGCCTGCTGACCGTCGCCGTCGCCGTCCACCCGGCCGTCCTGGAACGGGCGGAGATCGACCCGGCCGGCTTCCCGCTCCGCTCGGCCGCCGACCCGGCAGCCGTCCTCGTGCTGCGCGCCGAGACCGCCGTCACCCCGGACGTGGCCGAGCGGCTCGCCGAAGGCGCCGCCGTCCTCCTCGGCCCGCCGGACGCCCCGCTCGACGACCTCCTCGGCCCCGACGGCGACTGGCCGATCATCCTCGCGGGGCCCCCGCAGCCGTAGGCGGCCGCTTCGGCCGTCCGCCCGGCCGGTTTCATCCGGCCCGGAGACGGCGGAGGGCGCGCCTACGTCCTGCGGCGGCGCAGCAGAAAGGGCCCTTCCGGTGGCGACCGGCGGGGCCCTTCTCCCGCACCGAAGCGTGGGCGTGTCACTCGGAGTCGGCGACCACCTGGATCTCGTCCTCCCGAAGGATGAGGTGCTCCTCGCCCTCGATCGTGATCTCGGTGCCCGCGTACGAGCCGGACGGCTTCGCCTTGCTGTCCTCGGCCATAGCTCCTCCTTTCGGTCGACACGGTGTCGACCCGCGCCGATCCTGCCATGACCAACCGTCACCGGGCTATCGCCCTCGGTGGACCAGAGCATCCCTCTTGATGCCAACCTGTCGATGACATCGTCGACTTGATGTCATTTCAGAATTTCGGACGCGTTGCCGCCGACGGACCACGGGCCGGACGGGTCCGGACTTCGTCACACCGAGGTCAGGGTCAGGTTCGCGGGGCCGCTGGCACCGGTGATGGTTCCGCCCCCGACCGGGCACAGTTCGGGGTTGGTCCCGGTAATGTCGGCGGCCTCGGTGGCCTTCACGGCGGCATCGCCCAGGTAGCGGCCGGCGGTGACGGTGCCGGTGAAGGTGGCGGCGCCGCCGGTGTCCTCCACGGAGGCCCAGTGCACGGTGCTCGTGGTCTGGTCGCTCCAGGTGATGGTCTCGTCGAACGGGGTGAGGGTGTGGAGCACGTTGAGGCAGGTCTCGCCGGGCTCGTTGTTGGTGACCGAGCTCGACCCGGGGAGGCCGGTCACGCACGTCGCGTAGGAGTTCTGGGTGGCGATGGTGACGTTCTGCGGCTGGTTGGTCAGCGCGGGGGTGAACTCGTCGGTGAACGTGCCGGTGCACTGCACGTCCACCACCCCCTGGGCACGGGCCGGCGCGCTCGCCGGGACGAGGAGGAGCCCGCCGGCCAGCGCCACGGCCCCGGCCGTGGCGGCCAGGCGGGAGAACACGACTCGGGACGGAACAGCGTTCATGCGAACCTCCGACGAGGGAACCCCGAACTGCTTTGCATACTGACGGTGCCACGGAGCGCCTCCGCCCGGGAGGCGTGCGAGGACGGCGTGACGGATCGCGGCGGCCGCCCGGACCCGTCCGCGCCCCGGCGGGCACAGCGGACGGGCCGGGCACACCGCGCCGGACTCTGCCCGTCGGCGGGCCCTACGCCCCGTCCGGGGTGCCGAGGAGGTCGGTGACCAGGTGGCGGGCGTAGGCGGGGGTGAGGCCGGAGGGGCGGAAGAGGATGCGGTACATCAGGGGGGCGACGAGGCGGTCCATGGCGGTCTCGACCTCGGGGGTGTCCTCGCCGCGGGCGCGGGCCCGGGCGAGGACGAGGCCGAGCTGGTCGGCGGCGTAGGCCGAGCACTGGCCGGCGTTGCCGCCGTCCGGGTCGCCGAGGAGGGCGTCGCGGACGTAGGCGCGGCCGGAGGCGGAGGCCATCTCGTCGAGGAACTGTTCGGCCCAGGCGGTGAGGTCGGCGCGCAGGCCGCCGCGGTCCTCCGGTTCGGTGTCCGGGCGCAGCCGCTCCACCGCGACGTCCGACAGCAGCTCGGCGAGGTCGCCCCAGCGGCGGTAGACCGTGGACGGGGTGACGCCGGCCCGCTGGGCGACCATCGGTACGGTGAGCGCCTCGCGGCCCACCTCCGCGAGCAGCTCGCGGACCGCGGTGTGCACCGCCTCCTGGACGCGGGCGCTGCGCCCGCCCGGGCGGGCCATCTGGCGAGGACTCATACCGTTATCTTAAAGCGTCGCCTTTGCGTTAAGGCGGGCCGGGCCCGCTCAGACCACCGGTGCGAGCGCCCGCGCGGGCTGCGTGCGCTCGTAGGCGTGGCCCACCCGCAGCAGCGTGCGCTCGTCGAAGGGCCGCCCGAGCAGTTGCAGGCCGATCGGCAGGCCCGCCGCGTCGTGGCCGGCCGGGACGGTCAGGGCGGGCAGGCCGGTGACGTTGGCCGGGGCGCAGAGCCGGACGTAGGCGTCGGCGACGCCCTCGGAGGTGCCGTCCGGCCAGGTGACCGTCTCCTGGCCGGCCCGGACCGCCGTGGTCGGCACCGTCGGGGCGGCGATCACGTCGACCTCCTCCAGGACCCGTGCCCACGCGTCGCGGATCAGCGTCCGGGCGCGCTGGGCGCGCAGGTGGTCGCCCGCGTCGATCAGCTCGCCGGCCTCCAGCAGGACCCGGACGTCCGCCTGGTACAGCTCGGGGACGGTGCGCAGGGTGCGGGCGTGGTAGGCGGAGGCCTCCGGCGCCACCAGGCCCCACAGGGTGGGCAGGAGGTAGCGGGCCAGCG
The DNA here is from genome assembly GCF_042885595.1 of Kitasatospora sp. NPDC058046. NCBI lineage: Bacteria > Bacillati > Actinomycetota > Actinomycetes > Kitasatosporales > Streptomycetaceae > Kitasatospora > Kitasatospora sp. NPDC058046. Next base: position 110,578 of record NZ_JBHVRS010000006.1, read on the forward strand.
GGACCTCCACCTCGACGGGCCGGGCACCGAGCGCCTCCAGCCGCGCGACGGCGTGGTGGACGGCGGCCGCCACCTCCGGGTCGACGTGGTCGACGTAGTGGTTGACCGGCACGCCGATCCGCACGCCCGTCAGGTCCGGCTCCCGCTCCGGCCGGTAGTCGACGGCGGGGGCGGCCACCGAGGCGGGGTCGCGCGGGTCGTGCCCGGCGAGGGCGGCCAGGACCAGCGCCGCGTCCTCCACGGTGCGGGTGATCGGGCCGACGTGGTCGAGCGACCAGGACAGCGGGGTGATGCCGTGGCGGGGCACCAGCCCGTAGGTCGGCTTGAGGCCGACCACCCCGTTCAGCGCGGCGGGCACCCGGATCGAGCCGCCGGTGTCGGTACCGAGGGCGAAGGTCGCCGCCCCGGCGGCCACCGCGACGGCGGACCCGCCACTGGAGCCGCCGGCGACCCGCTCGCGGTCCCAGGCGTTGGCGGTCTGCGGGGTGGTCAGGCCGTAGGCGAACTCGTGGGTGTGGGTCTTGCCGGCCAGGACGGCGCCGGCGGCGCGCAGCCGGGCGACGACGGTGCTGTCGGCGGCCGCGCGGTGGCCGTCCCGGACCCGGGAGCTCGCGGTGGTGGGCGATCCGGCGACGTCGATCAGGTCCTTGAGCCCGACCGGGACGCCGTGCAGCGGCCCCCGGTACCGGCCCCGGGCGATCTCCCGCTCGGCCTCGCGCGCCGCGTCCCGGGCCTGTTCGGCGGCGACGGCGACGTACGCGCCGAGGTGCGGCTCGACCCGGTCGATGCGGCCGAGGACGGAGTCGACCAGCTCGACGGGGGACAGCCGCCGCTCCCGGATCCGCGCCGAGGCGGCGGCGACGGTCAGCTCATACGGCTGCATCGGGGTGCCCCCCTTCCGCGCGGAAGGCGGCGGCGGGCGGGGTGTCCCCGAGGTCCAGCTCCCGCAGGACGGCGACGACGGACCGGATGTGCCCGGCGGTGGCCGCCACCGCGGCGTGCCGGTCGGCCAGCAGGTCGAGCCCGGCCCGGGCGGCCCGGCGGGCCGCCTCGGGCGGGGTGAGCTCCGCATTGGACATGGATGCGCTCCTGATCGTGGGCGTGGCGGGGGTGGTGCGAGGCACCACGAGGCATCCCCGCCAAAAGCTAAGGGTTTGCGTTAGCGAGACTGTAGGTTCTATGGTCGCGTTAACGCAAACGAATGGCTTTTGCAGCGGAGGAACCGCCCCATGCCCGACACCCCTACCCCCTCCTGGACGGTCGGCGACCTCACCGTCCACCGCGTCGACGAAGTCCCGCTGCCGCCCGCCACCGGGCCGTGGCTGCTGCCCGACGCCACCCCCGAGATGGTGGCCGGCCAGGACTGGCTGCGCCCCGACTTCGCCGACGCCGACGGCGTGCTGCGCCTGGACAGCCACAGCTTCGCCGTCGTCGTGGACGGACTGCGCGTCCTCGTCGACACCGGCATCGGCAACGGCAAGCAGCGGGCCAACCCGGCCTGGCACGACCTGCGCACCGACTACCCCGAGCGCCTGGCCGCCGCCGGCTTCCCGCCGGACTCCGTCGACCTGGTGGTCCTCACCCACCTGCACGCCGACCACGTCGGCTGGAACACCCGGCAGGTGGACGGCGCGTGGGAGCCCACCTTCCCCGGCGCGCGCTACCTCACCACCCGCGCCGAGCGGGAGTTCTGGGCCGGGTACCCCATGGACGAGGCGCGCGCCCAGCTGTTCCGCGACTCGGTGCTCCCGGTCGAGCGGGCCGGCCTGCTGGACCTGGTCGACGTCCCGGCCGAGGGCCTGCGGATCATCCCCGGCCTGCGCCTGCTCCCCACCCCCGGCCACACCCCGGGGCACGTCGCCGTCGAACTGACCAGCCGGGGCCGGACGGCGCTGATCACCGGCGACTGCCTCCACCACCCCGTGCAGCTCGCCCACCCCGCCATCGGCGCCTGCGTCGACATCGACCCCCGGCGGTCCGCCGCCACCCGCCGGGAACTGCTCGCCTCCCTCGCCGGTACGGACACCCTGCTGCTCGGCACCCACTTCGCCCCGCCCACCGCCGGCCATGTCCTCGCCGACGGGGAGGCCTACCGGCTGCGGCCCGTGCCCCCGACAGCCGGGGAGAGCGACCCGCCCGTCGGCGCCGACGGAGCGCGGTGAGTGCGCACCGGGCGGGGCCGCCGAGCCGGCGCGCCGTCGGTTCGCCTCCGCTCGACCCCCTGACCGTCAAGTCGGCCCGTCCGAGCGCCGGTCCGATCGTCTGATGAACCGTAGGCTCGACGGCACCCGCTTCGCCGAACCGGGATCGGTGCCCGCCCTCCCGGGGGCGGGCGGGACGATTGAGACGGCAGGAGGAGTTGAGGACGCTGGGAGCGTTCGTCGAGCCCTTCGGGCAAGGATGGGTCCACTTCACCGACTTCGCCATCGCCCTGGTGCTGGCCAGCGCGATCGGCCTGGAACGGGAGATCAGACAGAAGGCCGCCGGACTGCGCACGTACACCGTCGTCGGTCTCGGGGCGGCGCTCTTCACCCTGGTGAGCAAGTACGGCTTCAGCGACGTGGTCCAGTCCGGCGTGGTCACCCTGGACCCGTCCAGGATGGCCGCCCAGATCGTCTCCGGACTGGGCTTCATCGGCGCCGGGGTGATCTTCGTCCAGCGCGGCTCGATCCGGGGGCTGACCACGGCCGCCACCGTCTGGCTGACCGCCGCCATCGGCACGGCGGCGGCCGCCGGACTGCCGCTGCTCGCCACCGCGGCCACCGCCGCCTACTTCTTCGTCGGCTACGTGCTGCGGCCGCTCACCCACCGGCTGCCGAGGCTGCGCACCCGGCCGGTCAGCTGCCACGTCACCTACACCGAGGGCAACGGCCTGCTGCGGCTGCTGCTCGCCCGGATCACCGCCGCGGGGTTCGCCGTGGCCGAACTGGCGACCGTGGACCGGGCCGGGCCGCCCGACGAGGGCGGCGGCGGCGACGAGCGGATCGCGGAGGTGCACCTCACCGTGCACGGCCGCGGGGACCTGTCCGCCCTCACCGCCGAACTGGCCCGCCTCCCGGGCGTCCTGACCTGCGCGGTCAGTCACGCCGAGGACTGAGGCCGGCTCAGTCCGCCGACCCGGCCGACGCCGCCGGCGCCACCGGGGGCGTCCGGACGGCGAGCAGGGCGGTGTCGTCCGTCAGCCGGCCGCCGGTGTGCCGGAGGACCTCGGCCGCCACCTCGTCGACCAGGCGCCCGGGGTCGACCGCCCCGGGCCGGGCGGCCAGGCGCTCCAGGTGGTCGCGCAGGGCGAAGAAGGCGCCCGTCCGGTCGCGGGCCTCGGTCACCCCGTCCGAGACGATCAGGACCGTCTCCTCCGGGCCCAGGCTCAGCCGCCGGACCTCCGGCAGCCCGCCGGCCAGCTGGGCCAGCCCGAGCGGTGCGCCGTTGCCCGGCGGCAGCTGGCGCACCCCCGCGGGGCCGAGGACGTGGGGGCTGTCGTGGCCGAAGTTGACCACCTCCACCTCCCCCGGCGCGTCGGCCGGGAACCAGACGACCACCGCCGTGGCGAACCGCTCCTCCTGCTCCCCCAGCCGCTCCGCCAGCAGGTTCTGCCGGTGCAGCCGCTCCTCCAGCCAGGACGCGACGGTGGCCAGGTCCGCCTCGTGGAAGGCGGCCTCCCGGAAGCAGCCCACCAGGGCCGCCGCCGCGGAGACGGCCGGCAGGCCCTTGCCCTGGACGTCGCCGAGGATGACCCGCGCCCCGAACGGGGTGGCCAGCACGTCGTAGAAGTCGCCGCCCACCCGGGCCTCGACGTCCGCGGCCAGGTAGCGCGCCGCCGAGTCCACCCCGCCCCAGCCCGGCGGCACCGGGCGCAGCACCACCTGCCGGGTGGTCTCGGCCGTGCCCTGGAGGTGGTGGACGTAGGCGGCGGCCCGGGCGCGGAAGATGCTGATCGGCACCGAGACGGCGGCCCCCGCGATCACCAGCAGGAAGTCCTCGATCCCCTGGGACTTGCTCCAGATGCTGTCCAGGGCCGGGTAGGCGACGACGGCGAGGAGGGCGAACAGCGTGGTGGCCGCCGGGCCGCAGAGCCCTGCGGTCACCACCGGGACCATCGCCAGCCAGCTGACGGACGCGAACGTGACGGGGGTGGCCGCGTCCACGCCCACCACCGCCGCCAGCACCGCCAGCGGCACCAGCCAGGACCAGTGGCCGTACCTGATCAGCACCGGCAGCCGCGGCCCCGGCTCCTCGACGGAACGCGCCCGCAAGCCGTCCCTCCCGTTCTCGCGACGTCCCCCGCTGTTCGGGCGCCCCGCCCGGCGCGCAGCCGCCCGGCGGAGGTTGCGCCCAAGGTACGGGGCCCGGTCACGGCAGGGGTGGTGCGGCGGCGTGGTGGCTCCGGCGCTCGCACGTTCGGCCCAGTCGGAGCACGGCTCGCGACGCCCCGCCCGGGCCCGGCACCGCTCCACCGCGTGCGGCTTTCCGAGTGAGGGGGCAGGGTGGTGCCGTACGGACCTGCCCGAACCACGCGGCGCCACCGGTGACCCGGCGGCCGGCCGAAGGAGGCGCCATGCGCACCCTGAAGATCCCCCGTCGGAGCCTGGCCCTGGCCGCGGCCCTCGCCGCCCTGCCGACCGCCGCGCTCGTCGCCCCGGCCCAGGCCGCGACCGGTGCCCGGACCGCGACCGCCGCCCCGCCGGTGTCCTTCGTGGAGCTCCCCGAGACCGCGCTGCCGCGCGACCACGCGACCCGGCCGATCACCGTCGCGTACCACAACGACTCCTCGGCCGACCGGACGGTGGCCCCGCAGATCCTGGTCGAGTCGCCGGACAACGGGCCCTTCCTCAACCCGGCGGGCATCCGGATCGAGGTGCTCTCCCCCGACGGCCACTGGCGCGCCATTCCGCTCGGCAGCCAGACCGGCACGCTGTACACCCGGCTCGTCCCGGCCAAGACGGTCCTGCACGGCCACCAGACCCTCACCGCGCACTACCGGGTCACCGTGGTCGGGAAGGCGCCGCTCCAGGGCACGGTCGAGCCCCGGGTGGCGCTCTACCGCTGAGTCACCGGCCGCCCCGAGCCGGTGCCACGGGACACCGGCTGCCCTGGGTCACCTGCGGCTCAGGGCAGCTGCACCGGGGTGAAGGTGCCGGCCGGGGTGCCCGCCAGCGCGCCGTCCATGGCGTCGCGCCAGATCGGGCCGGCCAGGGTGCCGCCGAAGGCCTGGCCGACCACCTGGCCGCCGATCCGCTGGCCGTCCAGCGGCTTGGGGTTGTCGGTGTCGCTGACCACGGTCGCGCCCGCCATCTCCGGGGTGTAGCCGACGAACCACACCTGGCGGCTGTCGTTGGTGGTGCCGGTCTTGCCCGCGCTGTCCCGGCCGGTGAGGCCGGCTGTCTGCCCGGTGCCGTCCTCGACCACGCCCTTGAGCATCGCGCTGACCGTGTCGGCGGTACCGGCCGACATCACCGCCGAGCAGTTCGCCTGCGGCACCGCGAGCGGCTTGCCGTCCGGGCCGGTCACCGAGGCGATGGCGGTCGGCGCGCAGTAGGTGCCGTGGGCGGCGAAGGCCGCGTAGACGGCCGCCATCGTCAGCGGGGTCAGGTCGTTGCTGCCGAGCGTCATCGACGGGACCACCTGGAGCTTCTCGCCGCCCGCCTGCTGGGTGATGCCCAGCTTGTTGGTCATCCGCGCGACGTCGCACAGGCCGGTGTCGGCCTCCAGCTTCGCGAAGTAGGTGTTGACGGACTGCGCCATGGCCGACTTCATGTCGAACCGGCCGGTGAGGCTCTGGCTGTCGTTGTGCACCTGCCCGGAGGACGGGAACCTCCCGCCCGAGCAGTCCGTCATGGCCGGCCACGGGATGCTGTAGTCCGTGGTGTAGGCCTGGTCGGCCGGGATGCCGCTCTCCAGGGCCGCCGCCGCGACGACCGGCTTGAAGGTCGAGCCGGTCGGGAAGCCGAGCCCGCCGCCCATGGCCTTGCCGGCGTTGTAGTTGATCTGGGTCTGGTGCTGCTTGCCGTCGACGCCGTACGGGCGGCTCTGGCCCATCGCCAGGATCTTCCCGGTGCCCGGCTGGACGATGCTCATCGCGGTCGCCGCCTGGTCGCCCGCGTCGACGTGGCCGGTGACCGAGGCCTGGAGCGCCGCCTGGGCCGTCGGGTCGAGCGTGGTGCGGATCTGCAGGCCGCCGCGCTTCCAGACCGCCTTCCGCTCGGCGGCCGACGCGCCGAAGGCCGGGTCGGTGAGCACCGTCTCGCGCACGTAGTCGCAGAAGAAGCCCTCGCCCTGCTTGGCCAGGATGCACCCCTGCTGCGGCGCCTGGACGTTCAGCCCGAGCGGGGCGGCGATCGCCTGCCGGGCCTCCTCCTGGGTGATGTGCCCGTACCCGGCCATCTTGCGCAGCACGGTGTCGCGCCTCTCCTTCGCCGCCGTCGGGTTGACCGTCGGGTCGTAGCCGGTCGGCGACTGCACCAGGCCCGCCAGCAGCGCGGCCTGCGGCAGGGTGAGGTCCGCGGCGTGCACGCCGAAGTAGCGCTGGGAGGCCGCCTCGATGCCGTAGGCCTGCTCGCCGAAGAAGGTGATGTTCAGGTAGTTGGTGAGGATCTGGTCCTTGCTCAGGGTCTCCTCGACCTTGATCGCGTACTTCAGCTCCTGGATCTTGCGGCCGACGGTCTGCCGCTGCGCCTCGGCGACCTTCTGCGGGTCGTCGCCCGCCTCCTCGACGAAGACGTTCTTCACGTACTGCTGGGTGAGGGTGGAGGCGCCCTGGGCGGTGGTGCCCGAGGAGGCGTTCTTGTCCAGGGCGCGCAGTACGCCCTTGAGGTCGATCGCGCCGTGCTCGTAGAAGCGGTTGTCCTCGGTGTCCACCAGCGCGGTCTTCACCAGCGGGGAGATCCGGTCCGCCGGGACGACCGTGCGGTCCCGGTCGTACACGGTGGCGATCGTGCCGCCCTGGGCGTCGAGGATCGTCGTGGCCTGGGACAGCGGAGGGGTCTTGAAGTCGTCGGGCAGGCTCTGGAAGTCGTCCGCCGCCGACTGCGCGCCGAGCCCGACCGCCGCCACCGCGGGCAGCACCATCCCCGCCGCCACCACCCCGGCGACCACGCTGACCGCGACCAGCCGTGTCCCGTGTCCCAGCTTCCGTATGCCCGCCACCACCCGCAGTTCCGCCATGACGCGTGACCGTACGCGGCGCAGATGAGGAACTCCTTGGAAGCGCGGCCTGCCGCCGGGCGCGGACGGCGCACCCGGCGGCAGGCCCGTGGGGCGGGGTCAGCAGGCCTTGACGTACCAGACCGGGCCCCAGTCTGCGGTGGGGTCGCCGTAGGGAGCGCCGGGCGTGGTGTAGACGAGGTTCTTGGACTTGCCGTACATCTTCGCCTTGAGGCCGGTGGACTGGTTGTTGTACCAGGACCCGCCGCTGTTCAGGCCGTCGGGGATCTCCTGGAGGATGCCGCAGTCGCTGAAGCGGAACATGAGGTGCTGGTAGTTGCTGTACTTGTAGCCGCAGATGTAGCCCTTGGGGCAGTCGGCCGGGGCCGCCGAGACGGCCGGCTGGGCGTTCGCCACGGGGGCGAGGAGCGTGGTGGCGGCGGCGAATCCGGCCGCGAGGACGATGCCGGCCTTGTGGACGAAGCGCATGGGGGACCTCCTGGGAGCAGTGACGTCGTGGTGCGGGCCGCCGGGTCCGGCGCCCGCACCTCAGTCTCGGAGTCCGGGGCACCGCCGCTCGACGTGTTTCGGCCTGGCCCGAATCACGGACGCACCGCTCAACTCCCCTACGAACCGGGCACATCGGGAACGTCGGGCGCGTCGCCGAGCAGTCCGAGGCCGAGCGCGGTCGGGCTGTGCAGCGCGGTGTTGCGGTACCGGGAGGTGCCGATCAGCCTGGCCTCGCGCAGCACGGTGGCGTGCTCGCTGGCGCTGGAGGGGGTGATCCCGGCGAGGGCGGCGAGCTCCTTCGTCGAGCAGCCCGGGTGGTCGGCGATCACCCGCAGCACGGCGGCCCGGGTGCGCCCGAGCAGGGCGGTCACGGTGGGCCCCGACCCCGCCGGGGCCGGGTCGGGGCCGAGCAGGTCCGGCCAGCCCGCGGGGCGGCCGTCGTCGATCGGGAAGGTGACCGCGGGCTGGGGCAGGCCGTGGGAGTCGTCGCTGACCATGGCCCGCTTGGCGAACACCGAGGGGGCCAGCAGGACGCCCTGCCCCTGGAGCCGCAGGTCGTGGTCGACCCTGCTGCGGACCTCCAGCACCGGCGGCCTCCAGCGCATCCACCGGGGGCTGGCGCCGGCGAGCAGCAGCTCGACGCCCCCGCCGAGGAACTGGCGCATCCGCACCGCCCGGTCCGCGGCGTAGCAGTCGGTGATCCGCGACCAGTAGCGGCCGACCAGGTGCTCGTAGAGGAGGCCGAGGCTCTGGGCGAGTTCCTCGCGCAGCGCGCCGTCCTCGGCCAGGCGGCGGGCCCACCCGGGGACGGGCTGGTGCTCGGCGATCGCGGCCAGCTCCGCCGCGACGAGCCGGCCCGGGGTCGCCCGTACCCGCTCCAGCAGCTCCTCCGGCCGGCCCGCCACCGCGGGCATCAGGAAGGTCGGCCCCCAGCCGTCCGCCGGCGCCAGGGAGAGCGCCATCCGGGCCCGCTCGGGCAGCCGCCCCAGGACGCTCCGCCGCCACGGGTCCAGCCGCGCCGCACGGCTCCGGTCCTGTAGGGCCCGCGCCGCGGCCAGGAGTTCGGCGAACGGCATCGGACCCGCCGGCCGGGTCCTGGCCAGGTCCTGGGAGGTGAAGTGGATCCGGTAGACCATGGGTTCCCTCCGGTGGCGGGCGACGCGGTCAGGTGCGTTTGAAGAACTCCACCTCCGCGAGCGCGATGGCGCGGCCGGCGCCGGTCCCGGCGGCCTCCCGGACGGTGAGCTTCACCTGGGTGACGTCGCTGATCCCGGTCTGGACGGTCTGCGGGCCCGGCTGGTCGTTGAGCGGGACCTGCTGGGTGTGGACCTCGCCGTCCTTCCCGGTGACCTCCAGGGTGAGGACGACGGGGCGGGCCTGCTGCTGGAACTGCTGGGGGTCCGGGGAGGCCCCGGTGTGGACGATCAGGTCCACCAGCCGGAACGGGCTGCGGAAGGAGAAGGTGACGGAGTCCCCGATCGCGGGCGCGCCCCAGTAGGTGTTGCTGAGGCCGTCGTCGGCCAGGGTGGCCGGGTGGCCCTCGACGGCGGCGCTCGCCGAGGTGGCGGCGGGGGCGATCGGCGCGGTGCCGCGGACCTTGTCCAGGACGTCCTGGAAGACCCGCTGACCGGCCGGGAAGAGCAGGACCCCGGCCACGACCACCGCGACGAGCGCGAGCAGGGCGATGGTGCGGCGCAGCGCGTTGCCCGAGCCGCCGATCCGCACCCGGCGCCGGAACGGCCAGCGGGTGCGCCACCAGGGCAGTTCGGCGACGGCTTCGGTGGGGGTCAGGGGTGCGGCGCAGCGGCGGCAGAACTTCCGCCCGGGCAGGTTGGGCGTGCCGCAGCTGGGGCAGGGCGGGCCGTCCTGGGTCTCGACGGCCTCGGTCGCCCGGCTGACGGGGCGGGGCGCGACGGGCTTGGCGGGCTGGACGGCCACCGGGTCGGCCGGGGCTGCGGGGGGCTGCGCACCGGGGACCTGCGCTGCGGGGTCGGGGGCCGGGGTCCGCGCGGGGGCCGGGCGTACGGGGGTGGTGGCGGGGCGCGGGGGTTCGGCGGCCGGGGCCGGGACGGTCGGTTGCGATGCTTCGACCCGGTCCTTCGCCTCCTGCTTCGCCTCGCCGTCCTTGGCTTCCGGTTCGGCGCGCGCCGTCCGGCGCGAGGCGCTTCGCCGTACGGGTTCGGCGGGAGCGGGGGTGGGCGTGGGAGCAGGCGCGGAGGCGGGCGTCGGCTCGGAGGCGGGCGTCGGCTTGGGCTCGGGCGTCGGCTTCGGCGCGGGAGCAGGCACCGGCTCGGCCTGCGCGGGCGCGGGTGCGGCCGACGCGGCACCGGCGGTGCGCGACCAGCCGAGGTAGGCGCCGCAGTTGCCGCAGAAGTCGTCCCCCTCTCCGTTGGCCGTTCCGCATTCGGGGCACACCGGCATTCGTCAGTCCTCCGCTCGCCCGGGTGGGCCGGGCAGGATCTCCACCCGGCAGGTCAGATGGACCGGACAGCCGGCCCTGACGACGGACCGCACCTGGTCCTCGTCCGGTTCCGCTCCGCGCAGCGGCCAGACCCGGACCAGCAGCTCGCCGCTCGGCGCGGGCGGCAGCGGGGCGTCCGGGTCGGCGGACCAGGAGGCGCCGCCGCCGTCCACGATCTCGGCGCCGACGCCGAGCACCAGCCGCAGCCGTTCGGTGAGGCCGCGCCGGGTGCCGCGCCAGCGGTGCAGTTCCACCGCGCGCCCGACCACGGCGCGGCGCACCTCCAGCGGCCAGGCCGGGTCGACCTCGACCGCGACCCAGGAGGCCAGCCAGTCGAGGAAGTCGGCGGGCGCGAGGCCGGGTTGGAAGTAGGCGGGCAGGTTGTCCAGGGTGGCGAAGACCGGGGCGAGGACGGTGTCCAGGCCGGACGTGAACCGCTGGGCGAAGTCGTCCTCGGCGAACAGCGCGGGCAGCAGTTCGCCGATCGGGTGCGGGCTGGGCAGCCCGGGGACGGCGGCTCTGGTCATGACCGCCCGTCCTCGGCCTGCGCGGTGACCACGACCTGGTGCTGGTGGGAGAAGACCAGGGCGTCCGGCGGGACCTCGACCCGCTCGGTCGGCGCGCCCCGGCGTCCGGTGATCGGGTCGGCCGGGAACAGCCGCAGCTCGTCGACGCCCGCGACGGCGGCCACCCGCTGGAGCACCGCGAACACCTCCCCGTACTGCACGGCCCGGCCGAACGGCCAGCCCGTGCCGTCGGCGCCGCCGCGCAGCGGGTTGAGGTACCGGTAGAGCGCGGCGAGCACCTCCTCGCGGACCCGGTCGGGGTCGGCGGCGCGGGTGGTGAGCCGGGCGACCACCGTCACGCCCTGGTAGGCGGGCGGCTGGACGACCAGCCGGGTGCCGATCAGCCGCCGCTCGTCGAGGGCTGTCGCGACGGCGGCCAGCACCTGGTCGTCGGGGATCAGCTGCTCGAAGCGCAGCCGGTCGCCCTCGTCCGCGACGGCGTCGGGGACGACCAGCACCCGCACCGCGCCCGCCTCCCCGCCGGTGGCGGGCACGCAGCTGATCCGGGCGGCGGACGGCGCGGCCTGCCGGGCGATCAGCTCGAAGTCCCCGGCGGTGACGGCACGTTCCTGCAGGCGCAGCTGGTGCGGGGCGCGGGCCTTGGCGTTCTCGACGGTCTCGCCGTCGACCCCGCCGCGGGCCGCCTCCCGGTTGTCGACCCGGGCGATGTACGGGACGGAGCTGCGCAGCACCGTGATGGTGCCGCGGGCGACGTTGCCCGCGATCCCGCCGCCGGTGCGGTAGCGCGGGACGCGCAGGTGGGCGCCCTTGGGCGGGACGGCGCCGAAGGCGCGCAGGCTGCCGTCCGGTTCGCGGACCGCGGGCGGGAAGAGGAACTCGCCGGTGGTGGCGTCCAGCACCACGTGCCGGTCGGTGGGCGAGGACTCGCCGAAGTGCTCGACGACCGTCCACCGTTCCCAGCCCTCGCCGGCCGCGACCTCGACCACCGGGGGCTCGCCGTCGAGCAGCACCGGGGGCCGGGCGAGCCGGAAGCGCTGGCCCGCGACGCCCTCCGAGGCGCCGAGCGGCGCGTCGGTGACGGTCTGCGCGTGGACGGCGGTGGCGGTGCCGCCGACGGTGAACACCTCGGCCCGGCGGATCGTGGGCGACTCGGAGTAGAACGGCTGGCCCGGCTGCGGCTCGGTGACCCGGCAGCGCAGCCAGCCGGCCCGCCGTCCGGCGACCACCGAGGCGGTGTGCCCGGCGGGCACGAAGACGACCACCTCGCCGGGCCGGTTGAGGCCGCCGGTGGTGTCGCTGCCGGTCTCGCAGGCGATCCAGCGCGCGCCGTCCCAGACCTCCCAGGCCAGCGGCGGTTGGCGCGGGTCGACGCCGACGCCCTCGACCCGGCTGTCCAGCCGGACGACCAGGATGCAGCGCGGCACCACGGCCGGCAGGGCGAAGAGCATGGCGTCCCCGGCCACCGGGCGCTGCTGGAAGCACCGGACGTCCGCGCCGTCGGCCAGTCGGGCCGTGCCGTCGGACTGCTCGCCGGAGGCGGAGACGGTGACCAGCCGCTCCAGCGAGCTGGGGACGATCGGCAGGTCCTCGGCGGTGGAGAGGACCACCGCCTCGTCGGTCTCGGTGCGCAGCGTGGAGACCTCGGTGCCGGCCCGCAGCAGGACGGTCTCGGTCTGCGGGGCGGAGAGCCAGAAGTCGACCTCGGCCCGGGCCGCGGCCGGCGGGAAGAGCCGGATGCCGAGCAGGTCGAGGAAGGCGGCGTAGTTCTTCTCCGGTACCCGGTTCAGCCGGTAGAGCAGCTGGTCCACCAGGTAGGCGAAGGTCTCGATCAGGGTGACGCCCGGGTCGGAGACGTTGTGGTCGGTCCACTCGGGGGCGCGCTGCTGGACGTACCGCTTGGCCTCGTCGACGAGCTGCTGGAAGCGGCGGTCGTCCAGGTTCGGGGAGGGCAGGGCCATCAGTTCGCAGACCCCTCGGCCGAGTTCGGGTGTTCCGGGATGGTGTAGAAGGGGAAGACCAGGTTGCGGCGGTCGTTGGTGGCCCGCACGGTGTAGTGGACGTCGATGTAGAGGGTGCCCTCCTCGACGCTGTCGAAGGCGATCACCACGTCGTCCACCTCGATCCTCGGTTCCCAGCGCTCCAGCGCGATGCGCACCTCGCGGGCGATCCGCCCGGCGGTGGTGCTGTCGCCGGTGGCGAAGACGTACTCGTGGATGCCGCAGCCGAACTCGGGGCGCATCGGCCGTTCGCCGGGGGCGGTGCCGAGGATCAGCCGGATCGCCTCCGCGAGTTCGCGGTCGCGCTCCACCAGGGCGATGCCGCCGGTGGCGTTGACGCGCAGCGGGAAGGCCCAGCCGCGGCCGATGAAGCTGCCCGTCATACGGCGCCGCCGATCAGCACGTTGAACGCGCCGACGGTGACGGTGGCGCCGCAGGTGGTCTTGTCCCCCACCCGGGCCGCGGGCAGGCCGCCGATCAGCACCACTCCCCCGGTGAGTGCGCCCGGGGAGGGCAGCACCACGTCGCCGGGGCCCAGCGCCAGGTGCGGGGGGACGACGCAGGCGTGGACGGTGCCGACGACGGCGGCGGGGCGGCCGCCGATCAGCACGGTCGCCACCTTGAGGGCGCCCGGCGGCGGGGTGGTGAGGGCGCCGCCGTGGTCGGTCAGGTCGCCGGTCCGGGCTGCGGGGGGCATGTGCGGTCTCCGTTTCGGATGGTGCCCGCTGGTCGTGGGGCACGCGTCTACTGCCAAGTCTCTGTGACGATACGTCAGTTGATCCGGACGATGGCCCCCTTGAGCACCGCCTCGGCGCCGCCTTCCACGGTGACCGCCGTCGTGCCCCGGACGGTGACCGATCCGCCGCGCACGTCCACCGTGCCGGTGCCCGCGTCCAGGGTGATGCCGGAGGGGGAGAGCCGCACGGTGCTGCCGGCCGCGCCGCCGAGGCCGTGGACGGTCAGCACGATCTCGCCGCGCTGCTGGTCCAGCTTGACCTCCAGCTTGCCGTCGCCGCTCGCCAGCCGGACGCCGGACTTGCCGCCCGGTACGTCCAGCAGCTCCATCCGGTGGCCCGAACGGGACACCACGGAACGGCGGTTGACCTTGCCGGAGCCCGTGTCGACCAGCGGCACGTCGTGCGGGGAGGGCCGGTCCACGCCGTTGTAGAGCCCGCCCAGCACGTACGGGCTGTCCAGGTCGCCCTGCTCGAAGCCGACCAGCACCTCGTCGTTGACCTCGGGGCTGACCACCCCGCCGCCGCCGGCGCCGCCCCACTGCACGGTGCGCACCCAGTCGGAGACGTAGGTGTCGTCCAGCCAGGGGAACTTGAGCTTCACCCAGCCGCGCTGACCGCCGCCCGGCTCCCGGACGTCGGTGACCACGGCGACGGCCAGGCCGGGTATCCGCGGCCCGCGCGGCGGCGCGTTGCCGCCGCTGGTCAGCCCGGCCAGCGAGCGGTCGGGGGCCGCGCTGACCACCACGGTGGTCCGGTAGCCGCGGAACGGTTCGAGCAGGTGGCGCACCCCCGTGGCGGTGTAGCGGCCGGAGAAGGCGGCGCCGACGTTGCCCAGGGCGACCGCGGTGCCCGCCCGCAGCCGCGGGTTGCCCTCGGCGACGACCTCCAGCTCGCCGAAGCCGGCCGCCACCGAGGCGGCCAGCGACCGGGCCACCGAGGCGGTCTCCGCCTGGGTGCGGTACGGGGTGTCGGCGACGGTCAGCCGGGCCCGGCCGGGGAAGGCGGAGGTCACCACCGAGGGGCTCATCCCCGGCTGCACGGTCTGCGACGTCACCGCGGGCTCGGTGGCGACCAGGGCGCTCTTGGTGGTGACGTTCCAGCCGCGCGCCTCGACGGTGTCCGCCCCTCCGGCGCCGGTCAGCACGCCGCGCAGCTCCAGCAGGTTGCGCCCGTACTCCAGCACCAGCGGGTTCTGCGGCGCGGGGGTGGAGGGGGCCGGCGCGCCGGAGGCGGGGTCGGGCTTGACGAACTCCAGCTTCCCGTCGTCGTCCACCCGCACCTGGGCGCCGCTCTCCTGCGCCAGGAACTGGAGGAACTCCCAGTCCGGGACATTGGCCTGGGAGAGCTGCTGGTGGACGACCGGGAAGGCGTCGACCCGCCCGCAGGTCAGGCCCGCTCCGGAGGCGACCTCGCGGACGATGTCGGCGGTCGTCATGTTCCGGAAGGCCTTCACCCGGCGCCCGCGCATCAGCCGGTGGGTGACGGCCGAGGCCCGCACCACGGTGTACGAGCCCGTGGTGTCCACCTCCAGCTCCAGCGCCGTCACCTCGCCGGTGAACAGCCGCGCCCGGGTGTTCCCCTGGACGGTCACCACGGACACCTTCAGCGGGGTGCCGATGGTGATGCCGGTGGCGGAGAGGAAGGTGTGGTCGGCGTCCCGGAAGGACAGCACGGCGGTGTCGGGCAGGCCGACGCTCTCCTCGATGTCGCAGGAGACCAGCTGGGTCGCCCAGATCGGCGGCAGCGGGCCGGGCGCCTCGACGACGGGGTCGGCGGCGAAGGAGCGGCCGCCGCGGGCCTCGGGCGTGGTCATGGCCGTACCCCCTGCGCGGAGCCGCTCGGGGTCCGTCCGCTCTGGGTGAGCTCCTCGATCCCCGGCACGATCAGCTCGGCGCCCGGGGTCAACGCCAGCGGATCGTCGATGTCGTTGGCCTCCGCGATGGTGCGCCAGGCGGTGGCGTCCCCGTAGGCGCGCCAGGCGAGCAGCGGCAGGCTGTCGCCGGCGATCACCCGGTGGGTGCTGCGGGCCTCCGGCGAGCCCGAGGTCGGGTTCTGGCCGGCCGGGTCGACGCTGGCCTCGTCGATGGTGAGCGAGCAGACCGCCCGCAGCGGCTTCCCGTCCACGTCGAAGAGCGAGTAGGTGACCGAGAGGCCGGTCAGCACCCCGTTGAACGACGTGGTCTTCAGGGTGCCCCAGTCCAGCCGGATCCACGGGCTGGCCGGGGTCTTGCGCGCCAGGCTGGCCGGGGTGGGCACGCAGGCCGTCATCAGCTGCTCCACCGCCCGCTCCACCGAATTGTCGTGGGTCGCGGTGGAGTCCAGGAACACGTCGAGGGAGAGCGAGCGCGGACCGCTGCCGACGAACTCGGGCAGCGCGGACTCGCCCGCCATCCGGGACGGGGTGCGCCGCCACTCGGTGGTCTTGCGCAGCACCAGGGTCGCCGGGTTGAACTGGAGCCGGAGCTGCGCGAGCGTGCCGCCGGGCTGGGCGCCGACCGTGGACGGTGGCTCCATGATGGTCAGTTGGGCCCGGGTGACGCTCGCGGGGACCGCTGGGGACATCCTGGTGCTCCTTCCGTGGGTCGGGCTGGCGGGTCGGCTGTGGGGTCGGGCCTGGCGGGCGGTGGGGTCAGAAGGGGCGCAGGCCCGCGTGGGCGATCTCCAGGGTCTCCATCGCGGCCTGGGAGTTGGCCGGGTCGAAGGACGGGCCCTCCCAGCGCACCGGGACGATCCCGAGCACCTGCCAGCCGACGATCCGGCTCAGGTCCGGCCGCAGCGCCACGATCTCGCCGTCCTTCGGCTCGACCTTGCGGACGATCTCGGACAGCCAGCGGGCGATCTTCGTCGTGTCGGCGGTGACCGCCCGGGTCAGCGTGATGTTCGTCCAGGTGATGCGGCCCGGCAACTGCCAGGCGAAGCCGTTGTTGCCGCCCTCCGCGTACTGCTCGATCTCGACCTGGGCGCCGAGTCCCGAGCAGGTGGTGAACTCACCCAGGTCGTTGCCGCCGATGGTCAGGCTGAAGAACACGCTGGTCGCGAAGATGGTGTCGGTCATCGGTTCGGCTCCCTGCTCCCTTGCTTCCGGTCACGTCGCCGCGGCCTGCTGGTGTGCGTCGTTCTGGTGTGCGTTTCCGGCTCCGCGCTCAGCGGCGCAGGTCGTACGGCTTGCCGCCGCGCTCCCGGCCCCTGCGCAACTCGGTGCGCAGCAGCCGGCCGACCGGTTCGACCAGCCGCCGGGCCAGTTCGTCGAGGTCGGCGGGGTCGGCGGACGACGCGGCGGGCGGTCCGCCGGGGGCGTTCCCCGGGGTGGTCGCGGCGGTCGAGGACGGTGCGGCGCGCTGCACCGTGGTGGGCGTACGCGCCGGTACGGCGGTCAGCGGCACCCCGGTCAGGCCGTTCTGCTCGGCCACCCGTTGCAGCAGCCGCGCCGTGGCGGGCGAAGGCGGGGCGGGTGCGGTGACTGCGGCGTTGGCGGCCCTGGTGGCGGTGGTGGCGTGCCCGGCGGGCAGGGCCCGTGACACGACGAGCGCGGGTGCGCCGGAGGGCCCGGCGGCGGCCGGGACGGCGGGCTGCTGCGCCGGGGACGGCTGCGGGGGCCGGGACGTCGCCGGGAGGCGCTGGACCGGCGCGGCCGTCACGGGCCTGAGCCGGACGACCGGCGGGCGTGGGGCGGTCGCCGCCGCCGTCGTGGACGCCGTACCGGGGGCGCCGGGGCTCGGGCGGCCTGCCGACGTCGGCATGGCGGAACGCTGCAACGCCGGGGCGCTCGGGTTCGGGACCACCTCACGGGGCCGGTCCGGCAAGGCGTACGACGGGTTCGCGGGTCCGGCTGCGGTCGGGCCGGTGCCTGCCTGCGCTGACGGGTGCTCCGCGGCCCGGTCCGACGACCGCCGGGAGAACGCGCGTTGCACGGCAGCCACGACCCCGCGCGACGACCCCGCATCGGAGCCGGCCGCTCCCGGGGTGCTGAACCGCGCCGGGGGGCCGAACCTCGCCGGGCCCGCCTGTGGGGCCGACGTCCTGGCGGCGGTGCCGCTGCCGTCCCCGGTGCCCGACGGGCGCCGCACCTGCGCACGCGCGTGCTGCGGAGCACCCGCGGCCGCCGCTCCGCCGTCCGTACGGGAGGCGAGCGCGTTGGGCCAGACGGCCGGGACCACGGGCTTGGCGGGCGCCGTGCCCGCGCCGGTGGGCACGGAGGTGCCGGTCGCGGGCGGCGCCGGCGGAGTGGCGAGGGCGACCGTCATCCGGCGATCGCCGAGCAACCCGCGCCGCCGGCCGATGAGTTGGACGGCGCGCTGCACGCCCAGACCGCCGGAAGCCGGACGTGCGGGAACCGTCACGGGAACCACCTGGCCGCTGCCACCTGCGGGCGCGGCGCCCGCAGGGCGGGGCCGGGCGCCGGGGACGATCGGCTGCGCGGAGGTACCCGGCCGCCGCTCCGGGCCGCCGCCGGACGGCGAGGCGGCGGCGGTGCCCGTCGTCCCCTGCCGGGTGTCGGAGGCCGCCGGGCGTCCGGCGGCCGGTCCGCGATGGCTGTGTTCCCCCTGCGGGTACGCACCGTGGGTGCCGGCAGCCGGGCTGGTCGAACCCGCCGATCGTCCGCCATCACCGCTCTGGGAGGGGGAGTTGGGCTCCGCCGGGCTGTCGCCGGGCTGCCTGACGGCGCGCTGCACGGGCAGCCCCTCGCCGGCCACCGGCGAGGTGACGGCAGGGACGGCCTGGCCTGCCGCCGGAGGCGTGATCCGCTGGACCGGTCGGCGCCCGTCGAGCAAGGGAGCGGCGCCCCCCGCCACGGCCGCCGTCGGCGGCAGCGCGTCGAGCGGCGCGCCCAGGCCCCCGCGCGTCCGGGCAGGGGCCGGGTCGGGCTGGGTCGGCGCTGACGGCGCGGGCGAGGACGTCGCACGCTGGACGGACGCGCCCTCGACGGTCCCACCCCTACGGGCAGGGGCCGGGTCGAATTGGGTCGACGCTGACGGCGCGGGCGCGGACGTGGTGCCCTCGACGGTCCCACCCCGACGGGTGGAGGCCGGGTCAGGCTGAGCCGACGCGGCACGACCGGGAGCCGGTGCTGAGGGCGCGGGCGAGGGCGTCGCACGCTGGACGGACGCGCCCTCGACGGCCTCGCTCCTGCGGGCGGGGGCCGAACCGGGCTGAGTCGGCGCAGCATTACCGGAAGTCGGCGAGGACGGAACGCGCTGAACGGACGTGCCCTCGGCGGTCCCACCCCTGCGGGCAGGGGCCGAACCGGGCTGAGCCGACGCGGCACGACCCGGGGTCGGCGACGACGAGGGTGCGGGCGTGCCGTTCCCGGACGGTGTGCGCTGGACAGGTGCGGCCCCGGCGGACCCACGGTCGGGCCGCACCGGCGCCGGGTTCCCCGACCCGGCGGCCGTACGGGCACGGCGGGCAGGGGTGGTAGCGGCGTCACGGCCCCCGCCGCCGGACGGCCGGGCACCGTCGGTCCCGCCCGCCTCGGAGCCGGTGGGCCCCGGGTCGGCGGCGGAGACAACGGGCATGGCCGGCGCACCCGAAGGAGCGTCAACGGCCCGGGGGCCGCCGGTGGCCAGGGGCGAGGCGCTGGCGGGCAGCGCGGTCAGGGGCGCGCCGAGGACCGGGCGGGCGGCCGCGCCACCACCCGACACGGCGGCACGCTGGACCACCCCCGCGCCCCGGTCGGGCACAGCGGCGGCTCCCGCACCCGGCGGCGTCCGTACGACAGCCTCGGGGTTCGCGGACGGCCGCGAGCCGTCGGCGGGTTCCGCCGCCGCCGCGAGTGGCGGCGCGTCCGTGGCCCGGCCCGACGGCTCGGCGACGGCATCCCGCCTGCCGACCGACCCCGGGAGAGCCGTCACCGGGCGCACGGGCAGGGCCCGGGGGCGCCGCGCGACGGTCAACGGTGCGCTGACGGAACGCGGACGGACCGGACGCTCGGCCCCGTAGGGACGCGAGGAGGCGGTGACCGCAGCGGGCGTCACCCCGGCAGGAGCCGACCCACCGGGCGTCCCGGCATCATTCGCCGACACCGCAGGACGAGGTGAACTCCCCCGCTCCCCACCGGACTTCGGCTCACCGTGCTCCGCCGCCCCGGCTGCCGTCGCCGCAGGCCCCGGCGCACCGCCGTCGGCCTTGCCCGTACGTGCCGGACGCGGCCCCGGGCGCACCGGAAGCCGCCGCAGCCGGACGGACCGCTGGACCGGCCGGGCCTGCCGGGCCGCCGCCGACTCCCCGCTCTCCACGGGCTCTTCCGCCCCGGACTCCCTCGGGAGGACCGGCACGACGAGTTCGTCCCCGCCCGTGCGGACGGGCGCCGGAGAGCCCGGCCCGGCCACCGCCCGCAGGATGCCGGCCGGCGCGGTCGGGAGGACCGCGTGGCCGAGCGGCCCGCAGAGCGAGGGGTCCTGCCACGCGCTGAGCCGGGACCGGAACCTCAGGCCGTCGCTGACGCCGTGGCCCGGCCCGGCCAGGGTCGGGACCAGCGGCGCGACCGCGCGCCAGCCCCCGTCCCCGGCCGCCCGGCGCCGCTGAACGACCTCGCCCGTACCGCCGGACGCGCCGTCAGCACCGCCGTCGCCGACAGCGGCGTCGGTGCCGCCCCGACGCCGGCCGATCCAGTCCCGAAGCCCCACCCGGCTCACCCGCCTTCGCTGATGCGGGTGTTGAGCCGGGCGATCTCCCTGACCCACTGCCCGCGTTCGCGGTGGGTCAGGTCGAGGATGTCCTCCCGCTGCCAGTGGAAGTGGTAGGCGATGTACGCGATCTCCTCGTACAGCCGAGCAGGCGCGTACGTCACGATTCCCCCAGGCGCCCACCGGCGAGGTCGACCTCGAAGGCGCCGTCGCAGTGCGGGCAGGTCACCGCGGCGCGCGTGTGGCCTTCGCTGTTGATCCGCTGGTAGAGGTCCTGGAGGAAGGCCACGTCGGTGGCGTACATCCGCTCGACGATCCCGGCGTGCACGTCGGTGAGGTCGCCGAGCCGGGTGATCACGTGGCTGAGCAGCACCACGCTGAGGTAGGCCGGGTTCTCCTTGACCCGCAGGTCGATCTGCGGCATCAGCTCGTCACGGGCGGTGGCCAGTCGCATGGCGCCGTGCCGGTGCACGGTGCCGTCGTCGTCCACGTACCCGATCGGCAGCTCGAACTCGAACTCGGTGTGCGGCACCCGCCCCCGGGGCTGCGCCGCCGCCGCTGCCGCCGGGGCCTGCTGCTGCGGCGCGGTGTTCTGGGGGGCCGGAGCCCGTTCCAGCAGCTCCTCCAGGCCGATCTTGCGCCTCACTCGACCGAAATCTCCTCGAACACGATGGTCACGGTCTCGGTGGCGGCGCTGGACTCGCCGGCGCTGAGGGTCGGGCCCTCCCAGCGGCTGGCCCAGGCGTTGAGGAGCTGGATGCGCCGCAGGGTGGCACCGGTGGTGTCCTTGACCTCGATGGTGAGGTTCTGCCGCGCGGTGTTGATCGCCCCGTTGTTGAGGGTCTCCTTGATCCAGTCCGTGAACGCGCCGCTCTTGTCCAGGCCGCGGGTGATGGTCACCTCGCCGGGGAGCCGGGCGCCGGGCTGCTTGCGGACGATCAGTTTGCCCTCTTGGGTCACCTGCTTGTACTCGACGACGTCCTGTTCGACCGTCAGGTTGCTGATCTCCTTGACGGACTCGACGTTGTAGCCGCCGAGTTGGACGCCGAATATGTGTGTGGAGAGCGGATCGCCTTCAGCCATGGGTCTGTGTCACCTTCCGATGCGAGGGGTGCCGAGGGTGCCGAGGAGCGGCACGGAGGGGTGGTGCCGACCGAGCCGGCCGGTCATTCGTTGACGAGGCTCGTGCTGTCGGAGAACTGGGACAGCCGGAACACCACGAACTCCGCGGGCTTCACCGGGGAGACGCCGATCTCGCAGATCACCTGGCCGAGGTCGATGGACTCCGGCGGGTTGTTGTCGCGGTCGCACTTGACGTAGAAGGCCTCGGCCGCGGTCTGGCCGAACAGGGCCCCGCGCCGCCACTCCTCGGTGAGGAACGCGGTGATGTTCCGGCGGATGCTGGACCACAGCCGGTCGTCGTTGGGCTCGAAGACCACCCACTGGGTCCCCAGGAGGATGGACTCCTCCAGGTAGTTGAACAGCCGGCGGACGTTCAGGTAGCGCCACGCCGGGTCGGAGGAGAGGGTGCGCGCGCCCCAGATCCGGATGCCGCGCCCGGGGAACGCCCGGACGCAGTTGACGCCGATCGGGTTCAGCAGGTCCTGCTCGCCCTTGCTGAGGCGCAGCTCCAGGTCCACCGCGCCGCGGATGACCTCGTTGGCGGGCGCCTTGTGCACGCCGCGCTCGGCGTCGCTGCGGGCCCACACCCCGGCGACGTGGCCGCTCGGCGGGACCAGCACGTTGCGGCCGCTCGCCGGGTCGAACACCTTGATCCACGGGTAGTAGAGCGCGGCGTAGCGGGAGTCGAAGCCCGCCTCGTCGTTGCGCCAGGTGCGCATCCGCTGGGCGTTGAGGCCGGGCGGCGGGTCCAGGACGGCGATCCGGTCGCCCATCTGCTCGCAGTGCGACATCACCGCCAGCTGGACGGTGCGCAGGCCCTCGTCGTCGAGGTCGCCGCGCTGGTAGGCGCTCATCAGGTCGGGGACCGCGACCATGGTGATCTCGTCGATCGCCTCCAGGCCGCCGAAGCCGGTCCGGGCGGCGGCGTCGCCGACGTACTCGGCGGGGTCGAGCCGGCCGGCCGGGGCCGCGGCGGGCGCGGGCGCGGCGGCCAGGGCGTGGCCGCGGCGCTCGGGGCGGCTCGGCGCGGTGCCGGGCTGTTCGGCGACGGCGACCAGCTTCGACTCGCGCAGCTGGGTGACGACGTAGCCCTTGGTGCTCTTGCGGGTCGAGACGTCGTACGTCTCGACGACCTCGGCGCCGCGGCGCACCAGCAGCCGGAACCGGTCGTCGGGGACGTTCTCGCCCTCCGCGTCGACGACCTCGACGGACACCTCGCCGCCCGCGCCGGGCAGGGCGGAGAAGAGGAAGCCGGCGATCTCGACGGGCGGGGCCGCGGTGACGGCGGGGGCGGCGCCGGGCGTCCGCCGGGCCGGGTCGCCGACCCGCACGACGTAGGCGGAGCCGCCGCCGTTGGCGAAGAAGCCGTACACCGAGTGGGCCAGGTAGGTGCCCTCGGTGAAGCCGCCGAACCGCTGGACGTACTGGTCCCAGTTGGTCACCAGTGTGGGCTCGTGGAAGGGGCCGGTCTCGGCGAAGCCGACGAACGCGGCGACGGCCGTGCCGACGCCCTCGATCGGCCGGGCACCGGACTGGACCTCCTCCACGTACACGCCCGGGGTGAGGTACGACGGCATACGCGCTCCTTCGGCTGGCCCTGCATTTTCGCCGGTCATTCGCCCCCGAGTCTGCTGCCCGGGCGGCGCCCGGGGACATGTCCCCAGGTGCCGGACCGGGGGCAAGGTCGCTGCCCCCGGCGGACACCGCCGTACGTACCCACCGGCCTCCGCCGCCCCGGGAGTGCTCGGCCGTGCCGACCGGCCACGCGGGAGGCGCTCAGCCGTGCCCGGCGTCGCCGAGGACGCCCAGCCACGGCCCGAACTCGCTCGCCAGCACCAGCCGGCCGAGCTTGCGGTACTCGCCGACCACCGCGGAGACCAGCTGGGCCATGCCCAGCGGGGCGCCCGTCCCGGCGGCCAGGTAGGCCGCGGAGACCGCGCAGGCCCGGATGGAGCCGCCGGTGAGCTCGAAGTTCCGGGCGCAGTAGTCCAGGTCGAGGTCGTCGCCGCGGGGCACCAGCGGTCCCAGGCAGCGGTCCCAGAGCCGGCGCCGCTGCGCCTCGTCCGGCAGCGGGAACTCCGCGATGACGTCCAGCCGGCGGGTGAACGCCTCGTCGAGGTTGGCCCGCAGGTTGGACGTCAGCACCGCGATGCCGTCGAAGGACTCCATCCGCTGGAGCAGGTAGGCCGTCTCGACGTTGGCGTGCCGGTCGCGGGCGTCCTTGACCTCCGAGCGCTTGCCGAACAGCGCGTCGGCCTCGTCGAACAGCAGGACGCCGTTGACCTGGGCGGCCTCGGTGAAGATGCGTTCCAGGTTCTTCTCGGTCTCGCCGATGTACTTGTCCACCACGGTGGCGAGGTCCACCACGTACAGCTCCATGCCGAGTTCGGCGGCGACCACCTCGGCGGACATCGTCTTGCCGGTGCCGGACTCCCCGGCGAACAGGGCGACCACCCCGTTGCCCCGGCCGCCGCCCGGGCGCATCCGCCAGCTCCCGAGCACCTGGTCGCGGTGCCGGGCCCGCAGCACGAGTTCGCGCAGCCGGCCCGCGGTGGGGGCGGGCAGCACCAGGTCGGACCAGCCGACCGCGGGTTCGATCCGGCGGGCGAGCCGGGCCAGGCCCGCGCCGTTCTGCGCCCGCACCGCCGTGCGCAGGTCCTCGGCCCGCACCGGGCGGTGTTCGGCGGCCGCCGTCCGGGCCGCCACCGAGGCCGCGCGCGCCACCTGCTCCTGGTCCAGGCGGTACGCGGCGACGGCCTCGGCCAGCTCCCCGCTCAGCTCGCCGCCCGGCTGCCCGCCCAGCGCCTGGGCCCACTGCCCGGCGCGGTCGTGCTCCTCCGGCGGCGGGACGGTGACCACCACGGGGCTCCGCGCCGCCCAGGCCGGGTCCCAGACCTGGGGGCCGTGCACGAGCAGCGGGACGCCGTCGAGTTCCGCGCACAGCTCGCGCAACAGCGCGGCCCGCTCGGGCCGTTCGGGTTCGAGCCGGTCCAGCGGTCCGAGCACCACGCCGCCCCCGCCCAGCCGCGCCTCGCGGGCGAGCACCCGGACGGTACCCTCCGGCCGGCGGGCGGCGAGCGCGGCGGCGTCGACCACCAGCGGCGGCGGGCCGTCGGCCGCGAGGGCGGCCACCGCGAGCGGGCCGGCGTGCCCGCCCCGGTCCAGCAGGTGCACCAGTCCGCCGTCGGCGGCCAGCGCGCGCAGCCGCTCGTCCGGCCGTTGGAGGCGGGGCCCGGGACCGGCGCGGTGGGCGAGCCCGGCGAGCGCGCCGTCCGGCTCGTCGTCGCCGAGCAGGTGGGCCGTCACCCGATCGGGGACGCGCAGGATGCGGGAGAGCAGCGGGCGGTCCGGCTCGGTGATCTCCAGCAGGCCGCCGGCGACCAGCGGGGACCGGGCGGAGAACCGGAAGCGGCCGGCGCCGGCCCCGGGCAGTCCGCACAGGTCGAGGGCCAGGCCGATGGTCGCCCGGCGGCGGGTCAGATCGTCGTTGAGGTAGCCGTAGAGCTGTTCGAAGCGGGAGTCGAGGTCGGGGGCGAGCGCCACCAGCAGCAGGTCGAGGTCCACCGGGAGCAGGCCGAAGGCGGCGGTGAGCCGCCCGAGCCGGGAGCCGCGCGGCGGCGCGGGCCCGTCGCCAGGGTCCGTGGCGGCGCGGTGCACGGTGGCGGAGGCCGCCAGGATGCGCTCCACCGCGTCCGGGCCGAGGTACTGGCCGCGGTACGGGTCGTCCGGGTCGGGGTCGTCGGCGCGGCGTTCGCGCACCGCGGCGCGGACCCGCTGCTCGACCCGGTGCAGCCGCTCCCAGAGGTGGTCGTGGCCGGGCGGCGCACCGTCGACCGCCTCGTCCAGGTCGACACTCACAGCGTCCTGCCCCTCGTCCAGGTCCACGCTCATCGCGCCCTGCCCCTCGGCCGGCGGCCGGGCGGCAGCCCGCGGTCGCGGGGCGCTGCGAAGCCGTCAGGACCGGGGTCGGTGGCGTCCTGGTAGCGCAGTCGGCGGCCCGGGCCGTCGGCGGGCGGCGGGCCCGCCGGGGTGATGTCGCCGGCGCGCAGCACCAGCCCCTCGGTGACGGGCGGTCCGGCCGGGGTGCGTCCGCCGGGCAGCGGGGCGAGCACCCGCAGGTCGACGGAGGGCCGCAGCTCCCCGCCGAGCGAGGACCAGACGTCGGACACCGACGGCAGGCCGGTGTCGCGTCCCGCGATGTCCAGTCCGACGGTCAGTCCGAGTTCGGCGAGCGTGCCGGTGAGCAGCCGGGCGGGCAGCGTGTCGGTGGCGGTCAGGCACTGCAGCACCTCGGCGAGCAGCCGGTGCTCGTCCTGCGGCCGGTTGGTCCAGGCGGTGACCAGGTAGGCCAGCTCGAACCAGCGGGGCGCGGGGCGGTGGCCGGTCACCAGGCCGTCCGCGTCGTGCTCCGTGACGGTGCCGGCCTGTCGGCGGCCGGTGTCCTCGCGGAGCCCGTACAGGAAGACGCTGACGGTGGGGGCGTTGCGCCGGGCGGCGAAGTCCCGGGTGGGGGCGTCGAAGACGACCTCGATGCCGCGTTCGGGCAGCCCGGTCTCGGCGAGCAGCTGCCGCAGCGCCTCGTCGACCTCGTGGAT
Organism: Kitasatospora sp. NPDC058046; assembly: GCF_042885595.1. Classification (NCBI taxonomy): domain Bacteria; kingdom Bacillati; phylum Actinomycetota; class Actinomycetes; order Kitasatosporales; family Streptomycetaceae; genus Kitasatospora; species Kitasatospora sp. NPDC058046. The sequence goes on from NZ_JBHVRS010000006.1 coordinate 136,293, forward strand.
CACCGGCGCTCCACCTCCCCGGGCGGGCCGATGCTGCCCTCGACGACGAGGAAGGGGCAGGTCACCGGGGAGAAGCCGGGGCCTTCGGCGGTGATGGTGCGCGGCCCGGTCTCGTCCTTGGGGAGGATGAGCAGCTGGCCGGCGAAGGTCCCGTCGCCCTTCGGGCGGGTGGGGGCGGCCGCGGCGGTGATGCCGGGCTGCCAGGTGAACCGGACGGGTGCGCCGGGCGGGAAGTCCACGCCGCGCACCGAGGTGACGAAGCCGGGCTTGCCGATCGGCGGCACCGCGACGATGCGGGGCTGGAGGATGCGCAGCGGGGTGCTCGCCCGGTGCGGTCCGGGGGTGGCGTCGGTGCCGGTGGTGGTGAGCTCGGCGGTGATGGTGGTGTCCAGCGCCGCGACGGGTGAGAGCACCACCCGGACGACCGCGCTGCGGCCCGGGGCCAGGTCGCTCACCGTGCAGGTGCCGTTGCGGCAGCCGGGGGGCAGGGCCCCGGTGGGCACGCCGGCGGGCAGGCCGAGGGTCAGGCGCAGTCCGGTGGCGCGGGCCTGGCCGGTGTTGCGCACGGTGTAGCTGACGGTCACGCGGCCGCCGACGTAGCCGGGGTTGGGCTGGGCGCCGACGGTGATGTCGGGGCCGGCCTGCGGCGGCGGTGCCGGGGCGGGCGCCGGGGGCGGCGGCGGCGCGGGGCTGGGCGTCACGGTCGGGGGCGGGGTCGGGGTGGGTGTGGGTGTCGGGGTCGGGGTGGGCGTCGCGGTCGGCGAGGGGGTCGGGGTCGGGCTCGGCGAGGGGGTCGACGGTTCCAGCACCGGTAGGAAGGTCCGGGCTGAGTCGTCGTCGGGGTACGGGTCGACGACCGTCCCGGTGACGGTCCAGCCGAAGTCCGGGACGCCGGGTTGGGTGCCGACCAGGGTGGCCTTGATCCGGACCACCTGGCGCGGGGTCAGGGTGCCGAGTTCGCAGCGCAGGGCGGCCGCGTCGCACGTCCCGGTCGGGGTGGTCAGCTTGTCGAGCCGGGCACCGGTCGGCACCGAGACGGTGAGGGCGGTGCCGGGTGAGGGCGCGGGGCCCTTGTTGGTGACGGTGACGGTCACCTCGGTGCTGCCGTCGACGGGGACGGCCGGGGTCCGCTCGGGCACGCTGACCGCCAGGTCGACGGACTGCTGGACGGCCGGCTCCTTCTGGCGGCCCGGCAGCCGCCAGTCGAGCTCGGTGAGCTTGGCGGTGGCGAAGTCGTAGACCTTGAGCCCCTCCGGCGAGTTCGGCGGCGCGGCGCGGCGGGAGGTCAGGACCAGCTGCGCGCTGTTCGCCGTCCAGGCGACGTCGCGGGGCTGGAAGGGCCCGGTGGTGGGGCGGTCGGGCAGCGGCCGGGTGCAGGCGCCCTGGCCGAGCCCGGTGGGCACGACCACCGTGCAGTCCTCGCCGGTCGGCGAGGTGACGACGACACCGTCCTGCTGGTTGTTCCCGCCGTCACCGGCCTTGCGGTTGAAGGCGATGCGGCGGCCGTCGGGGGCGAAGGCGGGGCTGTCGTCGATGACGTCGCAGCTGCCCGGGCAGGCCGTCCGGCTGAGGTCGGTCTGCCGGGTGAGGTCGTCGGCGGTGACGGTCCAGACGTGCAGGTTGCCGGCGTTCCCGTTGACCACCGCGGTCCGGGAGAAGGCGATCAGCTTGCCGTCGGGGGACCAGAACGGCTGGCCGTCGGAGGCGCCCTGCTGGCCGGCCGGCGGCTGGACGGTGCCGATGATCTTCCCGGTGGCGACCTCGGCGATCAGCACCCGCCCGGGCCGGGCCGGGTCCTGGCCGGTGGCCGGGGTGCTGCGGCTGAACACGATCAGCCGGCCGTCCGGGGAGATCGACGGGTCGGTGTCGCGGTCGTTCGGGCCGCGTCCGGCGAGGTTCATCGGCTGCGGGTCGGCGCCGTCGCCGTCGGCGGTCCAGATCCGCTGGATCCGTCCGGCCGGGCCGTCCTCGTAGCGGGTGACCACGATCCGGCGGCCGTCGGGCGTGTAGGTCTGGCGCTCGTACCAGGGGTCGAAGCCGGGGCGGGGGTGGAACAGCGGGTCGGCGCCCGGGTCGGTGCTGGTGTTGTCGGCGGCGGCCGGGTCCTCGCGGAGGGCGCTGATGCCGAGGTCGCGCGGGTCGGAGCCGTCGGGGAGGACGTCCTCGACGTCGGCGACGTTGGCGCCGGAGGCGCTGGTCTGCTCGACGACGGGGCCGCCCTCGGTCTGGGTGCCCAGCCAGGTCGGCGTGGCGATCAGCCGGTTGGCGCGGTAGAGCACCTTCGGCGCTTCGCAGTTGCAGGTCAGCGCCCGGTAGAGGTTCACCACCGGCGGCCGGGACGGGTCGGGCTGCGGGGTCGGGTCGTTGGGGTCGAGCAGATCGGCGCTGAGGAAGAGCACCCCGCTGCCGTCGGCCAGCCAGCCGGCCGAGCCGGTCTTCCAGGTGGAGCCGGTGCCGGGGAAGAAGGCCTTCTCGCCGCCGGTGGGCGAGGTGAGGACCAGGGTGCGGCCCTGGGCGCCCTCGTCCCGGGTGTAGACGATCTCGTTGCGGTGGGCGTCGTCGTTCACCGGGTTCCAGGCCGGGTCCACGGCGTCCCCGCTGGTCACGCTGGTGACCTTGACGGGCGCGCCGCCCTCGAACGGCCGCAGGTAGATCTGACGGTGCGACGGTTCGCCGTCGCAGGAGTACGCGATCCACTTGCCGTCGGGCGAGACCGTCGGGTGGGTCTCGTCGGCCGCGCCCTCGGTGATCCGGCGCAGTCCGCTGCCGTCCCGGTTGACGGCCCACAGGACGTGCCGGGGGCCGGCGTCCCCGGCGCGGGGCTCCAGGGCCTCGAAGACGACGCCCTTGCCGTCGGGGGCGAGCGCGGGGTGGGCGGTGTCCATGCCGGTGGTGAGCCGGTGCACCGCGCCGGCCGCGTCGCGCAGGTACACCTGGGGCAGCGGGCCGTCCCGCAGGCTGGTGAAGACGAGTTCGCCGCCGCGGGCGGACGGGTCCCGGTCGAAGTGGATCGGGCCGGGCCCGAACAGCGGGGTGCTGTCCGTCATGCCGGTCACCCGGCCGAGGCCGCGGTGGTCGGTGCCGGCGAAGACGATCCGCCCGGCCGCCGGGTCGACCGCGGCCGCCGGGGCCGCGGCGGCGCCCTGCCCGCCGGGGGCGGCGCCGGCCAGGGTCACCAGGGCCGTCGCGAGCGCGAGCAGCGCCGCGAGGGCGGCCCGGGCCGGCCGCCGGGCGGAGCGGGGAGTGGCGGTGGCGCCGATCACGGCTCGACCTCACAGGTTGCAGGGGCGGTCTCCCCCGCAGTCTCCCGGGCCCGGGCGCCCGGGGACAGAGCCCGGGCACCCTCGGCGGGGGAAGCACCTCCTGTCCCCAAAGGGCAGACCGCCGGCGCCGTGCACGGGAAGTCGGCCGGGCCGACTTCCCGTGTGGGCCTGCGCCACCGGCCTACAGTGCGGCGAGGTGGTCGACCAGGTCGTCGAGGCCGAGCGAGCCCAGCGACAGCGCCTTCATGTGCCAGGCCTTGAGGTCGAAGGCCGCGCCCTGCCGGCGGCGGGCGGCTTCCCGCCCCTCCAGCCAGGCGCGCTCGCCGAGCTTGTAGCCGATGGCCTGCCCGGGCCAGCCGAGGTAGCGGGCGATCTCGCTGCCGCGCATGTCGGCGGGGCTGCCGTTGTAGGTGGCCATGAACTCCGTGGCGAGCTCCGGGGTCCAGCGCTCGCCGGGGTGGAAGCCCGAGTCGGCGGGGATCGGCAGGCCCAGGTGCATGCCGATGTCGATGATCACCCGGATGGTGCGCAGCATCTGCTCGTCGAGGAACCCGAGGCGGTGGGCGGGGTCGGTGAGGAAGCCCAGGTCGTCCATGAGGCGCTCGGCGTACAGGGCCCAGCCCTCGACGTTGGCGCTGACCATGCCCAGCGTGCTCTGGTAGCGGCTCAGCCGGTCGGCGACGGCGACCCACTGGGCGAGCTGCAGGTGGTGGCCGGGGACGCCCTCGTGGTACCAGATGCTGACGAGCTGCCAGGTCGGGAACGCGTCCCGGCCGAGCGTGGGCAGGTAGGTGCGGCCGGGCCGGCTGAAGTCCAGGCTGGGGCCGGAGTAGTACGGTGCCGTGGCGCTTCCGGCGGGGGCGATCCGGGACTCCACCTGCCGCACCGGTCCGGAGATGTCGAAGTGGGTGCCGTCGAGGGCCTCGATCGCCCCGTCCATGATCTGCTGAAGCCAGTCGCGGATCCCCTCCTCGCCCGCGACCCGGTGGCCGTGCCGCTCCAGGTGGTCCATGGCGTCGAGGGCGCCGGCCCCGGGCAGCACGCGCCCCGCCTCGGCCCGCATCTCGGCGGCCGTCCGGTGGAACTCGCTCCAGGCCCAGGCGTAGGCCTCGTCCAGGTCGACGTCGGCGCCGGTGTGGTGGCGTACGGCGAGCCGGTAGCGGTCCCGGCCGACGGCGTCCGGGGTGTCGGCGGTGGCGGGGGCGTAGCTGTCGCGCAGCCAGCTGCGGAACTCGGCGACGGCGGCGGTGGCCTGGCCGGCGGCCGCGTCCAGGTCGCCGCGCAGCCGGTCGGGGCCGGGGGCGACGAAGTCGGCGAACCACCCGGCGCCGGTGCCCGCCCGCTGGTCGGTGGCCTCACCGGTCCAGGCGGTGAGCTGGTCGATCACCACGGCCGCCTGGCGGGGCGCGGCGAACAGGCCCCGGGCCATGCCCTCGGTGAGCGTCGCCCGGTAGCCGTCGAGCGCGGCGGGCACATTGCGCAGCCGCCCGGCCACGGCCGCCCAGTCGTCGTCGGTGACGGTCGGCATGTAGGTGAAGATCTCCCGCACGTGGTGCACGTGCGCGCCGATGTTGCGCAGCTGGCGGAAGTTCTCGCCCGCGTCGTGCAGGGCGAGTTCGGCGGTGAGGCGCTCCCGCAGCAGCCGGGCGCAGGCCCGGTCGGCGGGGTCCTCGGTGGCGGGTGCGGTGTCGAGCGTACGGAGGGTGCGCCGGGCGATGTCGGCGAGTGCCTCGAACCCTTCCGGGGAGAGGTCCGGCTGCCGTTCGTCGCCGGGGTGCAGGCCCAACCAGGCGGCCTCCAGCGGGTCGTGTGCGGCCACCTGGTCGAGGTGGTGGTCGGCGATGGTGCGCGGGGTGATCTTTTCATCTGCCATGCGGCCATCCTGGCGCACCGTCAGAACACGCCGCCGCCCGGGTGTCAGGGCCTCAGCAGCCCGCCCACCCACCAGTCGTGCGGCTGGCCGTCGTTGGCGTAGTCACGGTTGCGCAGGGTCCCCTCGACGGTGAAGCCGAGCTTCTCGGCGACGGCACGCGAGCCGGTGTTCCCGACCATGGCCCACCACTCGATGCGGTGCACGTCGATCGTGGCCCAGCCCCAGTCGCACAGGGCCCGGGCGGCCTCCACCGAGTACCCGCGTCCGCGCTGCTCCTTGACCGCCCAGTAGCCGAGTTCCCAGACACCGCGCCGCCTGAGGCTCAGGCCGTACAGGCCGGCCAGGGCTCCGGTGTCCTTGCGGAACGCGCCGAGGGTGTAGTCCTTGTCCTCCGCCCACTGGGCGGGCAGCCGCTCGCCGACCAGGTGCTCCGCGTCCGTACGCCGGTAGGGCACCGGCACCGGGGTGAAGAACTGGATGTCCTTGTCCTGGCAGGCCTCGTACACCGCGTCCACGTCGGCGGGCGTGAAGGCCCGGAGCAGCAGACGGTCGGTCTCAAGCGTCACTGGATCCATCGCGGCAGTATGACCACCGTCGACAAGCGGCGGCTAGTGAATATCCGGACCGGCCATGGAGCGCGTCAGCCCGTGGGCATGCCGATCTGGTCGCGCTCCAGGGCAGAACGCAGCTCCGCGAGGGCCTGCGCGGCGGCCGCCACAGGGGACGTCTTGAGCGCGTCCGCGGTCAGCTCGGCCAGGCGCTCGGTGAAGGTCCCTTCCGCCGCGTCGACCAACTCCCGGCCGTCGTCGGTCAGTTCCAGCAGTGACGACCGGCGGTCCGAGGGGTTCGGCACGCGGGCGACCCAACCCTGCCGCTCCAGGCGGTCGACGCCCTTGCTGGTGGACCCGATGCCGACGGCGAACTCGGCCGCCAGGTCCGCCACCCGGGCCCGGGGGTGGTCGCGGAGGTGGCGCAGGAACTCGAACTGGGACGTGACGATCCCGTGCCGGTCGCGGAGACGGTCGTTGAGGGCGTTGTACAGGCGCGTCTCGCATCGGACGAGGTCGGCGAAGAAGCTCGGGAGGTCGACCGTCTCGCCGGTCACTTTGGATGCCATGGCATATAGTCTACGTTAGATGCCTCGGCATATAGTGCCGAAGAAGCCACTTGCGACAGGAGCAGCCACCATGAGCAAGGAACAGCGCGCACAGGTCGACGCGATGCTGCGGCAGCCCCGACCCGACGGCCCCCGGTCGGTCGAGGAGATCCGGGTCGGATTCGAAGCGCTGATGGCCCGGATGATCGTCCCGGACGGCCTTCGCACCACGCGGACGACGCTCGGCGACCGGTCGGCCCTGTACGTCGAGCCGGGCGACGAGCTGGGCGAGGGGACACGCACCGGGACGATCCTGTACTTCCACGGCGGCGGCTGGGTGTTCGGCTCCCCCGAGACGGCGATGTCGCTGACGGGGAACCTCGTGGCCAGGACCGGGTTCAGGGCGTACTCGCTGGACTACCGGCTCGCCCCCGAGCACCCGTTCCCGGCCGGGATCGAGGACGCGCTGAGCGCCTACCGCGCCCTCCTCGACAGCGGCGAGGACCCGGCAAGCATCGCGTTCACCGGGGACTCCGCCGGGGGCGGCCTCAGCGTCACCACCTGCCTCGCCGCCCGCGACGCCGGCCTCCCGCTGCCCGCCGCGATCGTGGCCTTCTCCCCCGGCCTCGACGCCACCCGGACGGGCGAGAGCATGGACACCAAGGCGGGCATCGACCCGATCTTCACCCGCGAGAACCTGGAACACACCGGGGCCATGTACCTGGCGGGAGCCGACCCGCACCAGCCCCTGCTCAGCCCCGCCGTCCTCGCCGACCTGACGGGCTTCCCGCCGATGCTCCTCCAGGCGGGCACCAACGAACTGCTCCTGGACGACTCCACCCGCATGGCCGCCCGCGCCCGCGCGGCCGGAGTGGACGTGGTCCTCGACATCACCGCCGACGTACCCCACGTGTTCCAGTCCTTCGCCGGCGTGCTCGACGAGGCCGACCAGGCACTGGACCGCGCGGCCCTCTTCCTTGCACAGCACGTTCACGGCCCCGACGCTGCGGCCGAGTCGGCCCGGTAGAGCTCGGAGCCCTCCGGTCCGTACGGTCGCGACCCGGCCCGGCCGTCATGGTTGTGAAGGTTCTCGGCCTCCGTGTCATACGGGCAACCATGCGACCTGTGACTCCGTCCCCGGTCTCAGCCGGATGGCGCAGCTTCGGATTCTCACAGTTGTGACAGATCCTCGCGATCGCGGTGCCGCCTCTCGATGCGGTCGACCGGCGCCCTCAGGGCGGGTGAGGTCAGTTCCAGGTTGCGGTTGTCGCGTCCGGCGAGCATGTGGTCGAGCCAGCGTTCGTACCAGGCCAGGAAGTCCGTGGCCGACGAGACGTTGGGGCCCCAGAAGCCGTCAGCGTTTCCGGTGACGACGCGGCCCGCCAGGGGACCTGTGATGCCGAGAAGCACCAGGTCGGAGCACCCCGCCTCGATGATGTGCAGGAACAGGTCACTTCGGTGAGACGGGCCGCTGGCGAACGTGAACCCCCGAGGGCGGCCGGGCTCCCCGTGGGGGTCCATCGTGAAGAGCCGACATGACTGCAAAGGCAGCAGGCCATAGAAAGGCGATGCCCCGCCCCCGCCCAGCATGGTCAGGAAGCTGCGGTAGGAGTCGGGCAGTTCGATGTGGCGGTCGGCCTCGAACTCGGCGACCTTCGCGTCCGGCAACGGGGGTTTGAGGCGGAACCCGTGCTTCTCTTCACCGAAGGAGTAGCTTCGCAGCGCGGCATAGGGCACCTTGGCGAGCTTGCGTCGGATACGGGCGATCCGGGAGTCCATGTGAACTCTTCTCTCTGTCCTCCGCAAACTACCTGCCGTGGACAGTGATTCTCAATCCCGTGTCAGTTCGACCAGTCGGATGACATCGCGCCTGAGAACTGGCACAGGATCCGAGCTTGCCGTTTAACCTCCAGCCGTGTTCGACTCCGTCAGCCATGTCGGTGCGTGCTGCTATCTCTGGCAGCGTGACCAGCGACGACAAAAGCGCCAACCCGCAGAGGTACAACATCGTGCTCGGCCCGGAGAACGGCCCCCACGCCTGTCCGTGCTGTGGCTATCTGACGATGGAATCACGTGGGGTGAACGAGACCTGCCTGGTGTGCTACTGGGAGGACGATGGGCAGGACGAGCATGATCGCGACGAGGTCCGTGGCGGTCCGAACGGGACGATGAGTCTTTCCGACGCTCAGCGCAACTACGAGACGATCGGAGCCTGCGCGCCTCAGTGGGTCAAGTACGCTCGCGAGCCCTTTCCCGAGGAACGAAAGTACAAGGACCCGGAGTACCGCTGGATCTAGAGGCAACGCCGTTCAGTTAAGGGCGGGTGTGGGACGTCAAGGGCTGCTCGTGAGCATGGTGATGTGGATGCTTGCTTTGTAGGTGGTCCGGTCGATGGCGGGTCCGCGTGCGTTGTATTTGGAGATCGCGCGTTTGACGATGCGGTCTTTGGTGCGGATCCGCCGGGCGGGCAGGAGGTGGGCCAGCACGTTGCGGCCGATGGCTCCGACCAGGTCGATCACGGTGTCGGTGGTGATGCCGGCGGCCAGGACGAGTTGGTCGCGTGTGGCGGCGAGGGCGGTGGTGAAGCCGGCCCGATCGGGGTCGGTGCCGGGGACGCTGTCAGTGGCGTCCGTCATCGCGGTCCGCAGCGCCTGGTAGGTGGTCAGCAGTGCCCAGACCTCCTGCTCGACACCGGCCGGGGTGCGGGCCCGCAGAACGTGTCCGCCCAGGATCGTGGACTTCAGCTCCGCGTAGGCCGTCTCGATCTCCCAGCGCTCGTGGTAGAGCCGGACGAGCTCGGCGGCCGGGTGCGTCGACGGGTCGGTGAGGGTGGTCAGCAACCGGTAGTGGCCGGTGCGGGTGCCCCGAGAGGTGATGATGCCGACCTCAGCGTCGATCACTCGCACGGTCAGCGCTCCGAGCCGGGCCAGCACCGAGCCGTCCCAGCAGCGGGCCACCGGTGGCAGGTTCCGGCCGGACTTGCAGCGCACCAGCAAGTCCGCGCCGGTGTCGGCCCAGTGGTTCAACAGTGCGGCGGCGGCGAAGTTCCGGTCGCCCAGCAGCAGCATCCCGGCCCGCAGATCCACCGCCAGACGGCGGGCGTACTCCAGCTCGCCGGTGGCGGCCGGGCCGAACACGGCGTCGATCACCGCCCGGGTCCCGCAGGCCACCAGCGCGGCCAGCCGCAGTTGCGGGTAGCCGGAGATCCCGTTGCCGAGCCGCTGCCGGGTGAACACCGCGAGGTTGGCCGGACAGTCCGGGACCGGCAGCAGGGTGCCGTCGACCGCGACGACCCTCAGACCCCGCCACCAGCCGGCCGCCGCGGTCGTGGCAGCAGGGCCCCTGACCAGGTCGAACAAAGCTTTCATCGGTGCTGGTCCCAGCCGCTGGCGGGCCTGCCGCAACGCGCTGCCGCTGGGCCGGGCCGGAGCCGGGCCCGCCAGTCCGGCACACAGCCGGTCGAAGACCTGCCGGTATCCCAGCCCGGTGAACAGCGCTCCGGCCAGCAGGACGTAGACCGTGACCCGTGCCGGTATCAGCCGGACCCTGCGCTGCACCGCGCCCGTCTCCGCCAGCACCTCGTCGACCATCTCGAACGGCACGATCCGGGTCAGTTCGCCGACATGACCCGGCGCGAACACCCCGGCCGCTGTCCCGCCCGGCCTTGTTGTGGCAGCCTGTTCCAACAGCGGAGCTCCTGTGGTGAGGATGTCTTGGAGGACAAGCCTCTTCTACAGCAGCTCCGCTGCCTCGTTCACCAGCGTTGACGAACAGCCCCCGCACTTAACCGAACGGCGTTGCTCCTGGAACCCAAGGACAGGGCAGCGGCCTTTCGGAGCTCCGCACCATGGATCAGGCGCTGCGGCGGGGCAACGGAATCGGCCCCGCCGGGTGGGAGATCAGGCGCCGTAGGTGCCGCTGGCCCATACCGGGTTGCCTTCGCCCTTGCCCTTGTACACGACCAGGTTGCCGTCGTTCTGGAACACGAAGTGCGAGTCGGCGCCGGCCGACCAGGTGCCGGTGGACCACAGGGCGGTCCTGTTGGTGTCGTAGACAACGAAGTTCCCGTCCGACTGCATCGTCGCCGTCGCGCCCGGGTGGTTGTACGTGCCGGTGGCCCAGATCGCCGAGCCGCTTTCCCTGTTGTACAGCACGAGGTTGCCATCGCCTTGCATGGCTAGCTCGTACTTGTAGCTGTAGCTGCACCATGCCGCGGTCGACACGATGGTGTAGTCGGCCCAAAAGGCGACGCCGAGGTTGTTGTTCGCGTTGTGGGCCGTACAGGGGGGTATGGAGCCTGCGAGTGCGGGGCTGGAGGGTATGGATTCTGCGAGTGCGGGGCTGGAGCCCGCCGCGGCGGGGGTGATGTCGGACGAGCCATGGGCTTGGGCCGCCGTCGGAGCGAAGGCCGTCAGCGTGACCGCTGCGGCTGCGATCGCGGTCCCCTGGGCGAACCTGGTCGTGAACCTGGTCATTTCACCATCCTGACTGTGTCCGAACGTGATGTGCACGGATGAACTGGCTTTGATCATATGGTTATTGACGACCCGCCGCCATCATTTTCATGCAAACAGCGGCGAAGGTCCTGACCGCGATCGCTGCCCCTCTGCTACCAGCCAGCGCTGAGACACCAGCCGGGCCGAGCTCTACCCAGACCAGCAGTGCCTGCTCACCGAGATCGGCCTCAGGCCAGTCGCTCACCCCGCCAAACCGCGGGCCCCGCCGGCCCTCCCCTGGATGCGCGGACCCCTGCTCGCCCACCGCTCGCCCTTTATGGATGATTTCCATGAAGTGGGCGATGATATTTCGGGTTTGGGTTCTTCTACTGGAATTCTGCGTCATATCGTCTGTTCAAGGCCCGGACCGCTGTCCGGCGCGCCGAAACCGATCTTGATGCCTCGCGCGAGCCATCAAGGGCAGCGCTCGTCCCGGGCCTGTTCGGGCGCCGGATGGCGGGTTGGTCGCATCAGAGCCCGAGGGCCGGCGGGTCGTCCAGGCACCCGGCATTGATGGCTCGCGCGAGCGATTGGGCGCGGCTCCCACGGATCGCGATCTGGTACTCGATCGCTCGCGTGAGCCATTGAGTGCGGCCGGGACCGAGCCCAGGGCGACGTCCGTCCTGGGTGCCCGCACCACGATCGCCGCACCGGCGGAGACCACCTACGGCCCGACCCTACGCGTGCGTGGACGCGCGAGCGTCGCGAACTCCCTACAGTCAGCATGAAAATTCGCGAATTAGCGCACACAAAAGCACAGTTGACGTACCGTCGCCGCGTGATGACGCTCGGAGAGTCCCAGTCGGGGGCGCGGCGACACCTTGCGGCGACCGTCCCGGAGCGGTCCTCGCGGAAGCCCTTAAGGTCGCCGGCCAGTCGCCCCGTGACCTGGTCCGCGTGATCAACGGACAGCTCACGGGCCTCGGCGAAAGGCGACTCGACCTGACTGCCGCCCATGCCTGGAGCCGCGGCGCGGTCCCCGGTCGGAAGTGGTGCGCCGTCTGGCTGCCACCGTGCTGTCGGACAGGACCGGCCGGACCTACACCCAGGCCATGCTCTGGGGCCTGCCCGAACCAGCTGCCCACAGCGACGAACAAACCGTCACCGACGGGCTGTTGGGGCGACGTTCCCTGCCCGCCGTGCTGGCGACCGCCACGGCTTGGAACTCGACCGACCCCGCCACCCAGGCGACGCTCCGCTCGGCCGGCGACCTGTTCACCGCGGTCTGGGACGCCGACCGGCAAGCAGTCCACAGCACCGGCCGCGAGAGCGGCGCCGACCAGGTGCTGCCCCCGATGGTGGCCGTCCTGGAATCCCACCTCGCCGACCCGCGCCGCCTCGACGACGCCACCGGCGGCGGTGCCATCTCCCAGCGCTACGTCCTCACCGCACTGGACGGCATGCTGTCGCTACTGCGGAACAGCCGCTACACCCCGGACATCGGCACCCGGCTCCTGCGCACCGCCAGCGGACTCGCCCAGCTCGCCGGATGGATGGCCTTCGACGCGGACCTCTCACCGTCGGGCCAGTGCTACCAACTACTCGCCATCCGCCTCGCCCTCGCCAGCGCCGACCACGACACCGTCGCCAATGTACTCGGGATGCTGTCGTACCAGCACGCGGCCGGAGGGAAGGCCACCGCGGCAATCCGCTTCGCCGAGGCGGCCGTCGAAACGGCAGCCAGGAGCGTGCCGACCGTCCGCGCCCGCGCGCTGGGCCGACTCGCCACCGCCTACGCCGCCGCCGGCGACATCGACGCCTTCCGGACGGCCACCGACCGCTGCCTCGCCTACCTCGATCACCGCCGTGACGACGCCCCCGTCGCACGGCCTTGTTGTGGCAGCCTGTTCCAACAGCGGAGCTCCTGTGGTGAGGATGTCTTGGAGGACAAGCCTCTTCTACAGCAGCTCCGCTGCCTCGTTCACCAGCCTTGACGAACAGCCCCCGCACTTAACTGAACGGCGTTGGATCTAGAGGGCGGGGCGATCCACTGGACCTGTCACCCACACGGGGATTCCCCGGACGGCGGAGCGGCCTTCGCATGATCCTGAACTCGACCAAAGGAATACAGGACTTGACGCAAAGGCCGTAGCGATGAGTGTGCTGGAACAGGGCGTGCAGTGCGAGCCGTTCGCGGAACTGTCACGCTTCCGGCGGGTCTTCTACGACTGCCTGACCGGACGGCGCGACGCGCTGTTCGAGCTGACCGACGCAGTGCTGTGCACCGACGGCCCGGTGAAGACCCTGGTCGGACTGGCGCTGGCTCCCGAGCACCGGCGCGGACACGGAGCCCTGTACCACCCCGGCCCGCTCCCGGTCATCGAGGGCACAGTCGTCCGCCTCCAGGTCGACCACCTGCCCAGCGGCGGCGACCCCAAGCCGCTGTGGCTCTGGTGGTCACGGCCCGAGGCCGGCCCCGCGGAGACCGACCTCGCCTGGCAGACGTTCCTACGCAGGTTCGACATCGAGCACTTCTTCCGGATGATCAAGAGGACACTCGGCCGGACCACTCCGAGACTGCGGGAGGCCGAGGCAGCGGACCGGTGGACCTGGCTGGTCGCCACCGCCTGCACCCAGCTCCGCCTCGCCCGCTCTCTGACCACCGACCTGCGACGGCCATGGGAGAAGCCGGCCGAACCTAACAAGCTCACCCCGGCCCGAGTACGCCGCGGGTTCCGACACCTGCACGCCAGAACCTCAACCCCGGCCGCAGTGCCGAAGCCCACCCGGCCCGGCCCCGGGCGCCCACCCGGCTCGAAGAACCGCCGCCCCGCGAACCGCAACGACGTGGGCCTGCTCCTGGTCACCGGCGAGCTCTACCGCCGACCGGCTCACCACAAAGTCGGCACCAAACCACGCCGCACTGGATAAATCACAAGCCGAGAACCTACCGGCTGGGCCTCACGACAACTGGACGACCGGCATTCCGAGTTCGGCCCGAGCAGCACCATGCGCAGGAAGTCGGCCGGGCCGACTTCCTGTACACAGACGCCCACGCCGCCCGGCGGGTCCGGCCGGGCGGCGTGGGCGGGTCGGGCTTCAGGCCACCGGTTGGCGGTCTCGGCCAGGGCTGGGAGTTGCGGCGCGTTCATCCGGGCGGTGGGGCATCCGCAGGACGGCGACCGCGCCGAGGCCGACGACGGCGATGGCGAGGAGCAGGAGAAGGGGAAGGGCGAGGTCGATCAGGAGTCGCACGGGGCCTCGGTCCTGTCGTAGTGCCGGAGGATCGCGAGGAGGTTGAGCACGGTACTGGCGGGAGCCATGCCGAAGCGGACCGAGACGCGGCCGTCGACCCCCACGTGATCCGTGGCCGCACCGGGCCAGAGGAGGCCGAACTTGCGGCCCCGCTCGTGGAGTTCATCGAGCAGGGAGGCGACCTCCGGCTCGGTGTAGGTGCGCATGATCGCGTCGGCCGGCCCGGTCGGGCGGCGGTGGTCGGCGGTCACGCGGCGGCATCCAGCTCGAACCAGACGGATTTGCCCGATTTGCGGGACTCCGTGCCGAAGCGGTCGGTGAGCGAGCGGACGAGACGCAGGCCCCGGCCGGAGACGGCGAGGAGGTCGGAGCCGTCCCGCCGGATCGGGACGATGGGGCTGCCGTCGCTGACCGAGACCCGGAGCACGTGGTCGAGCAGCGCGATGACGACGAGCGGCGCCGCACTGCCGCCGTGGCGCCAGGCGTTGACGAACAGTTCGAGGAGCGCGACCTCGGCATCGGCGACCAGGTCGGCGTCCCACCCGGCGCGCGCCGTGAGCTCGCGCAACTCTTCGCGCGCGGCCGACCAGTCAGGGGGGATTTCGTGGGGGAACACGATGAAACCTCCGAGAGGGCTTCAGAGATGACCTTCGATCGACCAAACGCTCGATCGAAGCGATGGCATGACGGAAAAACGCAGCCGCCTACCAGGATTGGTCACGCAGGGCATGCGGCCAGCTACACTCAGCATGACGTGAGAGCCATCACATGTGCAAGCTGGCTCAACTAATCTGCAAAATCTCACATCGAACCCGAATTCGGTGCCACTCTCTGTCTGTTGTCGGTAGCGCCTATGCGATCAGCAAGGGCAGACTGGTCCACCGAGAGGTCAGGAGGGGCATCGCATGGCGGTATCAACCGTTCGCCGTCGTCGGCTGGGTGAGGAACTGCGAAGGCTCCGCGAGCAAGCGATGATCGCTGCGGACGCAGCAGCTGACGCCACGGGCATGAGCCTGGCCAAACTGAACAGGATCGAGAACGCCCGCTCAGCTGCCAAGATCGAGGACGTCAACAAGCTCCTCGACCACTACGGCTGCCACGACGAGGAGTTCCGCGCCGGCCTGATCGCCATCACGAAGGACGGCAGCAAGCGCGGCTGGTGGCTGAGCTACCGCGACGTGATCAACGTGTCCGCGACCGACCTGATCATGCTCGAAACCGAGGCTTCGACCTTCAAGACCTACGAACCCGCCTTCATTCCAGGGCTCTTCCAGACTGCCGAATACGCGCGGCTGGTCATCGACCGGCTCCGGACCACCAACGGCGGCACGGTTGACGATCTGGTGCAGGTCCGCATGGCACGGCAGTCCATCTTGACCCGCCCGAATCCCGTCGAGGTCTGGGCGGTCATCCACGAAGCCGCGCTCCGAGCCATCGCGGATCGTCCCGACGTCATGGGCCCACAACTCGACAAACTGCTCACCCTGAGCCGGCTGGCGAACGTCAACATCCAGGTGATGCCATCGGGTGCGGCAATACACCCGGGCATGAGCGGTGCGTTCGCTCTGCTCGGATTCCCTCAACGGAAGGACCTCGACGTCGTGTTCGTCGAAGGCCTGCTGGCCGGTTTCTGGGTCGAGGACCCGGCCGATGTCGAGCTCTATCGGGCGAAGTTCCAGGAGATCACGGCTGAAGCACTTTCTGTCGGCTCCTCGCTCGAGTTCATCACCGCACAGAGAGAACGGATCAAGTGACCCACTACTCCAATGCCGCCGCGACTGGCTTCCCCTTCCGGAAGTCGAGCTACAGCGGCGGCAACGAGAACTGTGTCGAATACGCCCTCCTCCCTGAGGCTGTAGCAGTCCGCGACTCGAAGGACCCGTCCGGCCCCGCCCTGGCCTTCGACCGCGCGGCCCACTCCTCCTTCCTCGCCGCCGTCGCCACCGGCGAGTTCGACTTCGGGCTGCTCTGATCACCCCACAGAGAGGCAGGCTCACATGCCCATATCCCTGAACCACACCATCGTTCCGGCCGTCGACAACGAGGCGGCAGCCCTCTTCTTCGCCTCCGTCATGGGCCTCGACTACCAGGGCGCCGACCGGCACTTCGCGCCGGTGCGGGTCAACGACTCCCTCACCCTGGACTTCATGACCGTCGAGGACCCGGTCGGCCATCATCTGGCCTTCGACGTGGACCCGGCCTCCTTCGACGGGATCCTCTCCCGGCTCCGCGAGGCCGACGTGCCTTTCGGCGACGATCCCCGCGAGCCCGGCAACGGCCGGACCGACCACCCGTTGTGCCCTCGCGGGCTGTACTTCACCGACGAAGCCGGGAATCTCTACGAGGTCATGTCCCCCGCGTGAACTCCCCCGCTCCACGCGGTGCCCCGCCCACCCGGGCGGGGCACCGTCATGCCGCTAGATGAGGCCGCGCCGCATGGCGTAACCCACCGCGTGGGCCCGGTTGCGGAGGCCGAGGCGGGTGATGATCTCGTGCAGCACGTTCTTCACCGTGCGCTCCGAGTACGACGTCTTGGCGGCGATCTCGCTGGTGTCGAAGCCCTCCGCCACCAGCTTCAGCATCTCCGCCTCCCGTGCAGTTAACGTCGAGAGGGTCAGGCCGCGCCCGTCGAGCATGGTGCGCTGGAGGATGCCGATCCGGTCGAGCAGTTCGCCGAGCAGGTCGCCCGGCATCACGCCCTCCCCGTTGGCCAGGGCGGTGATGAGGTTCACCAGCCGGTCCTGGTCGGCCTCCGAGCGGCGCAGCACGGCGGCGACCCCGTTCTCCACGATGGTCTGCAGCCCGCCGGCCTCGAAGTGCCCCACCACCAGGCCTATCCGGCCGGTGGTGGCGAGGCGCAGCCGCCGCAGGTGTTCGGTCACCGTCTCCGTCAGCGCGTCGACCACCAGCAGGGAGACCTCGGCCTGCCCGGCCTCGCTCTCGTTCAGCAGGACGACCTCGGGCCGCTGGCGCAGCTGTTGGACCACGCCGGTCTGCAGGATGAGGTCCTCCGCGTAGACCGCCACCCGCACCTGGCTGGGCCTGCCGCGGAGTTGGGCGGGTACGCGCGGGACGGCGGCGCCGGCGGGCTTCGGTGCCACCGTGGTGCGGCGGGCTGTGACGGCTTCCTCACGGGTTGTATCGGTCGACGTCATCGAACTGCTCCATTCTGCAAGTGCCTGCGAGGGTGACGGCCGGGCGCCGCGGGGCGGTGCCGGCCGGGGGCTTGGGGGCGGGTCACGTGGAGCCGGGCCGGGCCCGCGACGGGACCGGGCGGGGTCTCCGGTCGGTCCGTACGGGCAAGGGGTGTGGCCCCCAGCTTGCCCGTACGGCCCTCTTCTCCGGCGCGGTACGGCCCTACCGTCACGCTATGACCACATCCGCCGAACTCGGCCTGCCAGCACTCACGGTGGCCCCCGGTGGCGTGGCCACCACGACCCTGACGGTCCGCAACGACCTCGACATCGTCGAGGCTTACACGTTCGAGGTGGTCGGCGACTGCGCCGGCTGGACGAAGGTGGAGCCGGCCCGGGTCTCGTTGTACCCGGGGACCTCCGAGACCGTGACGGTCCGGCTGGCCCCGCCGCGCTCCCCCGCCACCCGGGCCGGCGAGTTCCCGCTCGGCATCCGGGTGCTGCCGGTCGAGCGCCCCGACCTGGTGACGGTGCCGGAGGCCACGGTCACCGTGACGCCGTTCCAGGAGCTTCAGGCCGCGCTGGCCCCGCGCCGTCGCCGCGGCTGGCTGCGCGGGCGCTACCGGGCCTCGGTGCGCAACCTCGGCAACGCGCCGACCGGTGTGACGTTCACTCCGGGACAGGCCGGTGAGGACCTGCGGTTCCGGGTCACGCCGGAGAAGCTGCGGCTGGAGCCCGGCGAGTCCGGGGAGGTGCGGGTGCAGGCGCGCACCCGCAAGCTGATCTGGTTCGGCAAGCAGGCGACCTGGCCGTTCGAGGTGACGGTGGGCCCGGAGGAGCGGGCGGACGGCAAGGACGCGAAGGACGGCAAGCCCGGCAAGGACGGGAAGGACGCGAAGGAGGAGAAGGCGCCGGAGGCCGCACCGGGCGCCGCGCAGCCGCCCGTCCAGAAGCCGCTGCTGGACGGCGAGTTCCTCCAGCTGCCGATCTTCCCGAAGTGGCTGCTCGCACTGCTGGCGGCGCTGATCGCGCTGCTGCTGGCCTGGTTCGCCCTGGTCCGCCCGGCGGTGCGCAGCTCCGCCAAGCAGGCGGCCGAGAAGGCCGTCGCCCAGCAGATCGCCACCCCGGCCCCGCCCGCCGGCGTTCCGGCCGGTGACACACCGGGCAGCCCCGGTACCGGGAGCACCCCGGGCGGCCAGACCAAGCCGGGCGCCGGGAAGCCGACCACCGGCCCGGGCAGCCAGGGCGGTCCGGGCGGCCTGGCGGTGCCGGGGACCGGCCAGCAGAGCTCCGCCGCGATCGACGTCGTGACCGAGACCGGAACCGCCAAGACCGGCAGTTACCAGGTGCCGCACGGCAAGGTCTTCGACATCACCGACCTCGTGGTCGCCAACTTCCAGGGCGACCAGGGGCTGGTGACCATCATGGCCGGCAACACGACCATCACCACGATCGCCTTGGAGACCTTCCGCAACCAGGACTACCACTGGGTGACTCCCCTCCAGGTCCCCGAGGACCAGGCCGTGACCGCGAACGTGACCTGCGAGGTGCCGGGCACCCCGGCCTCGGGCAAGCAGGCGCCCACGTGCCACGAACTCCTCAACGTCAGCGGGACCCTGAGCGACATCCGGCAAGGAAACTGAGCGTTTCCAGGCCGTTCGTCTCCGAATTCCCGCTCCTCCCCCACGTCCCCCTCACGTCTCGTGACCATGTCAATACCCGACGGACACTGTTGCATCGTGCACCCGTCCGAACCAAACCGACCCGCCCGTAACCTGCTGTGATCTGCCCCTGAGGGCAACCGGCCTGGTCCCTGAGGGCAACCGGTGCGCCCCCACGAGCGGTTCTGGGTCTCCCGCTCCGGAAAAGCCGAACGCCGGTCCCCGCCCAACCAGGGCGGGGACCGGCGTTCGGTGTCTGTCGCGGGTGGCGGCCGCCGGATCAGAACCAGTGCAGGCAGTGCGGCGTGCGCTCGGCGCGGAACAGGGCGTCGGCGAGGGCGGCCGCGCCGGGGCGGTGGGCCAGGACGTGCCCGGCCCGGACGAGCGCGCTCGGGGCGGTGCCGCCGAGGTAGACCGCGCCCAAGTCCCGGATGTCCAGGGAGAGGTCCGGCTCCCGGTCGGTCGGGACGCACTCGGCCTTCCCGTCCCGGACGGTCAGCAGGTGGCGGTGGTGCTCGCCGAGGAACGGGTCGTCGACGTCCAGGACGAGCTCGCCGTCCGTGAACCAGCCGCGCGAGGTCAGCGCGCGCGGGACGTCCAGCAGCCGTACCCAGAGCCAGTCGGTCTCGCCGCCCGGCTGGACGGCGCGGAAGTCCTCCAGCTGCCAGCGCAGCGGGTGCTCCGCCGGGACGTGCTTGAGCACGACCTGGGCGGCCAGGTCGTGGCCGAGCACGAACCGGGCGAGGTCGGTGTAGCCGGCGTCGTCGACGGCGATGGTCTCGTCGACCGTCAGGGTGTCCCCGTCCATCGCGTAGCTGGCGTACCCGTCCGGCGTTCCGTCGGCATCCCGGTGGACGGCGACGTGGCGCGCCGTCGGGGCGGTCGGCACCTGGCCCGCTCCCAGCTCCCACCAGCGGCGCGGCCGGGACAGCGCGCCGGGCTGGGCGCGGCGGTAGCGGTCGTAGACCTCCTCGAGGATCCGCCCGCAGTCGGCCCGCTTGAACAGCTCGACCGAGCCGCCCGCTGGGGCCCCGGCCGCCAGGCGCACCGCCCGGGGCGCGGCGAAGGCGGCCTGGTGGCGCTGCACCGTCAGCCGCTGGGTGTACGTCGCCGGGCCGTAGCCGAACCGGCCGTAGATCCCGGCCTCGGAGGCCAGCAGCACCGACAGGAACTCCCCCCGGCCCCGCAGCTCGGCGAGCTGGTGCCGCATCATCGCGGTGAGCACGCCCTGGCGCCGGTGGGTGGGCAGGACGCCGACGGCCGTCACTCCGGAGGTCGGGACGACGACCTGCCCGGGCAGGGTGAGTTCGAAGGTGTACGCACCGGCGGTGCCGACGGGCCGCCCGTCCGCCGTCACGGCGAGCAGGTTGCGGTCCATCTCGGTCGCGGCCCACCAGACCCCGCCGCCGTCCGCGCCGGGGGCGTCCGAGAAGCGCCCCAGCGCGGTGTGGAAGGTGGCGACGAACGCGTCGAGGTCCTGGTCGGTCGTGGAACGGATCTCCATGTGGTGCTGCTGCCTCCCCGTGTTGCCCGCGCCACTTCGTGCGGCGCCTCCCGAAGTTCAGCGCGGCCGCGCGACCGGGTCAACCGAATTAGGGGGCGTCGGATCAGGGGGCGTCGGAAGTCCTCCGTGCCGGCGGTCCGCGTGGCCCGCGCCGCGCAGCAGCGAACCGAGCGAGAGCATCGCGGAGAGGCCGAGCAGCACCGTGGACCAGAACCAGAAACGCACCCAGGTGTCGGGGACGGGCAGCAGGACCGCCAGCACCGCCGGATACAGGACCAGCAGCCACGCCAACCGCCGCTCCGCTCCGGCCTGTTGGCGCAGCCGCCCGGCCGCCCGCTCGCCCTGCCCGGCGGCCCCACCGGTGACCAGCCGCAGCCCCTCGGCAGTGGTCAGCCGACACGTGTGCACCAGCGCCGCGATCATCGTGAGGAGCAGGGCGAGCCCCAGCAACTGGGCCCATTCGGGCACGCTGGGCCGGCCTGACGTGGTGACCACCAGCATCGGCACCGCGAAGAGCAGGGTGCTCGACGCCTCGAAGGCGACGAGCCGGGCGGCGGGGGTACGGGGCGCGGCCACCGACGTCTCCCAGGACAGGAGTCTCCGGTGGCCGCGGGCGCAGCCGTTCGCCCGGCGGCGGTGTGAACCCGTCATGACCCCGGCTGCGCTTCGCCGGCGCCCGCGCGGACGGGCCCGTCGGAGCCGGACCGGTCCGGGGCGACGCGCGGCACCGTCAGGACGTACTCGTCCGGGTCGATGGCCCGGGTCCGGCGGCGGAACCGCCAGGTCGACGCGGGCCAGATGGTGGTGACACGGCCCGTGCGGTCCTGGTACCAGCCGGAACAGCCGCCCGCGGCCCAGACCGTGGGGGCCATCCGCTCCTCCAGTTCGGCGTTGTACGCGTGCTGCGCCTCCGCGCGCACGTCCACGGAGCCCAGACCGCGGCTCCGCATCAGCCGCAGGGTGCTGAGGAGGTAGTTGATCTGCGACTCGATCATGTGGATGAGGCTGGTGTGCCCCACGCCCGTGTTGGGTCCCGCCATCAGGAACAGGTTGGGGAATCCCGCGACGGTCGTGCCGAGGTGTGCCTGCGGGCTGCCCTGCCAGACCTCGTCCAGGGACCGTCCGTCACCACCGATGACGTGCTTCGCGTAGGAGGCGTCGGTGACCCGGAATCCGGTTCCGAAGACCAGGACGTCCACCGGATGCGCGGTGCCGGCGGATGCGGTGCCGGCGGACGCGACCGGAGTGCCTCCGCGCGGGGTGGTGAGGACCGTGTCCGGTCCGATGCTCGCGATCGGGTCGGTGACGACGCGGACGTTGGGTTGCACCAGTGCCGGGTAGTAGTCGTCGGAGAGCAGGACCCGCTTGCAGCCCAGCGCGTAGTCCGGGGTCAGCTTGGACCGCAGCTCGGGGTCCTCGACCTGGCGGTGCAGGTGGGCCAGGGCCTCCCGGCGCCCCAGCTCGGACATGACGCGGTTGCCGAGCAGGGCCGGCAGCGTCGCCTCCCGTGCCAGGTACTCCCAGCCCCGCGCCAGTCGCTGCGCCGTCGGGGCCAGCTGGAACAGGCGGTGCTGCCACGCCGGCACCGGCCGGTCCCGCCGCGGGGCGATCCATGACGGAGTGCGCTGGAAGACGGTCACCTGCCGGGCCGTGCGCTGCAGGTGGGGGACGAACTGGACGGCGCTCGCGCCGGTGCCGATCACACCCACCCGCTTGGCCGACAGGTCCAGGTCGTGCCGCCATCCGGCGGAGTGGAACGCCTCTCCGGTGAAGCCGGCCAGACCGGGCAGCGCGGGGACGGCCGGCTCCGAGAGGGGCCCTTGGGCCATCACCAGCAGCCCGGCGCTGAGCGGTCCGGTGCTGGTGTCCAGCTCCCAGCGCAGCCGCTCGGGGTCCCAGGTGGCGCGGCGCAGTTCGCAGCCGAGCCGCAGGTGGGGCGCCAGGCCGTACCGGCCGACGCAGTGCTTCAGGTACCGGTCGATCTCCTCCTGGGGCGCGAAGCGCCTGCTCCAGGCGGGGTTGGGTGCGAACGAGAACGAGTACAGGCGCGAGGGCACGTCACAGGCGCAGCCGGGATAGGCGTTGTCCCGCCAGGTGCCGCCGACCTCGTCGGCCCGCTCCAGGAGCAGCAGGTCGCGGTGGCCCTCCCGCAGCAGCCGGATGGCCGTGCCGAGGCCCGCGAATCCCGCGCCGACGATGACGACGGACACGTGTCCGGGTGAGGCGCCGGCCGCTTCGCGCGGGGCCGGGCTCGTGGTGTGCGGGTCGGTCATGGTTCCCCTCCGGCCGAAGACTGTTCGAACTAAATGCTATCGTAGACATAACGATCGTAACTCTCACGATAGATGGAGTGGCGAATGAGGATTCTGGCTCTCGGAGGCCCCGGAGCGATGGGCGCCGTGGCGGTACGCGTGGCCGCCGGACTCACCGGCGTCACCGAGATCGTCGTGGCCGACCGGAACCCGGAGGCGGCCCGGACGCTGGTGCGCCGGCTCGACGAGGGCGGCACGGGTGGCGCGCCGATGCGGGCGCTGACGGTGGACGTCACCGACGGCCGCGCCCTGCACGCCGCCCTGGAGGGCGCGGACGCCGTCCTCAACACCGTCGGCCCGTACTACCGCTTCGGCCTGACCGTGCTGCGGGCCGCGATCGCGACCGGCACCCACTACCTGGACATCTGCGACGACTGGGAGCCGACCCTGCGGATGCTCGGCCTGGACGAGGAGGCCCGGGCCGCCGGGGTCCGTGCGGTGGTGGGCATGGGCGCCAGCCCCGGTGTCAGCAATCTGCTGGCCACACGTGCCGTCCGGCACCTGGACCAGGTCCAGGACCTGTACACCGCCTGGCCCGTCGACGTCTCCGGCAGCGGTGGGGACGACGAGCAGCTCAGCGACCCCGACGGGCGCCCCAGCGCGGCCGCCGTGCACTGGATGGAGCAGATCAGCGGGAAGGTCGCGATGGTCAGCGGCGGACGGCTCGTCCACCGGCGGCCGCTCCAGCCGGTCGCGCTCTCCGTGTCCGCCGGACGCACCGGCACGGCCTACACCGTCGGCCACCCCGAGCCGGTCACCCTGCACCGCAGCTTCCGACCGGCCGGCGAGGCCGCCAACCTCATGGTCGTCACCCCGGGCACACTCGCCTACCTCGACGTCCTGCGCCGCGACATCGACGCCGGAAGACTCACCAACGAGACCGCGGCGGCCGCACTCGCCAAGCCCACGGTGGGCCGCGCGCTGCGGGCCACCGCAGGTGCCATGACCCGCAAGGGCCCCGGCTCACTGCCCCCGTTCTTCGCCGCCGCCACGGGCACCCGCGACGGCCGCCGCGTCACCGTCCTGGCCCGGCTCGCCGACACGCCCGGCGCCTCGGCACTGATCGACGACATGGCGGAGGCGACCGGCCTGCCCCTGGCGCTGGGGCTCGCGCAACTGCTGGACGGCACCGGTGGCCGCCCCGGCGTCCACCCGCCGGAGACGGCCATCGACGCCGACCGCTTCTTCCTCGACCTGGCACGCCACGTGCCCGACCTTCCCGGCGACGACGGCCCCCGCGACGGCGTGGTCATCGACGTGACCCCGGCCCCGTGAACCGCGACCCAGGAGACAGAACATGCCACCAGAGACGGCCACCACACCCCCCACCGACGTCATCGACGTCGCGGGACGCACCGTCCGCTACGCCGCGACGGGCAGCGGCCCCCCGGTGCTCCTGCTGCACGGTCTGGACCGCAGCCTGGCGGACTGGGCACCGCTCCAGGCGGCCCTGCCCGGCCACCGGCTCATCGCGATCGACGTCCCGGGGTTCGGCCGGTCCCAGCCCCTGCCGGACTGCCGGCTCCCCTCGCTGGCCGGGCACGTCGAGCGGGCACTCGACCGACTCGGCCTCACCTCCGCCGTCCACGTGGTCGGCAACTCCCTCGGCGGTGCCATCGCGATGCGGCTCGCCGTCCAGGCCCCCGCGCGCGTGTCCTCGCTGGCACTGCTCAACAGCGCCGGGTTCGGCCGCGAGGTCACCTGGGCGCTGCGGGTCCTCGACCCGCCGCTGCTCTGGCGGCTGCTCCTGCGCCCCACCGAGGGGAACGCACAGTTCGCGGAGCGTTCCCTCTTCCACGATCCGGCCTTCGCGACCCCCGAACGGACAGCCGCCGCACTCGCCCTCGCCCGCCGCGAAGGAGCCGCCCGCACGCTGCGGCAGGTGGCCCGCGAGCTCGGTTCCTGGCGCGGCGTACGTCCCGGCTGGCGGACGGAGCTGCTGACAGAGGTCTCGGCGCTCGACATCCCGACGCTGGTCGTCTGGGGGACCCACGACCGCATCCTCCCCGCCCGCCATCTCGTCAACGCCGCGTCCGCCCTGCCCCGGGCACGTACCCACCTCTTCCCGCGAACCGGTCACCTGCCGCAGATCGAGCGCGCCGAGGAGACGGCCGGCCTGCTCGGCTCGTTCTGGAACGACCTGTGAAGCGCGCCGCGCGAGGGCTCGGCGGCGGGTGCGACGCGCGGGTCCCGGCCCCGGACCGCCCGGCACCCGCCTACCGGTAGGCCACGTGGCCGCCCTGGTCCGGATCGGGGCGGCCATGACGGCCGACCTCGCCCCGCGCCCCCGACGGGCGGCAGGCACTACATTGGAGCGGAGAGGGGCGCCGATCCCGAACGGGGTGGCCGATGCACTCGATCACCGACTGGCTGAGCGGCCTGTCCGGCCCGGTCGTGTGCGTGGTCGTCGCGGCCCTCGTGTTCGCCGAGGACGCCCTCTTCTTCAGCTTCTTCCTCCCCGGCGAGACCGCCGCCGTCCTCGGCGGGTTCCTCGCCCACCAGGGCAGGGCCCCGGTCGGCTGGCTCGTCCTGGCCGTGGTCTGCGCGGCCGTCCTCGGCGACACCGCCGGCTACGAGATCGGCCGCCACCTCGGCCCGAGGATCCTCGACACGCGCCCGATGCGGCGCCACGCCAACCGGGTCGACCAGGCGCAGGAGCTGATCCGCCGGCGCGGGCCGGCCGCCGTCTTCTTCGGCCGGTTCGTCGCCTTCTTCCGCGCCATGGTGCCCACCCTGGCCGGCATGTCCCGGATGCCCTACCGCCGCTTCGTCCTGTTCAACGCCCTCGGCGGGCTCCTCTGGGGCGTCGGGTTCACCCTGCTCGGCTACTTCGCCGGAGCCGCCTACGCCCGGGTCGAGGGTACCGTCGGCCGGGTCCTCGCCCTGGTGATCGGCGCACTCGTCGTCGTCTCCCTCGCCGTCTGGTGGTTCCTGCGCCGACGCGGGTCCGGGGAGGGCGACCGCACCCCGGCCCGGGCCCAACGGGACGGAGAGCAGCGGGACGGAGAGCAGCGGGACGGGGAGCAGCGGGACGGGGAGCGGCGGACGGAAGAGCGGCGGGACAGCGGGCAGCGGGGCGGACGGCCCTGACGCCGCCGCCCCCTCACCGGCGCCCGCCGCCGCTTCCGGTCACCAGCGGCCGTGCACCTGCGCCCGGATCCGCCGGTCGTACAGCTCGCGCACGGCGGCCAGGGTGGCCGGCGGGAGCGGCGCCGAGTCGGCGGCCGCCGCGTTGGCCCGGGCCTGCGCCACGTTGCGCGCCCCGGGAATCACCGTCGTCACCCCCGGCTGCTGGGTGACCCAGCGCAGCGCCGCCTGCGCCGAGCTCACCCCCTCCGGCGCGAACCCGGCGAACTCCGCCGCCGCCTCGACGCCCGTCGCGAAGTCCACCCCGGAGAAGGTCTCCCCCTGGTCGAAGGACTCGCCGTGCCGGTTGTACGTGCGGTGGTCGTCCGCCCCGAAGACGGTGTGCTCGTCGTACCGGCCGGACAGCAGCCCCGAGGCCAGCGGCACCCGGGCGAGGATGCCCACCCCGGCCGCTTCGGCGGCGGGCAGCACCTGCTCCAACGGCTTGAGCCGGAACGCGTTCAGGATGATCTGCACGCTCGCGACGTTCGGGCGCGCGATCGCGGTCAGCGCCTCCGCACAGGTCTCCACGCTCACCCCGTACGAGGCGATCCGCTCCTCTGCCACCAGGGTGTCCAGGGCGTCGAACACCTCGTCCGTGGAGTAGACCGGCGTCGGCGGGCAGTGCAGCTGCACCAGGTCCAGCCGGTCCACCCCCAGGTTGTCCCGCGAACGGTCGGCCCAGGCACGGAAGTTGGCGAGGTTGTAGTGCTCGGGCCGCTGCTCGACCCGGCGGCCGAACTTGGTGGCGACGAACACCCCGGCGTCCGGGCGGTCCTTCAGGAAGCGGCCGATCAGCCGCTCGCTGCGGCCGTCGCCGTAGACGTCGGCGGTGTCGAAGAGGGTGACGCCGGCCTCCACCGAGGCCTCCAGCACGGCGAGGGCGTCCTCCTCCCGGACATCCCCCCAGTCCGCACCGAGCTGCCAGGTGCCGAGTCCGACGATCGAGACGGGGCGGCCGGTCCGGCCGAGTACGCGCTGTTCCATGGGGGCGAGCCTCTCACGCGGCGTCCCCAGCGCACCACGCCGCACGGTGGGCACACCTCGTCGTACCGCGTCGCACCGCCGACGGCTCCGGACGTCCGGGTGGAAAGCTGGGGACACCGACGTCGGCACCACCTGCGAGGCCCCACCCGTGACCGTATCGATCGCCCTGTTCACCCAGGACCTGCGGCTGCACGACAACCCCGTGCTGCACGCCGCCCGCACCGCGGCCGACCGGGTCGTCCCGCTGTTCGTCCTGGACCCCGCCGTCGAGGCCGCCGGCTTCGCCGCGCCCAACCGGCTGGCCTTCCTGGCCGACTGCCTCGCCGACCTGGACGCCTCGCTGCGCCGGATCGGCTCCCGGCTGGTCGTGCGCCGCGGCGAGCCCGCCGAGCAGGCGGCCAGGGTCGCCGCCGAGGCCGAGGCCGGTGCCGGTGCCGAGGCCGGTGCCGCCACCGTCCACGTCGCCGCGGGCGTCAGCGCCTTCGCGCACCGGCGGGAGGAACGGCTGCGCGAGGTGTTCGGCGACCGCCTGCACGTCCACGACGCCTCGCTGACGGTCGTCCCGGCGGGCCGGATCACCCCGGCCGGCCGCGACCACTACGCGGTCTTCACCCCGTACCACCGCGCCTGGCAGCGGACGCCCCGCCGCACGGTGCTGGCCGCGCCCCGAGCGCTCGACACCCCGGACGGCATCGGCGGCGAGAGCCTCCAGCCCACCGGGCCGCTCTCGCCCGCGCTGCCGCCCGGCGGCGAGAGCGCGGCCCGGCGGCGGTGGCGGCGCTGGGACGTCGACGCGTACGCGCGGGTGCACGACGACCTCGCCGCCGACGCCACCTCCCGGCTCTCCCCGTACCTGCACTTCGGCTGCCTGTCCGCCACCGAACTCGTCGAACGCGCCCTGCGGCACGACGGAGAGGGCGCGCAGGCCTTCGTCCGGCAGCTCGCCTGGCGCGACTTCCACCACCAGGTGCTCGCCGCCCGCCCGGACGCCGCCCACCGCGACTACCGGGACAGGGACGACCACTGGCACCGGGACGAGCGCGAGGCCGAGGCCTGGCGGCAGGGCCGCACCGGGTACCCGATCATCGACGCCGGGATGCGCCAGCTCGCCGAGGAGGGCTGGATGCACAACCGGGCCCGCCTGCTGACCGCGGGCTTCCTCGCCAAGTCCCTGTACCTGGACTGGCGGATCGGGGCCGCCCACTTCCTGTCGCTGCTGGTCGACGGGGACGTGGCCGACAACCAGCTCAACTGGCAGTGGGTCGCCGGCACCGGCACCGACACCCGCCCCAACCGGGTGCTCAACCCGCTGCGCCAGGCCGACCGCTACGACCCGGACGGCGCGTACGTCCGCCGCTGGGTCCCCGAGCTCGCCCACCTGCCCGGCCCGGCCGTCCACCGCCCCTGGCTGCACGGCGCCGACTACCCGGCCCCGCTCATCGCCCCGGACGCCCTCACCGAGCGGTTCCGCCGGGGGCGGGGCCTGGACTGAGTTTCATAGCCCGGACCGAGCGCGAGGGCCTGGGCTGAGCCAGGAGGCGGACGGGCGCACGGTACCCCGGTACTACGGCCCCGGCGATGATCGGCCCCGGGTACCACGGATCGCCGCGCCGTCGAACCTAGCGTGGAAGGTACCGGCGGCCGGGACGACCCGGCCCACGAACGTTGAGGGTGAGCGATGATCGAGGCGCACCAGCTGACGAAGCGGTACGGGGAGAAGACCGCCGTCGATCGGCTGGACTTCACGGTCCGGCCGGGTACGGTCACCGGCTTCCTCGGGCCCAACGGGGCGGGCAAGTCCACCACCATGCGGATGATCGTCGGACTGGACGCGCCGACCGGCGGCTCGGTGCGCGTCAACGGCCGCCGCTACGCCGAGCACGCCGCCCCGCTCCAGGAGGTCGGCGCACTGCTGGAGGCCAGGTCGATCCACCCCGGCCGCTCGGCGTTCAACCACCTGATGGCGCAGGCCCACACCCACGGCATCCCGCGCCGCCGGGTCGACGAGGTGATCGAGCTGACCGGCCTGCGGTCGGTGGCGCGCAAGCGGGCCGGGGCGTTCTCGCTCGGCATGGGCCAGCGGCTGGGGATCGCCGCCGCCCTGCTGGGCGACCCGGCGACGGTGATGCTCGACGAGCCGGTCAACGGGCTCGACCCCGAGGGCGTCCTGTGGATCCGCAACCTCCTCACCTCGCTCGCCGCCGAGGGCC
Source organism: Kitasatospora sp. NPDC058046 (assembly GCF_042885595.1). NCBI lineage: Bacteria > Bacillati > Actinomycetota > Actinomycetes > Kitasatosporales > Streptomycetaceae > Kitasatospora > Kitasatospora sp. NPDC058046. Next base: position 165,150 of record NZ_JBHVRS010000006.1, read on the forward strand.
GCACCGTCTTCGTCTCCTCCCACCTGATGAGCGAGGTCGCCCTCGTCGCCGACCACCTGATCATCGTCGGACGGGGCCGGCTGCTGGCCGACACCACCGTCCAGGACCTGGTCCGCGAGGCCGGCGGCGACGCCGTCACGGTGGCCAGCGCCGACCCGGCCCGGCTGCGCACCCTGCTCGCCGGCCCCGGCGTGGAGATCTCCGGCCGCTCCGGCTCCGAGGAACTCCTCGTCACCGGCCGCACCGCCCGCGAGATCGGCCTGACCGCCGCCTCGCACGGCATCGCCCTGTTCGAACTCGCCACCCGCACGGTCTCCCTGGAGCAGGCGTTCATGGACCTCACCCGGGACGCCGTCGAGTACCACGGCACCACCACCACTGCCACTGTCGAGACCCCGAGGAGCGCGGCATGAGCACCCTCGCGCCGAGCCAGACCGCCACGCCCGCCGGCTCCGGGCCCGAGCGCCCCGTCTACAAGGTCACCGCCGCGCGCGTGCTGCGCTCGGAGTGGGCCAAGCTGTGGTCCCTGCGCTCCACCTGGATCACCCTCGGCCTGGCCCTGCTGTTCCTGGTCGCGTTCGGCCTGATCGCCGCCGTCCAGTTCAAGTCCAGGCTCGACTCCGGCCGGCACCTCGACCGGGACTTCTCCGACGCCACCGCCCTGAGCCTGTCCCTGTTCGGCACCAACTTCGCCCAGCTCGCGCTCGGCGTCCTCGGCGTGCTGATCGCCGCCGGCGAGTACTCGACCGGCATGATCCGCTCCACCCTGGCCGCCGTGCCGCGCCGCCTGCCGGTCCTCTGGTCCAAGGCGGCCGTGTACGGCGTGATCGCCCTGCTGCTCGGCACCGTCGGCGTGTTCGTCGCCTTCCTCACCGACAGCGGCATCCTGTCCGGCACCCGCGTGGCGATGGACCTCTCCAGCGCCGGCGCCGTCCGCGGACTGCTCGGCGCGGGCCTCTACCTCGCCCTCGTCGGCGTGATCGGCGTCGCCCTGGGCGCGCTGCTGCGCTCCGTGGCCGGCGGCATCTCCGTCCTGGTGGCCACCCTGATGCTGGTCCCCGGCCTCGTCTCGCTGCTCCCCACGTCCTGGCAGAGCCACATCAGCCCGTACCTGCCCAGCCACGCGGGCGAGGCGATGTTCGCCCTGCACCACGACTCGACCACCCTGTCGCCCGCCGCCGGGCTGGCGGTCTTCCTCCTGTGGACGGTGCTCGCCCTGGCCGGCGCAGCGGTGCGACTCGTGCGCAGCGACGTCTGAGAGACTCCGGTGCGGCACCCGGTCCACCGGGTGCCGCAGCCCCGCCCCTCCCTCGTACGACAGGTGACGACCGTGAGCCACCTCGACACCCGGGGACCGGTCCAGTCCGCGCCGCCGCCCGTGCCAGACCCGCTCCCCTCCCACCCGGCCTTCGCGCGCCTGGCCCGCCTGGGCCAGCGGGTCCGGCAGGCCGACCGCGCCCACCCGTGGGTCCTGGACACCGCCGTGGTCGTCGTGGTCCTCCTGGCGTTCGGCCTCCCGGACCTCCTCCACGGCGACGCCGACCACGCGCGCGAGCACCGGATCCACTTCGTCCGGCTGCCCCTGGCCGCGACCCTCGCCCTCCAGGCCGGCCTCGTCCTGCCCCTGCTGTGGCGCCGGCGGCGCCCGACGGCGGCGTTCGCGGCCATCATGACCGTCTTCGTCGTCCAGTGGTCCACGGGCGCGGCACTGCGGGCCGACGCCGCCCTGCTCGTCGCCCTCTACAGCCTGGCCCTGCACGGGAGCCTGCGGCACCTGGCCTGGGCGTGCGCGGCCATGGCCGCGGCGAGCACCCTGGTCGCCGCGGAGGTGTCCTCCGGGCTGCCCGTCGGCGACGCGCTGTTCTTCCTGTTCAGCGCCGCGACGGCGGCCGTCGCCCTCGGCATCGCGGTACGGATCCGCCGCGCCCAGCTCGCCGGGCTGCGGGAACGCGCGGCCCGGCTGGAGATCGAGCGCGACCAGCGCAGCCGGCTGGCCGCCGTCACCGAGCGCACCAGGGTCGCCCGGGAGATGCACGACATCATCGGCCACAACCTGTCCGTCATCGTCACCCTCGCCGACGGCGGCGCCTACGCGGCCGAGGCCTCCCCCGAACGCGGACGCGAGGCGCTGCTGCTGATCGGCGACACCAGCCGCCAGGCGCTCGGCGAGCTGCGGCGGATGCTCGGCGTCCTGCGCGACCAGGGCGAGGACGCCGAACTCACCCCGCAGCCGGGCATCGCCGACGTCGACGGGCTGTGCGCCCGCATCCGCGCGGCCGGGCCCCAGGTGGTGTACACGGCCGCCGGGGACCTCGACGCCCTCGACCGCGGGGTGCAGCTGATGGCCTACCGCATCGTCCAGGAGTCGCTCACCAACACCCTGAAGCACGCCGGCCCCGGCACCCGGGCCCACGTCACCCTCACCTCCGGGGACGACCGGCTGCGGGTGCGCGTACGGGACAGCGGCCCGCCCGACGGCCCCCCGCCGTCCGCCCCCGGCCGGCCGCCCCGCGAGGGCCACGGCCTCGCCGGCATACGGGAACGCGCGGCCCTGTACGGCGGCACCGTCACGGCGGGCCCCGGGCCCGGGGCAGGATGGACCGTGGAGGCCGTACTCGACCTCACCCCCGACCCGACAGGCGGCCCCGCGTGACCACCCTCCTCATCGTGGACGACCAGCCCTTGCAGCGGTACGGCTTCCGCATGCTGCTGGAGAGCCAACCCGACACCGAGGTCGTCGGCGAGGCCGCCCACGGCGCCGAGGCCGTCCGGCTCACCGCCGACCTGCGGCCCGACGTCGTCCTCATGGACATCCGCATGCCCGGCATGGACGGCATCGAGGCCACCCGCCGGATCGTCGCCACCGGCGGCCGCTCCCGCGTCCTCGTGCTGACCACCTTCGACCTCGACGAGTACGCCCACTCCGCCCTGCGGGCCGGCGCCAGCGGCTTCCTCCTCAAGGACGCCCGCCCCGAGGAGCTGCTCTCCGGGATCCGCGCCGTCGCGGTCGGCGACGCCGTCGTCGCCCCCGCCATCACCCGGCGCCTCCTCGACGCGTACGCCCACCACCTGCCGACCCGACCGCCGGGCGCCGCCCCCGTCGAGGACAGCCGACTGAACGCCCTCACCGACCGCGAGCGCGAGATCCTCGTCGCCGTCGCCCAGGGCTGGAGCAACAACGAGATCGCGAGCCGCCTCGTGCTCGCCGAGTCGACCGTCAAGACCCACGTCAGCCGCGTGATGGCCAAGATCGGCGCCCGCGACCGCGTCCAAGCCGTGATCTTCGCCTACGACCGCGGGCTCACCCGCCCCAACCCGCCCGTCTGACACCCGCCCGCCGCGCGCTGTCTTCCAGCGCGCCCCTACGGCCCCTACGGCCCCTCAGCCCCGATCGGCGAGGATCCCCGAGAGCACGCGGCGCGCGTCGCGGGTGTCAGCGCCGTCCTCGCCCAGGCTGTTGGCGCACGAGACGAGCGTCTTCCACAGCGCCCAGCCGCGTCCGCGCGCCCACGTCGCGTCGTCGACGCCCAGCCGCCTCCGGAACACGTCGCGGCCGTCGGCCGAGAGCAGGGTCCACGCGATCGCGAGGTCGCAAGCCGGGTCCCCCACGCCACACGTACCGAAGTCGATGACGGCGGCGAGCCGTCCGTCCTCGAGGAGCAGGTTTCCCTTGGCGAGGTCGCCGTGGAACCAGACGTCGGCCCCGTCCCACCGCGCCTCGAGCGCCTGGGTCCACAGCTCGTGCGCCGACGCGACGTCGACGTGGCCGCGCAGCCCGTCCAGCGCACCGAGCGCCTGCGCCTCGTACGTCCGCAGCGTCGCGCCACGGAACCAGTTGTGCTTGCCGGGCTGCGGCCCTTCCGAGGCATCGACGCCCCGCAACGCGGCGACGAAGTCGGCCAGGCCCCCGGCGAAGCCGATCGGATCGACGACCGACTCGAACGTCGCGGGCGTGCCGTCGATCCACCCGTAGACCGACCACGCGAACGGGTAGGCCGCACCAGGACTCCCCTTCGCCAGCGGCACCGGGACCGGCAGCGGGAGAGCGGCTGCCAGCTCGGGCAGCCAACGGTGCTCCTTCTCCACGGCCAGGGCGTACTCCTCCGCGCTGGGCAGGCGGAGCACCATGTCCTCGCCCAGGTGGAAGGTCCGGTTGTCCCAGCCGCCGTTCTCCACAGCCGTCACAGGCAGTGCGGCCCACTGCGGGAACTGCTCGGCCACGAGCCGCCCCGCCTGTTCGGCACTGACGGTGACCCGCCGGGGCATGGGCCCGAGATCCGGAACATCGTTCAACAGGTACCCCCTTGGCAGGCTCTGGTGTGAACGGACGGACGCTTGCTCCACGCGAGTAGAACCCACCCGACACAGCTTCGACAACCCGTCAGGACACCGTCTCCGGCTCGGGCCTCACCGCCGCCCCGGGACGGCGGTGAGGCGGTTCGGCGGCCACACCTCGGAGTGCTCGGCGAGCGCCACCTTGCCGCACGTGTCGATCACCGTGATGGTCGCGCCCGCTCTGAAGGCCGGACAACCGCCCCGTGTCACCACGGGGCGGTTGTCCACGGAACGGCGGGGTGACGTGGGGATGCCCCGGCGGGCATCACCACGTCACGTCCTCACCGTCAGGCGAGCTTCTGGCAGAGCAGCGCGTAGGGCCGGGCCGCCCAGAGCTGCCACCAGGGCTGGGTGTAGGCCAGGCCCGCGGCGACCTCGTCGTTGGCGCACTGGCCCTTGGCGAAGCCGTAGGAGAAGTCGCCGCCGGCGGCCGCGGTGGGGCGGTTGTCGCCCTTGTCGAACCAGAGCGTGCGGGTCGATGTCCCCAGCGGGGCCGCGGACTTGGCGCAGAGCGCGCCCATGGTGCGGCCGTTGCGGCTGTAGCCGGTGAGGACGGAACCGGCCGGGCACTGGGCCTTGGCGTAGCCCGGTGCCCAGTCGGTGGTCACGTAGGTGCCGCCGTGGTCGACGACGTACGCGTGGCCGGCATCCCAGAGGTCCGGCTTCGTGACGTCCGTGCACAGGCCGTTGTCGCCGCCGTGGCTGAGGCCGATCAGCCGGGTGCCGTCCGGGCAGGAGGCCTTGAGCGCGCGCGGGTCCCAGTCCGGCCGGGTCTTGAGGTAGGCGGAGCGGTTGTCGTCGAACAGGCCGGCGCTGAGCGCGGTCCAGTTCACCAGGGGCACCGGGGACTGCCCGGCGCCCACCGAGACGAGCGGCCATTCGCGGTGGAAGGCGAGGAAGGGCAGGTCGGCCTCGAGGATCGGGGTGCCGAGGATGGCGAGCCGGGCCATCAGCGCCCCGTTGATGTCGAGTCCGCCGTAGAGGGCGGCCGTGCCGTTGACGGTCGGCGTGGTGCTGGTGCCGTCGAGGACGACGGAGCCGTTGACGGCGGCCCGCAGGTACGGCTCGATGGAGGCCTTCACGCCGACCGTGTCGTACAGGGCGATCGAGCCTTCGGCGAGCAGGCCGGCCTTCGCCGAGGCGGAGCCCCTCAGGTCGAGGCGCAGCGGGGAGACGGTGGAGTTCCCGGGGTCGGTGGTGGTGGTCCAGCCCGGGCCCTTGACGTAGTCGGAGTGGACGCCCCACTGGCCGTCGTAGGCCTGCTCGGCGTCGAGGGTGACGGTGCCGTCGGCGCTGACGTCGGCGGAGAGGGTGAAGGCCAGGTTGATCACGACGGGCAGCGGGCCCACCATCACCACGGGGCTGGCGCTGTACGTGGCGAGCGGGATCCGGACCGGCCCGGTGCTCGCGGTGAGGTTCGCGCTGACCCGCCAGTCGGCGTGCGCGCCCAGGGTGAAGCCGACCCGGGCCTGCTGGGGGTCGATGAGGCCGAGGCCGCCCTGGTAGGAGAAGTCGATGGCCGGGTGGAGCGAGACCGAGCCGGACAGCTTCGCCGAACTGCCGTCGGGCAGCGGGACGGTGGCGTCGGCGCTCAGCCCCAGGCTGCCGGAGACCGAGCCCTGGCCGGAGGTCGCTCCGAAGTCGGTGACGACCTTGACGCCGCCGATCTGCGGGTGGACCTCGAAGCTGCTCGGGCTGACGGCGCTGCGCAGGTTGGTGCTGGTGCCGCCGAGCAGTTCGGGGAGGGTGGCCGGGCGGGTGGTGACGGCCACCTTCCCGTCGGCGGTCGACTGCACACCGGTGACGGCGACCAGCGCGCCGTGCGGGGCCGCCGGGGTGGGCGGGCTGTCGATCAGCTGCCCGGGCTGGACGGCGGACGCGGCGTCAGCGGCCGTGGCCTGGGCGGACAGCGACTGCGGACCGGCGGTGGCCGGTGCGAGCACGGCGGTGCCGCTGTTCGGGTCGAAGGAGGAGAGCGCGAGGACGGGAGCGGTGGTGGCGGTCGCCGGCGCGCTGCCCTGCGCCGGGGCCGCCACCGTGGCCGCGGCCGTGCCGGACGTCGGGGGCGCCAGCGTCGCCGATGTGCTCGGGTCGGCGGACGAGGCGGACGGGTCGGTGGGCGCGGTCGGCGCGGTGGTCGAGGGCGCGGTGGTCGAGGTGCTTGCGGTGGTGCTCGCGGCGGCCGGTGCGGCCGCCGCCCCGGTGAGGGCGGCGCCGCAGAGGAGGAGCACGGTGGTTGTCGCCGCGGCTGACAGCGTCAGCTTGCGCACGGTCACGTGGAGGGTCCCTTCGGGGTCAACGGTGCTGAGGCAGTGGTGACTTGTGGCGGGACGCACAGCTCGGAGTCGTCGCACAGACTCTCGAACCGCCGGGTAACATAGCACTGACGGACAGCCCTGTTGACTGGTTCATGCAAATCCCGGGTCACGACCACCGAGACTTCACCGCGCTGGGGCGGGGCCTTCCCCTCGGGTTCACCCGGCACTCGGCGCCCGGTACCGTGGCGCCGTCAGCCGCCCCGCCTGCCGAGACGGGCCGTGGCCGGGAGGCCGACGAGCAGCAGGAGTGCGGCCGCCGCCGCGTAGGCGAGGTGGTGGCCGCCCAGGGACAGCTCGCCGTGGCCCGCCGCGCCGACGCTCTGGGCGACGCCGGCGAGGACGGTGGGGCCGATGCCGCTGCCGATCTGCAGGGCGGTGGCCGTGACCGCCGAGGCGGTGCCGTGGGCCTGGTCCGGCACGTCGCGCAGGCCGGTGACGGTGATGGCGGGGAAGGCCAGGCCCTGCCCGATGCCGGTGACGACCAGGCCGGCCAGCACCGGCCCGAGGTACGGGCTGTGCTCCCCCGCCGCGCACCACAGCAGCACGCCGCCGGCGGTGAGCAGCAGGCCCGTGGCCAGCAGCGGGCGTGGTCCGCGGGTCCTCATCAGCCGCCCGGAGACCAGGGCGGCCGCGACCACGGCCAGGCTGACGGGAAGGACCGCGAGGCCCGAGACGGCCGGCGGCATGCCGCGCACCTGCTGGAGGTAGAGCGGCAGCAGGAACAGCGACCCGGTGACGCAGAAGTAGAACGCGCCGGCCACCACCGCCGCGGTCCGCACGCCGGGCGTGCGCAGAAGGTCCCGGTCCAGTAGGACCGCGTCCCCGCCCCGGGTGCGCCCGCGGCGCCACCACAGCCAACCTCCGGCCACGGCGGCCGCCAGCAGCGCGGCCGCGAGCGGGCCGCCGCCGGGGCGGGAGGCCAGGTCCGCGCTGAAGACGGTCAGGGCGATCGCCGCCACCAGCGCCCCGGCCCCCGTCACGTCCAGGGAGCCCCGGCGGTGCCGCTCACCCGGTGGCAGCCACCGCACGGCGGCCACGGCGGTGACCGCCGCCGCCAGGGCCTGCAGCGCGAACACCCAGCGCCAGCCGAAGGCGCCGGTGACCACGCCCCCGAGGACCAGACCGGCCCCGTAGCAGCCCGCCTGCGCGGCGGAGAACACGCCCAGCGCGCGCGAACGCATCGGCCCGTCGGCATAGACCGAGGTCAGCAGGGCGGTGGCCGCCGGCATGGTGATCGCCGCCCCCGCGCCCTGCAGCACGCGCCCCACCACGACCGCCCAGAACGCGGGCGCCGCGAACGCCAGCGCGGCGCCCGCCGCCACCGTCACCAGGCCCCCGACCAGCACCCGCCGACGCCGCAGCCGGTCCGCCATCGCCCCGCCGCACAGCAGCAGCCCCGCGAACGCGAGGGCGTAGCCGGTCACCGCCCAGGACAGGTTCTGCGCCGAGGTGCCGAACCGCGCGCCCACCGAGGGCAGGGCGCTGTTGAGGACGGCGACACCACCGGCGTCCAGGCCCGCCGCCGCGCTCAGCACCGCCAGGGGCGCGTACCGGACGGACCGCGGGGCATCGGGCCCCGGGCCGGCGGACTCCGGTCCCCCGGGCCGTACGGGCATGGGCGGGGCAGGCGAGAACGGTTCGCCGGGACGTGCGGGCATGGACGGACTCCAAGGACGAAGGACGCGCACCGGGAACGACGGACGCGCGAACGCGCCGACACACCGGAACCGGCCCGTCGGCGACCAGGGCCGCCCGCGTCGCGCGGCGCCCCCGGCAGCCACTCTGCGCCGCCGCGCGCACCGCGACGAGACACCGCCGCGGGCAGGCCCCGCCGGGGGTGGCCCTGGCAGGGCTACCCCCCGCGCCGCCAGGCGACCGATACTCGCCGCATGGCACCATCAGCGGCACTCCCCGAACTGGCCCACTTCCTGCGCACCCGCCGGGCCCGACTGACCCCGGAGGCCGCCGGCCTGCCCCGCACCAGCACCCGCCGGCTGAACGGACTGCGCAGAGCCGAGGTCGCCACCCTGTCCGGCATCAGCCCCGAGTACTACACCCGGCTCGAACAGGGCCGTCAGCGCCGCCCCTCCCCCGAGGTCCTGGACGCCCTCGCCACCGCCCTGCAGCTCGACGCCGACGCCCGCCGCCACCTCCACCACCTCGCCACCGGAAACCCCGTCCACCAGGCGGACCCCGCCGCCGTGGCCCCGGACGTGCCGGAGGCGACCCTGCGGCTCCTCGCCTCGATCACCCCGTGGCCCGCCCACGTGGTCACCCCCATGCGCGACATCCTCGCCTGGAACGACGCCGAGGCCTGGCTGCTCCTCGACTACGCCGAACTCCGGCCCGAGCAGCGCAACTTCGCCTGGTTCGTCTTCTGCGACCCCCGGGCGCCCCGGCTCCTCACCGACTGGGAGAAGACGGCACGTGGCAACGTCCACCGCCTGCGCCACGCCCTGGCCGCCGACCCCCACAACGAACGCGGCACCCGCCTCGTGGCCGAACTGACGGCGCGCAGCAGCCGGTTCGCCGCCTTCTGGGAGGAACACGACGTCCGCGGCCCGGCCACCGGCAGCCACGGCTTCCACCACCCCCGGGCCGGCCGGCTCGACCTGGACTACACCGCCTACGTCGTGCCCGGCACCCACAATCTCGAACTCGTCGTCCTGACTGCGGCCGAGGGCTCCCCCAGCCACCGAGCCCTGCGGCAGGCCGCGGCGGACCGCTGAACCGGCCCACGCCCGGGACCAGTTGGTGTCGGCAGGACGAGGGCGCGCCCGGCCGGCTCGTCGGGCGTGCCGACGGCCGACGGCCTCGGCCGAAGGGCCCGGGCCCGGGCCGTAGCGGTGTCAGGCCCTGCGGATCCGGTCGCCGATCTCCGGCCGCGCCTCGAACCCGGCCGCCCGGTACGTGGCGACGCCGCCGACGTTGGAGCTCGGTGTGCACACGCGAACGCTCGACGAGCCCAGCTCCCGCAGCGCGGCCGCCCCGGCGAGGGTGATCGCCCGGCCGTAGCCGCGACCGCGGTGGTCCTCGTGGACGCCCATCGGCTCGACCAGCCCCGGCCTCCCCGGGCCGGCCGACCAGACCGTCACCACCGCCGCCGGGCTGCCCCGGTCGTCGTAGGCGCCCAGGCAGCGGGCGTCGGCGGCGTACGGCCCCGCCGACATCCCGTGCCAGTACGCGGGCGTCGGCCGCGAGGTGCCGAACGCCGACCGCAGAACGTCGGCGAAGTCCTGCGCCTGCTCCGGGCCGATCGCCCTGATCCGTACGCCCGGGTCCTCCACCGCCTGCGCGAGGTCGCGGAACAGCGGCGTCCACGGCTCGTCGACGCCCCAGCCCTCCTCGGTCAGCAGGTCGTGGAGCAGCAGGCCCGGCGGCGCCTCGAGGGACACCGCCCCTTCCGGCAGCGCGCCGCGCTCCGGCAGCGAGACGTCCTCGACGAGCCGCCGCGCCAGGTCCTCGTCCCGGAAGGCGTCGGGAGCGACCGTCATCCGCAGCACCGTCGGCGAGTCCAGCATCCCGACGGCGAGGATCCGCCCGCCCCGGCTCCAGGTCCGCACCACCGCGGCCGTCTCAGCCGTGCCGAACCGACAGTTCCAGCCGATGTCCCCCGCGTGCAGCTGCATCGGCGCTCCGTCGTCCTGCCACTCCCGCAGCGCGCCCATGGCTTCGCGCACCCCGCCCGCGGTCGGCGTTCCCAGCACAATCGTCATAGCCGGCATCTGACACCCCGCCCAGGATTTCCGCAACCCGTTTACCGGCCGGCCGGTAATTCTCCTGGTGGTTGTGAGCACTTGCGGGAGGTCGCATACTGATAATAAGGAAGTGGACACCATGAAGCTGCTGGCGGAAATCGACAGAATGGTCGCCACCGGAAAGGTGGTGACCTCAGCGAACGACGAAGCCGTCGCGGACATCGTCCTCGCCACGATCACGAGTGGCACCACGGCCTCGTTCTACCTGACCCGCGCCCAGGCCGCGCTCGTCAAGGAGCGGTTCTGGACTCCGGAGCGGATCCGCCGCACAGGACTCCGCCCGATATCCCCCGAGGAAACCGAAAGGATCAGGGTGGAGCTGGGCGTCAGGGTGAAGAATTTCAGGTGCACCCCGATCACGTGCGGCTGCGGCCACGTCTACGACGCATTCGACTTCATTCAGCAGGGGATCCGCGAACACGGCCTCGACGTCGTCAATTCCGTATTCTCCCTGAAGGACTCGACTTTCCTCCAGGTCAATCCGTCCTTCGTCCCGATCTGCCCCGTGGACGACCGGAAGCTGAGTCGCACCCACAGCTCCGACGGCGGGATCGAGTACGACTGCGACGAGTACGGCGGGTGCTGCTACCAGGAGTGACGCTCCGTGCCCGGGGCTCGGGCCGAAGAGACGATGTTCAAATGTCTGATGTTTGTATATGGTCCTCCCATGACACGCATCAGCGCGCCGCGGCGCACGGCCAGCCTGTCCGCCCAGCTCGTGGAGAGCCTCCGCTCGCACATCGAGACGGGGGGCTGGCCGGTCGGGACGCGGATCCCGCCGGAGCAGGCCCTCGTCGAGGAGCTCGGGGTCGGGCGCAGCACGCTGCGGGAGGCGATCGGTGCGCTGGTGCACCTCGGCCTGCTGGAGCCCAGAGCCGGTGACGGCACCTATGTGCGCTCCTCCAGCGAGCTCCAGTCGGTGATGGTGCGGCGGGCGGGCTCCGCGAAGCGGGACGACGTGCTGGAGCTGCGGACCGTTCTGGAGGAGTACGCCTCGGGCGCCGCGGCCCTGCGCCGCAGCGAGGGGCAGGTGCGGCAGCTGCGGGAGCTGCTGGCCGACGCCGAGGCGGCCGCCGCCGGCGAGGACGCCTCCGCGGCCACGGACGTCGACGCGCTCTTCCACCGGTCCGTCGTCCGGGCGAGCGGGAACGAGCTGCTGATCGAGGTGTACGACCACCTCGGCACGGCGCTCACCTCGCACCTGGGGGGCCCGACCTGGAACGCCGCCCACGCCGAGGAGCACGGGGGCCTGCACCGGCGGCTCGTCGACGCGATCGAGACCCGGGACGAGGGCGGCGCCCGCGAGGCCGCCGCCGCGATCGTCCGGCTCACCCGCGACCACGAGATCGCCGACGCGCGTGCGGCCGAGGAGCGTTGAGCCCGCAGCCCTCCCGACTGATCCGATCACCCCGCACGAACGGCACCACCGTCCACCTGAACAGGATTTTCTCGGCTGCATAGGAGATCATTCGTGTCCCTCTCGCACCTCCCCGCCGACGAACTCGACGCGCGTACCGACCGACGAAGCGCCCACCTGTACGCGACCGACCCTCAGTTCCGCGACACCGCGCCCCTGGACGCCGTCACCGAGGCGATCCGCCGCCCCGACCTGCCGCTCGCCGAGCTGGTGGCCACCGTGCTGGAGGCCTACGCCGACCGCCCCGCCCTGGGCGAGCGCGCCACCGAGCCGGTCACCGACCCGGAGACGGGCCGCACCACGCTGCGCCTCCTGCCGCGGTTCGACACCCTCACCTACGGCGAACTCCGGGAGCGGGTGGGCGCGGTGGCCTCCGAGTGGCGCCACCACCCCGAACATCCGCTGGGCCCCGGCGACTTCGTCGCCCTCCTCGGGCCCACGAGCGCCGAGTACGCCGTGGCGGACCTGGCCTGTGTCCGCTCCGGCGCGGTGTCCGTCCCGCTGCAGTCGGGGGCCTCGGCGGCGCACCTGGCCCCCGTCGTCGAGCAGACCGCACCGCGCCTGCTCGTGGTGGACGTCGACCAGCTGGACGTCGCGCTCGAACTCGCGGCGGTCGCCGCCTCGTTGGGCAGGATCGTGGTCATCGGCCACCGGCCCGAGGCCACCGCCCACCAGGAGGAGCTGGAGTCCGCGCGCACCCGGCTCGCGGCGCTGGGCCGCGGGGTGGCCCTGGACACGCTGGCGTCGACCGTCGAGCGGGGAAGGGCGCTGCCGCCGCTCCCCCGGGTCCCCGACGGGTCGGCGCCCGACACGCTGAGTTCGCTGATCTACACCTCGGGAAGCACCGGCACCCCCAAGGGGGCCGTGTACACCGAGCGTCTGGTCCGGAGCTTCTGGCTCGACTACGTGCCCGGCCGGCCGGTGCGGCCCGCCATCGTGCTCAACTTCCTGCCGTTGAGCCACGTGATGGGACGGGGCGCGCTGTTCGGGACGCTCGCCAAGGGGGGCCTCGCCTGTTTCGCGGCGTCCAGTGACCTGTCGACGCTCCTCGAGGACCTCTCCCTGGTCCGTCCCACCGAGCTGCTCATGGTGCCCCGCATCTCCGACCTGCTCCTCCGGCACTACCGGGCGGAGCTGTCCCGCCGGGCCGGGACCGGCGGCGACGCGGCCGAGCAGGTGAGCGCCGGGCAGGTGATGGAGGAGCTGCGGGAGGAGGTCATGGGCGGCCGCCTCCTGTCGGCCGTCAGCGCCTCGGCCCCGCCGAGCGCCGAGACCACGGCCTTCGTCGAGGACTGCTTCCAGGTCAGGCTGATCGACGGCTACGGGTCGACGGAGGGCGGGGTCGTCTTCCTCGACGGCCGGGTGCAGCGCCCGCCGGTGACCGACCACAAGCTGGTCGACGTGCCCGAGCTGGGCTACTTCGGCACCGACACGCCGTACCCCAGGGGCGAACTGCTGATCAGGTCCGAGCGGCTCGTCCCGGGGTACTTCCGGCGCCCGGACGCCACCTCCGAGGTCTTCGACGAGGACGGCTTCTACCACACGGGCGACATCATGGCCCGGCTCGGCCCCGACGAACTGCGGTACGTCGACCGCCGCTCCAACGTCATCAAGCTGTCCCAGGGCGAGTTCGTCGCCGTCTCCCGCCTGGAGGCGCTCTTCACCGGCAGCCCGGCCGTCCGGCAGGTCTTCCTGTACGGCAGCGGCGCCCGCGCCTACCTGCTCGCGGTCGTCGTGCCGACCCGGGACGCCCTCGACCGCGTCGACGGGGACGCCCGGCGCCTCAGGGCGGTCCTGCGGGAGTCCCTGCGGGAGACCGCCGCCGGGGCGGGGCTGAACTCCTACGAGATCCCCCGGGACCTGCTCGTCGAGACCGAGCCGTTCACCCAGGAGAACGGGCTGCTCTCCGGGGTGCGCAAGCCGTTGCGGCCGGCCCTGACGAAGCGGTACGGCGAGCGTCTCGAAGCGCTGTACACCGAGCTGTCCGACCGCGAGGCCGAGGAACTCCGGACGCTGCGTCAGGCCGGCACCGACCAGCCGCCGCCGGCGACCGTGCTCCGGGCCGCGCAGGCGCTCCTGGGGCTGGACGAGGGTGTCGTGGAGCCCGACACGCGCTTCCTCGAACTCGGCGGCGACAGCCTCACGGCGCTGTCCTTCTCCCAGCTGATGAAGGAGATCTTCCACGTCGACGTCCCGGTCGACGTGATCGTCAACCCGGTCAACTCGCTGCGGCAGGTGGCCGATCACGTCGAGCGGGCGCTCGCGGCGGACCACCGCCGTCCCACCGCCGACAGCGTCCACGGCCCGGACGCGACGCGGCTCGACGCGGCCCAGCTGCGGCTGGAGGCGTTCCTCGACCCGCGGACCGTCGAGCAGGCCGAAGGGCGGAGGCCGGCCGGTCCGCTGCCCGAGGCCCGGACCGTCCTGCTGACCGGCGCCAACGGCTACCTGGGCCGCTTCCTGTGCCTCGAATGGCTGGAGCGCGTGGCGGAGCGCGGCGGCACGCTGGTGTGCGTGGTCCGCGGCTCCTGCGCCGAGGAGGCCCGGGCCCGGCTCGACGCGGCCTTCGACAGCGGCGACCCGGACCTCGTGGAGCGCTACCGCGCGGCCGCCGCCCGGCACCTCCGGGTGGTCGCCGGCGACATCGGGGAGCCGCGTCTCGGGCTCGACGAGGAGACCTGGCAGCGGCTGGCCGACACCGTGGACCTGATCGTCCACCCGGCGGCACAGGTCAACCACGTCCTGCCCTACGGCCAGCTGTTCGGCCCCAACGTGCTGGGAACGGCCGAGCTGATCAGGCTCGCGGTCACCTCCCGGACCAAGCGGTTCACCTACCTGTCGACGGTCGCCGTCGTCTTCGGGAACGCGGCGGCCGCCGACGAGTGGGCGGACATCCGCACCGCCGGCGGGGTACGCGACCTCGACGGTGACTACGCCGACGGCTACGCGGCCAGCAAGTGGGCCGGCGAGGTGCTGCTGCGCGAGGCGCACGAGAGGTTCGGCCTGCCGGTCGCCGTCTTCCGCTCGAACATGATCCTCGCGCACCCGCGCTACCGCGGTCAGCTCAACGTCCCGGACGTCTTCACCCGCCTCGTGCTGAGCCTGCTGGCGACGGGCGTCGCACCCGGCAGCTTCTACGCCCGGGGCACCGGCGACGGCCGCCCGCACTACGACGCGCTCCCGGTGGACTTCACCGCGCGGGCCGTCACCGCGCTCGGCGACGACGCACGGGAGGGCTACCGGACGTACAACGTGGTCAACCCGCACGACGACGGCATCTCGCTCGACACCGTCGTCGACTGGCTGGCGGCGGCCGGGCACCCCCTGGCCCGTGTCCAGGACCACGCCGAGTGGATCGAGCGCTTCGAGACCGCCCTGCACGGCCTGCCCGACCGCCGGCGGCAGCACTCGCTGCTCCCGCTGCTGCACGCCTTCGCCGAGCCGGCCCAGCCGGTCGCCGGGTCCGCCCTGCCGGCGGACCGGTTCCGGGCGGCGGTCCGGGCCGCGGCCCTCGGCGACGGGAACGACATCCCGCGGCTGTCACCGGACCTGATCACCAAGTACGTGGCCGACCTCCGGGCGCACCGCCTGGTCTGACAGCGCCTCCGTGGCCGCCGCGGGGCCGGCACCGGCCCCGCGGCGGGCCCGGCTCAGCTCCCGTCGCCGGCGCGGTGGCCGTGGCGGAAGAGCGGGGCGCGGGTGTCGAAGGGGACGTCCTCGCGGGCCGCGGCCACGGCGGCGTCCGAGGCGGGCAGGTCGAACGGCAGGGTCGCGGTCATCGGGGCGCGGCCGAGCGCGGCGTCCAGGACGACCTCGTCGGCGGCGCCGAACTCCCCGATCAGCAGGGCCGCGTGCGGGGCGAGCGGGGTGAGCACCGCGGGCCGCTCCAGCTGGGCCGCGAAGACCGTGGGGACGACGGCGGCCAGCGCGGCGAGCCGGTCGGCCTCGGCCGGCTCGAACTCCAGCGAGCCGCTGTGGAAGTGCTGTTCCAGCAGGCCCTCGCGCCGCTCGTACGGGGTGGCGAGGCGGACGACGGCCAGGTCGGCCCGCGCCGGGTCCTCGACGACGTTCCCGTACCGGGCGGCGACGGCCGGGTCGACACCCTCCACGTACAGCCGGGTGGCGCTGCGCGGCTCGCCGGCCAGGTGGACCACGGAGCGGCGCTGGACCTCGCGGCCGAGCGCCCGGCCCTCCGGGGCGCCGACCAGTTCGGCGGCGGCGTCCGGGTCGACGTACGGGTCGTCGAAGAGGCCGAGGCGGAACTTGTCGCGCAGGATGCGGCGGACGGACTCGTCCAGCCGGGCCTCGGTGACCGCGCCGGAGCGGAGGGCCGCCAGGATCAGCTCCGGGTCCGTCTCGCCGCCGAGCTGGTCGGCGCCCGCGTCCAGGGTGAGCGCGACCTGCTCGGCGACGGACAGCTCCTCGACGCCCCAGTGCCGCGGGGGCAGGGTGACCACGCCGGGGACGTCCATGCCGGTGATGGCGTTGAAGTCGGTGCAGACCACGCCGTCGAAGCCGTAACGCCCGCGCAGCAGGCCGGTGATGACGTCCCGGTTGAAGTTGGCGCCGACCTCGGCGAGGCCGCTGCCGGAGGGGATCGCGTAGGCGGGCATGATCTGCGCGGTGCCCGCGGCGAAGGCCGCCTCGAAGGGGCGCAGGTGGGTCTCGAACTCGCCGCCGGGGTAGACCAGTCGGCGTCCGGCGGCGAAGTGCGAGTCCTCGCCGCCGGCCTGCGGGCCGCCGCCGGGGAAGTGCTTGGTCATGCAGGCGACGCTGTCCGGGCCGATCGGCCCGCCCTGGAGGCCCTCGATGTAGGCGGCGATCATCCGCGAGGCGCGCTCCGGGTCCTCCCCGAAGGTGCCGCTGATCCGGGCCCAGCGGGGCTCGGTGGCGAGGTCGGCCATCGGGTGGATGGCGACCCGGATGCCGACGGCGCACAGCTCGCGGCGGATCAGGTCAGCGTAGCGGCGCACCAGGTCGGGGTCGTCGGTGGCGGCGAGGCCGATCGGCTCGGGGCCGGTGCTGAAGCCGCCGCCGGTGTGAGCGGTGGCCGGGTTGGCGGTGAAGCCGTGCCGGGGGTCGGAGGAGAGGGTGACGGGGATGCCCAGCCGGGCGGCCGCGGCGAGGTCCTGGACGTGGTTGTTCCAGGCGGCCATCGCGCGCGGGTCGGGGACGGCCATCATGGCGAAGTGGGTGAGGCCGCGTTCGGTGATCAGGCCGGCGCCGGAGGGGAACGGGCCCTGGTCGCCGGGAAGCATCCGGCCGTGCAGCATCTGCGCGGCCTTCTCCTCCGGGGTCATCCGGGCCAGCAGGTCCTCGACCCGCTCCTCGACGGGCAGCCGCGGGTCCTCGTAGGGCTCCATGGTGCCGTTGTGGTTGAGGTCGCGGAAGGGCGTGCCGTCGGTGTGGTGCAGGACGGTCAGCATGCCGTCACCTCGGCGGTGTTCGACGCGGCGGCCTTGGCGCGGAAGGCCTCGATCGTCTCGGCGGTGACCCCGCAGGCGGCCAGGAAGCCGGCGGCGCCGCCGTGCCTGGCCCGGACCAGGTCGAGGAAGGCGCTCATCGCCCCGGCGGGGGCCTCCAGCAGCGGGGCGGGGACGACCATCCGGCCGGCCTCGACCTCGTTGAGGGCGGCACGATTGCGCTCGGCGAGCCCGGCCCAGATCTGCTGGATCGCCTCGTTGGTGCGGGCGTAGTCGGCGACGATCTCCTCGGCCGGCACCCCGAGCAGCTCCAGCAGCAGCGCGGTGAGCAGCCCGGTGCGGTCCTTGCCGGCGGCGCAGTGCACCAGCACCCCGCCGGGGCGGACGGTGGCCTCCACGGCGGCGGCGAGGGCCCGCGGCGCGGACTCGGCCATCAGCAGGTAGAAGGCGCCGAGGTCCTCGGCGGTGGTCATGGTCCGCATGGCCCGCGCGAGTTCGTCGTTGGTCGGCTCGATCCGGGCGGCGACGACGGCGATGCCGGCGGCCTCGGCGGCGGCCCAGTCCTCGGGGCCGGTCTCGGCCTCGCCCCGGAGGTCGACGACGGTGGTGATGCCGTGCTCGCGCAGCTGGGCGACGACGTCCGCGTCGGCGGCGGGGAAGGGCTGGGCGGAGCGGAACAGGGCGCCGGGGCGGATCCAGCGGCTCGCGGGGTCGGCGAGCGCTGCGGGGTCGCGGAAGTTGACCAGGGACATGCGGAGGCCTTTCGGGTCGTGCGGGGGGGGTGTGCAAAAGGGGAAGAGGGCGTGCGGTGCCGTCCGGGCGGCCTGCGGCGCGCCCGGGAAGGACGGGGTACGGGGTCGGGTCAGCCCGCGGTGGCGAGCACGTCCCGGTAGGCCCTGACCCAGTCGGTCAGGGTGCCGCTCTCCGAACCGATCAGGACGTGGCGCCGCACCATGCCGCCGAACATCGCGCCGAGCGCGGTCGGACGCAGGTCGGTGGCCGGGTCGACGTCGAGCCGCTCGGCGGCGATGGTGACGGTGCGTTCGGTGAAGGCGTCGATGACGACCAGGGCGTAGTTGTGCACGGAGTGCACGTCGAGCAGGCCCCGGCGCAGCCGGCGGCGCCGCTCGGTGTGCTCGACGGGCTCCTCCAGCCGTCCGCCGGTGACGGTCAGCGCGTGGTCGAGCGCGGCCCAGAGCGGGAGTTCGGCGGGGGCGGCGGCGAAGGCGTCGAGGACGACCTGGCCGAAGTCCCAGCCGAACAGCAGCGCCTCCTTGGCCGGGTAGTAGCGGAAGAAGGTGCGGTGGGCGACGTCGGCGCGGCGGCAGATCTGGTCCACGGTGGTGCGCTCGTAGCCCTGCTCCTCGAAGAGGTCGAGCGCCGCGCTGCGGATGCTGTCGCGGGTGCGCGCCTTCTTCCGGTCGCGCATGCCCTGCTCCGCCGCGGTGTCCGTCCCCTGCATCGTTCTTCCGCTCCCGTTCGGTGAGTTGAGTGTCGGTCGTGTCGGTGGGTGGGGCCGCCGAGGGGGCCGCCATGAGTACGGAACCACGTCCGGCCGCGCCCGCTCAAGGCGAGCGCCGACTCTTCCGGGTTTCGTCATCCGGAATTTGCACAACTGCCTTTTGGCAGTCCTGCCACTTCCGGAATGGTGTGTCGCGTCGGCGGCCGCACTCCCCCTGGCCGCCCCCACTCCCCCGAACCGAGGAACCATGAAGCGGCACTACCTCCTGGCATCGGCGGCCCTCGCCGCCGCCCTCACCCTCACCGCCTGCTCCGCCTCCGACGACGCGCTGTCCGGCACCGGCGGCGCCGCCGGGAACACCGGCGCGGCGGCCGACGGGCCGGCCGTGGACGGCGGCACGCTCAAGATCGGCCTGGACCGGCCGTTCGCCAAGCTCGACCCGGCCGACGGAACCCTGATCCAGATGCCGATGATGGTCCTCGCCAACGCCCTGTACGACCCGCTGATGGTCAACGGCGACAACGGCACCGTCCAGCCGTACCTCGCCAAGTCCTTCACCCCCGACGCGGACGCCACGGTCTGGACCCTCGACCTGCGCGAGGGCGTGACCTTCAGCGACGGCAAGCCGCTGGACGCCCAGGCCGTCGCCGACCATGTCGCCCGGCTCGCCAAGCCGGAGAGCAAGTGCGCCTGCGCCCTCGACGCGGCCGCCATCGCCACCACCGCCGTCACCGGCCCCACCACCGTCGCCTTCACCCTCAAGGCCCCCGACGCCGCCTTCCCCAACCTGTTCACCCGCTCCCTCGGGTACGTCTCCGAGGCGCCGGCCGGCGACTCCCCCGCCGTCGGCTCCGGCCCGTACACCGTGGAGAGCGTGCAGCCCGGAGTCTCCGTCACCCTCGCCCGCAACCCCGCCTACTGGGGCACCAAGGGCCACGCCGACAAGCTCGTCTACCGGGTGCTGTCCGACGCCGACAGCCGCTACCAGTCGCTGCGCTCCGGCGACACCGACCTGATCTGGACCGAGACGCCCGGCCAGCTCAAGCAGGCCGCCGCCGACGGGCTGCGCACCGCCACCGGGCCCGGCTCCACCAGCACCGTCGTCTTCAACACCAAGGCCGCGCCCTTCGACGACGTCCGGGTCCGCCGGGCCGTGCAGTACGCGATCGACCGCGAGGCCCTGGAGAAGGTCGTCTTCCTCGGCCAGGGCGCCGTCTCCGACGGCCCGATCGGCTCCCGCTCCCCGTACCGCACCGCCGGCGCGTACCCGGCCCACGACACGGCCAAGGCCCGCGCCCTGCTCGCCGAGGCCGGCCACCCCGATCTCGCCTTCGACTACCTCGTCGACAGCCGCCCCGAGGCCCAGCAGCGCGCCACCGTGCTCCAGCAGATGCTCGGCGAGGCCGGGATCAGGATGACCATCAAGCCGATGGACAACGCGAGCCTGGGCACCGCGATGCTCCAGCGCAAGTTCCAGGTCCTGGACTTCATCACCAGCATGTTCGGCGACACCGACACCGCGCTCGGCAGCCTCTACCTGCCGAACTCGCCGTACAACTTCATGGGTTGGACCGACCCGGAGGCCGCCAAGGCGATCACCGAGGGCCGCGCCTCGACCGACCCCGCCAAGCGCTCGGCCGCCTACGGCCAGGCCGCCCGGCGGGTCGTCGACGAGGCGCCGATGGCCTTCCTCACCGAGAACACCGTCGGCTTCCTCTCCACCGCCAAGGTCGGCGGCCTGCCCGACCTCTCCAAGCGCACCGTCCTCAACGTCTCCCCCGCCACCCTGTGGGTGAAGCGATGACCCCCGGCACCCGGACCGCCCTGCGGTACGGCGGACGGGTCGGCCGCGCCGCGGCCGTCCTGCTGCTGGTCACCGTCGCCGCCCTCGCCTTGCCCCACCTGATGCCCGGCTCGCCCGCCGTCGCCGCCCTCGGCCCCACCGCCACCCCCGAGCAGATCTCCGCCTACGAGGCCGGGCTCGGCCTGGACCGCAACCTGTTCGCCGCCGCCTGGCAGTGGATCGGCGACGCCCTGCACGGCGACCTCGGCCACTCGCTGTCCACCGGAGCCGCCGTCACCACCGAACTCGCCGACCGCATCCCCGTCACCCTCGAACTCTTCCTCGCCGCCCAGCTGGTGGCGCTCTGCCTGGCCGTGCCCGTCGCCCTGCTCTCCGCCTGGCGGCCCGGCGGCACCTTCGACAGGATCGCCACCGCCGGCACCTTCGGCTGGCTCGCCGTCCCCGGCTTCGCCCTCGGCCTGCTGCTGATCTGGATCGCCGCCGTCCAGCTGCGCGTCCTGCCCGCCACCGGCTGGACCCCGTTCACCGAGGACCCGGCCGAGAACCTCCGCCACCTGGTGCTGCCCGCACTCACCCTCGGCCTCACCGAGGCCGCCGTGTTCACCCGCACCCTGCGCGGACAACTGCTCGACACCCTCGACCAGCCGTACATCGCCGCCGCCCGCAGCCGCGGCATGGGCACCACCCGGCTGCTGCTGCGCCGCGCCCTGCGGCCGTCCAGCCTGCCGCTGGTGACGCTGATCGGGATCGGCATCGGGACCTCGCTCGGCGGGTCGGTGCTGGTCGAGTCGCTGTTCGCGGTGCCCGGCGTCGGCAGCCTGGCCTCCGCCGCCATCGCCGGCCGGGACTTCCCGGTCGTCCAGGCCGTCGTGGTGGTCAGCGCCCTCGGCGTGGTCGCGGCCACCTTCGCGGTCGACCTGCTGTACCGCACGATCGACCCGAGGATCGCCCATGAGCACCGTTGAGACCACCGTCGTCACCGTTCTCCAGGCCCGCACCGCCCGGCGCCGGCCCCCGGCCGGTGTGCTCGCCGCCGCGGCCTGGCTGGCCCTGGTCGCCCTCGCCGCCCTGCTGCTGCCCCTGCTGCCCGGCTTCGACCCGCTGCACGGCGACTTCGCCCACCCCTCCGCCGCCCCCGGCCCCGGCCACTGGCTGGGCACCGACGCCGCCGGACGGGACGTCCTGCAACGCACCGTCGCCGGCGCCCGCGCCTCGTTCACCGTCGCCGCCCTGACCATCCTGGTCGGCCTGCTCGGCGGCGGCGCGCTCGGCCTCGCCGCCGGCTGGTTCCGCGGCCCGGTCGACAAGGCGATCGGCTTCGCGACGGACCTGCTGATGTCCGTGCCCAGCCTGATCCTGGTGATGATCACGGTCTCGCTGCGCGGCCCGAGCCTCACCGTGATCGGCACCCTCATCGGGCTGTTCACCGTCCCGCACTTCACCCGGGTGGTGCGCGCCGTCGTGCTCTCGCTCGGCGAGCGCGGCTTCGTCCAGGCCGCCCGCATGATCGGCACCGCCCCGCCGCGGATCCTGCGCCGCGAGATCGTCCCGCACGTCGTGCCGGTCGCCCTCACCTTCGCCTTCACCGCCACCACCGTCGCCATCGTCGCCGAGGGCTCGCTCAGCTTCCTCGGCTTCGGGCTGCGCCCGCCGGAGCCCTCCTGGGGCGGCATCATCGCCGAGGGCCGCACCGCGCTCGGCAGCGCGCCGTGGATCTCGCTGGCGCCCGCGGCGGTGCTCTGCCTGACCGTCCTCGCCCTCAACTACCTCGGGGAGCAGCTGCGTTCGGGCACTCCCGCCGCCGCGAAGCCCACTACCCCGAAGCCCACTGCCCCGAAGCGCCCCGCCACGAAGGGAGTGCGCGGATGACCTCCGCCCCCGTCCTCGACGTCCGCTCGCTGGACACCGTCCTGCACACCCCCGACGGCCGCGCCCTGCACGTCCTGCACGGCGTCGGCCTGAGCATCGCGGCCGGCGAGTGCCTCGGCGTGGTCGGCGAGTCCGGCTCCGGCAAGTCCGTGCTCGCCCGCACCGTCCTCGGCGTCGATTCCCGCACCACCCGGGCCGTCGCCACCGGCGAGATCCGGCTGAACGGCGAGGACCTGCTCGCCGCCACCCCCGCCCGCCGCGCCGAACTGCTCGGCACCGGCATCGCCATGGTCCACCAGGACCCGATGACCTCGCTCAACCCGGTGGTACGGATCGCCGACCAGGTCACCGAGTCGATCACCAACCGGCGCCGCCTCTCCCGGCGCGAACGGCTGCGCACCGCCGCCGAACTGCTCGCCGCCGTCGACGTCCCCGACCCCGCCCGGCGGGCCCGCGCCCACCCGCACGAGCTCTCCGGCGGCCTGCGCCAGCGCGTCGGCATCGCCGCCGCCCTGGCCGGCGAACCCGCGCTGCTGCTCGCCGACGAACCCACCACCGCCCTCGACGTCACCGTCCAGCGCACCGTCCTCGACCTGCTCGACCAGCACCGGGTCGAACGGGGCCTGGCCACCCTGCTGATCACCCACGACATCGGCCTGCTGTACGGGCGGGCCCGGCGCATCGCCGTCATGTACGGCGGCCGGATCATCGAGACCGGCCCCACCGAGGCCGTCACCCGCACCCCCCGGCACCCCTACACCGCGGCCCTGCTGCGCTCCGTCCCCCGGGTCACCGGCCCGCTGCGCCGCACCCTGCCCGCCATCCCCGGCTCGCCGCCCGACCTCACCCGGCCCACCCCCGGCTGCCCCTTCGCCCCGCGCTGCGAACGGGCGACGGAGCTCTGCACCACGACCGCGCCGCCCACCCACGCCTCGGCGGACGGCCACACCGCCGACTGCCACTTCCCGCTCACCGAAGCCGACGTACCCTCGCCCGACGAACTGGAGCCCGCGGCATGACCACCTCCCCCGAAGCCGTGGGCCCCGACGCCGCCACACCGGGACAGCCCGTCCTGGAGGCCACCGGCCTGAGCGTCGTCCACCGCACCCGCTCCGGCCCGCTGCACGCCGTCAGCGGCGTCGACCTGGCCCTGTACCCGCGCCGCACCCTCGCCCTGGTCGGCGAGTCCGGCTCCGGCAAGAGCAGCATCGCCAAGGCCCTGCTACGGCTGCCCCCGCCCACCACCGGCACCGTCACCCTCGACGGCACCGACCTCGCCGCGCTCTCCCCGCGCGCCCTGCGGGCCGTCCGGCCCCGCCTCCAGATGGTCTTCCAGGACCCGCTCTCCTCCCTCAACCCGCGCCGCCGGGTCCGCGACCTCGTCGCCGAACCCCTCGACGCCCACCCCGACCCGGCCCGCGACCGCGAGGAGACCGTCACCCGGCAGCTGGAGGCCGTCGGCCTGCCGCCCGCCCTGTTCGGCGACCGCCGGCCCCACCAGCTCTCCGGCGGACAGGCCCAACGGGTCGCCATCGCCCGGGCGTTGGCGGCCGGGCCGCGCGTCCTGATCGCCGACGAGGCGGTCTCCGCGCTCGACGTCTCGGCCCAGGCCACCGTGCTCAACCTGCTGCGCGGGCTCACCGAGGAGCGCGGACTGGCCGGCCTGTTCATCTCCCACGACCTCGGCGTGGTCCGGGCGGTGAGCGACGAGGTGGCCGTGCTCCAGCTCGGCCGCGTCTGCGAGCGCGGCCCCACCGAGGCCGTGCTCGCCGCCCCCGCCCACCCGTACACCGCCGCCCTGCTCGCCGCCGTCCCCGAACCCGGCCGCCCGCTGCGCGACACCGGCCTGCTCCCCGCCGACCCGCCCTCCCCGCTCGCCCCGCCCAGCGGCTGCCGCTTCCGCACCCGCTGCCCCCTGGCCGACTCCCGCTGCGCCACCGAGGAGCCCCGCCACCGGGAAGTGGCACCCGGCCGCACGGTGGCCTGCCACCGCCCGCTGGTCGGCGCCGCCCGGGCCTGACCTCCCGGGACAGCACACCTAGCGCAGGACGGACTCCAGGAAGTCGCTGCCGATCCGGGCCACGACCGACAGGTCGAGCTGGTGGAGGACGTAGCGGCCCCGGCGGCGGGTGGTGAGCAGCCCGGCCTTGCGCAGGACGGCGAGGTGGCGGGAGACCTCCGGTGCGGTGATGTCCTGTGAGTCGGCCAGCTCGCTCGTCGAGTACGCCCCGCGCGCGAGGTGGCGGCACAGGTTCATCCGCATCGGGTGGGTCAGCGCCTCCAGGCGCAGCTTCACCGTCTCCACCGACTCGGCGCCGCCGACCTCGTGGGCGGCGGCCGGGTACTGGATCACGGGCTGCCAGCCCGGCGCGTACAGGGCGAAGAAGTGCGGCCAGCCGAAGACGGTCGGCAGCAGGGTGACGCCCGTGCTGCCGGCCTCGGTGCGGCCGTGCACCAGTTTGTCGACGACGATGCGGGTGCCGTGCCCGTCCTCCTCCAGGCTCAGTACGGAGGAGGTCGCCGCGAGCGCCTCCGCCAGGCCCTTGCGGCGCAGCAGGTCGGTCTTGTGCCGGGCGTCGGCGGCGAGCTGGACCTGGACGCGGCGCCAGGCGTCGGCGAAGAACGCGCGGTCGCAGTCCTCCAGGAGGCGCCGGATCCAGGCGCGGGTGCCGGTGGGGTCGGCGAGCGTCCGTTCGACGAAGGCCGCCTGGCGCGGGCCGCGCGCGGCGGCGAGGTCGAGCGCGCGGCGCCGCGACCGGCCGTCGGTCAGCGGCGAGGGCATGCCCTGTGAGTAGCGGCTGCTGTTGCAGGAGATCTCCAGGGCCGAGCCGACGAAGGTCTCGTCGTCCAGCTGGTCGAGGTCGTCCAGTTCCTCGGCGAGCGTCTCCCGGGGCCGGGGCGGCATCAGGAAGTCGGAGCGGGTCGAGCGCCACATGAAGTCGGCCTCGACGAGCCGGTCGGCGAGCTCCGGTTCGAGAGTGGCGGAGGTCGCCGTCGTCCAGGCGTGCAGGCGTGCGTGGTGAGCGGGCTCGGCCAGCGCGTGCAGGGCGTTGCCGAGTTCGGCCAGCGGCGAGGGGCAGAAGATGATCCGCTCGTGCGGCAGTCCGGTGATGTCAATGGTCACGCTCACCCCACCATGGTGCCGGATCGGGCGGCGGCGCCGTCCCGTCGTTTGACCAGTACCGTCAATCGGCGGGACGGGAGGGGCGCGCCGGGCGCAGGGTGAGGGCATGAACGCACTGCAGCAGCACCTCCTCGACAGCCACCGGGCCACCCAGCGCGGCGAACCGGCCCCGCCCCTGCCCGGCACCCACGACCTCGCCGTCCTGCGGGCGGTCGTCGGCCGCATCCGCGCGGCCCTCGGACTCCGGCGGGCCTAGCGAGGCGTACGCGCGGTTCTACGAGCACCTCGGCTTGCCGATGCCTTGGACACGGGTCCGAGGTCGAATCCGCCCGTCATCACAGGATGGCGGGCGGATTCGTGTCGCTCCTGCGCTTTTCGTACGCAGGCGCGCGGTGTCACCGCCCGACGAAGCCGAGGGGCACCGAATTGCTGGTGTTCGAAGAATTGACCTTGTCCTTCGTCTTGGCGTCCGAGAGGGCGATCGTCCCCTCACTCGTATTCAGACCGTCGGGGCATACCGAGTCTGCCGCCCTGCCGACGTCCACCCCATTCGCGGGCACGGTCAGGCTGTGCTTGCTGTCTTCGTCCGTGAACACTGCCCAGCGCACCAGGCCGAGGTCACTGCCCTCCAGATGAACCGGTCCGCCCGCCTCGACCTGGGTCGGGTAAACGGTGGTAATGTGCATGCCCATCCTGTCTCGCCTCCTCTTCTCTCACGTGTGCCGTCGGTCGGAATTAGCCCCGGTGGAGCAAGACCTGAATCCAATCTAAAAGCCCACCGGCGGCTGGGCAACCCCATTCGGTCGGGAAACACGGTTTCATGGAGATACATCAACAACATCACCACCAAGATGATTCGCTGACGAATCATTGATAAAATGCCCCTGTCGGGACGTGGGCGCAGCACTCCCCTTTGCGCACGGCCCGGGAGAAACCCGATCCGGCGGGACACGCGATGCCGCTACGGATTCTCGAAGACGATGTCCAGACTGTTGCTCGTGTTGCCCGGCGCGATCTCGTTCTGCGCATCGGCAGTGGAGAGCCAGACCTTTCCGCACCCGTTGGCCAGCCCCGGCGGGCGCCTCGACGTCGCCAGGTAGCCGACATCGCTACCCTTGGCATCCGTGATGACCGTCCTGCCGTCTTCGTCCGCGAACACCGCCCAGCGCACCAGGCCGAGATTGCTGCCCTCGAAAGTGACCGGCCCCCGTTCCTCCACGTCAGGGGGGTCGACCCTGTCGATGCGGGGAACGAGTCGCTTGACGTGAACGGTCACGTCTCCGGACCCGTAGGTCTCCGGTGGGCAGTCCGGCGGGCTCGTGACGGCCAGCCGAACCTTGGGATCGCCGGAGGAGAGCCCGCTGCCGACGCGGACGGCGACATCGAGATCGATCCGGTCCCCGCTGTCGTAGACGTCGAGGTGGGCGCCCGCGCACCTCAGGGTGGAATTCCCCGGCGACCGCTCGCCCCGGAAGGTCCCCGGCCGGCCTCCGTTCCGGCTGAACCCCACGACGTCCTCCTCGAACGTCAGCCCCGGATCGGCGGTGAGGACGAGGTCCGCGCCCGCGACCCCCTCCCGCGCGTCGACCACCCGGAACGCGGCGGTGACCACGGAACCCGGGTCGGCCGGGACGTCCTCGGCCGTCACGTCCAGCCGGCCGCCGCCGCCTCCGGTCTCCACACCGCTCACCATCCCAGCACGGTCACCCAGACCTCCCCGGCCGACGGATAGCCGTTGACCTGGGGATCGAATGCCCATTCACACGTCACCAGGACCCCACCCTTCTGGGCGTCCTCCAGGCTGGCCTCCGCCTTCACATGGATCCTTCCGATATTCTGGAACTGGGCATCGGTGTAGTGCCCGGAGTAGCCGGACACGAAGGCGACCGCCCTGTTGACGCACTGCTCGAACGAGAACTGCTGCGTCAGGGTCCTGACGGATGCGTCGCCGGACCGCGGAAACTCGAAATGGCACTGCTCGACCTGGATGATCGGCGCCACACTCACTCCGGCCACTGTCTTCCCTTCCCGTTTCCCGCTACATCCCACCCGTCTCGGCGATGACCAGGATCCGCGCCGAGGCCTGGAAGTTGTAGTCGGGGCCAGCGTCCCGCGGACGCAGCAGGAATGTCACCTGGACCGCGGCGGTATTACCGGTCAGCTTCCCCACGGAGCAATCGACGTGCTCCTTGCCGTAGGGGGCTTCACCGGGATTGTAGGGCCCCCTCAGGAATTCAAGGGAGAACGCCTGGATAGCGGCTTCGGCATTCTTCACGGGGTGACTGAAGGTGGCAGTACCATGCCATATCAATGGCTCCGTGCTGCGGCCGTGCTCATATGGGACGGCATCGACGACCGTGAATTCTATTCCCATGATCTGATCTCCGGACTCGCCCTGCGGATCCTGACCGCCGGCCGGTCAGTCCGTCACGGCCGGCTTGCCCCCGTTCGAGGTGTCCGTCGCCTCCTTCGCCCTCGTCCCGCTTTCGGCGCCGCCGGGGCCCGGAGCGAGGGTCCGGCCCGGCCGGCCAACGGTTCGCACACTTCCCAGCGCACACCATCCCGTCCACGATCGCAACCCGGTGCGGCACGACTACCCGGAGCGACCGGCCCACGGGCTCACGCCCCGAGGAACTCCGGACCGAAGTGCCGTGTCCGGTCCGATCGTGGGCCGACAGGTGACCGCCCACCACCCCGGGCGGGCTGCCCGGGTCAAGGCACCGGGCCTTTGCGGTGGTGTTCGGCGGCCGGGGTTACCCGCACGGCGGAGTGCGGGCATGCGTGCGGGGCGGCCGTGACCGAGTCGGCCGTGAAGCCCCCGGGTGAGAGCGCCCCCGGCGCCGTCACCCGGACGACGGAAGGAAGAGTCCTCCGATGACCACGGACACCACGACGGCCGACACGCCCGCCGACGACGTCGCCACCCGACGGGAGGAGGCCCGCGCCCGGCTCCTCGACCAACTCCTGGGCCACGACGGACAAGCAGCGCTGAATCCGGACGGCCTCCGGGTCGCCGACCCCACCTTCACCGGCCACGGCTGTCCGCTGCGCCTGGACCTGGGCGACGGCACCCGCCCCGCGGAGCCGCACACCCCGGTCGCGTTCCGGGACACGGTGGTGGAGACCGGCACCTACACGTGGCTGTTCCCCGCACTGGACGGGTACGTGCCCGGCGACGATCTGATCGAGGAACTCGGCGCGCCCGGCGGCCAGATGGACCTCAACCCCCCGCTCCCGTTCGACAAGCGGCAGTGCGCCGAACTCGGCGAGAAGATCGACGACAAGTACCTGGCGAAGCCGCCGAAGCCGTCGACGGCCCCGGCCGAGGCCGGCATCCCGGCGGGCTACACCTACCTCGGCCAGTTCCTCGACCACAACATCACCTTCCAGGCCGACGTGACCTTCGACAGCAACACCATCGGGGACACGACGAACTTCCGCAGCGCCAGGGTCGACCTCTCCCACGTCTACGGACTCGGTCCCAAGACCCAGTCGTTCGCGTTCTACGACAACCTCGACGTCGGAAAGTTCTGGATCGACCCGAACCGCGACTACGACGTGCCCCGCAACCCCCAGGGCGTCCCGGTCATCGCCGACCCGCGCAACGACAACACCATCATCTCGATCCAGATCCACCACGCCTTCATGCTGTTCCACAACGCCGTGGTCGACATGCTGAAGGGCTCGGTCCCGGACGTCGCCCTCTTCGACACGGCCAAGCAACAGGTCGTCTGGCACTACCAGTGGATGATCCTCAACGACTGGCTTCCCAGGATCGTGAAGGACTCGGTGTACGCGAAGGTCAAGGCGGTGGCCGAGAACAAGGAAGCCCCCTTCCTCCTCTTCAACCCCCCGCAGGACAAGCCGGTCGCACTGCCCCTCGAATTCACCACCGCCGCCTACCGGCTGCACTCGCTGCCGGTCGAGGAGTACCGCCTCAACAACACCACGACCGGCCACCTCTTCAACTTCCGCAGACCGTTCTCACCGCTGCGCACCGAACAGGTCATCGACTGGCACCAGTTCTTCGTGATCCCGGGGGCCACGCAGCAACCCCAGTACGCGAAGAGGTTCGACCGGAAGATCATCCACGCCTTCCTCCAGATGCCGCCGCCCATCGACAGCCCCCTGACGTGGCTGGAGGACTCCACGGAGAAGGAAGGGCTCCCGGACGGAAACCCGTACCAGGGCCAGCTCTACTCGCCGCTGCTCTCCATCGCCATTCGGAACCTGCGCCGCGCGAACTCCTTCGTCCGCAAGGACGGCACCAAGGGGCTGCCCTCCGGGGAGGACCTCGCCAAGGAGGTGTACGCGAAGTACAGCTCAGGCCACGATCCTTACACGCCGAAGGACTTCGGGCTGCAGGACTTCGACCACGTACCGCCCTGGTACTACGTCCTGGGCGAGGGCGCGCTCGAGGAGAAGTCGGACGTGGGCAGCCTCAAACTCGGCACCCTGGGCAGCGCCATCGTCGGCGAGGTGATCGCCGCACTGATCAAGGCCGACCCGGGCTCGTACCTCAGCCACAACAGCAGGAACTCGGCGAACCCGTGGAAGCCGACGTTCGGCAAGGACCCCGGCACGTTCTACATGGCGGACCTCGTGCGCATCGCCGGACTCGTGTGACGACAGGCCCCCGGGCCCGGCCGCCGGGAAGGTCCTCACGTCGACGGTGCTCGTGGTCGGCTGCGAGGAACGGGTCGGAGCTCTTGATGAAGATCAGGTCCACCGTCCCGGCGGGTGAGGCGTCAGCCTGTGGACGGGGGGTTCCCACCCGCGGTGACCACGCCCGTCTCATAGGCGATGACGACCAGCTGGGCCCGGTCGTGGGCGTCGAGCTTGGCCAGCAGCCGCCGGACGTGGGTCTTGACGGTCGCGATGCTCAGCCCCAGATGGTCGGCGATCCCGCGGTTGGGCAGTCCCCGGGCCACCAGTCGGAGGACTTCCCGTTCCCGTGGGGTCAGGCCCGCCAGCTCCCGGGCGAGCCGCGGGCGCGGCTCGTGGCGTCCGGCGAACTCGTGGATCAGACGGCGGGTGACGGCGGGCGCGAGCAGGGCGTCGCCGGCGGCGACCACCCGCAGGGCCGCCAGCAGGTCGGCGGGGAGGATGTCCTTCAGGAGGAATCCGCTGGCTCCGCCGCGGAGTGCCGCGTACACGTACTCGTCCAGGTCGAAGGTGGTGAGGACCAGCACGCGGGTGCCGACGGCGTCCGGGTCCGCGCAGATGCGCCGGGTGGCCTCCAGACCGTCCATGCCGGGCATCCGGATGTCCATCAGCACGACGTCGGGCCGCAGCCGCAGGGCGAGTTCGACGGCCTGCTCCCCGTCGGCGGCCTCGCCCGCGACGGCGAGGTCCGACACGCTCTCGATGAGCAGGCGGAAGCCCGTCCGCAACAGCGCCTGGTCATCGGCGATGAGGACCCGGACCGGCGGGTTCACCGTGCCGCCTCCGATCCGCAGGGCAGCCGCGCGTGCACCCGGAACCCGCCCGTCTCCAGGGGGCCGGCGGAGAGGGTCCCGCCGCACATGGCCGCCCGCTCCCGCATCCCGACGAGTCCGTGCCCGCCGCCGAGACGCCGGAACGGGAACCGGGACGGGAGCTGAGACGGGAGCCGGGCCGGCGCGTCGTTGACGACCTCGATCTCGACCGCCTCGGGATCCACCCGGGACAGGCTCACCCGGCAGTCCGCCGCCCCCGCGTGCCTGACGACGTTGGTGAGGGCCTCCTGGACGATCCGGTAGACCGCCAGTTCCACCCCCGGGGGGAGCGGTGGATCCGGGTCGACGGACAGCTCCACGCGCGGGCCCGCGCCGGCCGCGAGCGCGGGCAGGTCCGCCAGACCGGGGGCGGCCCCGAGCTCGGCTCCGTCACCGGGTGAGCGCAGCACGCCGAGCATGCGGCGCATCTCGGTGAGCGCCGTCCGGCCCGCCGTCCCGACCAGGGCGAGGGTCCGCTCGGTCTCCTCCGGGTTGGTGGAGGCCACCGCGCGGGCCACCTCGGCCCGGACCGTGATGACGGTCAGATGGTGGGCCACCACGTCGTGGAGCTCGCGGGCGATCCGCAGGCGCTCGTCCGTCACGGCCTGCCGGGCGGCGAGTTCCGCGTACGACCGCTGCTCCCTCAGCGCGGTGCCCACCAGCCAGGGCAGGGCCATCATCAGGGACGCGAAGACGACGCCCCCCGCGACCTCGGAGGCCGGGACCGGTCGCGGCCCGAGGGCCATGGCCGCCGCGACGGCGCCCAGCGAGCAGCCGAGCGCCGTCGCGGACGGGCGCCGCGGTTCCCGCGCCGCCACCGTGTACAGGGCGGTCCCGACCGGGACCCAGGACGCCTCCCATCCGGTGGACAACACGGCGAGGACCGCTCCGGCCAGAACCGTGTACAGAACCCGGACGGGCCACCTGCGCCGTACCGCGACCGGCAGCCAGACCACCGCCGCCACGGCCCCCGCGCCCCAGCCACCGCTCAGCGTCTCGCTCACGCCGAACGCCAGGGCGAGGAGCACGGCCGCGACCGTGTCCACGCCCTGCCACTGTCCGTCCCGCAGACGTCCGGCCACCAGCGGCCGTGACTTACCGTCACCCATGCCGGCCACGCTATCCAAGCGGGGCCCAGGGCCCGTCAGCCCGGAGGACGTCATCTCACGGGCTGAGTCATCCGCACGACCGATGCCCGTCGTACCCTCCTGGGCTGACACCGGGTTCCTCCCCGGGGGCGAAGCCGCCCGGCTCGTCGGCCGGAACAGTGGAACGCATGAATCGGAGAACACTGCTGTCCTCGGGCGCCGCACTGGCCGCCGCCCTGATCCCGGGTCCGCTCGCGCCGGCGGCCGTCGCGCAAGCGGGGCAGGAGGAACCCGTGCGGTTCCAGCTGCCCGCCCCGAACGGCCCGTACCCGCTGGGTACGGTCGCGCTGCACCTGGCCGACACCACGCGGCCGGACCCCTGGGTGCCCTCCCGCCCCTGCCGTGAGCTGATGATCAGCATCTGGTACCCCGCCCGCGGCCGCGCGGACCGCCCCACCGTTCCCTGGATGCCTCCGGCGGCGGCCGACCGGTACCTGAGCATCCTCGGCCTGCCTCCCGGCCGGGTACGGCTGGGAGCCACCCACGGCCACGAGGGCGCTCCCGTCGGCGGCCCACCCGGCCCCCTGCCCGTCGTGCTCTACTCCCCCGGCGCCGACGCGTCACGGTCGTTCGGCACCGGCGTCGTGGAGGACCTCGCCAGCCACGGCTTCGTGGTGGTCACCGTCGACCACACCTACGACGCGGCGGCGGTCGCCTTCCCCGGTGGACGCGTGGAGACGAACCCGACGGGCGGGATCAGCGACTACGCCAAGGCCCTCGCGGTCCGTACCGACGACATCCGCTTCGTCCTGGACCGGCTCGCCGTCCTCCGCGCGGGTGGCCACCCCGGCGTCTGCCGCACCCCGCTGCCCGCCGGCCTGCGCGGGGCGCTCGACCCGCGGCGCGTCGGGATGCTCGGCCACTCCCTGGGCGGCGCCACCACCGCCGCGACGATGCTCACCGACGGGCGGATCACGGCGGGCATGAGCCTGGACGGGGGCGCGGCGGGCCCGGTGGTGGACGCCGGGCTCGACCGTCCGTTCCTGGTCGTGGACACCCCCGGCAAGGGCGGCATGGAGAACAACCCCGCCCTGCGCGCGTTCTGGTCGCACCTGCGCGGCTGGCGCCTGCACCTGACCGTACGGGGAGCCGCGCACCAGTCGTTCGGCGACGACGTGCTGATCCTGCCGCTGATCGCCCCCCTCCTGGGCAGGTCGGCGTCCGATCTGGAGGAAGACGTCGGGACGATTCCCGGGCACCGGGCGCAGGCGTTCCAACGCGCCTACCCGCGAGCCTTCTTCGACCTCCACCTCCGCGACCAGGGGCGGCTGCTCGACGGCCCCTCCCCCGACTTCCCCGAGGTCGACTACGCCCGGTGAACGCCTTGGCGCCGGCCTCGCACGGGGATCACGATCCGGGGAATCCCGCGGGGCGGCGAATGCGGGCCGGGGTCAGTCCTTGTGCCGGAAGGACGCCTGCCCGGCGGCTTCGGCGTCGGGGCGAGGACGGTCGGGGGCAGGTCCTGGGCGAGCTGGACCAGCGCAGTGGTGCGACCCGGCCTCACGGGGATGTGGTGGGCGGCGAGGCGGCGGCTGAGCGCGGAGGCGGAGATGTGGCTACGCCTCCGCACCGGAACGCCCCTCTGCGGCGCCACTCCTGTTGACGGAGTGGTGTCACAGAGGGGCGGAGGGTGGGCTTGGTCAGGCCCTGCACATGACCAGGGCGCGACTCTGGCCGATGTGGGAGCGGGTTGTCCAGGAGTTGGCGTTCTGCGGGTCGGGGGCGTCCAGCTCGATCTCGTCGTCGATGGCGCCGAAACCGTCGAGGCCCAGACGGCTGTCCCGTCCGCCGCCTGCGATCTGTGTGCCCTGGGGGCAAGTGGCGCGGGCCACCTGGCCCTTCTGGGACCAGTCGGAGGCGACGACGGTGGGCACGGGCGCGCCCTGGGCGCACATGGCGTAGGCGCGGGTCTGGCCGCTCTTGGCCTGGACCATCCAGGTGTTGGCGCTGTCGGGGGCGGGCCCGTTGGCCTCGACGCCGTCGCTGAGCGCGCCGGTGAAGTTGGTTCCGATGCGGGCGTCCTGGCCGCCGCCGACCAGCCCGTAGCCACTGGGGCAGGTGGCCTTGGCGATCCACCCGGCCTGGGACCAGTCGGAGGCGACGATGGTCAGCGCGGGGGCTCCGGCGGCACACAGCGCCATCGCGCGTGCCTGGCCCTTCTTGGCCTGCGCGGACCAGGTGTCGGAGACGGTCGCGTCGGGGGCGTTGAGTTCGATGTCGTCGTTGACGTCCCCGTTGATCAGTGTCTCCAGCCGGGTGTCCCGGCCGCCGCCGATCAGACGCTGGCCCGCCGGGCAGGTGGCCTTGGCGATCCATCCGGCCTGGGACCAGTCGGAGGCGACGACGGTGGGCACGGGCGCGCCCTGGGCACACACGGCGAAGGCGCGGGCCTGGCCCCTGCTGGCCTGGACCATCCAGGTGTTGGCGCTGTCGGGGGCGGGCCCGTTGGCCTCGACGCTGTCGACGACCGTCTTGAAGGTCGCGTTGGCGTAGAGGTTGGCGTCCTGCCCGCCGCCGACCAGGCCGTAGCCGCTGGGACAGGTGGCCTTGGCGATCCACCCGTCCTGCGACCAGGCGGAGGCCACGATCTTCACTGCCGGGGCGGGCCCGTCCACCGCCCCGGCGGACGGCCCTGCCGCTAACACCGCGCCGGCTGCCAGCACCCCTGCGAGGGCGAGGCGGATCCCGTGCATCATTCGAGCCCCTTCACGTGCCACTGAAAACGACGCCCTCCCTAGCCGGGGGGCTCGTCGAGTGTGCGGTGCGGAACCCCGCCCACTAGATCACGGCACATTCAAACCACCTGTTCGGATGAATGCCGGTCACCGTCACCAGACAGCGCCCCCTCGCCGAGGGCCGCGAGCCGATGCGGCCCCCGCTGAGGCCTCCGGTCCTCGGGGGTCGAGACTGGTGAGCTCGCATGTTGATGTGTCGCGTCCACGGTGACCCCGTCGGGACGGGGTGATGCGCCGGAGGCCGGGAACGGCCGCGACGTACAATCGCGGCGAAAACGAAGCGCCAGGCCGGGATTCCGGCACCGGCGTGAGGGAGGGGACAGGATGTTCGGTTCGGAGAAGAAGCTCAACGACATGGCGGCGCGGCTCAGGCCCGACCTGAGTCGGGAAGCGCTCGGCGTCGGGCCGGACTTCCCGGGCATCGCCCCGAACCCGGTCCTGAGCAGGGACGCACGGAAGCGCAATGCGGAACTGCGCACGGGGGCGCTCGCGCTCGGCGTTCTCGTCGACTGGCGGGAGATCAGCAGCGGCGGCAGCCCACGCGTGGCCCTGATGCTCGACGTGGAGACCATCGGCGGCATCTCGTTCCGCGGTATCGCGGACGAGAACCTCACGATCACCGAGATCGCCCGACTCGCCCCGGGGCAGACGTTTCCCGTGCGCTACCGGCCGGCCGTCATGGACCACTACGTCGCCCTTGCCCGGGACGCGGACCCCGCCCACGTGCAGCGGCTCTCCGACGAGATCGCGAGCCGCAAGCGGACCTGACCCGAAGCCAGTCGAGTGCGAACCGGCCCCGGGGCGGAGCGCCAGCGGTGCCTTCCGCCCGTTGCGGCCCCCGCGTACGATCGGCGCTCATGGTTGACCTCTATCCTCCGACCGAGCCGTACGACACCGGGGTCCTGGATACCGGAGACGGCAACCGCCTCTACTACGAGCAGCTCGGCAACCCGGACGGCAAGCCCGCCCTGAACGTCCACGGCGGCCCGGGTGCGGGGGCGCCGCGACGGCCGACCCGGGCCTGGGACCCGGAGCGCTACCGGGTGATCCGCTTCGACCAGCGCAACTGCGGCCGCAGCACCCCGCACGCCAGTGACCCGGCGGCGGACATGAGCCTGAACACGACGCGGCATCTGATCGACGACATGGAGCGGCTGCGCGAACACCTCGGTGTGGAGCGGTGGTTGCTGAACGGCGCCTCCTGGGGGTCGACCCTCGTCCTGGCCTACGCGCAGCGGCATCCCGAGCGGGTCACCGAGATCGTCATCCCGGCCGTGACGACGGCCCGGCGGGCCGAGATCGACTGGCTCTACCGGGGTGCCGGACGGTTCCACCCGGAGGCGTGGGACCGGTTCCGCGACGGCGTCCCGGAGGAGGAGCGGGACGGCGACCTGTTGGCGGCGTACGCGCGGC
Organism: Kitasatospora sp. NPDC058046; assembly: GCF_042885595.1. Lineage (NCBI taxonomy): Bacteria > Bacillati > Actinomycetota > Actinomycetes > Kitasatosporales > Streptomycetaceae > Kitasatospora > Kitasatospora sp. NPDC058046. The sequence goes on from NZ_JBHVRS010000006.1 coordinate 201,433, forward strand.
TGATGGAGAACCCCGACCGCGCCGTCCGGGAGAAGGCCGCCGCCGACTGGCTCGCCTGGGAGGACGCGGTCGTCTCCAACGAGCCCAACGGTTCACCCGGCATGTACAGCGACCGCGAGGTGGACGAACGGATCGCCTTCGTCCGGATCTGCGCCCACTTCTTCAGCCACGGCGCCTGGCTGGAGGAGGACCAACTGCTGCGCGACGCCCACCTGTTGGCCGGCATCCCGGGTGTGCTCGTCCACGGCCGGCACGACATGGGCTGCCCGGTGCAGACGGCCTGGGAGCTCGCGAAGGCGTGGCCGGGGGCACGGCTCCACATCATCGAGGACTCCGGGCACGCCGGCAGCGAGGCGATGGGGCAGGCGACCCGGACCGCCATCGAGGAGTTCAAGAACCGCTGACCCCCAGGCCTCGGAGGCGACCTCGCCGGCCCCGAACTCAGGTCGCCGGACCGCGGTCGACCGGAGCCTGCCACGGCAGGACCGGGCGGACCAGCAGTGTCCGCCCGTCCGGCCACGTCAGTCGGACCTCGGTGCCCGCCACCCGGACCGTCACCTCCGGTGCCGGGGGCGCCCCCGGCGCACCGGTCAGCAGCACGGCGCCGACCACCACCTCGAACTGTTCTGACGAGTCGTCACATACCGGTGCCGGAGCGGGCGGGAGCACGAGGAGGGGCACGGCGCAGCGGTGGCCGAAGGCGTTCGCCCGCTCGCGGCGGTGCACCTCCGCCGCCGTCCAGCCGTGCAGCCCGAGCACCGCGCTGACCAGCCCCGGCCCGTTCGCGCCGGGTGCCGTCCGGACGGCCGCGCCCGGAAGCTCCCGCAGGACCGTCTCCGGCTCCGCCTCGGCCGCCAGCGCGTAACCCCCCTCGCGCAGGCCCCAGCCGGGCGGCCGGCGCAGCCCGTGCACCCTGATCTCCCAGGGCCCGGCCGGCACCGAGACGCTCACCACGGGCGGCGGGGCCGCGCCGGGGACGGGCCCGCCGGGGGGCAGCGGCCGGTGCCAGGAGGCGGCGTACCGGTCGGTCACGGCGAGCGGGTGGATGCGCTCGCGGCGGGTGGCGGTGCCGTCGGGCAGGAGCAGCGCCAGGTGGTTGTCGATCCGTGGCGCCTCCGGGCCGATCACCGGCCCGGTGCGGGTCGAGTAGGCGAGCCTGGCGTAGTGCGGCTCGTCGCGTTCGACGGCCGGCGGGGCGGTCAGGTAGCAGGAGCCGTGGTTGAGCACCCGGACGAGCCCGTCGGCGGCGGTCCGGTGGACGAGGAAGCCGGGGACGGGCAGCGCGGCCGTCAGGTCGGCGCGCTCCCCCGCGAGCGGCTCCTCGGGCGCCGTCCACACCGGGTGGCCGGCCGGGAGCAGCAGCCCCAGGAACCCCATGGCCGCCGCGTACGGGGAGCCGGGCGAGCTGTAGACCTGGGCGGCCGCGCTCTGCTCCCCGTACCAGCCGAGCGGGAGCAGGCCGCGCGGGTCGGGCGCGCCCCGCTCGGTGAAGTGCCGCAGCACGCCGGAGGCCAGGCGGCGGGTCTGCCCCGGGGTGAGCGGGGTCGCGCCGTCCAGCGCCCCGAGCCAGAACGGGGCCAGGCAGGCGAAGCGGTAGCTCAGCGACCGCCCCTGGTGGAGCACCGCGCCGTCCGGCCCGAACAGCCAGCGGTACTGGGCGAGGAAGCGGTGCAGCCGTTCGCGGTACAGCGCCGCCCTGGCCCCGGCGCGTTCCCCGGCGATCCGCGCCCAGAGCAGCGGGTAGAGGTGGAACCCCCAGGCGTTGTAGTGGTCGAAGCGGCGGCCGGCGTCGTAGGCCGCTTCCGGGCCGACGGCGAACTCCCGCGGGCCGCCCGAGCGGAAGTCGTGGCGGGTCTCCGGCCCGTCCAAGTACCAGCCGTCGCCGGAGTACCACGGCTCGATCCGGTCCAGCCGGTCCTCGATCTCGCCTCGGTCGTGCCCGGCGCCGACGGAGGCGAGGAACTCGCCGACCACCGCCTGGAAGAGCACGTGGTTGTTCTCCCGGACGCCCCGGCCGACCGTCCCGCCGAGCCAGCCCGCCACCTGCTCGCGCTGACCGGGGGTCAGCCGCTCCCAGATCCACGGGCGGGACTCGTGCAGGGCCACCGCGAGCGACGCGGCCTCGACGATCTGCTGGGAGTAGTCGGTGACGGCCGGCCAGCGCTCCGGCCCGCCGGGGTCCGTGCCGGCGAGCAGCCCGGTGGTGACCTGGTCGGCCAGCTCTCCGAGGCGGCCGCGTGCCGGCTCGTCCCCGGCCGCCAGCCGGACGGCGGCCAGCACCGCCGTCCGCGCGAAGCCCTCCAGGCCGTCGGTGTCGCCGCCCGACCAACTGCCGCGGCCCGGTGGCGAGATCCGCGCCCCGAGCGGGCTGCGGTAGGGCCGCAGGGACGCCAGCAGGTGGTCCGCGACGGCGATCCAGTGCCGACGGGTCCAGCCCGTCACCGGCGCGCCCGCCCGGTCCTCGGGCGGCAGGTCGAGCCCCGCGGTCGGTCGGTCCCGCATACGGCGGCCTCCTGGTGGCGACGGTGCCGGCGGCTCCGGCACCCTCACCGTACGGCCGGGCGCGCCGCGGGCCCGGGCGGCTCAGGCCGGGTCGGCGGTGGAGACGGCGAGCAGCTTCGTCACCGAGCCGTCGTCCCCGACCACGTCGCGCAGGTGGCGGAAGCCGAGCCGCCGGCACATCGCCAGGCTCGGGGTGTTCTCCGCGCCGACCATGCCGTAGACCTCCTTGAGCCCCAGTTCGTCGCCGGCGTAGCGGATCAGGCCGCGGACCACCTCGGCGCCCAGGCCCCGGCCCCAGAACTCCGGGGCCAGCGCGGTGACCAGCTCGTGGCCGTCGACGTTCCCGGTGCGCTTGACCTCGGCGTGGCCGGCGTACGCGCCGTCCAGCCAGAGGCCCCAGATGTCGAAGAGGTGCTGCGGGTAGACGTCGGTCAGGATCGCGCGGAACAGCGTGCGGATGTCCGGCTCGGGCACCAGGTCCTGGCCCATCCAGCGGCACACGTCCGCGTTGCGGAGCAGGGAGACGAAGGCGTCCTCGTCCTCGGGCCGGTAGGGGATGAACTCCAGGTGCTCGGTGCGCAGCTGAGGGGTCATGCCGCTCTCCTCTTGGGTCGTGGTGGTTCGGTGGTGCGGCAGCCGTGGGGCGGGGCCGGTCGGCGCGGCCGGCGGCCCCGTCCCCGCGGCCGGTCAGGCTCGGGCGTTCTCCATGCGCTCGCGCAGGCTCTTCGGGCGCATGTCGGTCCACACCTCGTCGACGTAGGCGGTGCACTCGGCCTCGGTGCCCTCGGTGCCGACGGGCTGCCAGCCGGCCGGGACGTCGAGGTCGGCGGGCCAGAGGGAGTACTGCTCCTCGTCGTTGCGCAGCACCTGGTAGCGGGTGTTCTCGTCCATGTCGGGCTCCTTCGTCATCGTCGGTCGGTCTCGGCGGGGTCGGTACGGGTGGGCGGGCTCGGTACGGGTAGGCGGGGTCGTCACCGTCCTTCCCGGGCGTGCCGGGCGATCTGCCGCAGGGCGGCGGCGAAGTCCTCGGCGGCCCGGCGGACGGCCCCGGTGCCGTGGACGGCGGGCCGGTGGTGCCAGGTGAAGGCGAGGCGTCCGTGCTGGGCCGCGCCGACCACCTCCAGCGGGTGGGAGCCGCCGTCCCGGGGGTCGTGGTCCTGGCCGAAGGAGCCGAGTTCGGCGCGGACCAGGCCGTCGCCGGCGGCCTCGGGCCGGGCGTCCCACTGGCCGAGGTAGTTGAAGACCACCTGGCCGTGGCCGCCGGCGGCGAGGCGCTCGCGGACCTCGGGCGTCCCGAAGGTGCGCAGGGCGCCGAAGCCCAGGCCGTTGCCGGGCACCGCGCGCAGCTGGCGGCGGACGGACTTCACCAGGGCGCGCCAGTCGCGGTCCGGGCCGGGCTCGGCCGGGTCGGGGACGTGGAAGGTGACGGGGTGGACGGTGGTGAACCAGCCGACCGTACGGGACAGGTCGACGCCGTCCAGCAGGTCCTCGCGGCCGTGCCCCTCCAGGTCCAGGCCGATCCGCTGCTGCCCGCTCCAGCGGGCCAGGGCGAGGGCGAGGGCGGCCAGCAGCACGTCGTTGACCCGGGTGCGGTAGGCGGCGGGGGCGGCGCGCAGCAGCGCCTCGGTGTCGGCCTCGTCGAGTTCGACGGTGACCGCCGCGGTCTCGGCACCGCCGGTCCCGGAAGGACCATCGGTCCCGGACGGGCTGCCGGGCAGGGCCGCCCGGGCGCTCACCGCCTCCTCCCAGTACGGGAGTTCGTGGTCCAGGCCGCCCTCGGCGACATGGGCGGCGAGCCGCTGCGCCCAGTCCCGGAAGGAGGTGCCGCGCTCCCCCAGGGTGACCGGCCCGCCCTGGACGGCCTGGCGGTGGGCGCTCTCCAGGTCGTCGCGCAGCACCCGCCAGGAGACGGCGTCGACGACCAGGTGGTGGGCGACCAGGAGCAGCAGGGCCGGGTGCTCCGGGTGGCCGGTGAACAGGGCGGCGCGCAGCAGCGGGCCGCGGGCCAGGTCGAAGCCGGCGTGCAGCTCGTCGGCGGCCTTGGCCATGGCCGCGTCGGCGGCCCCGGCGTCCTGCCCGGTCAGGTCGTGGTGGACCAGGAGCTCCTCGGCGGGGGCGGGCGGCGGGTTGAACTGGTGCCAGCCGGCCTCGTCGCGGGTGAAGCGCATCCGCAGGGCGTCGTGGTGTTCCAGCAGGGCGTCGAGCGCGGTGCGCAGCGCCGCCGGGTCGGGGTCGGCGACGAGTTCGAGCAGGGTGGACTGGTTGAAGTGGTGGTGGGCGGCGCGCGGGGTGGTCAGGAACCACTCCTGGATGGGGGTGAGCGGCACGCCGCCGGTCACCGGGCCGTCGTCGGCGCGCTCGGTGGCGGTGCGTACGACGGTGGCCAGTTCGGCCACGGTCTGGTGGCTGAACAGGTCGCGGGTGGCCAGGTGCAGGCCGTCGCGGCGCAGCCGGGAGACCACCTGCATGCTGAGGATGGAGTCGCCGCCGAGGAGGAAGAAGTTGTCGTCGGCGCCGACCTCGTCGAGGCCGAGGACGTCGGCCCAGATCCGGGCGATCCGGCGTTCGAGGTCGGTCTCCGGCGCCCGGCCGGGGCCGGCCGCGGCCTGGGCGGGACCGGGGTCGGGCAGGGCCCGCCGGTCGAGCTTGCCGTTGGGGGTGAGCGGGAGCCGCTCCAGCGCGACGAAGGCCGAGGGGACGAGGTGCGGCGGCAGCGACTCGGCGAGGTGGAGCCGCAGGTCGAGGGCGGGGGCGCCGGCGGTGGCGTCGGCGGGGACGACGTAGCCGACCAGCCGGCCGCCGCCCGGGCCGTCGGCGCGGACGGTGACGACGGCGTCGCGCACCAGGGGGCTGCGGCGCAGGGCGCTCTCGATCTCGCCGGGTTCGATCCGGAAGCCGCGCAGCTTGATCTGCTCGTCGGCGCGTCCGGCGAACCGGAGCTGGCCGTCGGCGGCGCGGCGGGCGAGGTCCCCGGTGCGGTACATCCGCTCGCCGGGGGCGCCGTACGGGTCGGGGAGGAAGCTCCGGGCGGTGAGGCCGGGGCGGCCGAGGTAGCCGCGGGCGAGGCCGGGGCCGGCCAGGTAGAGCTCCCCGGTGACGCCGGGCGGCACCGGCCGCAGGGCGGTGTCCAGGACGTACGCGCGGGTGGCGCCGCTGGGGCGGCCGATCGCGGGGCTGCCGCTGCCGGGGGCGAGCGGGCCGGTCCAGGTGGCGACGACGGTGGCCTCGGTGGGGCCGTAGGAGTTGACCATGCGCCGGCCGGGGGCCCAGGTGTCGACCAGGTCGGCCGGGCAGGCCTCGGCGCCGACGACCAGGGTGCGCAGCCCGGTCAGGGCCGCGGCGGTCTCCGGTTCCAGGGTGGCCAGGGCGGCCGGGGGGATCAGGGTGTGGCTGATCCGGCGGGCGGTCAGGGCCTCGGCGAGCCGTTCGCCGACCAGCGGCCCCTCCTCGCCGGTGACGAGGGCGGCGCCGGAGAGCAGCGAGATGCACAGTTCCAGGACGGAGGCGTCGAAGCTGGGCGAGGCGAACTGGAGCACCCGGTCGCCGGGGCCGACGGCGTACTGCTCGGCGGCGGCGGCCGCGAAGACGGCGAGGCCGCGGTGGGTGACCAGGACGCCCTTGGGCGTTCCGGTGGAGCCGGAGGTGTAGACGGCGTAGGCGGGGTGGGCGGGGGTGAGGGCGGTGGTGCGGTCGGCGTCGGTGGGCGCGGTGTCCGGGCCCTCGGCGGCCCAGACCTGGGCCGGGTCGTCGAGCAGCAGGTGGGCGGCGGCGTCGCGGACCATGAACTCCCGCCGGGGCGCCGGGTAGTCGGGGTCGACGGGGAGGAAGGCGCCGCCGGCCTTGGCGACGGCGAGCTGGGCGACGACCATGGCCGCCGAGCGGGGCAGGGCGAGGGCGACCAGCCGCTCGGGGCCGACGCCGCGCCGGATGAGCTGGTGGGCCAGCCGGTTGGCGGCCCGGTCGAGGTCGGCGTAGCTCAGCTCCCGTTCGCCGTCGAGCAGGGCCGGTGCCCCGGGGGTGGCGGCGGCCCGGCGCTCGAACAGCTCGGGCAGGGTCGCCTCGGGGACGGGGCGGAAGCCGCCGTGCGGCTCGGCGGGCGACTCCTCCGGGCCGGCCAGCGGCAGCGCGCCGACGGCGCGGGACGGGTCCTCGGCGACGGCGGTGAGCAGGGTGGCGAGCTGGCCGGCCATCCGCTCCACGGTGGCCGGGTCGAACAGGTCGGTGTCGTAGGTGAACAGGCCGTGCAGGGCGCCGCTCGCGGTCTCGACGAACTCCAGCACCAGCTCGAAGGGCGTCCGTACGGCGTCGGGCTCGATGCCGGTCACGTCGAGGCCCGGGAGGTCGGGTTCGGCGGACGGCGCGTTCTGGAGCACCACGTGGACCTGGAACAGCGGGCTGCGGCTGGTGTCGCGCACCGGCTGGACCTCGTCGACCACCTTCTCGAAGGGCACGTCCTGGTGGGCGAAGGCGTCGAGGACGGTCTGCCGCACCTCGGCGAGGAGGGCGTCGAAGGGCTGTCCGGGCTCGACCCGGGAGCGCAGCACCAGGGTGTTGACGAAGAACCCGACGAGCCGCTGGACCTCGGGCCGGTGCCGGCCGGAGGTGATGGTGCCGACGGTGATGTCGGTGTCCCCGCAGAGCCGGGCCAGGTAGGCCTGGGCGGCGGCGACCAGGGTGGTGAACAGGGTGGCGCCGCGCCGCCGGCCGACCTCGGCCAGCCGGCGGGCGGTGTCGGCGGGCAGCTCCAGTCGGACGGTGGCGGCGTTGGCGGCGTTGGCGGTGCGCACCGCGGGCCGGGGCCGGTCGGTGGGCAGCTGCGGCGGGACCACACCGGTCAGTTGGCCCTTCCAGTAGGCGAGCTGCTCCCCGGTGGGCGCCCCGGCGGTGCGCTGCCAGTGGGCGTAGTCGGCGTACTGCACCGGCAGGGGCGCCAACTCGGCTTCGGTGGAGCCGAGTTCGGCGCGGTAGAGGTGGGCCAGGTCGGTGAGCAGCACGCCGGTGGACCAGCCGTCGGTGACCATGTGGTGCAGGGTCAGCGCCAGCACGTGCTCGCGGTCGGCCAGCCGGGCCAGGGTGGCGCGCAGCAGTGGTCCGCGGCGCAGGTCGAAGGGGCGGGCGCGGTCGGCGGCGAGCAGGTCGCGCAGGGCCCGCGGCCGTTCGTCGGCGGGCCGCCCGGAGAGGTCGTGCAGCGGCAGCGGCACGGCGTGCGGCGGGTGGACGAGTTGGACGCCGTGGCCGTCCACGCTGTCGAAGGTGGTGCGCAGCGACTCGTGCCGGGCCGTCAGGGCGTCCAGGGCCGCGCCGAGGACGCCGGTGTCGAGGGTGCCGCGCAGCCGCAGCGCGAGCGCGACGTTCTCGGAGACGCCGGGCGTGAACTCCTCCAGGAACCAGAGGCGCTGCTGGGCGTGGGACATCGGGGCGGCGCCCGTGCGGGGCACCGGGACGACGGGCGGGCGGGCCGGGGCGGCGGACTCCTCGGTGAGCAGCCGGGCCAGGCCGGCCGGGGTGGGGTGGTCGAAGACGGCGCGGGGGCCGAGCTCGGTGCCGAAGGCCTCGGCGAGGCGGGCGGCGAGCCGGATGCTGAGGATGGAGTCGCCGCCGAGGTCGAAGAAGCCCTCGTCGGTGCCGGGCGGGCGGATGCCGAGGACCTCGGCGAAGAGCTCGGTGGTGCGGCGTTCGGCCGCGGTGCGCGGCTCGACCCGCTCGCGGCGCCCGCCGGTCCGCTCCTCGGGGGCCGGGAGGGCGGCGCGGTCGACCTTGCCGTTGCGGCTCAGCGGCAGGGCGTCGAGCGGGACGAAGGCGGCCGGGACGAGGTAGTCGGGCAGGGCGCGGGCGGCGAAGTCCCGCAGTTCGCCGGGGTCGGGGGCGCCGTCGGTGCCGACGGCGTAGGCGACCAGCCGGCGGGCGCCGGGCCGGTCCTCGCGGACGACCACGGCGACATCGGCGACCAGCGGGTGGGCGGCGAGGGCCGCCTCCACCTCGGCGGGCTCGACCCGGAAGCCGCGGATCTTCACCTGGTCGTCCGCGCGGCCGAGGAACTCCACGGTGCCGTCGGGGCGGCGCCGGGCGAGGTCCCCGGTGCGGTACATCCGGGCACCGGGCGGGCCGGCGGGGTCGGCGAGGAAGCGGGCGGCGGTCGCGCCGGGGCGGCCCAGGTAGCCGCGGGCCAGGCCCTCGCCGGCCAGGTAGAGCTCACCCGCGCAGCCCGGCGGGACGGGCCGCAGCCGGGCGTCCAGGACGTGCGCCCGGCGGTCGTCCAGCGGGCGGCCGATCGGGACGGTGTCGGGCACCGCGGCGGCGTCCGACAGGGCGTGGGCGGTGGCGAAGGTGGTGGTCTCGGTGGGGCCGTAGCCGTCCACCACGGTCAGCCCGGGGCAGGCCGCCAGGACGCGCCGCACGGCGGCGGCGGGCACCACGTCGCCGCCGGTCCACAGGGTCCGCAGGCCGCCGAAGCAGTCCGGCGCGTCCTGGGCGAGCAGCCGGAACAGCCCGGCGGTGAGCCAGAGCGCCGTCGGCCCGTCGGGGCCGGCGAGGCGGCGCAGCAGGGCGGCGTCCACCGGCCCGTCGGGGGCGACAAGGACGCAGCCGCCGTTCAGCAGCGGCGCCCAGACCTCGAAGGTGGCGGCGTCGAAGGCGACCGGCGAGTGCAGCAGCACCCGGGCGCAGCGGCCGCCGGTGAAGCGGCTGTCGGTGGCGAGCGAGGCCACGTCGCGGTGGCGGACGGCGACGGCCTTGGGCTCGCCGGTGGAGCCGGAGGTGTACATCACGTACGCCAGCCGGTCCGGGTCGGCGGGCGGCAGGTCCGGGGCGGCCGCTCCGTCGCGGGCGGCGGCGACCTGTCCGGCGGTCAGGGTCGCGGCCGCGCCGGCCCGCTCCAGCAGGGTGCGGCGGCGCTCCTCGGGGGCGCGCCGGTCGACGGGCAGGTAGGCGCCGCCGGCCTTGAGGACGGCCAGCTGGGCGACGACGAGTTCGGTGCCGCGGTCCATCGCCAGCGCGACCCGGTCCTCGGGGGCCAGGCCGTCGGCGAGCAGCCGGGCGGCCAGCCGGTCGGACCAGTCGTCCAGCCCGCGGTAGTTCAGCTCGCGCCCGCCCTCGCGCACGGCGGGGGCGTCGGGGGTGCGGCGGACCTGTTCGGCGAAGATCCGCAGCGGGCTGCGCGGCTCCGGCGGGCGGGCGGTGGCGTGCCAGGAGGCGAGCAGCTCGCGGTCGGCCGGGGTGAGCGGGTCCAGTGCGGCGAGGTCGCCGTCCAGGCCGTCGGCGAGGGCGGTCAGCAGCTGGGCGAGGCGGTCGGCGGCGTCCCGGGCGGTGCGCTGGTCGAAGAGCGCGGGGTCGTACGCCAGGTCGAAGGCGAGCTGTCCGCTCAGGTGGGCGCGCAGGCACCAGGGGAAGGTGGTGGCGTCGTCGGCGCGCACCTCGACCACCCGGACGCCGGTGCGGTCCGCGGCGGACTCGTCGACGGGGTAGTTCTCGAACACCAGCATGCTGTCGAACAGCGGCTCCCCGGCGGGCAGTTCGCTCAGGCCCTGGATCCGGGTCAGCGCCAGGTGGTCGTGGCCGCGGCCCTCGCTCTGCCGGTCCTGGAGGTCGCGCAGCCAGGGCAGCACGCCGCCCGAGGGGATCCGGACCCGGGCGGGCACGGTGTTGATGAACAGCCCGATCATCGTCTCGACGCCGGGCAGTTCGGCCGGGCGCCCGGAGACGGTGGTGCCGAAGACGACGTCCGCGGTGCCGCCGTAGCGGGCCAGCAGCAGCGCCCAGGCACCCTCGACCAGGGTGTTGACGGTCAGTCCGGCGGCGGCGGCGTTCTCCCGCAGCCGGGCGGAGGCCGCCTCGTCCAGGACGCGGTGGACGGCGGCGGTGGAGCGGGCCCGGTGGGCGCCGGCGGGGCGGCGGTCGTAGGGCAGCGCGGTCCGTTCGGTGAACCCGGCGAGCGCGGCGCTCCAGTGCTCCTCGGCGGCCCGCCCGTCCTGCTCGCGCAGCCAGGCCAGGAAGTCCGCGAACGGGCGGCGGACGGGGCGGGGCGCCTGCGGGCCGCCGGTCAGCGCGGCGTACTCCTCGCAGACCTCGGTGAGCAGCTGGCCGGTGCTCCAGCCGTCCAGGATCACGTGGTGGGTGGACCAGAGCAGCAGCACCTCGTCGCCGGGCAGCGCGGCCAGGACGAGCCGGGTGAGCGGCGCGGTGCCCAGGTCGAGGCTGGCGGCCCGCTCCTCGGCGAGCAGCCGCTCGGTCTCCTCGGCCCGCCGTTCGGGCGTCAGGGCGCGCCAGTCGAGGTGGCGGACGGGCAGGGCGGCGCGGCGCGCGACCAGCTGGACGGGGTGCGGCAGGCCGCGCCAGTGCACGGCGGTGCGCAGCGCCGGGGTGCGGTCGGCGACCTGCTGCCAGGCGGCGGCGAAGGCCGCCGGGTCGCCGACGCCGGCCAGCCGGACGGCGATCCGGTCCACGTAGGCGCCGTCCTCGTCGACCAGGCCGTGGAAGAGCATGCCGGACTGCAGCGGGGTCAGCGGCAGCAGGTCCGCGACCTCGCGGCCGTCGCCGACCAGGCCGTCCAGCCGTTCCTGGTCGAGGCCGGCCAGTGGGAAGTCGGACGGGGTGCGGCCGCCGGCGCCGGGGCCCGCGCAGTGCTCGGCCAGCTCGCGCAGCGCCTGGAGGGTCTGCTCGGCGAGGGCGCGGACGGTGGCCTCCTCGTAGACCTCCGCCGGGTAGGTCCAGCCCAGTTCGAGCCGGCCGTCCTGGACGGCCCCGATGACGTCGAGCAGGTAGGGGCGGGGCTCGTCGGGGTCGGTGTCGCGCCCGGCCGGGGGCAGCGAGCCGCGCAGCAGCCCGTCGGCGCCGGTGCGGGTGTCCCACTGGCCGTGGTAGTTGAAGCCGACCTGCGGCGCGGCCGCGCCTTGCGGGAGGGCGGACGGGAGCAGGTGGCGCAGCGCGCCGTGGCTGAGTCCGCGCAGCGGGACGGCGCGCAGCTGCTCCTTGACCGAGCGCAGGGTGTGGTGCCAGCCGGCCTCGGGGTCGACGCGCAGGGCGAGCGGGAACTCGGCGGTGAACCAGCCGACCGTCCGGGAGAGGTCCTGGTCGGGGAAGAGGTCCTCGCGGCCGTGGCCCTCCACCCCGATCAGCACCGTGTCCCGGCCGCACCAGCGGGCCAGGGTGCGGCCGAGGGCGCTGAGCAGGACGTCGTTGACCTGGGTGCGGTAGACCTCCGGGACGCGGCGCAGCAGCGCCCCGGTGGTCGCCTCGTCCAGCGTCACGGTGACGGTGGCGGCGGCGCCGTGGGTGTTGGCGCCCGGGCGCCCGGCGGGCAGTCCGGCCGGGGCCTCGCCGGTGCGGGCCCAGTACGCGGTGTCGCCGTCCAGGGCGCCGGAGCGGGTGTGCCGCTCCAGCCGGGCGGCCCACCGGGTGTAGGAGGTGCCCGGCTCCGGCAGCCGGACGGGCGCGCCGCCGCGGGCGGCGTGGTGGGCGGCTTCGAGGTCGGCCAGCAGGATGCGCCAGGAGACGCCGTCCACGGCCAGGTGGTGGATCGTCAGCACGAGCTGGCCGGGCCGGCCGGCGCCGCCGTCGAAGTACAGGGCGCGCAGCATCCGGCCCTGGAGCGGGTCGAGGGAGCGCTGGGCCTCCTCGGCGGCCCGCTGCACCTCCGTCTCCAGGACGGTCCGGTGGTGGGTGAAGACGCCGTCCGGTGCCTGCTCCCGGACCTCCTGGTGCCAGCCTCCCTCGCCGTGGCGGAAGCGGGTGCGCAGCGCCGGGTGGTGCTCCACCAGCGCGAGCACCGCCTGCCGCAGCGCGGCCGGGTCGGTGTCCGGGGCCAGCACCAGCCGCTGGGTCATGGTGAAGCGCAGCGCCTCGCCGGGGCGGCGCCCGTCGAGGTACCAGTGCTGGATCGGGGTGAGCGGGGCCTCGGCGGGCTCGGCCTCGTCCGCTTCCGTCCGTACGGTCGACTCCCCGGCGCAGAGGGCGAGTTCGGCGACGTTCTGGTAGCGGAAGACGTCCTTGGTGGTGAGGGCGAGTCCGGCGGCGCGGGCCCGGGAGACGATCTGGATGCTGAGGATGGAGTCGCCGCCGAGCGCGAAGAAGTTGTCCCGGGCGCCGACCCGCCGCACGCCCAGCACCTCGGCCCAGATCGCGGCGAGCCGCTCCTCGGTGCCGGGGCGCGGGGCGACGTACGGGGTGGTGCGGTCCGGCTGGGCGGGCGGGGCGGGCAGGGCGCGCCGGTCGGTCTTGCCGCTGGTGGTGCGCGGGACGCGGGCGAGCGGGACGAAGGCGGTGGGCACCAGGTGGTCGGGCAGGGTGCGCCGCAGCCAGGCGCGCAGCTCCTCGGCGGGCGGCACCCGGTCGCCGGCCGGCACCGGGTAGCCGACCAGCAGGGTGCGGCCGCCCTGTTCGCGGGCGGCGACGGCGCAGTCCGCGAGGTCGGGGTGGGTCAGCAGGGCGGCCTCGACCTCGCCGGGCTCGATCCGGAAGCCGCGGATCTTGACCTGGTCGTCGGCCCGGCCGAGGAACTCCAGCTGCCCGGCGGCGTCCCAGCGGGCGAGGTCGCCGGTGCGGTACATCCGGGTGCCGGGGGCGCCGTACGGGTCGGCGAGGAAGCGGCCGGCGGTGAGCCCGGGCCGGCCGAGGTAGCCGCGGGCGACCTGCCGACCGGCCAGGTACAGCTCCCCCGGCATGCCGGGCGGCACCGGGCGCAGCGCGCCGTCCAGCACGTAGGCGGTGACGCCGCGGCCCGGCCGGCCGATCACCGGGCGCCCGGGGTGGTCGGCGCAGCGGGCGTAGGCGGCGTCGACGGTGCACTCGGTGGGCCCGTACAGGTTGTAGACGGTGACGCCGAGTCGGGCCCGGGCCTCGGCCAGCTCCCGCCAGGTGGCGGCGGGGATCGCCTCGCCGCCGAGCTGGAGCAGCCGGGGGTGGTGCGGGGCGGGGCCGAACAGTCCGGCGGCGGTGAGTTCGCGCAGGTAGGAGGGGGTGACGTTGACGACGTCGAGCCGCTGCTCGACGATCCTGGCGCAGAAGGCCTGCGGGTCCAGCCGGACGTCCTCGTCGATCAGGTGGAGCTCCTGGCCGGAGACCAGCAGCAGCGGGCCCTCCCAGCTGGTGTCGAAGGAGAGGGAGGCGCTGAGGGCGACCTTCAGCCGGGCGCCGTCGGCGGTGTGCGGGGCGAGCATCCCCTCCCGGTGGTCGCGGCAGAGGTTGACCAGCTGGCGGTGCTCGACGACCACGCCCTTGGGGCGGCCGGTGGAGCCGGAGGTGTGGATCAGGTAGGCGGCGTTCCCGGGCAGCAGCGGGGCGGTCCGCTCGGCGTCGGTCAGGTCGTGGCCGGGCAGGGCGTCCCAGGGCACCTCGCGCAGGTCCCGCTCGGTCAGCACCGTGCGCGGCCGGGTGTCCGCCAGCAGCAGGGCGGCCCGCTCCTCGGGCAGGTCCGGGTCGACGAACTGGAGGACGGCCCCGGCCTTGAGCACCGCGAACAGCGCCACCACCAGGTCGGAGGTGCGCGGCAGCCGGACGGCGACCACCTGCTCCGGGCCGGCGCCGAGGGCCGTCAGGTGGCGGGCGAGCCGGTTGGCCCGGGCGTTGAGGGCGGCGTAGTCCAGCGTGGCGTCCCGGGCGACCAGCGCGGTGGCGTCCGGGGTGCGGGCGGCCTGCTCCTCGAACAGGGCGGTGAAGGTGGTGTCCGGCCCGGGCAGCGGCTCGCCCCGGCCCTGGCGCAGCACCTGCCGCCGCTCGTCCCCGCTCATCAGCGGCAGCTCGCCGACGGCCGTCCCAGGCGCCTCGGCGACGGCCGCCAGCAGGGTGGTCAGCCGGTGGGCCAGCTGCTCGGCGGTCCGCGCGTCGAACAGCCCGGTGCTGTACTCCAGGTAGCCGGTCAGGCCGCCGTCGTGCTCGGCGAAGTCGAAGGAGAGGTCGAAGGCGGCGCTGCGGACCGGCGGGGTGACGGGTTCGACCGTCAGGCCGGGCAGCGGGGGCGTCTCGGCGCCGAGGTTGTGCAGTGCCACCATCACCTGGAACAGCGGGGTGCGGCTGGTGTCGCGCTCCGGCTGGAGGGCGTCCACCAGCCGTTCGAAGGGCACCTCCTGGTGGGCCAGGGCGTCCAGCACGGTGTGCTGGGCGGCGGTCAGCAGCTCGTGGAAGGTCAGTTCGGGGCGGATGTCGCCGCGCAGCACCAGGGTGTTGACGAACATGCCGACCACGTCGTGGAGTTCGCCCTGCTCGCGGCCGGAGGTGACGGTGCCGACGGCGACGTCGCGCTGCCCGGACCAGCGGGCCAGCAGCACCTGGCAGGCGGCCAGCAGGACGGTGTAGAGGGTGCCGTCGGCCTCGCGGCCGCGCTCGCGCAGCCGGGCGGTCAGCTCGGCGGGCAGCGTGAAGGTCGTCAGCGCGCCCTCACGGGTGCGCACCGCCGGGCGCGGCCGGTCGGTGGGCAGTTCCAGCGGGGCCAGGCCGTCCAGGGCCCGGCGCCAGTGGTCGAGGTCGGCCTCGGCGGCGGCGGTGCGCGTGCGCTGCCAGGCCGCGTAGTCGGTGTACCGGACGGGCAGCGCGGGCAGGTGCGGGCTCCGCCGTTCGAGGGCGGCGGCGTACAGCTCGCCGAGGTCGCGGCCGAGTACGCCCATCGACCAGCCGTCGGTGGCGATGTGGTGCACCGCCAGGGCGAGGACGTGCTCCTCGGCGGCCGTCCGGGCCAGGAGGGCGCGGAGCACGGGGCCCTCGGCGAGGTCGAAGGGGGCGGTGGCGATCCGCTCCAGGTGGGCGTCCAGCTCCGCCGCCGGGACGTCCGCGCAGGGCAGCTCGACGGGGTGCGGCGGGCGCACCACCTGCCGGGCCCGGCCGTCCCGTTCGGCGTACGTGGTGCGCAGCGCCTCGTGCCGCTCGACCAGGGCGTCCAGGGCGGCGCCCAGGGCGGCCCGGTCGAGGGCGCCGCGCAGCCGCAGCACGGACAGCGAGGTGTACTCGGTGCTGCCGGGCTCGAAGCGGTCGAGGAACCAGAGCCGCTGCTGGGCGTAGGAGAGCGGCGCCTCGGCCGCCGGGTCGGCGGCGGGGATGACGGCCGGTGCGGCGCCGGGGCGCGGGGCGCCGAGCGCCTCGGCCAGGTCGGCGAGCACGGGGTGGGTGAACAGCACCCGGGGCGAGAGGTCGGCGGCGCCGAAGGCGGCGCGCAGCCGGGCGGTGACCCGTACGGCGAGGATGGAGTCCCCGCCGAGGGCGAAGAAGTCGTCCTCGGCGCCGACCGCGCCGGTGTCCAGGACCTCCGCCCAGGCCTCGGCGACCAGCCGCTCGGCGGGGGTGCGGGGCGCGGTGCGCTCGCGGCCGGCCGCGAAGCCGTCCGGGCCGGGCACCGGCAGGGCGCGCCGGTCCAGCTTGCCGTTGGGGGTGAGCGGCAGGGCGGCCAGCGGGACGTAGGCGGCGGGCACCAGGTAGGCGGGGAGCAGGCGTTCCAGGTGGGCGCGCAGCTCGGCGGCGCCGGGCGGCCGGGCCGGGTCCTCCCCGACGAGGTGGGCGACCAGCCGGCGGGTGCCGGTGGCGTCCTCGTGGACGCCGACGGTGGCCAGGGCGACGCCCGGGTGGGTCTGGAGGGCGGCCTCGATCTCGCCGGGTTCGATCCGGTAGCCGCGGATCTTGACCTGCTGGTCGGCGCGGCCCAGGTAGCGCAGGGTGCCGTCGGCCTGCCAGCGGGCCCGGTCGCCGGTGCGGTACATCCGGGTGCCGGGGGCGCCGAAGGGGTCGGCGAGGAAGCGGCCGGCGGTCAGGCCGGGCCGGTTGAGGTAGCCGCGGGCCAGCCCCTCGCCCGCCACGTACAGTTCGCCGACGGCGCCCGGGGGCACCGGGGCGAGGTCGCCGTCGAGCACGTACAGCCGCAGGTCGGCGATGCCGGTGCCGATCGGGCCGGGGCCGCCGGCGGTGGCGGTCGCCGGGTCCAGCGCGGTGTGGGTGACGTGCACGGTGGTCTCGGTGATGCCGTACATGTTCACCAGGCGCGGCGCGTCCTCGGGATGGCGCCGGTACCAGTCGGCGAGCCGGGTGACGTCCAGCGCCTCGCCGCCGAAGACCACCGTGCGCAGCGCCAACCGGGCGGATATGTCCGGGAGTTCGGCGTCGGCGCGGGCCAGCTGGTGGAACGCGGACGGGGTCTGGTTGAGGACGGTGACCCGCTCCTCGGCGAGCAGCCGCAGGAAGTCCTCCGGGGAGCGGGCGGTGTCCTCGGGCACCACGACGAGCCGGCCGCCGTGCAGCAGCGGGCCCCACAGCTCCCAGACCGAGAAGTCGAAGGTGTAGGAGTGGAAGAGCGTCCAGACGTCCTCGGCGCCGAAGTCGAACAGCTCCCGGGTCTGCTCGAACAGCCGGACCACGTTGGCGTGCGGCACCACGACGCCCTTGGGGCGGCCGGTGGAGCCGGAGGTGAAGATGGCGTAGGCGGGGCTGTCGGGCAGCGGGCGGTGCCCGGCGCCGAGCGGGCCGGCCGGGCGGCGGGCCAGGTCGGCGCGCACCCCGGGGTCGGCCAGGGCGAGGACGGGCACCTCGACGCCGGTCGGATCGGCCGGGGCCTCCAGGGTGACCAGGGCCACCGGGGCGGCGTCGCGCAGCAGTTCGGCGCGGCGTTCGGCGGGCAGGCCCGGGTCGAGCGGCAGGTAGGCCGCGCCGGTCTTGAGGACGGCGAGGACGGCCACCACCAGCTCGGCGGTGCGGGGCAGCGCCAGGGCGACGTACCGCTCGGGGGCGGCGCCGAACCCGGCCAGCCGGTGGGCGAGCCGGTCGGCCCGGGCGTCCAGCTCGGCGTAGTCGAGGTGCTCCCCGCCGCAGGTGACGGCCTCGGCCCGCGGGGTGCGGGCGGCCCGCTCCTCGAACAGGTCGACCAGGGTGCGCGCGGGCCGGCCCTGCGCGGTGCCGTTCCAGTCGACCAGCAGCCGGCGGCGCTCCTCCTCGGTGGTCCAGGCCAGCGCGCGCAGCGGGCGGTCCAGCCCGGCGGCCAGCTCGGTGAGCAGCAGGCGCAGCCGCCCGGCGAGGGCGTCCACCGTCGCGGCGTCGAACAGCTCCGGGTCGTAGGCGAGGTCGAAGCCGACCTGCCCGCCCTGGTAGGCGCGCAGCACCAGCGGGAAGCTGGTGGCGTCCCGGGAGGAGACCTCGGCCAGGCGCACCCCGGTGCCGGCGGCGCGGGCGTCGTCGAAGGGGTAGTTCTCGAAGGCGACGATGCTGTCGAACAGCGCGCTGCCGGCGGGGACGTCGCTGAAGCCGGTGAGTTCGGCGAGCGAGACCGCCGAGTGCCGGCGGGCCTCGGCCTGGTCCGCCTGGAGCTCCCGCAGCCAGTCGGCGGCGGTGCGCTCGCCGTCCACCCGGACCCGGGTGGGCAGGGTGTTGATGAACATGCCGATCATCGACTCGACGCCGGGCAGCTCCTCGGGCCGGCCGGAGACGGTGGTGCCGAACAGCACGTCCGGCTCGCCGCTGTAGCGGGACAGCAGCAGCGCCCAGGCGCCCTGCACCACGGTGCCGAGGGTCAGCCCGGACTGCCGTGCGGTGCGGGCGAGTTGCTCGGATACCTGCTCGGACAGGGCGGCGCTGAGGCTGCCCGCCGAGCGGGCCCGGTGGGCCTCGCGCCGCGCCCGGTCGGCGGGCAGCGGGGTGGCGGTGGCGAAGCCGTCCAGGACGGACCGCCAGTGGGCCCGGGCGGCCCCGGCGTCCTGCCCGGCCAGCCAGTGCACGTAGTCGGCGAAGGGCCGGCGCACCGCCGGGGCGGGGGCGCCACCGGTGGTGAGCGCCGCGTACTCGGCGAACACGTCGGTGAGCACCTGGGCGAGGCTCCAGCCGTCCAGGACCAGGTGGTGGGAGGTCCACAGCAGCTGGACCCGGGCCTCGGGCAGCCGGACCAGGGTGAGCCGGGTGAGCGGGGCGGTGGCGATGTCCAGGCCGAGGGCGAGGTCCTCGGCCTTCAGCCGCTCCAGCCGTTCGGCGCGCTCGGCCGGGTCGACGGCCCGCAGGTCCAGGTGGGTCACCGGCAGCCGGACGCCCCGGCGCACCACCTGGAGCGGGGCGGGCACGCCCTCCCAGACCACGGAGGTGCGCAGCGCGGGCGTGCGGTCGGCGACCCGCTGCCAGGCCAGGGCGAGGGCGTGCGGGTCGGCGACGCCCTCCAGCAGCAGGGCGGCCTGGTCGAGGTAGACGTCGTCCTCGCCGCCGACCAGGCGGTGGAAGAGCATGCCCTCCTGGAGCGGGGTGAGCGGCAGCAGGTCCGTCACGTCCCGGCCGTCGCCGACCAGCCGGTCCAGCGCGGCCTGGTCGAGGCCGGCCAGCGGGAAGTCGGAGGGGGTGCGGCCGCCGGCGCCGGGGCTCGCGCAGTGCTCGACGATGCCGGTGAGCGCGGCGGCGGTGGCCTCGGCCAGGGCCCGGACGGTCTCCTCCCGGTGCACCCGGTCGCTGTAGTGCCAGGTGAGTTCCAGCTCGCCGTCGGCGACGACGGCGGAGACGTCGAGCAGGTGGTCCAGCGGCTCGTCGGGAGCGAGGTCGCGGCCGGGGGCCTGCCCGGCGGGGGCGAAGTCGCCGCCCTCGGGGGCGGTCCACTGGCCGTGGTAGTTGAAGCAGACCTGCGGCAGCGGACGGTCCCTCAGCGCGGCGGCCGAGCCGAGCCGGGCGAGGGCCTCGTAGCCCAGGCCCCGGCGGGGCACGGCGCGCAGCCGCTCCTTGACCCGCTTGAGGGTGGCGGCCCAGTCCGTCCCTTCCGGCAGGTCCAGGGTGACGGGGTACTGGGTGGTGAACCAGCCGACGGTGCGGGAGAGGTCGAGGCCGTCGAAGAGGTCCTCGCGGCCGTGGCCCTCCAGGGCGACGGCGACCCGCCCGGTGCCGGTCCAGTCGGCGAGGGCCCGGCCCAGCGCGCTGAGCAGCACGTCGTTGACCTGGGTCCGGTAGGCCTCGGGGACCTTCCGCAGCAGCGCCTCGGTGGTGGCCCGGTCGAGCCGGTGGCGCAGGATGCGCACCGAGCCGGCGGTGGGGGTGCCGGGCAGATCGACGGGCAGCGGCCCGGCGGGGGCGGCGGTCTCGGCGGTCCAGTACGGCAGGTCCGCGTCCAGGCCGCCGGTCCGGACGAGTTCGGCGAGCCGGTGGGCCCAGTCGGTGAAGGCGGTGGGCTCGGGCGCCGGGTCGGGGGTGCGGCCCTCGGCGGCCTGCCGGTAGGCCTGTGCCAGGTCGGCGAGCAGGACCCGCCAGGAGACGCTGTCGACGGCCAGGTGGTGGGCGGTCAGGAGAAGTTGGGGCCGGGCGCCGTCGGCGGGCCGGAACAGCACGGCGCGCAGCAGCGCCCCGGTGGCCGGGTCCAGCTCGGCGCGGGCGGCCTCGGCGGCCGCCTCCCGCTCCGCCTCCCGCTCGTCGGCGGGGTCGGTGGCCGGGTCGAGGGCGGTCAGCAGCGCTCCGGCGTCCGCGGCCGGCTCCTGCCGCCAGCCGTCCCCGGTACGGGTGAAGCGGGTGCGCAGCGCCGGGTGGGCGGCCACCAGCGCGCCCAGCGCCCGGTCCAGCGCGGCTTCGTCCAGCCCGTACGGCAGGTCGAGCAGCATCGACATGGTGAAGTGCCGCAGCGGGCCGTGGGCGGCGAAGAACCACTCCTGGACGGGGGTCAGCGGGGCGGGCCCGTCCTGGTGGTGGCGCGGCGCGGGGGCGGCAGGCGGCTCGGCGGTGCGGGCCGCGGCGGCCAGGTCGGCGACGGTCTGGTGGCGGAAGACGTCCTGGGAGCCGATCCGCAGGCCCGCCGCGCGGGCCCGGGAGACGGCCTGGATGCTCAGGATCGAGTCGCCGCCGAGTTCGAAGAAGTTGTCGGTGACGCCGACCCTGGGCACGCCCAGCACCTCGGCCCAGATGGCGGCGAGGGTCTCCTCCTCGGGGGTGCGCGGGGCGGTGAACTCCCCTTCCCGGACGTCGGTTTCGGGGGCGGGCAGGGCGCGGCGGTCGAGCTTGCCGCTGGTGCCGAGCGGCAGGGCGTCGAGCACGGTGAAGGAGGACGGCACCAGGTGGTCGGGCAGCACCCGGCGCAGGGCGGCGCGCAGGTCGGCGGCGGGGCGGGCGGCGCCGTCGGCGAAGACCAGGTAGGCGGCCAGCCGGTGGTGGCCGTGGGCGTCGGGGACGGCGGCCACGGCGGCGGCGCGGACCTCGGGCAGGTCGAGCAGGGCCGCCTCGATCTCGCCGGGTTCGATCCGGTGGCCGCGCACCTTGACCTGGTCGTCGGCGCGGCCGAGGTACTCCAGGCGCCCGTCGGCCGTCCAGCGGGCCAGGTCGCCGGTGCGGTACATCCGGGTGCCGGGCGGGCCGTACGGGTCGGCGGTGAAGCGGGCGGCGGTCAGGCCGGGGCGGCCGTCGTAGCCGCGGGCGACCTGCTCGCCGGCCAGGTGGAGCTCACCGCTGACCCCGGGCGGCACGGGCTGGAGCCGGCCGTCCAGGACGTAGGCGCGGACGTTGGGCAGCGGGCGGCCGATCAGCGGCCGGTCCCCGCCGTCGATCCGGCAGGCGATGGCGTCGACGGTGCACTCGGTGGGGCCGTAGTAGTTGTAGGCGGCCGTCTCCGGGCGGGCGGCGAGTTCGCGCCAGAGCCGGGGGGCGACCGCCTCGCCGCCGAGCATCAGCACCCGGGGGCGGTGGCGGGGGTCGTCGAGCAGCCCGGCGGGCAGCAGTTGGCGCAGGTAGGAGGGGGTGAGGTCGAGGAAGTCGATCCGGTGGCGGACGACGTACTCGACCAGGGCGGCCGGGTCCATCCGGGTGGTCTCGTCGACGAGGTGCAGCGGGTGGCCGTCCGCGAGCAGCAGCAGGCCCTCCAGCGAGGTGTCGAAGGAGAAGGAGGCGGTCAGGGCGACGTTCAGCGGGCCGCCGCCCGCGTCGGCGACGAAGCCGGCCCGGTGGGCGGCGAGCAGGTGGGCCAGGGCGCGGTGCGGGACGCTGACGCCCTTGGGGCGGCCGGTGGAGCCGGAGGTGTAGAGCACGTACGCGGGGGTCGCGAGGTCCGGCGTGGGAAGGACGACGTCGACCGGGTCGTCGTTGCCCAGCAGGTCGCGCAGGGTGTCCTCGTCCAGGAACAGGGCCGGCCCGGCGTCCTCGAGCACGTAGACGACCCGCTCCCAGGGCAGCGCCGGGTCGAGCGGCAGGTAGCCGGCGCCGACCTTCCAGACCGCGAGGACGGCCACCACCAGGTCGGCGGTGCGCGGCAGTCGCAGCGCGACCAGCCGTTCGGGGCCGGCGCCCGTGGTGGCCAGTCGGCGGGCGAGCCGTTCGGCGCGGGCGTCCAGTTCGGCGTAGTCGAGGCGCTCCTCCCCCGCGACCAGGGCCAGGGCGTGCGGGGTCCGTTCGGCCCGGCGCCGGAGCAGCTCCGGCAGGCTGACGGCCTCGACGGGCAGCTCGGTGGCGTTCCAGCCCCGGGTGACCTGCTCGGTCTCCCGCGCGGAGAGCAGCGGCAGGGTGGCGAGCGGGCGGTCCGGTTCGGCGGCGGCGCCCTCCAGCAGGCGCAGCAGCTGCTCGGCCATCCGGCCCGCGGTGGGGGCGTCGAACAGGTCGGCGCGGTACTCCAGGACGCCGGTGAGCGCCTCGCCGTCGGGGACGAACTCCACGCTGAGGTCGAAGGTGGCGGCCTGCCGGGGCACGGTGACCGGGGCGGTGGCGAGTCCGGGCCGGTCCCCGGCGGTGGGCGGGGCGGGGTGCAGCAGCACCAGGACGTCGAACAGCGGGTTGCGGCCGGCCTCGCGGGGCGCGCCGACCGCCTCGACGATCCGTTCGAAGGGCGTGTCGCCGTGCGCGAGGGCGTCGTTGCCGGTCTCGGTGGCGGCGGCGAGCAGCTCGCGGAAGGAGGCGTCGGGCGCCACCCGGGTGCGCAGCACCACCGTGTTGACGAAGCAGCCGACGGCCCGTTCCAGTTCGGTGCGGGTGCGCCCGGCCATCAGCGAGCCGACGGTGACGTCCTGCTGGCCGGACCAGCGGGCGAGCAGCGCCTGGGTGCCGGCCACCAGCGCGGTGTTGAGGGTGCCCTGCTGCTCGGTCGCGAGGGCGCGCAGCCGGGCGGTGAGCGGCGCGGGGACGGTGAAGGTGTGCAGGCCGCCGGGGCCGGCCTCCTCGCCGCGCCGCGGGTGGTCCAGCGGCAGGTCGGACGGCACGGCGCCGGCCAGCTTCTCCCGCCAGTGGGCGAGCTGCCGCTCCAGCCGGTCACCGGCGAGCTGCTCGCGCTGCCAGGCCGCGAAGTCCGGGTACTGGGCGGCGACTTCGGGCAGTGCGGGGTCGGCGCCGCGGGCCAGGGCCTCGTAGGCGGTGCACAGCTCGTCCAGGACGACGCCCATCGACCAGCCGTCGGTGACGATGTGGTGGGCGGTCAGCTGCAGGACGTGGGCGTGCGGCGCCTCGGCGACCAGCAGGGCGCGCAGCAGCGGCCCCCGTTCGAGGTCGAAGGGCCGGGAGTACTCCCGGAGCAGGACGGCGTCCAGGCTCTCGCCCTCGGCCGGTTCGCGGACCGGTAGCTCCACCGGCCCGGGCTCCCGGACGGTCGGCACCGGCCGGCCGTCGCTCTCCGCGAAGGTGGTGCGCAGCGCCTCGTGGCGCGCCACCACGGCGGTCAGCGCCGCGGCGAGCGCGGCGCGGTCCAGCTCGCCGGTGAAGCGCAGGGCGACGGCGCTGTTGTAGCGCGGGTCCCCGGGGCGCAGCCGGTCGAGGAACCAGAGCCGCTGCTGGACGAAGGAGGGCGGCAGCGGACGGCCGCGGTCGGCGCGCGGGATGGCCCGCTCGGCGGCGGCCCCGTCGCCGCCGGACCGGCCGGCCAGCCGCCGGCGCAGGGCTTCGCGCAGGTCGGCGGGCAGGGCCGCGGCGCGGTCCCGCTTCGAGGGCGTCGGAGGCGTCGAAGGCGTCATGGTCGTCGGGTCCTCACCGTTCGTCATCGTCGGGGCTGCCGGGGGCGGCGGGTTCGTCGGGGCCGTCCAGCGCGGCGGCTTCGAGTTCGCTGAGCACCAGGTCCTCCACCAGGTCGGCCAGGGCGGCCACGGTGCGGGAGACCAGCACGTCGCGGGGGGTGAGCGTGACGCCGAAGGCGTCGTTGGCCCGGGAGGCGATCAGCAGGGCGCGCATGGAGTCGCCGCCCAGCTGGAAGAAGTCGTCGGTGGCGCCGACGGCGGTGTGCAGGGCCTCGGCCCAGATCTCCGCCACCGCCTCCTCGGTGGGGGTGCGCGGGGCCACCCGTCCGGCCGGCTCGGCCTCGGCCGGGTCGGGGGCGGGCAGGGCCGCGCGGTCGGTCTTGCCGCTCGCGGTGAGCGGGAAGCGCTCCAGCACCGCGAAGGCCGTGGGGACCATCGGGCCGGGCAGGGCGCGGGCGGCCAGGGCGCGCAGTTCGGCGGCGGTCGGCGGTTCGGCGCCGGGGGCGGCCAGCAGGTGGGCGACCAGCCGGGGCAGTCCGGGCTCGTCCTCCCGGATGCTCACCACCGCGTCCAGGACGGCCGGGTGGCGCGCCAGCACGGCCTCCACCTCGCCCGCCTCGATCCGGTGGCCGCGCAGCTTGAGCTGGTGGTCGGTGCGGCCCAGGTAGTGCAGTTCGCCGTGGCGGTCGCGGCGCACCAGGTCGCCGGTGCGGTACATCCGGCCGCCGGGCGGCCCGTACGGGTCGGCGGTGAAGCGGGCGGCGGTCAGGCCGGGGCGGCCGAGGTAGCCGCGGGCCAGGGCAGGGCCGCTCAGCCACAGTTCGCCGGGGACGCCGTCGGGCACCGGCCGCAGCCGGGCGTCCAGGACGTACGCGCCGGTGCCGGGCAGCGGGCGGCCGATCGGCGGGGCGGCGCCGTCGGCGGTGAGCGGCGCGGACCAGGTGGCGACGACGGTGGCCTCGGTGGGGCCGTAGGAGTTGACCATCCGGTGGTGCGGGGCCCAGCGGGCGACCAGGTCGGGGCCGCAGGCCTCCGCGCCGACGATCAGGGTCTTCAGCGCGGGCAGGATGCCGGGGGTGTCGGCCGGCAGGGTGGCGAGGGCGGCGGGCGGCAGCAGGGTGTGGGTGATCCGCTCCGCCCGGAGCAGTCCGGCCAGGTGGGCGCCGAGCAGCGGTCCGGGCTCGGGCACCACCAGCCGGGCGCCGTGCGGCAGGGCCAGGCACAGTTCGAGCACGGAGGCGTCGAAGCTGGGGGTGGCGAAGGCCAGCACCCGGTCCCCCGGGGCCACCTGGTAGTGGGCGGCCTCGGCGGCGGCGAAGGCGGCGAGGCCCCGGTGGGTGACCACGACGCCCTTCGGGGTGCCGGTGGAGCCGGAGGTGAAGATGACGTAGGCGGGGTCGTCCGGGTCGAGCGGGCGGGTGCGGTCGGCGTCGGTGGGGCAGTGGCCGGGGGCGCCGTCGGGGTCGGCGGCGAGCAGCTCGGCGACCTCCTTGGCGTCCAGGGTCAGCGCGGGCGCCGCGTCGCGCAGCATCGCCCCGATCCGCTCCTCGGGGTAGTGCGGGTCGACGGGCAGGAAGGCGGCGCCGGTCTTCGCCACCGCCAGTTCGGCGAGCACGGTGTCCGCCGAGCGGGGCAGCAGCAGGGCGACGGTCTCCCCGGGGCCGGCGCCGCGCGCGATCAGCCGGTGGGCGAGGCGGTTGGCGTGCGCCTCGGCCTCGGCGTAGGTCAGCTCCAGGCCGTCCGCGCTCAGCGCGACGGCCTCCGGCCACCGGTCCGCGGCGGCCTCGACCAGGGCGGGCAGGGTCGCCGGGGGCACCGGGGCGAGCGCCGGGCGGGCGGGGCCGTGCAGCAGCCGCTCCCGTTCGCCGGGCGGCAGCAGGTCGAGCCCGTCCAGCGGGGTGGCGCCGTCCGAGGCGGCCAGCGCGTTCAGGGTGTGCAGCAGCTGGTCGGCGAGCCGCCCGGCGGTCCGCCGGTCGAGGAAGCGCGGGTCGTGGCCGAGTTCCACGGCGAGCCGCTCGCCGGGCGAGACGACCACGGTGAGCGGGTAGTTGGTGGCCTCCCGGGCGTCCAGGTCGCGCACCAGCAGGCCGTACGCGCCGGCCGTGGCGTCGCCGACCGGGTAGTTCTCGAAGACCACCAGGCTGTCGAACAGCTCGGTGCCCGGCGGGACCTGACTCAGCCCGTGCATCCGGGCCAGCGGCAGGTGGTCGAAGCGGCGGTCCTCGGCCTGTTCCTCCTGGAGGGTGCGCAGCCAGTCGGCGCAGGGCTGCCGGCCGTCGACGGCGACCCGGGCGGGCAGGGTGGTGATGAACAGGCCGACGATGCCGTCGGAGCCGGCCAGGTCGGCGGGCCGGCCGGAGACGGTGGTGCCGAAGCAGACCCGCCGCTCCCCGCTCCAGCGCGACAGCAGCAGCGCCCAGGCGCCCTGCACCACGGTGTTGAGGGTGAGGCGGTGGCGGCGGGCGAACTCCTGGAGCCGCGCGGTCGCGGCCTCGTCCAGCCGGTGCGAGAGCCAGTCGCCGGAGCGGGCGGTGTCGCCCTGGGCGGGCCGGCGGTCGTAGGGCAGCGGGGTGGGGGCGGCGAGGTCGGCGAGCACGCCGCGCCAGTGCTCGACGGCGGTGCCGGTGTCGCGGGTGGCGAGCCAGCGGACGTACTCGGCGAAGGGGCGGCGCTCGGGCAGCTCGGGGCGCTCGCCCCGGGCCAGGGCGGCGTGGGCGGCCAGCACGTCGGCGAGGACGTGGAAGACGCTCCAGCCGTCCAGCAGCACGTGGTGGAAGGCCCAGACCACCCGGACCTGCTCCGGGCCGAGCCGGACCAGGTCGAGCCGCAGCAGCGGGGGCCGGTCCAGCACCAGCGGGCGGGCCCGCTGCTCGGCGAGCAGTTCCTCCAGCCGGGCGGCGCGCTCGGCCTCGCCCAGCTCGCTCCAGTCGTGCTCGGTGACCGGCAGCACCGCCTGCCGGTGGACCACCTGGAGCGGCACCGGCACGTCGCGCAGCACCACCGAGGCGCGCAGCACCGGGGTGCGGTCGACGACGTGCTGCCAGGCGGCGGCCAGCAGGCCCGGGTCACGGGCGCCGTCCAGGACGAAGGTGATCTGCTCGACGTAGAGGCCGTGTTCGGCCTCGTCCAGGCCGTGCACCACCATGCCGGTCTGGGTGGGGGTGAGCGGCTGGATCTCCGTCACCTCCCGTCCGGTGCCGGCCAGCCGGTCGACGCCGGCCTGGTCGAGGCCGGCCAGCGGGAAGTCGGAGGGGGTGCGGCCGCCGGCGCCGGGCTCGGCGCAGTGGCGGACGAGCTCCCGCAGCTCGTCCAGCAGTTCGGCGGCCAGCCGGGCGACCGTTCCGCTGTGGTGCACCGCGCGGGAGTAGGACCAGGTGAAGGAGAGCCGGCCCTCGGCGACCAGGCCGAGCACGTCCAGCAGGTGGGGGCGGCGGGCGGTGCGGTCCATGCCGCCGGTGAGCGGGCCGGCCGGGGCGTGCAGCAGGCCGCCGGGGGTGGCGCTCCAGTCCTGCCGGCCCAGGTAGTTGAAGCCGATCCGCGGCAGCGCCAGGCCCGGCTCCGGCTTGAGGTGGCGCAGGGCGCCGTGGCCGAGGCCGCCGCCGGGGACGGCGCGCAGGCTCTCCTTGACGGCCTTCAGGGCGGTGCCGGGGTCGGCGTCCGGGGGCACGTCCAGGGCGACGGGGTACATCGTGGTGAACCAGCCGACGGTGCGGGAGAGGTCGACGCCGTCGAAGGGCTCCTCGCGGCCGTGGCCCTCCAGGGCGACCAGCACCCGGCCGCGTCCGGTCCAGCGGGCCAGCACCCGGCCGAGGGCGCAGAGCAGGACGTCGTTGACCCGGGTGCGGTAGGCCTCCGGGACGTCCTGGAGCAGCCGGCGGGTGGACTCGGCGTCCAGGGCGAAGGTCAGCGACTCCTCGCTCTCCGCCGTATTGGCGCCGTCCAGGTCCACCGGCAGGTCGTCGTCCACCAGGCCCTGCCAGTAGGGGAGTTCCGCGTCGAAGCCGCCGGCCGCGGTGTGCGCGGCGAGCCGTTCGGCCCAGGCCCGGAAGGAGGTGCTCTTGGCGCCGAGGTCGGGCCGCTCGCCCGCGCTCAGCGCGTTGTGGGCGCGCTCCAGGTCCTCCAGCAGGATCCGCCAGGACACCGCGTCCACCACCAGGTGGTGCGCGGCCAGCAGCAGCACCGGGCGGGGGTCGTCGGCGAAGCGGCAGAGCGCGGCCCGCAGCAGCGGTCCGGCGGCCAGGTCGAAGCCCTCGGCCAGTCGCTCGCCGAGGTCCCGCAGGACGGTCGCGCGCTGCTCCCCCTCGGCGGCGGGCAGCTCGTGCGGGCGCAGTTCGGGTGCCTGGCCGGGGGCGGTGCCGTGCTGGCGCCACCGGCCGTCGGCGAGCGGCTCGTAGCGCAGCCGCAGCGCGTCGTGGTGGTCCAGGACGGCGGCCAGCGCGGCCCGCAGGCTTTCCTCGTCGGTGTCCGGGGCGAGGGTGAAGGAGACGGACTGGGTGAGCCGGGCCGGGTCGCCGTCCAGGGTGTCCAGCAGCCAGTGCTGGACGGGGGTGAGCGGGGCCTCGCCGACCACCGCGCCCTGGTCGGCGGCGAGCTCGGGGCGCGGTGAGCGCTCGGCGGCGCGGGCGAGTTCGGCCAGGGTCTGGTGGGCGAACAGGTGCCGGGGGGTCAGCGCCAGGCCGTCCCGGCGGGCCGCCGAGACGATCTGGATGCCGAGGATGGAGTCCCCGCCGAGGGCGAAGTAGTTGTCGTCCGCGCTGACCTCGGGCACCCCGAGCACCTCGCGCCAGATGGCGGCGAGGGCGCGCTCGGTGTCGGTGCGCGGGGGCCGGCCGGCCTCCGTCGCGGGCGCGGCCCACACCGGCTCGGGCAGGGCGCGCCGGTCCAGCTTGCCGGTGGCGCCGAGCGGCAGCCGCTCCAGCGGCACCACCAGGGCGGGCACCAGGTGGCCGGGGAGGGTGCCGCCGAGGAAGGCCCGCCACTCGGCCTGGTCGGGCAGGGCGCCGTCGCGCGGCACCGCGTAGCCCACCAGCCGCTTGTGGCCGTCCTGGTCGACCACCCGGGCGGCCGCCGCCGAGACCCGGGGGTGGCGGGCCAGCGCGGCCTCGACCTCGCCGAGTTCGATCCGGAAGCCGCGCACCTTGACCTGGTCGTCGGCGCGGCCGAGGTAGTCGAGGCCGCCGTCGGCGCTCCAGCGCACCCGGTCGCCGGTGCGGTACATCCGGGCGCCGGGCGGGCCGTACGGGTCGGGCAGGAAGCGGGCGGCGGTCAGGCCGGGGCGGCGCAGGTAGCCGCGGGCCACGCCGGTGCCGGCCAGGTACAGCTCCCCGGGCGCGCCGACGGGCACCGGGCGCAGCCGCTCGTCCAGGACG
The DNA here is from genome assembly GCF_042885595.1 of Kitasatospora sp. NPDC058046. Lineage (NCBI taxonomy): Bacteria > Bacillati > Actinomycetota > Actinomycetes > Kitasatosporales > Streptomycetaceae > Kitasatospora > Kitasatospora sp. NPDC058046. The sequence continues at coordinate 230,144 of NZ_JBHVRS010000006.1, forward strand.
TAGGCCCGGGCGCCGCCGACCGGGCGGCCGATCGGCGGGTCGCGGTCCGGGTCGGCGGGGTCGCAGGTGTGGGCGGTGGCGTAGACGGTGGCCTCGGTGGGGCCGTAGACGTTCAGCACCCGGCAGCCGGGGACGGCCTCGCGGACCTGGCGCACGGTGCGGGCGGGCAGTGCCTCGCCGGCCAGCACCACGGTGTCCGCCGCGAGCTGCACGGCGCCGTCGGCGAGCAGTCCGCCGAGGGCCGAGGGCACCGCGCTGAGCAGGCCGGCCCGCCAGGGGCCGGGGCGCTCGGCCAGCGCCAGCAGGTCGCGCAGGAGTTCCACACGGCCGCCGGAGAGCAGCGGCGCGAAGATCTCGAACACCGACACGTCGAAGTTGAGCGAGGTGGCGGCGAGCACGTGGGCCAGGCCGCCGTCGGCGAACTCGGCGGCGGCCCAGTCGGTCAGGGCGAGCACCGAGCTGTGGGCGACCACCACGCCCTTGGGGCGGCCGGTCGAGCCGGAGGTGTGGATGACGTACGCGGGGTGCTCCGGCCGCAGGGCGCCGTGCCGCTCCTCGTCGCGGACGGCGTCGGCGCGGGCGGCGGCCAGGCGCTCGCGGCAGGCCGGGTCGTCCAGCACGATCCGGGTGGACGGGCCGTCGGGCAGCCGGTCGGCGGTCGCCGTGCCGGTGACGACGGCGTCGGGCCGGACGTCCTCGAAGAGGTAGGCGATCCGCTCGGCCGGGTAGCCAGGGTCGACGGGCAGGTAGGCGGCGCCGCTCTTGAGCACCGCGAGCAGTGCCACAGCGAGTTCGACGGTGCGGGGCAGCGCGAGCGCGACGAAGCGCTCGGGGCCGGCCCCGGCCGCGATCAGCAGCCGGGCCAGCCGGTTGGAGCGCTCGTCGAGCTCCCGGTAGGTCAGCTGCTCGTCGCCGGAGCGGACCGCCGGGGCGTCGGGGGTGCGGGCGGCCTGCCGGGCGAAGGCCTCGGGCAGGGTGCCGTCCGATGCCTCGGTGAACGCTCCCCCGAGGCGTGCCACCAGTGCGCGCCCCTCGGCCGGGTCCAGCAGCGGCAGCTCGCCCACCGGCCGGTCGAGGCCGGCCGCCATACCGGCGAGCAGGGTGCGCAGGCCCGCGCCGAGCCCCTCGACGGTGGCGGTGTCGAAGAGGGCCGGGTCGTGGTCCAGGCCGACCTCGATGGACTCGCCGGGCGCGACCACCACGCTGAGCGGGTAGCTGGTCGGCTCCAGCACCTGCTCGGTCTCCACGCCGAGGCCGTGCCGGGTCAGCGACTGGGCGTCGAAGGGGTAGTTCTCGAAGACCACCAGGCTGTCGAACAGGGCGGTGCCGCCGGGCAGTTCGCTCCAGCCCTGGAGCTGGGCCAGCGAGACGGCGTCGTGCCGGCGCGCCTCGGACTGGTGGTCCTGGACCTCCCGCAGCAGCTCCCGCAGCGGGCGCCGGGGGTCGATCCGCACCCGGGTGGGCAGGGCGTTGATGAACAGCCCCACCATCGAGGTGACGCCGGGGACTTCGGCGGGCCGGCCGGAGACGATGGTGCCGAACACCACGTCGTCCCCGCCGCCGTAGCGGGAGAGCAGCAGCGCCCAGGCGCCCTGGAGCACGGTGTTGACGGTCAGCCCGGCCTGCCGGGCGGTGTCGCGCAGCCGCTCGGACAGCTCGGCGCCGAGGGCGACCCGCACCGAGGCCGAGGAGGAGGCGCGGTGGGCGCCGGCCGGGCGGCGGTCCCGGGGCAGTTCGGTGGGGGCGGGGAAGCCGGCCAGGGTGTCGCGCCAGTACCGCTCGGCCTCCGCCCCGTCCTGGCCGGCCAGCCAGCGCAGGTAGTCGGCGTAGGGCGCCCGTTCGGCCGGGGCGGGCCGGCGTCCGGCGGTCAGGGCGGCGTAGCGCTCGCACACCTCGTCGAAGACCTGGGCGGCGCTCCAGCCGTCGAGCAGCACGTGGTGGAAGGTCCACACCACCCGGACCCGGGTCGGCGTCAGCCGGATCAGGGCGAGGCGCAGCAGCGGCGCGCCGCCGAGGTCGATGCCCGCCGCCCGGTCCTCGGCGAGCAGCCGGGCGGTGTCCCGCTCGACCTGTTCGGCGGGGCGGCCGGTCCAGTCGTGGTGGGCGACCGGGACGGCGGCCCGGTGCTGGACGACCTGGAGCGGTTCGGCGCCGTCCTGCCAGCTGAGCCGGGTGCGCAGGATCGCGTTGGCGTCGGCGGTCCGCTGCCAGGCCTCGGCCAGCGCGTGCGGGTCGGTGACCCCGTCCAGCACCAGCTGGACCTGGTTGACGTAGGTGTCGCCGTCCGGGTCGAGCAGGCTGTGGAAGAGCATCCCGGCCTGCATCGGGGTCAGCGGGTAGACGTCGGCGACGGCTCGGCCGTCCCCGGCGATCCGGTCCACGGCCGCCTGGTCGAGCCGGGCGAGCGGGAAGTCGGCGGGGGTGCGGCCGCCCGCGCCGGGCTCGGCGCAGTGGGCGACGATCTCCTCCAGGGCGCCCAGCATGGCGTGGGCGAGGCCGGTGACGGTGTCGGCGCGGTGCCGGCCGGTGCTGTAGTACCAGCCGATCTCCAGCTCGCCGTCCTCGACCCGGGCGACCACGTCCAGCAGGTGGGGGCGCTCGGTGCCGGGCGCCTCCGCGCCGCCGAGGCCGCCGGGGACGGCGCCGACCAGGGCGGCGCCGTCGGCGGACCAGTCGAAGCGGCCCAGGTAGTTGAAGGCGACGCCGGGGGCGGGCGCGTCGGCGAGCGCCGCGTCCCGGGCGAGGTGGCGCAGCGCGCCGTACCCGAGGCCGCGGTCGGGCACCGCCCGCAGCTGCTCCTTGACGGCCTTCAGGGCGGTGCCCCAGTCCCCCGCCGGAATGTCGAGGGCGACGGGGAAGAGCGAGGTGAACCAGCCGACCGTGCGGGACAGGTCGAGGCCGTCGAACAGCCGGTCCTCGCGGCCGTGGCCCTCCAGGCCGACGGCGACGGTGCCGTGCCCGGTCCAGTCGGCGAGCACCCGGCCGAGCGCGGTGAGCAGCACGTCGTCGATCCGGGTGCGGTAGACCGCGGGGACCTGCCGCAGCAGGGCGTCGGTGCGGTCGCGGTCCAGCCGGACGGTCACCTCGCGCAGGTCGGCGGCGGTGTTGCCGCCGTCGCCGTCCACCGGCAGCGGGGTGGCGCAGGCCCGGGCGGCGGCCGCCCAGTGGTCGCGCTGCCCGTCGAAGCCGCCGGCTTCGGTGTGCGCGGCCAGGCGGCGGGCCCACTCCCTGACGGAGCTGGTGCGGGCGGGCAGCCGCAGCGGGCGGCCCTCGACGGCCTGCCGGTAGGCGGTCTCCAGGTCCTCCAGCAGCACCCGCCAGGAGACGCCGTCGACCACCAGGTGGTGGACGGCCAGCAGCAGCCGGTCGGGCCGGGCGCCGTCGCCCTGGAACAGCCGGGCGGTGAGCAGCGGGCCGTCGGCCGGCCGGAAGGAGGCGTGGGCGGCCGCGGTCACCGCCTCCTCGGCGCCGTGGCCGTGGACCTCCAGCAGCTCGGGCGCGGCCTCCTCGGCGGGGGCGCAGTGCTGCCGCCACGCGCCGTCCTCGGCACGGGTGAAGCGGGAGCGCAGCGCGTCGTGGTGGGCCCACAGGGCGGCCAGGGCGCGGCGCAGGGCCCGGGGGTCGACGGCGCCGGGGGCCTCCACCACCAGGGACTGGTCGAAGTGGTGGGCGTACGGCGGGTTCGGGTCGAGGAACCAGTGCTGGATCGGTGTCAGGCCGACCTCGCCGCCGACCGGTTCGGTGCCCGCGACGGTGACGGCGCTGCCGGCGGCCGCGGCCAGGGCGGCGACGGTGGGGTGCCGGAACAGGTCGCGCGGGGAGAGCGCGAGGCCGGCGGCGCGGGCCCGGGAGACCACCTGGATGCTCAGGATGGAGTCGCCGCCGAGCAGGAAGAAGTCGTCGTCCAGCCCGACCCGTTCGACCCCGAGCAGCTCGGCCCAGATCGCGGCGAGCAGCCGTTCGCGGTCGGTGCCGGGGGCGCGGTGGGGGCGGTCGCCGCCCGTCGACCAGTCGGGGGCGGGCAGCCGGCGGCGGTCCACCTTGCCGTTGGCGGTGAGCGGGAGTTCGGGCAGCGTGACGAAGGCCGCGGGCAGCATGTAGTCGGGCAGGTCGGCGGCCAGGTGGGCGCGCAGCTCGGCGGCGCCGGGCGGCTCGGCGCCCTCGGCGGGCACCAGGTGGGCGGCGAGGCGCTTGCGTCCGGCGTCCTGGTGGAGCGAGACCACGGCCTCGGCGACGGCCGGGTGGGCGGTGAGCCGGGCCTCGATCTCGGCGGGTTCGATCCGGAAGCCGCGGATCTTGATCTGGTCGTCGGCGCGGCCGACGAAGTGCAGTTCGCCGTCCGCGCTCCACCGGACGGTGTCGCCGGTGCGGTACATCCGGGCGCCGGGCGGGCCGAAGGGGTCGGCGAGGTAGCGGGCGGCGGTCTCGCCGGGGCGGCCCGCGTAGCCGCGCGCGAGCCCGGCCCCGGCGATGTACAACTCACCGGTGATGCCCGGCGGTTGGGGCTGGAGCACGCCGTCCAGGACGTACGCCCGGGTGTTGTCCAGCGGGCGGCCGATCGGCAGCGTGGCGGGCAGCTCGTCGCCCTCGCGGAAGGCCCGGCGGGTGGCGAAGGTGGTGGTCTCGGTCGGCCCGTAGCCGTCGACCACGGTGAGGCCGGGGCAGGCCGCCAGGACCTTGCGAACGGCGGCGCCGGGCACCGCCTCGCCGCCGGTCCACACCTCGCGGGCGCCGCGCAGGCAGCCCGGGTCCTCCTGGGCGAGCAACCGGAACAGCCCGGCCGTCAGCCACAGGCAGGTCACGCCCCGTTCGGTGACGGCGTGCCGGACGGCGGCGGCGTCCAGGTCCTCCGGCGGGGCGAGGACGGCGGTGCCGCCGCGCAGCAGCGGCACCCAGAGCTCGTAGGTGGCGGCGTCGAAGGCGTGCGGGGAGTGCACCAGCACCCGGTCGTGGCCGGTGAAGGCGCGGTCCAGGGCGAGCGCGGCGACGTCCCGGCGGCGCACCGCGACGCCCTTGGGGGTGCCGGTGGAGCCCGAGGTGAACATCAGGTACTGGACGTTGTCGGGGTGGACGGCCGCCGGGGGCGCGGCCGGCACCCCGGTGCGGTCCGGCCGGTCGACGCGCAGCACCCGCTCGGCGGGGCGCAGCTCGGCGGCGGTGTCCGCCCAGCGGGCGTCGGTGAGCAGCAGCTCGGCGCCCGCCTCGGCCAGCATCCGGTGCAGCCGCTCGCGCGGCGCCCGGCCGTCCAGCGGCACGAAGACCCCGCCGGTGCGGACCAGCGCCAGCTGGGCGACGACCAGCTCGACGGAGCGCTCCATCAGCACCCCGACCGGCTGCTCCACCCGGACCGCCTGCGCGGCCAGGTGCCCGGCCAACTCGGCGGCCCGGCCGTCCAGTTCGCGGTAGGTGAGGCGCTGCTCGCCGGCCTCCAGGGCGACCGCCCCGGGGGTGCGGAGCACCTGCTCGGCGAACAGCTCGGCGATGTCGGCCGCGGGCTGCTCGGCGGCGGTGGCGTTCCAGTCGACCAGGACGCGGTGCCGCTCCTCGGCGGTCAGCAGCGGCAGCCGCGCGGGCGGGCGGTGGGCGCCGGCGGGCAGGCTGGTCAGCGCGGCGGTGAGCCGGCCGGCCAGCCGCCGCACGGTGGACTCGTCGAACAGCCGCGGGTCGTAGCAGAGCCGCAGGGACAGCTCCGGGCCGGGGTAGGCGAGCAGGGCGAGCGGGTAGTTGGTGGTCTCGATGCCGTCCAGGTCGCGCAGCCGCAGGCCGTGGGCGTCGGCCGCGTCCTCGTCGACCGGGTAGTTCTCGAAGACCACCAGGCTGTCGAACAGGCCGGTCTGCTCGGGCAGTCCGGTGCCGGCTCGCATCCGGGTGAGCGGGACGAAGCCGTACCGCCGGTCCTCGCTCTGCTCCCGCTGGAGGGCCTGGAGCCAGTCCAGCAGGGTGCCCTCGGCGGGCACCGTGGTGCGGGTCGGCAGGGTGGTGATGAACAGGCCGGTCATCGACTCGACGCCGGGCAGCTCGGGCGGGCGCCCGGAGGAGGTGGCGCCGTACACCACCTCGGCCCGCCCGGCCTGGCGGCCCAGCAGCACCGCCCAGGCTCCCTGGACCAGGGTGTTGAGGGTCAGCCCGGAGCCGCGCGCCAGGTCCTCCAGCGCCCTGGTCGCGGCGGCGGGCAGGGTGAACGGCACCGCCCGGGTGGACTCCGCGCGGTGGCTCTGCACCGGCTCGCGGTCGTACGGCAGCGGCGTCGCCTCCACCAGCCCGGCGAGGCGGGTGCGCCAGTGCCGTTCGGCCTCGGCGTGGTCGCGCCCGCCCAGCCAGGCCAGGTAGTCGCGGTAGGGCCGGCGCTCCGGCACGGTGCCGTACGGGACCTCCGGTCCCGAGGCCAGGGCGGCGTGCACCGCGAAGACGTCCGAGAGCACCTGGAACAGGCTCCAGCCGTCCAGCACCAGGTGGTGGAACGACCAGAGCACCCGCACCCGGCTGTCCGAGAGGCGGATCAGCAGCAGCCGCTGGAGCGGGGCCCGGGCGAGGTCGAGGCCGCGGGCCCGGTCGCGGTCCAGCAGCTCGGCCAGCCGGGTGCGGCGCTCCTCCTCGGGCAGCGCGCGCCAGTCCAGGTGGCTGACCGGCACGGCCACCCGGCGGTGCACCACCAGCAGCGGCTCGGGCACCTCCTGCCAGCGGACGTGGGCGCGCAGCACCGCGGTGCGGTCGGTGACCCACTGCCAGGCCTCGGCGAGGCGGGCCGGGTCGGGCACCCCGTCGAGGACGAAGTCCAGCTGCTGGAAGTAGGCGCCGCTGTCCTCCTCGGCGAGGCCGTGGAAGAGCATGCCGGACTGGGTCGGGGTGAGCGGCAGGACGTCCTCGACCGCGCCCGGGTCGGCGCCGGTGATCAGGTCCACCGCCGGCTGGTCGAGCCGGGCCAGCGGGAAGTCGGACGGGGTGCGCCCGGCGGCGCCGGGGGTGGTCGCGTGGCGGGCGAGGTCGGCCAGCTCCTCGGCGAAGCGCCGGGCCAGCGCCTCGACGGTGGCACTGCCGTGGACGGCGGCGGAGTGGAACCAGGTGAACTCCAGCGCGTCGCCGTCCAGTCGGCCGACCACCTCCAGCGGGTGGGGGCGCTCGACCGCCGGGTCGGCGTCCAGCTCCAGCGGCCGGAAGGTGCCGCGGAACAGCCCGTCCGGGTCGTCCGGCAGGGCGATGCGGCCCAGGTAGTTGAAGCTGATCCGGGCGGCCGGCACCTCGGGCGCGGTGCCGGGGCGTCCGAGATGGCGCAGCGCCTCGAAGCCGAGGCCGCGCCGGGGGACGGCGCGCAGCTGCTCCTTGACCTGCTTGAGGACGGTGTCCCAGCCGGCCCCGGCGGGGACGGCCAGGGCGACGGGGTGGCGGGTGGTGAACCAGCCGACCGTACGGCCGAGGTCGAGGTCGGCGAACAGCTCCTCGCGCCCGTGGCCCTCGACGTCCACCACGACCCGCTCCAGCCCGCTCGCCCCGCACAGCGCCCGGCCCAGCGCGCTCAGCAGCACGTCGTTGGCCTGGGTGCGGTAGGTGTCGGGCAGGGTGCGCAGCAGGGCGGCGGTGTCGGCGGGGCTCAGCCGGACGGTGACGGAGCGTTCGGTGGCGTAGCTGTCGGGGCCGTCGAGCTCGGCGGGGAAGGGCTCGTCGGGGAACGGCTCGTCGGCGGACGGCCCGGGCTCGTCGTCGGACTGCCCGGGCACGGCCCCGGCCCAGTACGCGGACTCGTCCTCGAAGCCGCCCGCGGCGGCGAAGGCGCTCAGCCGCTCTGCCCACTGCCGCAGCGGCGAGGACTTCGCCGGGAGGGCGGCCGCGCCGTCCCGGCCCTCGCGGCGGGCCCGGTACGCGGTGTCGAGGTCCTCCAGCAGGACCCGCCAGGAGACCCCGTCGACCACCAGGTGGTGGACGGCCAGGTGGAGGACCGGGGGCCGGCCGTCGGCGCGCTCGTGCAGGACGGCGCGCAGCAGCGGGGCGCCGCCGGCCAGGTCGTACGGCCCGAAGTGCGGGGTGTCCTGGTCGGGGCCGGTGTGCCGGGCCAGGGTGGTGCGGGCCGTCGGCTCCTGGATCCGCCAGCGCACCGCGCCGGCGCCGTCCGGAGTCGTGAAGGCGGAGCGCAGCGCGTCGTGGTGGGCGACCAGGTCGTTCAGGGCCTCCTCCAGGGCCGCCCGGTCGAGGTCGCCGGGCAGCAGCAGGGAGACGGCCTGGGCGAAGTGGCCGGCCCGGCCGGCGGCCCGCTCGAACCACCAGCGCTGGATCGGGGTCAGCACGGCCTCCCCGGTGGCGGCCACCGGCGCGGGCGCGGCGGGCGCCTCGGCGTCCTCCGCGGCCAGGGCGAGCGCGGCGACGGTCTGGTGGCGGTAGAGGTCCCGGGAGGTCACCGCCAGCCCGGCCTGCCGGGAGCGGGCCACCACCTGGATGCCGAGGATGGAGTCGCCGCCGAGGTCGAAGAAGTTGTCGTCGGCGCCGACCCGCTCCAGCCGCAGCACCTCGGCCCAGATGCCGGCCAGCGCGCGTTCGGCGGGGGTCCGGGGGGCGACGTGGCGGGGGGCGGCCGCGGCGGGGGCGGGGGCCGGGTCGGTCTCCCCGCCGCGGGGCTTCGCCCGCTCCTCGACCCGGCCGAGGTGCTCCAGCCCGCCGTCGGCGGTCCACCGCACCAGATCCCCGGTGCCGTACATCGCCTCCCCCGGCGCGCCGTACGGGTCGGGGACGAGCCGCTCGTCCGGCTGCTCCGGGAGGTAGCCCGCGAGGTACAACTCGCCGGGCACCCCGACGGGTTGGGGGCGCCGAGCGCGGTCGAGGACGTGGACCCGGCTCCACCCGGCCGGCCGGGCCGGGTCGGTGCCCGGGAGCTCCCGCGGCGGCTTCCGGGAGGCGAGCAGCGCGCGCTGCTCCTCCTCGGGGATCATCGGCAGTTCGGCGAGGGTGCGCCGCGGCCCGTCCGCCATCCCGGCCAGCAGCCGGTGCAGGTGGCCGGCCAGCGCGGTCACCGTCCGCCGGTCGAACAGGTCGGTGTCGTACTCGACCGTCAGCGTGCAGCCGCCGTCGGCCTCGTCGGGGGTGAACTCCAGCACCAGGTCGAAGCGGGCGGCCGGGCGGGGCAGCGGGTGGTCGGTGAAGCGCAGCCCGCCGGCGGGCGCCGGGGCGGCGGGGGTCTGCTGGACGACGGCGACCTGGACCAGCGGGGTGCGGCTGGGGTCGCGGGGCGGGGCCAGTTCCTCGACCACCCGGTCGAAGGGCACCTCGGCGTGGGCGAAGGCGTCCAGCAGGGTGGTGCGCATGGACTCCACGAAGCGGTCGACGGTGGCCTGCTCGTCCACGTCGCCGCGCAGCACCACGGTATTGACGAAGAAGCCGGTCACCTCCTCCAGCTCGCGCCGCTCCCGCCCGTTGACGACGGTGCCGAGGGCCACGTCCCGCTGGCCGGAGTGGCGCGAGAGCAGAAGCGCGGACGCCCCGGCGAACAGGGTGAACACGGTGGTGCCGCGGCCGGCGGCGAGGTGGCGCAGCCGGTCGACCAGCTCGGCCGGGAGGTGGTGGCGGTGCGCCGCGCCGCGGCCGGCGCGCTCGGCGGGCCGGGGGCGGTCGGTGGGCAGCCGCAGGGTGGGCAGGCCGGCCAGGGCGCGCTTCCAGTAGGCGAGGTCGGACGCGTGGTCGGCCGGGCGGTGCTGCTCCCAGTGGGCGTAGTCGGGGTACTGGAGGGCGGGGGCGGGCAGGCCGTCGGGTTCGCCGGTGGCCTCCGCCCGCAGGAGGGCGGCCAGTTCGCGGGTGAGGACGCCGACCGACCAGCCGTCGGTGACGATGTGGTGCTGCGCCAGCAGCAGCAGGTGCTCGTCGGCGGCGAGCCGGACCAGCAGCGCCCGGCTGAGCGGGCCCCGCGCCAGGTCGTAGGGCCGCTCCAGCTCCTCGGCGAGCAGGCGGTCGGCCGCCTCGGCGCGCTCGCCGGCTGGCAGGGCGCCGAGGTCCTCGGTGCGCAGCGGCAGGTCGGCCCGCTCGGCGACGTGCTGCTCGAGCCGCCCGTCGACGGCGGTGACGGTGGTGCGCAGCGCGTCGTGCCGGGCGGTGAGCCGCCGCAGGGCCCGGCCGAGGGCCTCCCCGTCGAGGTCGCCGTGCAGCCGCAGGGCGACGCCGGTGTGGTTGCCGGTGCCGCCGGTGGCGAGGTCCTCCAGGAACCAGAGCCGGCGCTGGGCGCTGGAGAGCGGCAACGGCTCCCCGCGCGGGGCGGGCGGGACGGGCCCGGTGGGCGCGGCGGCGGCCGGCCGGTCGAGCAGCGGCGCGAGGGCGGCGACGGTGCGGGCGGTGAAGATGTCCCGCAGGGTGAGCCGGACGCCGAGGCGCTCGGTGATCCGGGCCAGGGTGCGGGCGGCGAGGACGGAGTCGCCGCCGAGGTCGAAGAAGTCGTCCTCGGCTCCCACCGCGTCGAGGCCGAGGACCTCGGCCCAGACGGCGGCCAGGGCGCGCTCCCGTTCGGTGCGCGGGGCGAGCCCGCCGGCGGCGCCCTGCCGGGCGGGCGCGGGCAGCGCCCGCTGGTCGATCTTGAGCTGCGGGGTGAGCGGGAAGGCGGGCAGCACGACGACGACGGCGGGCACCAGGTGGGCGGGCAGCGCGGCGGCCAGGGCGGTGCGCAGCGCGGCCGGGTCCGGGGGCAGTTCCGGGTCGGCGGGCGTGGCGTAGCCGACCAGCCGGGTGTGGCCCGGTTCGTCCTCGCGGACCACGACCACGGCCTGGTCGACGGCGGGGTGGGCGCGCAGCGCGGCCTCGATCTCGCCCGGCTCGATCCGGAAGCCGCGGACCTTGACCTGCCGGTCGAGCCGGCCGAGGAACTCCAGCTCCCCGTCGGCGGTGAACCGGGCCCGGTCGCCGGTGCGGTAGAGCCGGGCGCCGGGCGGGCCGAAGGGGTCGGCGACGAAGCGGGCGGCGGTCAGGCCGGGGCGGCCGAGGTAGCCGCGGGCGACGCCCTCGCCGCCGAGGTACAGCTCGCCGTCGGTGCCGGTCGGCTGGGGCCGCATGGCCTCGTCGAGCACGTACACCCGGGCGTGCGGAAGGGCGCCGCCGATGGTGGGCGCGCCGGTGCCGGCGGTGAGCGGGCCGGTCCAGGTGGCGACGATGGTGGCCTCGGTGGGGCCGTAGGAGTTGACCATGCGCCGCCCGGGCGCCCAGCGGTCGACGAGTTCGGCGGAGCAGGCCTCGGCCCCGACGATCAGGGTGCGCAGGTGGCGGCCCGCGCCGGCCGGGACGGTGGCCAGGGCGGCGGGCGGGATCAGGGTGTGGGTGATGCGCTGCCCGTCCAGGACGGCGGCGAGCTCCTCCCCGAGCCAGGGGCCGTCCGGGGGGATCACCAGGGTGGCGCCGGTGAGGACGGAGACGAACAGTTCCAGGACGGAGGCGTCGAAGCTGGGCGAGGAGAACTGGAGCACCCGGTCCCCCGGCCCGACCGCGTAGTTCTCGACGGCCGCCGCCGTGAAGCCGGCGATCCCCCGGTGGGTGACGACCACGCCCTTGGGCGTCCCGGTGGAGCCCGAGGTGTAGATCACGTACGCGGGGTGGTCGGTGCCGTCGGCGGCCGGGAGGTCGGTGTGGTCCCGGTCCTCGGGGCGCTCCGTCTCCAGGGCCGCGCGGACGGCGGCCGGGTCGTCCAGGACGAGCGCGGGGGCGGCGTCGGCGAGCATCAGCGCCCGCCGCTCGGCGGGGTAGCCCGGGTCGACGGGCAGGAAGGCGGCGCCCGCCCGGACGACGGCCAGCTCGGCGGCGACCAGCTCCATGGAGCGCGGCAGGACCAGGGCCACCGTCCGCTCCGGCCCGGCGCCGCGCCGGCGCAGGTCGCGGGCCAGCCGCTCGACGCGTTCGGCCAGGTCGCGGTAGGTCCAGCTGCGCCGCCCGTCGGTCAGCGCGGGCGCGTGCGGCGTACGGGCCGCCTGGGCGGCGAACAGGGCGTCCAGGGTCCGGGGCGCCGCCGACGGTGCGGTGGTGCCACCGGCCGGCGCCTGCGGCGGGGCGGTCGGGCGCACGGGCTGGGCAGGCCGGTCGGCCATGGCGGAAGGTCCTTCCGAGGGGGGCGACGACGAGGGCGGCGGGGCAGGCGGTGGCCGGCCCTCGGACCCGGGGAACGGTGCGGGGTGTCGGTGCGGGGTGTCGGTGCAGGGGTGGGCGTACGGCGGCCGGGCCGGTCGGCTCAGTCGGCGGCGGCCCGGCGGGCGGTGCGCCCGGAGACCTGCACCCGGTCGATCCGGCCGGTGGCCGGGTCCCGGTGGAAGCGCCCGCCGGGTTCGGGGCGCCCGGTGTCGGGGGCGATCAGGTCGTAGGAGAGGTCGGCGTAGCAGCGCAGCGGGATCGGGAGGTCGCCGTCGACCGAGAGGGTGGCCGGTCCGGCGCCGGCCGGCTCGACCCGGTAGCGGATGGCGCCGTTGCGGTAGTCGCCCGCGCACTCGGCCAGGGTCGCCGGGGCGGCGAGCAGCACGGGTCCGCCCGCGCCGACCGGTTCGATCCCCGCGGGCACCCGTACTCCGGCCAACTCCTCCAGGTCGGCCGCGAGTTCGCGCCAGAGGGCGGTGGCGGCACCGGCGTTGCCGGTGAAGGCGACCACGAGGCCGCTGTCCGGGTCGGCCCGCAGGTGGCAGGAGGTGCCCATGGCGTTGCCGTCGTGGCCGCACCACAGCCGTCCGTCCTGCCGGTAGAGCGCCGCGCCGGCGCCCCAGCCGTCGGCGAGCGCTCCCGGCCGGGCGCCGGGCTCCGGGCGGCGCATCAGCTCGGCGGTGTCCGGGGGCAGTACCTTGGCGCGGCCGACCAGGGCGGCGCCGAGCGCGGCGAGGTCCGCGGCGCTGGCCAGCAGGGCGCCGGCCGGGGCCTCCAGCGGGGCCAGGTTCTGCCGGACGGCCCGGGGCAGGCCGGTCGCGGCGTTGAGCGCGTGCCCGGCGGCGACCGGTCGCCCGGGGGCGGCGGTGTCGACGAACACCGGCCCGGTGCCGAAGGGTTCGAGCAGCAGGGCGCGCACCGCCTCGTGCCAGGGCATCCCGGTCACCGTCTCGACCAGGCGCCCGGCGGCGACGTAGCCGGCGTTGGAGTAGGAGAAGTCCGTCCCGGGCGGGAACAGCGCGTCCGGGGCGGTGCAGACGGCGGACAGGTAGCGGGTCGCGGTGGTGCGGGCGGCGGCGTCGGAGTCCGGTCCGGTGGGCAGTCCGCCGGTGTGGCTCAGCAGGTGACGAATCGTTACTTCAGGCAGCTGCCGGAACTCCGGAAGGTGCTCGGCGACCGGCTCGTCGAGGTCGAGGTCACCGTCGTCGGCGAGCAGCATCACCAGGGCGGCCGTGTAGGGCTTGGTGAGCGATCCGACCGGAACGGCGGTGTCCTCGGTGAACGGTGCCCCGGTGCCGGTGTCGGCCACCCCGGTGTGCAGGACGACGGCCTCCGGGCCGGTGTCCAGCACCAGTTGGGCGCCGGGCACCCGGTGGGCGCGAGCGAGCGTGTCGAGCCGGTGCTGCAGCTCGCCGCGCAGGAGGAGCGGCGACCGCTCGCGGGCGGGCGCCGGACTGGCGTACGGCATGGCGGAACTCCCGTTGACTGGTTCTCGGGTGCGGGCGCGCCGGGCGCCCGCGGTGGAATCGCGGATTGGGAGGCGGCACAGCGGGAATTCCCGGCCGTCGTCGCCTGCTTCAGGACGCGCGGGAACGGGGGGAATCGGCGTCGGCCCGGCCGGCGGAGGCCGTCCGGCCCCGGGAACGGGAATCCCCGGACGCCCGCGGCCGGACACCGCACCCGCCCTCGCGGAGCCGTTCCGCGGTCGCGTCGGCGCGCCCGGACCGGGCGGTGCGAATACGATCCGGATTTCCCTCCGCGCGATGAACGGCGGACCGGATCGCGGTGAACCGCGAGCCTCCGAATACTCTTACCCCGCCGGCACGTTCGAACAGAAAACCGTCCCCCGGCGGCCGGCCGCTCTCCCGGCCCCCACCTGCGCAACGGCCGTACCCGGCATGCCCATTCCCCCTTTTGGCGATCCACCCCCGCAACCGCCGCGCGGAACGCGCCGACACGGTCGGGGAGTCGCACAATCCCTGTCGTCCCGAACGTCCGGACGACGAACGCGCAACAGTCTTCACGGCGGGTCAGCCGCTCGCAACCCCTTCCGATTGAACGGAGAGCGACCGCCGTCGGTAATCGGAACGCCAAAATCCCAGGTGCGACTCCCGGCCGCGCCCGGAACGCCCGAGAACGGGCGCGAATTCTTTGGCCGAAAATATGAGGTTCGGATCCCACCAGCCACTCGAACAGTCATTCGTCGAAATAGCCGAGTGATTTACCGGGCGCCTGTGACGAATGTGGTGACTGTGATGCCTGGGATTGCTGTGCCGGAATGCGACGGAATTCACCGGGCGGGCCGCGAGTGGCACTTCCCGGGGCCCGAGCGCCCGGGCCCCGGCCGACCGGCCCCCCACCGGCCGGTCACCCGGGCACCGGCGCGGCTACCACCAGTGCGGCGGCGGCCCCTGCGAGCCCGCCGGGTACTCGTCCAGCGGGACCAGCCCCCGCTCCCAGGCGGCCAGCACCGGTTCGAGCACCCGCCAGGCCTCCTCGGCCTCGTCGCCGCGGATGGACAGCGCCGGATCGCCGTTCAGGACGTCCAGCAGCAGCCGCCCGTACGCGGGCAGGTCCTGCGGCTCCATCCGCGCGGTCAGCGAGAGCGGGACGAGCTCGTGGGCGTGGGCGCCGATGCCGGTCAGGTCCAGGGCCAGCCCCTCCGGCTCCAGCTCGAACCGCAGCACGTTGGGCCGGGCCTCCCCGCGGTGGCCCTTCCCGCCGTGGCCCTCCCCGCCGTGTCCCTCCCCGCCGGGGCTCTTCCCGCCGTGGCTCTTCCCGCCGGGGCCGAACGGCAGGTGGGGCACCGGGCGGAAGTGCACCGCGACCTCCTTGCGGTCCGCCCCCAGGGCCTTGCCGCTGCGCAGCCGGAACCGCGTCCCGGCCCACCGCCAGCTGTCCAGCTCCAGTTCCACCTCGGCGAAGGTCTCGGTGCCGCGCGCCGGGTCCACGCCCTCCTCCTCGGCGTACGCGGGGACGTCCCGGTCCCCGATCCGGCCCGGCAGGTAGCGGGCCCGCCGGGTGCGGTGCACCACGTCGTGCTCGGTCAGCGGCCGTACGGAGCGCAGCACGTCCACCTTCCGGTCGCGCAGGTCCCGTTCGCCGAGCGTGAGCGGCGGTTCCATGGCCACCAGGCAGAGCAGTTGCAGCAGGTGGTTCTGGACCATGTCCTTGAGCGCCCCGACCCGGTCGTAGTACCCGGCCCGGCCCTCCAGTGCCAGCGTCTCGTCCCAGGTGATGTCCACCTCGGCGATGTGGGTGCTGTTCCAGAGGGGTTCGAGCACCCGGTTGGCCAGCCGGCTGCCGAGGACGTTCTGGACGGTCGTCATGGCCAGGAAGTGGTCGACCCGGAACACCGCCCGCTCCGGCAGGAGTTCGGCGAGCAGCCGGTTCAGCTCCCGCGCGCCGGCCAGGTCCTCGCCGAACGGCTTCTCCAGGACGATCCGGCTGCCCTCCGGCAGGCCCGCCGCGTGCAGGGCGGTGACCGCGCCGGGGAAGAGCGCCGGCGGGAGGGCCAGGTAGACGGCCACCGGCCCCTCCCCGGCGACGACCGCGGCCACGTCGGCGGGGTCGGTGACGTCGGCCCGCCGGTAGTCGAGGGCGGAGACCACCGCCTCCCCGGCCCCGGCCGGGAGGGCGCCGCCGTGCCGGTCGAGCCGCTCCGCGGCCCACGCCCGGTACCGCCCGGTGTCCCAGTCCTCCCGGCTCGCCCCGGTCACCCGGAGCGCGTCGTCGGTGTGCCCCGCCGCCCGCAGCGCGGCCAGCGCCGGTAGCAGGAAGCGGGCGCTGAGGTCCCCGGTGCCGCCGAGGATCGCGAGCCGGTCGATCATGCCCGTCCCCCCGCCCTCGCCCGGGCCAGGTTCACGCCGCTGGAGATGATCCCGATGTGGCTGAACGCCTGGGGGAAGTTGCCCATGAACTCTCCTGTGGACGGGTCGATCTGCTCGGACACCAGCCCCAGCGGGCTCGCCCGGGAGCACAGCGAGGCGTACAGCTCCCCGGCCTCGTCGGTCCGGCCCTGGCCGACCAGGTTGTCGACCAGCCAGAAGCTGCACAGCACGAAGGCGCCCTCGTCGCCCGGCAGCCCGTCCGGGGACTCCTCGTGCAGGTAGCGGTAGAGCAGCCCGCCGCCCGCCGACAGGCGCTCGGCGACGGCCGCGGCGGTCGCCACCATCCGCGGGTGGTCGGCCGGCACCACCCGGCGCAGCGGGAGCGCGAGCAGGCTCGCGTCCAGCGTGCCGCCGCCGTCCAGGTGGGCGCTGAGGGTCTTGGCTTCCTCGTCCCAGGACTGCTCCAGGACGAGCCGGCGCAGCTCCTCGGCCGAGGCGCGCCAGCGGTCCGGCCCGTCGGACCGGCCGAGCCGCTCGCCGATCCGGGCGGCCCGGTCCAGGGCCACCTGGCACAGGCCCGCCGAGTACGTGAACACCCGGCCCTCGCTGCGCACTTCCCAGATGCCCTGGTCCGGCTCCCGCCAGGCCTGCCGGGCGGCGTCGGCCAGCTCGGCCAGGCCGGCCCAGAGCGCGGGCTGGATCTCGCCGCCGGAGCGCAGCCACTGGTGGGCGCAGTCCAGGATCTCGCCGTAGACGTCGTGCTGGCGCTGGTCGGTCGCGCCGTTGCCCCAGCGGACCGGGGCCGAGCCCTGGTAGCCCTCCAGTTCGCCGTCCACGACCTCGTCCGGTACCGGGCCGCCGCGCAGGTCGTACATGATCCGGGGCCGCCGGCTGGTCTCGAAGGCGTCCAGGACCCAGCCGAGGAAGGCGTCGGCCTCGCCGCCGAAGCCGATCCGGCGCAGGGCGAACACGGCGAACGCCGCGTCGCGGATCCAGCTGTAGCGGTAGTCCCAGTTGCGGATCCCGCCGATCGGCGCGGGCAGCGAGGAGGTGGGGGCGGCAACCAGCGAGCCGTTGGCCCAGTCGTCGCAGAGCTTCAGCGTGATCGCGGCCCGCCGGACCAGGGGCTCCTGGGGGCCGTCGTACGCGAAGTGCCCCATCCAGCGGCGCCAGGCCTCGGCGGTGGCCTTCAGCGTCGCGTCGGTGTCGAAGCGGTGGTGGCGGTGGAAGCGGCCCCAGGAGAGCACGAGGTCCAGGCGTTCGCCCTGCCGCAGCTCGTGGGTGCCGCACAGGCCGGTCAGCGGGCGGTTGGAGCGCAGGTGCAGCCGCAGGTCCGGGCGCCGGTGCGGGCGCACCTCCAGTCCGCTGAACAGGGCGCGGGCCTGCGCGCCGCCGCGCGGCTCCAGCTCCGCCCGCAGCCGGACCGTCCCGTCCAGCACCACGGCCGAGCGCACGAGTTCGCCCCGGTCGGCCGGCGCGTCGTCGGTGAGGTCGGCGCCGGAGCGCAGGGTCAGCGCGTCGGTGACGCGCACCAGGCCGGTGGGGCCGCGCAGTTCGGTGACCAGCACGCCGGTGTCCGGTTCGTAGCGCTGCCTGGCCTCCACCAGGCCCTCCGGGGCGAGGGTGAAGTGCCCGCCCCGGGCGTGGTCCAGCAGGCCGCAGAACAGCGGCTCGGAGTCGAACCGGGGCAGGCACAGCCACGGGACGGCGCCGTCCAGGCCGACCAGCGCGGCCGTCGCGCCGTTGCCGATCAGGCCGAGGTCCTCCAGCGGCGGGTAGCCGTTCCGGCGGCGGACCGGCCGGAACGGTGGGTCGGGGTCGTACATGCCGCCTCGCTTCCGCAGCGCCAAGGGGGGTGGTCGAAGGGGCGTCGTCCCGGTGCGGACCGCCGGGCCGACGGCGACCCGGCCGCGCGGCCAACGGCTCCCACGTTCCCGGGGATCGGGCCGGTCCGCGATCCAGCCGCTCCGGCAGCGGTGCTTTCCAGTGAAAAAGCGCTCTCCGGCGAAAGAGCCCGGACCCCGCACCTGCTAGCGTTCGAGCCCGGACGGCGGACGGTGGACGACGGAGGTTTGCGGTGGCGGACAGCGGCGCGGAGCGGGCCTTCATCGGGTCGTTCACCTCGGAGGGCGGGCGCGGGATCGTCCTGGCATCGCTGGATCCGGACTCGGGGGCGCTGACCGCCGCCGGTGTCGTCGAGGCCGTCGACCCGTCCTACCTCGCCCTCGGGCTCGCCGCCGGCGGCCCGGTGCTCTACGCCGTCTCCGAGACGGAGCCGGGCGCCGTCACCGCCCACGACCTCGCCGCTCCGGCGCCCCGCCCGCTCGGCGCCCCCGTCCCGGTGGACGGGGACCACCCCACCCACCTGAGCCTCAGCCGGGGCCACCTGCTGACGGCCAACTACGGCTCCGGCAGCGTCAGCGTGCTGCCGCTCGCCGACGACGGCACCCCGCGGCCCCCGGCCACCGTGCTGCGCCACCGGGGCAGCGGGCCGCACCCGGACCGCCAACGGGCCCCGCACGCCCACCAGGTGCTCCCCGACCCGTCGGGGCGCTGGGTGCTCGCCGTCGACCTCGGCACCGACGCGGTGCGGGTCCTCGCCCTGGACCCGGCGACGGGGGAACTCACCGTGCACGCGGAGACCGCGCTGCCGCCCGGCACCGGGCCGCGGCACCTCGCCTTCCACCCCTCCGGCCGGCACGCGTACGTGCTCGGCGAGCTGCGCCCCGTCGTGACGGTCTGCCGCTGGGACGCGGCGGCCGGGGCGCTCGAACCGGTCGCGGAGGTCCCGCTGTTCCCGGACGGAGTCGAGGGCCCGGTCTCGCCGTCGGCCCCGGTGGTCTCCCCCGACGGCCGGTTCCTGTGGGCGGCCGAGCGCGGCACCGACACCATCGTGGTGCTCGCCCTCGACGCGACGGGCGAGCGGGCGCACGTGGTCACCTCGGTGCCCTGCGGGGGCCGCTGGCCGCGCGACCTGGTGCTCGGCCCCACCGGCACCCGGCTGTACTCGGCGAACCAGCACTCCGGCGACGTCACCTGGTTCGACCTGGACGCCGCCACGGGCGTCCCCCGCCGGGCGGGCTCGCTGGCCGTCCCGGCGGCGTCCACCGTCCTGTTCGCCTGACGCGCGGGCCCCGGGCCGGGGAAGCGGCCCGGGGCCCGGTGCGGGCGCGGCGGGATCAGCCGTCGCTCTCCGGCGAGGGCAGGTAGGCGCCGGGCACGTCGTCCGGCGCGAGGATCGTGCTCTCCCCCGGGTACGGCGCGGTCCAGTTGTGCGTCTGGTACCAGACCAGGTGCTCCATCTGCGCCGGGTTGGCGTGGTCGGCCACGGCGTTCGGGCCGGTCAGCCGCTGGTGCGACTTCCAGGCCTCCCACCGGTCCACGACCGGCTGCTGCGCGGCCGGCGGCGCGGTCGTGACCGGCGCCGCCGCCCGGAGGTCCTGCTCCCCGGGGACGTCGAGGCCGCAGGAGGGCGGCGTCTTGAGGCCGTCGGTCAGCGAGGTGCGGTTGGGCACCGCGGTGAACGGCGTGTAGTCCGGCCGGTCGGTGAAGGCCCCGGTCATCGGGCTGGCCGCGCTGTCCTTCTGGTTCATCGGGTGGATGCCGAGGATCTGCTCGATGGTGCGGACCATCGTGATCTGCGAGTAGTAGCGGCTGTCCACGGCCCCGTGCTGCGCCCAGGGGCTGATGATCTGGATCGGGGCGCGGTGGCCGTCCACGTGGTCGAGGCCCGCCTGGGAGTCGTCCTCGACGACGAAGATCGCCGAGTCCTTCCAGTACGGGCTGTGGGTGATCTCGTCGACGATCCGCCCGGTCGCCAGGTCGTTGTCGGCGACCTGCGCGGCCGGGCTGGCCGGGCCGCCGGTGTGGTCGCTGGACAGCCAGAGCATGTTGAGGTTCGCCGGGCCGTTCCGCTCGAAGTCCTGCTTCCAGACCTGGTAGCGGTACAGGTCCGGCACGTCGGTGTCGAACCTCGGGAAGCCGGGCACCGAGACGCTGTTGAGCGAGGGGATCGGCGAGGAGGACTTGAGGGCGTAGGCGCTGGCCTGCCCGGTCGCGTCCATGGTCCGGGAGTCGCAGTACAGGTTCTGCCAGGTGGCGTCGGCGGGCTTGTCCAGGAACTGGTGGAACTCGCCGAAGTCGCGCACGGTCTTCCCCGCCGCCTGCGCGCCCGTCCACAGGAAGCCGGAGCGCTGGTGGCCCAGGGCGTCGTCCTCGGTGTCGTAGCTGCGCTCGTACTCGCCGGCCGAGGACTCGGTGTACTCCGGGTTGTCCGCCTGCATCAGCCAGTTGTGGCCCTCGGCGGAGTTGGTGCCGATGTCGTAGGTGTTGTCGTAGAGCCCGAACTGCTCGGCCAGGGCGTGCTGGTTGGGCGTCACGGCGGCGCCGAACTGGGCCAGCTTCGGGTCGCCGTCGCCCTCGGCGACGTCGCCGAAGACCTGGTCGTAGGTCCGGTTCTCCTTGACGATCAGGAAGACGTGCTTGATCGGCGACGGGTCGCCGATCCGCTTCGGCACCACCTCCTCCTTCGCCTTGTGGCCGTTCGCGAGCTTGACCGCGTTGTTGGTCCAGCCGTTCTGCTGGAACACCTTGGCGGTCTGCGCGCGGATCACCTTGTCGCTCGGCAGCGTGAACCGGGTGAGGCTGGAGGTGGTGTCGTGGGTCTTGTGGGCGCCGGTGCTGTTGGGCCGCCGGGCGTCGATGCCACGGGTGTTGGAGACGATCACCTCCGAGCCGACGGTGGCGACCTCCGCCGGGAAGTAGTCCGTGGGCAGCAGGCCGACGTAGCTCACCGGCTCCTGCGCGCCGGCGAAGCGGTAGACGGCCACCGCGTTGGCCCGGCCGAGGGTGACCAGCAGCCGGCCGTCCTCGGTGAGGGTCACCGCGGTCGGCTCGTAGCCGACGGAGGCCTCCGGCCACGGCTTGGTGGAGACGGTCTGGACGACCTTGTCGTGCGCGGTGTCGATCACCGACACCTCGTCGCTCGCGGTGTCGGCGACGAACAGCACCCCGTTCTTCGCGTACAGCGCGGTCGGGTGCAGGCCGACGGCGATGGTGCCGACGGCGGCGGCCGGGTCGGCGAGGTCGATCACGCTGACCGTGCCGGTGGTGGTGGCGGCGGTCGCCGGGTCGGCCGGGACCTGGGTGCCGTAGGAGTTGATCGTGGTGTCCCCGGCGGTGGCCGCGCGCCCGCCCTCGTTCGAGACGTACAGCTTCCCGCCGACCCGGACGACGCCGCGCGGCGCGTTGCCGACCGTCCAGCTCCGCTGGACCGCGCCGGTCGCCGCGTCGATCGCGACCACCCGGTTCTGCCCGTTGACGGCGGCGTACACCGTCGAGCCGTCGGCGGAGAACACCGCCCCGGAGGCCAGCGCGTGCTTCTCCCCGTCCGCCGGGATCCTCACCGCCACCGGGGCGGCGAGGGTGCCGTCGGGCTGCACGGTGAACCGGGTGTAGCCGTCCAGCTGGCCCAGCCACAGCTGCTTGCCGTCCGGCGAGTAGACCGGGGACTCCTGGCCGACCGAGCCGTTGGGGATGCGCAGTTCGTCCGCCTTGTTGGTGCCGACGCGCTGCTTCACCTTGCCGGTCTTGAGGTCCACCACGACCAGCGCCGCGTCGCCGTCGGTGACGGCGGCGGCCAGGTGGGCGCCGTCCGGGCTGACCGTGGAGCCCATGATCTTGCCGTTGTCCAGGACCTGACGGCTGCCGTACGGGGCGAGGTACTGGTCGCTGGAGATCACCAGCCCGTTCCCGGTGGTCTGGCCGACCTGGTCCTCGTCGAACTGGTGGGTGCTCGCGAAGGCCGTGCCGGTGGCCACGGCCACCGCCGTGACACAGGCGGTGGCGAGTGCGGCCTTGCGGCCCACCCTGCGGCCCAGGAGGACCACGTGGGCGTTCCGGCTGCGTCGACGACGCGTTACCTGCATGGCGTCAGCCCTTCGTTGAGTTCGTCGTGCTGGTGGGGGAAGTAAGCAGTGCGACCTGACCGTCGAACTGCCAGAGCGGGTTCGGCGCGTCCCCGGTCGGGGTGCGCACCAGGAAGTAGCCGTTCACTTCCTTCGGGCCGTCGCCGTCGGCCGTCAGCCGTCCGTCCGAGGCCACGTCGAGCTGGTAGACCGCCGTCCCGGGCGCGTCCGTGCCGGGCAGGTGCCAGGTGACCACGCAGCGCCAGTCGTTGCCCGGGCCCTCCGGCTCGACCTGGCCGTCGCCCCGCCGGCAGTCCGCGGTGGCCCGCAGGTCGGCCTCGGTCACGGCGGGGCGGTGCAGCTGCTCGGTCTGCAGCCGGTACAGGTGCGCGAACACGGTGGCGACCTCCTGCTGCACCTTCGCCTGCGTGATCCCCGAGCCGCTGGAGGGGGTGGCCACCGCGAGCGCGCCGGTGGTCAGCGCGAGCAGCCCGGCCAGCGGCAGCACCCCGGCGAGGAGCGTGCGGCGCCCCACCCCGTCCTCGCTGCCGGTGGTGAAGTCCCGCCGGACGAAGAGCAGGTAGGCCGCCGCGGTGGCGGCCGCGGCCCAGAGCAGGGCGACCGCGACGGCGATCAGCGGCTCGTCGAGCCGGCCCGGGTCGGCGAACAGCCCGTTCCAGGCGACGAAGGCGTACCCGGGCAGGGCGAGGCGCAGCGCCACCGGCAGCGGCAGCAGTTGGGCGAGCTGCATCGCGACCGCCGCCAGCGCGGGGACCAGCAGCCCCATCGGCGAGCGGCCCAGCAGGACGGAGCCGAGCAGTCCGAGCGCCGCCAGGGCCAGGGTCGGCGCCAGCGCGCACGCCCAGGCCAGCAGGACGCTCACGGCCGCGTCCGACGGCGCCAGCAGGTGTCCGTCCACGCCGACCAGCGGCTCGTCGCCGACCGCCGCCAGCCCGCCGACGGTGCTCGACGCCGCCAGGCCGGCCGTCAGCAGCACGATCACGGTGGCGCCGGCCAGCGCCTTCGCCGCGAAGATCCGCCGCGGCGAGCGGACCGTCACCAGCAGGTGCCGCCAGGTCCCGAGCCGGTCCTCGGCGGCGAACACGTCGCCCGCGACCACCGAGGTCAGCAGGGGCAGCGCCCACGAACCGGCGAAGCCGAGGACCACCAGCGGCCCGGCCCAGCCCGTGGCGTGCATCCAGCGGCCGAACAGGGTGTCGGAGGGCAGCGTCCCCTGCTGGGCGACGGCGGCCGTGAACAGGCCCGGCGCGCTCCAGCAGGCCAGCACCAGCAGCCTGATCCGCCACTGGGAGAGCAGCTTGACCAGCTCGAAGCGGTACACCCGGCCCACCGGCACCGGGCGCTCCCCGGGGGCGACGCCGGCGGCGGCCGCCGCGCGTCCGGCCGTGACCGTGCTCGTGCTCGTGCGCCCGCCCCGCTCGATGACTCCCTCGCCGCGCTCGCTCATCGTCCGTCCTCCTGTTGCTCGGTCAGGGCGAGGAACGCCGCCTCCAGGGGCGGGACCACCGGGGCGACCTCGCGCACCCGGACGTCCGCCCGCACCAGCGCCGCCACCAGTTCCTCGACGGCCGGGCCCGGCGCGCGCACCACCAGCGCCCCGGCCGCGCGTCCCGTCCCGGCCTCCGCCGCGACCCGCACCCCGGCGACCCGGGCGGCCACCCGCCGGGCGGCGGCCGGATCGGAGGTGAGCAGCCGGTGGTCGAGCGCGCGGTCGTCCGCGGCCAGCTCGCCGAGCGGACCGGAGAAGCGGACCCGCCCGGTCGCCAGGATGGTGACCTCGTCGCAGAGCGCCTCCAGGTCGTCCATCCGGTGGCTGGAGAGCACCACGGTCACGCCGTCGGCGGCGAGCCGGCGCAGCGCCCCGTGCACGTGCTGCTTGCCCGCCGGGTCCAGGCCGTTGGACGGCTCGTCGAGCACCAGCAGCCGGGGTTCGGTGAGCAGCGCCGCGGCCAGTCCGAGGCGCTGCCGCATGCCGAGCGAGAAGCCCCGCACCCGGTCGTCGGCGACGTCGCTGAGCCCGACCTCGGCCAGCACCTCGTCGATCCGGCGGGCCCGGCCGTCCTGCCCGCGCAGCGTCGCCAGCGCGGCCAGGTTCCGCCGTGCGGTCAGCGACGGGTAGAGCCCGGGCCCGTCCACGAAGCCGGCCACCCCGGGCGGCGCGGGCCGGGCCCGGCCGACCGGTCTGCCCAGCACCTCCAGGTCGCCCTCGTCGGCGGCGGCCAGTCCGAGCAGCAGCCCGAGCAGCGTGGTCTTCCCGGCGCCGTTCGGCCCGGCCAGTCCGTGGATCCGCCCGGGCGCGAGCTCCAGTCCGACGGCTTCGAGCGCGACGACGTCGCCGAAACACTTCGTCAGTGCCCGTGCGCGTACGGCAGGTTGGTTTTCCGTCATGGCTCCTTCTCGCGGTTCCCCAGGGAACCTAGGGGGTTGACCGGGCGCCGTCAGGTGCGCCCGGTTGAACTCCGGCGGAACAGCAGCGGCCCGCGCCGTGGCGGTCCTGCGAGCGTCCTGCGGGTGCACCGGGTGGAAACCTTCACATGAAAACGGATATCGTTTCGCTGGCCGGGCACGATCCGCCGGGCCCGCGCCGGACCGGTTGCGGAGCCTGGTGAACATGACAAACATGGGCGGAAGGCGAAGCCTCGAATGCGCACGGACACGGCGGGAGTCGGGATGCGAGTGGACGCCGCTCTGGCCGGGACCTGGGTGGACCGCTGGGAGCGCCAGCAGGAGCGGTACGCGGTGGAGCGCGAGGAGCGGTTCACCGTCATCGCCGACGTACTGGAACAGACCGTCGGCCACCGCGCGCGGCCGCTCGTCGCGGACCTCGGCAGCGGCCCCGGCTCACTGTCGGCGCGGGTCGCGGCCCGCCTGCCGCACGCCGAGATCATCGCGGTCGACATCGACCCGCTGCTGCTCGCCCTCGGCCGCGCCCGGCACCCCCGGGTGGCGCGCTGGGTCGAGACCCTGATCGGCCGCCCCGGCTGGATCGGGGACCTCGCCCTCGACCGCCCGCTGGACGCCGTGGTCTCCACCACCGCGCTGCACTACCCGCCGCCGGACGCCCTGCTCGGGATCTACCGCGACCTCGCCGGCGCGCTGCGGCCCGGCGGCGTCCTGGTCAACGGCGACCACCTCATCCCCGAGGAGCCGCCGCTCGCCGAACTCGCCCTCGCGATCGGCCGCCGCCGCGCCCAGCGCAAGGGCACCGGCGCCGCCGAGGACTGGTCCCAGTGGTGGGCCGCGGCCGGGCGGGTCCCCGAGTTCGCCGACCTGCTGACGGCCCGTGAGCGGCAGCTGCCGCCGACCGACGGCCCCGGCAACGGCCTGTCGGCCGCCCGGCACGGCGAACTGCTGCGGGAGGCCGGCTTCCGCCAGGCCGGACCGGTGTGGCAGTACGGCACCAGCTCCGTCCTGGTGGCCCTGCGCTGACCCCGCCCCAACCGCCGTTGTGGGAAGCCGGGTTCCGCATGGGCACAGTCTTTGCGAGGGCGTGACAGTAAGCGCCCTGTTGATCACCCAGGGAAACAGTTACCGTTTCCCTCGGTCGCCGATGTCCCTGCCGCGCACGCCTCACGCCGACTTCTCATGGAGAGCTGGTTTCGCATGCGGTCCTCACCGCTGTATCTCGAACCACGGTTGGAGCCCCCGCTCCGGTCCCTCCTGGCGGAACGCGACCTCCTGCACACCCTGACCGACGCGCTGGGCTCCCCGCTCAACCTGCTCCTGCCCGAGCAGATCGCGGACAACCTGGCGCGCTTCCGGGCCGTCTACCGCAAGCACCGCCTCACCGGCCGGATCCACTTCGCCCACAAGGCGAACCGCTCCAGCGCCCTGGTCCGCCGGCTCGCCGCCACCGACGCCGGACTGGACGTCGCCTCGCTCGCCGAGCTCCAGCACGTGCTCGGGGCCGGCTGCCCGCCCGAGCGGATCATGGCGACCGGCCCGAAGAACCGCGAGTACCTCTGGCTGGCGGCCCGCACCGGCGCCACCGTCCACCTGGACTCCCGCGCCGAACTCGACGCCCTGGCCGGCCTCGTACGCGCGCACGCCCTGCCCCCGGTGCCCGTCATGCCGCGACTGTCGGGCTTCCGGGCGCCGGGCACCACGGTGCTCACCCGGCCGAGCCGGTTCGGCACCGACGTCGCCGAACTCGACGGCCTGCTCGACGCGTTGGAGCGCCACCGGGACGCCGTCGAGACGACCGGGGTCGCCTACCACCTGGACACCACCGGCGTGCCGGAGAAGGCCGTCGCCCTGGAGACCTGCGTCACGGTGCTGAACGAGTGCCGGCGCCGGGGCCTGAACCCCCGCACCATCGACATCGGCGGCGGGTTCGGCGTCAGCTACCTGGCGGACGCCGCCCAGTGGGAGCGGTACACCAGCGAGCTGACCGACGCCGTCCTCGGCCGGCGCCCCGCCCTCACCTGGCAGGGCCACGGCTACGGGCTGCGCGCCGAGTCCGGCCGGCTGCGCGGCGCCCTCGGCCTCTACCCGGCGCACCGCCCGGTGGCCGCCGAGGCCTACCTGGACGAGCTGCTCTCGACCCCGGCGCCCACGCTCGGCCGGCCGCTCGGCACACTGCTGCTGGAGAACCTCTACGACCTGGCGGTGGAGCCCGGCCGGGCGCTGGCCGACCAGTGCGGGGCGACGCTCGCCCGCGTCCTGGAGGTCCGGCAGACCCCGGCCGGCGAGCGCCTGGTGCGGCTGGAGATGAACGCGCGGGACGTGGGCCTGGAGGAGCACGGGGTGCTGATGGACCCGCTGCTGGTCCCCCGCCCCGGCGCCCCGGCCGCGCCGGACGGCTCGGAGGGCCCGGACTCGCCGGACGGCCCGGTCGGGGTGTACCTGATCGGCAACCTCTGCCTGGAGACCGACCTGATCACCCGCCGGACGGTCTTCCTGCCCCGCCTCCCCGCCCCCGGCGACCTGCTCGCCTTCGCCAACACCGCGGGCTACCTGATGGACTTCAGCGCCGGCTCGGCGCTGCGCCAGCCCGTCGCGCGCAAGGTCGCCGCGTACCGGCAGGACGGCGCCTGGCGGTGGCGCCTGGACGAGCAGTACTGGCCCGTCGACGTGACGGCGGGCGCGGAACACCGGGGGGACGGACACGCATGAGGTACGACAGCATCACCGACGCCATAGGCAACACCCCGCTGGTCCGGATCGACCCGGCGGTCACCGGCCTGCGGCACATCGACCTGTACGCCAAGCTGGAACTGCTCAACCCCTTCGGCTCGGTCAAGGACCGCGCCGCCTGGAACATGACCCGCGAGGCGATCCCCGGCGCCGTCGAGCGCGGCGACACCGTCGTGGAACTGTCCAGCGGCAACACCGCCAAGGCGCTCGCGCTCATCGCCGGCCTGCACGGACTGCCGTTCAAGAGCGTCACCAACCGGATGCGGGTCCCCGAGATCAAGGACCTGCTCCTGCTGCTCGGCGCCGAGATCGAGGAGCTGCCCGGCCGCACCGAGTGCCTCGACCCGACCGACACCGACGACCCGCTCACCCGCATCCACCGGATGCTCTCCGAGGCGGAGTCCGGCTACCTGCACACCGACCAGTACTACAGCCGGCTCAACCTCGACGCCCACCTCACCGGCACCGGCCCCGAGATCGTCCGGGACCTCGACGGCCGCGCCCCCGACCACTTCATCGCCTGCGTCGGCACCGCCGGCTCCTCCACCGGCGTGGCCGCCGTGCTGCGCGCCCACGACCCGGCCGTCGACGTGCTCGGACTGGTCGCCCACAAGTCCGACTTCATCCCGGGCATCCGCACCATCGACGAGGTGCACGAGGTCGGGCTGTTCGACCCCGCCACCTACGACACCATCGCGACGGTGACCGCCGACCAGGCCATCGACGGCATGCTCACCCTGGTGCGCCGCTGCGGCCTGCCGGCCGGCCCGACCGGCGGCGGCGCCTTCTTCGGCGCGCTGCGCCACCTCCGCTCCGTGGACGAGGAGTTGACACAGCGGGGCTCGGGCGAGCGGCGCACCGCCGTGTTCATCGTCTGCGACCGGGTGGAGAGCTATCTGAGCTACATCCGCAAACGGCGGCCCGAGCTGTTCAACCAGCCCGCCCGGCCGAACACGGTGGCCACCGTGACGCCGGCCGAACTGGCCGCCGCCCGGGTCGTCGAGGTCGACGCCGCCCGGAAGTGGATCGCCGAGGAGCGGCCGCTGGTGGTCGACCTGCGCGGGCCGGCCGCGTACGCGGCGCTGCACATCGAGGGCTCGGTCAACATCGTCGACGAGCTGTTCGACGAACTCCTGCACGGCGGGCTGCCGTTCGGCACCCGGCAGCCGGTGCTGCTGGCCTGCCCGGTCGGCGAGAAGTCGGCGGTCTACGCGGCGCTGCTCACCCGGATGGGACACCGGGACGCGCGCAGCCTGGCCGGCGGCGTCATCGCCTGGCGCGACGCGGGCGCGCCGCTGGTCCGGGACTGAGCGGGGCCGGCCATGACCACCCCCGACGAAACCCTCGGCGAACTCCACGACTGGCACCGCGCGTTGCGGGACCAGTTCCCCATCGTCACCGGCCACCCCGACCAGGCGTACCTGGACAGCGCGGCCACCTCGCAGAAGCCCCGGGCGGTGCTCGACACCGTCCAGCGCTACCTGACCACCGCCAACGCCAACGCCGGCCGCGGCACCTACACCTGGGCCAACGCCACCACCGCGCTGGTCGACCGCACCCGCACCCGGG
The DNA here is from genome assembly GCF_042885595.1 of Kitasatospora sp. NPDC058046. Taxonomy (NCBI): domain Bacteria; kingdom Bacillati; phylum Actinomycetota; class Actinomycetes; order Kitasatosporales; family Streptomycetaceae; genus Kitasatospora; species Kitasatospora sp. NPDC058046. The sequence goes on from NZ_JBHVRS010000006.1 coordinate 258,687, forward strand.
TCGCCCGCTTCCTCGGCGACCCGGCCCCCCGGCAGCGCTCCGGCGTCCACTTCGTCAGCGGCGCGACCGAAGGCCTGCGCGCGGTGGCCCGGGACTGGCTCCCCCACCACCTGCGGGACGGCGACGAGATCATCGTGCCCTTCGCCGACCACGAGGCCAACGCGCTGCCCTGGCTGGAGGCCCGGCAGCTGCTGGCCGACCGGGGCGTGCGCGTCACCGTACGCGAACTGCCGTACGACCCCGCCTCGCAGGACTACGACCACCGGGCGCTGGCCCGGCTCGTCACCGAACGCACGGCGTTCGTCGCCGCCACCCACGTGCACCACGTGTACGGCGCCGACATGAACGTCCACCGCATCCGGGCCGCGGTCGGGCCCGAGGTGCCGATCTGCCTGGACGCCGCGCAGAGCGTCGGCCACCTGCCGGTGGACGTCGGCGCCCTGGACGTCGACTTCGTGGTCTTCTCCGGGCACAAGGCGCTGGCCCTGCCCGGCACCGGCGCGGTGTGGGCCCGCAACACCCGCGGCCCGGCCTTCACCCCCGGCGGCTGGGCCGGCACGCCCAACACCGCCGGGATCGCCAGCCTGGAGGCCGCCCTGGACTGGCTCGACGCCGCCGGGCCGGACCGCATCCGGCGGTGGAACAGCGCGCTGGCCGCCCGGCTCACCGACGGGCTGCGGACCCTGGCCCCGTACGAGGTCCTCGGCTGCCAGCGGAGCCTGGCCGCCGACTCCGAGGTCCAGCGGCGCGAGGGCATCGTCACCTTCCGGCATCGCGGCATCGGCTCCAACGACCTGGGCTTCGTCCTCGCCAGCCACGGCCTGATGGTGCGCGCCGACGGCCACTGCCAGGCGCGGGCCGGCGAGAGCGAGAGCTCCGTGCGGGTCAGCCTGCACGTCTACAACTCCCCGGAGGAGGTCGACCTGCTGCTCTCCGTGCTGCGCGGGCTGTAGCGGCCTCGGTGCCCCCGAGTGGCTCCGGTCGCTCCATGCCGCGCCGGCGGCGGGGCCGATCCGCCCCGCCACCGGCACACCGCTGCCCCGGGCTCAGCGCAGGCCGGCGAAGAGGTCGTTCTCCGGGAGGGCCGCGCCGGTGGTGTCCCTGACCCGGACGAAGGTCTCCACGCCCATCAGCTCGGTGAACCGCTCCCTGCCCATCCGCAGGAAGAAGATGTTGTCCCCCTGGCTGGCGTGCGCGGCCAGGGCGTCGAACTTCTTGCCGCCGAAGGCGGTGGTGTCCACCCAGGTGCTGATCTCCTCGTCCGGCAGGCCGATCTCGGGCAGCTCAGGCGCCTCCACCGGCTCCACCGGCTCCGACCGCTCCCCGTCGGGGCCGGACTCCCGCATGGCCTCCCCGAACCGCCGCACCGCCGAGTGCGGCACCGTCGTCCAGTAGACCTTCGGCGACAGGTCGACCAGTTCCAGCGCCGCCACCGTGATGCGGTGGGCCTGGATGTGGTCGGGGTGGCCGTAGAACCCGTTCTCGTCGTAGGTGACGACCACGTCGGGCTGGTAGTGCCGCATCAGTTCGGCGAGCCGGGCGGCGCCGTCCGCCACCGGCGTGTTCCAGAACGAGCCGGGCGCGTCGTTGCTCTCCCAGCCCATCATCCCGGAGTCGGCGTACTCCAGCAGCTCCAGGTGCCCGACCTCCAACACCTCGCAGCTGGCCTCCAGTTCCTTCCTGCGCATCGCGGCGACGGCCGCCGGGTCGTGCCCGTCCTCGCCGGGCTTGACCCCTCCCGGACCGTCGCCGCACCTGCCGTCCGTACACGTCACGAGCACCGTACGGATGCCCTCCGCCGCGTACCGGGCCAGCACACCCCCGGTCCCGCTCGCCTCGTCGTCGGGGTGGGCGTGCACTGCCATCAGCGTCAAAGGCCGGTCAGCCATGGAAATCCATCCTCAGATCCGAACAGTTCTCGCCCCAGTCTGCGTCACACGGACGGGTGACCGCTGCCAATATCCGGTGCGGCGGCGGCCGCCCGGCGGACGGGGTGACGGGCCGGGGCGCGACGGTTCTCCTACGATCGAGGCGACAACGGACCCCAGGGACGGGCAGGTTCCCATGACCGACGACAGCACCGCCGGGATCGACCGGTCGAAGCCGAGCATCGCCCGGGTCTACGACTACCTGCTCGGCGGCACGGACAACTTCGCCGCCGACCGCGAGGTCGGCGACTTCTTCCTCCGGGAGCTGCCCGGCTCGGTGGCCTTGCCGTTCGCCAACCGGCAGGCGCTGATCCGCGCCGTGGGCGCGATGGCCGGCGACGGCGTCCGCCAGTTCGTCGACCTGGGCAGCGGCCTGCCCACCGCCGTCAACGTGCACCAGGCCGCCCGGCGGCACGACGCCGGCGCCCGCGTCGTCTACGTCGACAACGATCCGACCGTGCTCGCCCACGGCCGTGCCCTGCTGGCCGCCGACCCCCGCACCACGCTGGTCCGGGCGGACCTGCGCGAGCCGGAGGAGATCCGCCGCCATCCCGAGGTGCGGCGGCTGATCGACTTCGACGAGCCGGTGGGGGTCGTCTTCAGCGCCGTCCTGCACCACCTCGACGACGCCGAGCGGCCCGCCGACCTGGTGCGCTGGTGGGTGGACCGGGTGCCCTCGGGCAGCCTGGTCTACGTCTCCCACTTCCGCTCCGTCGGGAACTCCGGCAGGACCTCCGCCGGGACGGAGGAGCGCCGGCGCGCGGAACGGAAGCTGCGGGAGAGCTTCGGCCGCGGCCGCTGGCGCACCGACGAGGAGATCCTCGGCCTGCTCGACGGCCTCGACCTGCTCGAACCGGGGCTGGTGCCCTGCCCGCTGTGGCGGCCGGAGCCCGCCGGCACCGGCGGGGTGCCGGCGGGCGAGGGCGACCTGTCGATGTGGGAGCGGCTGATCTCCTGCGCGCTGGCCCGCAAGCCCTGAGCGGCGGCGGGTCAGGACAGGTAGTCCTCCAGTCCGCCGTCGCGCCGGGTGTCCAGGGTGACGCAGTGGAAGCCGCCGCCGAGCACCCGGGAGTGCCGCAGCCGGTGCGGCAGGACGGTGATCCCGGCGTGCTCCAGCAGCTTGATCAGGCCCTCCTGCTCGGACTCGACGATCGCCGTGTCCGGGGAGACCATCAGCAGGTTCATGCTGATCCAGCTCTCGCTGAGCGCGTGCTCGGGCGCGTCGCCGGTGGGCTCGGCCGGCGGGCACCACAGGACGTCCCAGCCCTTCAGCGGCTCCGGGACGGTCTCCGGGCTGATCCGCTCGGGGTTGAGCAGCACCAGGCCCGGGCGCAGCAGCGCGATGGTGCTGTCGATGTGGGTGTAGCCGTAGATGTCACGCAGCGGGTGCAGCCGCAGGCCGCCGTCGCCGAGCAGGCCGAGGGTGGACTCCAGCCACCGCAGGCCGAGTTCGTTGCCGCTGCGGGAGACCTGGTAGAACACGTCCCGGCCGAGCCGCAGCACGTTCGCGGCGTCGAAGACCGGCTCGGCCTCGCCCAGCAGCGGGAGGCCCGCCTCGTCGAACTCGAAGAGTTCGTCGCCCAGTTGCGGCCGGGGGGCGGCCAGCCAGCGCGCGCCGCGGCGCAGGTAGTCCTGGAAGAGTCCGCGCAGGCCGAAGGCCTCGAAGTAGCGCTGCCGCATCGGGCTCGCCACCTCGATCAGCGTCTCGCCGACGACCAGGGTCAGGTCCCGCGGACAGTAGGAGTGGAAGCCGCCGTCGGCGTTCCAGAGCGGGGAGGCGAACTCGGCCGCGTGGTCGACCGGATCGGGCCGGTGGACGGTGACGCCGAGGCCGCGCAGGGTGGCCACCAGGTCGTCCAGGTCCTCCTCGGTCTCCTCCACGACCTGCCGCGAGTAGGGGCCGGCCTCGATCGAGGCGAGGTCTGCGGCGTTGGTCTTCGGGAAGCAGGACAGCCAGGAGGACGGCTCGGTCTGCTCGGGCAGCCGGGCGCCGACGGCGGTCCCGACCACGATCTCCCGCAGTGTGGTGAACTCGTCCCAGCTCTGGACCGGACGGGCCGAATCGGACATGACTCTCCCTTGACACGGGTTTGGGGGAAACACGGAGACGACGGCGGAGGCGACGGCCTGGAACCGTGCGGACGGATGCGCCGGACCGGCTCCGGCCGGCCACGACGTACGGGAAATCACCGGCGGGGCAGCCGAGTTCGCCGCTACGAAGGGCCGGGATCGATCGTCAAGCTACCCGGACGACCGACGGCGACGCAAGGACCGTGATCGGCACCGGGAACACCCCGCCGACCGGCCGCCCGTTGTTCGACCCGCTCCCTCCGACGCTGATCAACACCGGTGGGAGGCCCCGCGCCCCGGACCGGCGCTCACCACCGCCAGGCCCGGCGGATCCGGCTCCCGCCCGCCAGGGCCAGCAGCGCCCCGCCCGCCGCGGCGACCCCGGCCACCGCCAGGTTCTGGCGCTGCGCCCGGCGCCGGTCGGCGACGGCCGCCCGGGACGAGGCCGCCAGGAACGCCCGCTCGACCCCGGCCGCGGCCAGCTCGCCGGCCGCCACCCGCCGCACCAGCTCCTCCAGCCGGACGCCCCGGTAGAGCAGTTCCGGGTCCTGGTCGGCGGCGGCCCAGCCCCGCGCGGCCGCGGTGAGCCGGCACTGCTCCCCCAGCGCCTCCCGGCCCTCCGCCAGCCAGTCCCGCAGCCGGGGCCAGGCCTGCGGCAGCGCCTGGTGGGACAGTTCGACGGTGTCCCGGTCGACCACCACGAGCCGGGCCCGGACCAGCCGCTCCATCACCTCGGGCACGCCGGGATCGTCGAACTCGGCCCGCCGGGCCGGCTTGCGGGTGCCCTCGTCGCCGCCCGGCACCAGTTCACCGCCGGGCAGCGGCCCGCCGCCCGGCGCCAGCCCGTCGCCCAGGGCCGCCGGAACGCCGGCGGCGTCCTCGCCGGCCCCGAGCAGCTCCCCGCCGAGCCGCAGGAACACCGCCCGCGCCCGCGCCTGGTCGGGCGCGTCCAGCCCGTTGTAGAGCGCCTCCGCCGTCCGGGCCAGCGCGCCCTCGAACCCTCCGGTGGCCTGGAACCCGGCCAGGGTGAGCGCGTTGCCGCTGCGCCGCCGCCAGGTCTCCAGCAGGGCCGCGGACAGCAGCGGGAGCGCGCCCGGCTGCTGCGCGGCGGTCGAGATGAGGACGGCCAGCAGGGCACCCTCGACGGTGCAGCCGGACCGTAACGCCGGTTCGGTGATCGCCCGGCGCAGCTCGTCCGGCGCCGGACGCCCCACCGGCAGCACCCCGTGGCGGCCGGCCTCGGCCAGCCCCGGGTGCTCGGCGAGCAGCGGGCCGCACTGGTCGGAGCGGACCACCAGCACCACCCGGCACCGGGCCGGCGCCGCCACCGGCAGCCCGTCCGACGCCCCGTCAGGATCGCCCGCGGCGGTCGCCACCAGCGCGTCCAGGAAGCGCGCCCGCTCGGCGGCGTCCCGGCAGCGGGTGCGCAGCTGCTCGGCCTGGTCGACCACCAGGACCGGGTCCCCGGCCGTCGGTCCGGACCCGCCGCGCCTCGTCTCCCCGGCCCGCTGCCCGAGCCGGGCGAGCGCGAGCGCGTACGCCTCCATGGGTCGTTCACCGGGGGTCAGCAGCGCCACCGGGACACCGCCGTCGGCCGGGGGCCGGCCCGCTCCGCCCCCGGCCCCGGGTCTCCCGGTGGTGGCGCCGGTGACGGCACCGGTGGCGGCGGGCGCGCCGAGCCGGGCCAGCAGACCGGCTCTGACCAGCGAGGACTTGCCCGCCCCGGACGGCCCGGAGACGATCACCAGCCGCCGTTCAGCGACCAGGGCGACCAGCCGGTCCAGCAGCGCCTCGCGGCCGAAGAACCGCTCGGCGTCGGCCGCCTCGAACGCGGCCGCGCCCGGGTAGGGGGCCCGTCCGACGTCCTGGGCGCGCCGCCGGGCGCACTGTTCGGCGGCCAGTTCGGCGGCGAGCAGCTGCCAGCGGTGCCGCCACTCCCGCACGTCCCCGCCGCAGGCCTGCACGTAGGCGAGGGTGACGGCGAGGCTGGGCAGCCGCCGCCCTCCCGCGGCCACCGACAGGCTGGCCGCCGAGCAGTGCGCCCGCAGGGCGAGTTGACGGTACGGCGGACGTCCGGCGCGCTCCCGCAGGGCCCGCAGATCGCCCGCGAAGCGCAGCAGCGGCCCGTCCCCGGGGTCCAGTGGACTTTCCCGACGCGGCACGACGGCCCCCCTTCTCCGTTGAAGCGGTGTCCTGAAACCTTGAGTGCCCACGCGCCACACGCGCCGCGTGCGCCCCGTGTCCATCCCCCCGTTGATTCATCATGCACAGGACCGTTGGCGTCAAACAATGGTGCGTACGGGTCGGTTGTTCCGAGTTGATGTTCAATGTCCAGCCGTACGGCGCCGAACAAAGCCGGTGGGATAGAACCGGAACCCGCAGCCCTCGCTGACTTCGGAGACATCCATGAGGTTCACGCGGTACTGCCGTTCCCTCCTGTCCACACCCGCGATGGCGGTGGAGCGGTACACCAAGAGCCACCAGTCCGGGGCCGACATCGCCATGGTCGATCTGGAGGATTCGGTCCCACCCACCCGGAAGGAGGAGGCCCGCCGGCTCGCCGAGGAGTTCTTCGCCCTCCCGTCCACCAAGCTCGCGCGCAGCGCGGTGCGCATCAACACGCTGTCCGGGCCCGACGGTCTGCGCGACCTGATCGCCATCGCCCGGTACCGGGTCAAACCGGACCTGGTCCTGATCCCGATGACGGAGTCCCCCCGGGACATCGAGATCGCCGCCGGCGCGCTCGGCGCGGACTGCCCGGAGACGGAGTTCCTGGCCGTCGTGGAGACCCCGCTGGGCATCGAGAACGCGCCCGCCGTCGCGGCCGCCGGGCACCGGCTGCGCGGGCTGGTCTTCGGCTCGGCCGACTACGCCTTCGCGGTCGGCGCCCGGCTCTCCTGGGAGGCCCTGGCCCACGCCCGCGCCCGGGTGGTCAACAGCGCCCGCGCCGCGGGGGTGGAGGCGATGGACGCGCCGTTCTTCGAGGTCACCGACCTCGACGGGCTGCGCCGGGAGGCCGGGCTCGCCCGGGACTTCGGGTTCAGCGGCAAGATCGCCGTCCATCCGCGCCAACTCGAGCTGATCAACGCGACGTTCAGCCCCGACGAGGAGCTGCTGGCGCGCGCCCGCCGGGTGGTCGCGGCGGGCCTGGAGAACGGCCGCTCGGTCACCGTGGTGGACGGCGTGATGGTCGGCATGCCGTTCTTCGAGGCCTCGCAGCGCCTGATCGAGCAGTTCGACCCGCCCCGGCCCGGCGGACCGCACGACCCGCAGCACCACGCGCCCACCGACACCCCGAACCACACGACGGAGAAGTGACGATGACCGAAGAATCCATCCTCGGCCCGCGCCGGTACCGCAACGCCGAGGCCATGCTGGCGAGCGCCGACCCGGTCTGGCAGGCGGCCGCCGCCAACGGCCTGATCGGCGTCACGGTGGACTCGGAGTCCAACAACCGGCTGATGGTCCGCGAGACCGGCCACGAGTTCGCCAACATGGTCTCCTGCTCGTACCTCGGCCTGAACAACCACCCCGCGGTCCTGGCCGGCGCGGTGGACGCGCTGACCGAGGCCCGCGGCACCTCGCTGGTCCTCTCCACCACCAGGATCCGGCACAACCTGCTGGTGCGGCTGGAGGAGGAGCTCGGCGAGCTGTTCGGCGCGAACATCCTGCCGGGGGCGTCCTGTACCACGCTCACCGCCGGCATCCTGCCGCTGATCGCCTCCGGCCACCTGGACGGCACCTGCCAGGGCGGCGGCGGCCCCCGGGTGATGGTCTTCGACCGCTTCTGCCACTTCTGCATGGCGTACATGAAGCCGATCTGCGCGGACGAGTCGCTGGTGCTGACCTGCCCGCACAACGACCTGAACTACCTGGAGGACATCTGCCGCAAGTACCCGCGGGTCGCCTACGTCGCCGACGGCGCCTACTCGATGGGCGGCACCGCGGCCCTCGACGGGCTGCTCGAACTCCAGGACCGCTACGGGCTGTTCCTCTACATCGACGACTCCCACTCGCTGTCCATCGCGGGCGAGCGCGGCGAGGGCTACGTCCGCTCCCGGCTGGAGATGAACCCGCTGACGGTGATCACCGCCAGCCTCGGCAAGGCCTTCGGCACCAGCGGCGGCGTCGCGATGCTCGGCAACCGGGAGCAGTTCGAGTTCCTGCACCGGCACGCCGGCCCGATCGGCTGGTCGCAGAACATCCCGCTGCCGATGGTCGGCGCCTCGCTGGCCAGCGCCGCCATCCACCGCTCCCCCGAACTGGCCGAGCTCCAGGGCGCGCTGGCCCGCAACATCGAGCTCTTCGACGAGCTGCTGCCGACCACCTTCGCGGGCAACGGCCTGCCGGTGCGCCGGGTCGACGTCGGGGAGGCCGAGCGGGCGGTCAAGCTGTCCGCCCAGCTCTTCGAGCGCGGCTTCTACAGCTCCGCGGTGTTCTTCCCGATCGTGCCCAAGGGCGAGGCCGGACTGCGGCTGATGCTGCGCGCCGACATGGACGAGCGGCTGATCCGCGAGTTCGCCGGCCACGTCAAGGAACTCACCGCCGACCTCTAGGACCCGGGAGCAACCGCCATGGAAGGAACCGAACCCGCCGGCTACCGGCGGATCGGCGAGCGCCGCTACCGCGAGGTGGTCGGGCGCTACTACGAGGAGTTCGAGGTCGGCGAGGTGGTCGAGCACCGCCCCGGGCGGACCGTCACCGAGCTCGACAACGTGCTGATGAGCATGCTGAGCATGAACGACGCCCCGCTGCACATCGACGCCGCCTACAGCGCCCACACCCCCTGGGGGAAGCCGATCGTCTCCAGCCTGGTGACGCTCAGCATCGTCGGCGGGATGACCGCCCGCTCGACGAGCGGGCGCACCATCGCCAACCTGGGCTGGGAGAACATCCGGATGACCCACCCGGTGTTCACCGGCGACACCCTCTACGCGGAGACCGAGACCCTCGCCAAGCGGCTCTCCAAGAGCCGCGACGGGCAGGGCATCGTGAGCTGCCGCACCACCGGGACGAAGTCCACCGGCGAGCCCGTGGTGGTGTTCGATCGCAGCTTCCTCGTCCCGCTGCGCGGCCACGGCCTGGACGAGGTCGCCGGGTACTGACGGCGTGCCCCGTCGTGGCGCGGCACCGGGCCCGGCGGCTGACCGTCGGGCCCGGTGCCTCCGGACGTCCGGTCCGGATCGGGTGCGGAGCTGCCGGCGGGCGCCGTCAGCGGCCCGGCGTCAGCCGGTAGGGGTCCGGGGCGGAGCCCATGTCCGGCTCCGGCTCGTACGCCCCGTCCTGCGGGTGGCGGCGGGCCGCGGCGCGCCCCGGGCGGACCGGCCACCAGATGCCGCGGCCGAACAGCGCGGCCAGCGCGGGCACCAGCACCACCGACAGCAGGAAGGCGGACAGCAGGATGCCGAGCGCCAGCGCGAAGCCGACCTGACGGCTCGCCGGGGTGGCGGCGAGGGTGGCGAAGGAGCCCGCCAGCACCAGGCCCGCCGTCGCGATGGCCGGGGCGGTGTGCCGCACCGCCCGGGCCACGGCCGCGCGGGCCGGCCCCGGCTGCTCCATCTCCTCCCGGATCCGGTCGCTGATCAGGATGTTGTAGTCGGTGCCGAGCGCGACGACGAACAGGAAGAGCACCAGCGGGAGCGTGAAGTTGACGCCCGGCTTGTCCAGGCCGTGCTGGAAGAGCAGCGCCGAGGCGCCGAGCGTGGCCGCGAAGCAGAGGCCGACGGAGACCATCAGCACCACCGGTGCCAGCAGGCTGCGCAGCAGCATCAGCAGGATCAGCGCGATCAGCGCGGCCGCGACCGGGAAGACGAGCCGCAGGTCGTGGTCGACGGCCTTCGAGATGTCGGCGAAGACCGCCGGGGTGCCTCCGACGTGGGCCGTCGTCCCGGCGGGCGTGTGCGCGGCGACGGCGGCCCGCAGCGGCCCCGAGACCACGTCACGGGCCTGCTGGGACTGCGGGTCCGCGGTCAGGTAGAGGTCGATCCGGGCGGCCCGCCGGTCGTCGGCGAGGGCGGTCCCCGCCACCTGCCCCACGCCCGCGACCTGTCCGAGCGCGCGGGACAGGCCGTCGAACCGGTCCGCGCCGAGCGTGCCGCCGTCCTTGGCGGTGAGGTAGACGGTGGTCGGGTCCGACACACCGGCCGGCAGCGCGCGGGAGATCTCGGCCGCGGTGGCGGCGGCGGCGGTGCGCGGGCCTTCGGCGCCCTGGCCGTAGTCCATCCGGATCCCGACCGTCCCGAGGGCCAGCGCGCCCAGTGCGGCGACGGAGGCCACCGCCAGGGCCAGCGGCCGGCGCGCCACCAAACCGCCCAGCCGGGCCGACACGCCCTCGCGCGGCCGGCTCTGGAGCGCACGGGAGGGCCAGAACATCCCGCGTCCGCAGGCCGCCAGCAGGGCGGGCATCAGCGTCAGGCTGCCCAGCAGCATGACCAGGACCGAGACGGCGATGGCCGGGCCGAGCACCCGGAACTGCCCGAAGCTCGCCACCCCGAGCGTCGCGAAGGCGGCCACGATGGTCAGCGCCGCCGAGGTGATCGCCGTGCCCACCCGCCCCGAGACCTCCGCGGCCACGACCCGGACGGGCGTCCCGGGCCGCGCCCGCAGCTGCTCGCGGAAGCGGAACAGCAGGAACAGCAGGTAGTCGATCCCGATGCCGATCAGGACCACCTGGATCAGCGACGGGGTGCTCGGGTCGATCCTGATCCCGGTGAGCATCGCGGCGCCGACCACCGCGCCCAGTGCCACGCCACCGATCAGGGCGACCGCGAGCAGCGGCAGCAGGGCCGCCAGCACGCTGCGGAACACCAGCACGTTGAGCAGCACGATCAGCCCCATGGTGAGGGCTCCCATGACCTTCGCCATGGTCTTCCCGTCGTCCTTGGTGTCCACCGTGCCGGCCAGGCCGCCGGTGAAACCGGTGCGCAGCCCCGCGTCGTCGAACTGGGCCCGCGCCGAGTCCCGGAAGGCCCGGAAGAGGTCCTGCATCCCCGGCTCCTCGGGGTTGCCGACCAGCCCGACGGAGAGCAGCTCGAAGCTCTTGTCCGGTGCCACCATCGCCGGGGAGACCGCGGGGGTCTGCGAGTGGTCCCGCGCCAGGAAGGACGGCCCGTCCTCCTCCTTGGGCTTCGGCATGGTGACCCGCTGCCGGCCCAGCTTCTCGGCCAGGGTGCCGATCCGCTGGTGGTCCGCGGCGCTGAGCGGGCCGCCGTCCGAGCGGGCGACCAGCACGGTCACCGTGTCGGCGTCGGGCTTCACGCCGAACCTGTCCTCGGCGATCTTCAGCGCGGCGGCCGAGTCGTAGCTCGCGGGCAGGAAGTCGCCGACCCGGGTCTGCGTGACGCGGAAGATCAGCGCCCCGCTCAGGGCGGTCAGCGCGACACCCAGCACCGTCCAGAGGGCGATGACCTTCCATGGGTTTCTCGTCGAGAATCCGGTCAGGGCGCGGATCAAAGTGTTCTCCTGCGTATCGACTTGCGGGTGGACTCGGCACCGGGTTCCCGGCCGGTCTCCAGACCATCACGCGGCACCCCCCGGATTCGTCCGGGCACAGGATGAACGGAAGCGGGGCCCCAGGGTCCGGCAGCCGTCCGGGACCAGGACCGTGGTCCCGGTCCCGGACCCGCCTCAGGGGCCCCGTCGCGGCCGGTCGGCCGGTGCCAGAATGGGTCGATCACCACAGCCCGGCCGCGCCGCACCGGTCCGGCGGGCCACGAGCAGGGAGACGCACAGATGCGCCGGCGCCGACACCCCGAGCAGCCGATCTCCGGCGGGCCGCCGGCCTCCGACAGGCTGCCGGGCGCCGACAGGCCGAAGGGCGGCGACGCGGTGCCGTGGACGCGTGACGACGCGCTGGTCGCCGTCGCCGCGGCCGCCCTGGACCTGGTCGGCTACTCGCTCGGCAGCGTGAGTGGCGACGGTGGGCCCGGAGGCGGCGGTGCCACGGCGCTCGGCGTCGTCCTCATCGTGCTGCCGGCCCTGCCGCTGCTCTTCCGGCGCAGCCACCCGGTGTCGGCGCTCGCGGCCGTACTGGCCCTGGGCGCGGCGGAGAACCTCTCCGCACCGCCGTCGACCCACTTCGGCTTCGCCCTCTCGGTGGCCCTGTACTCGGTGGCCAGGGTCCGCACCGCCCCGGTGACGGCGCTGATGTCCGGCGCGACGGCGGTGGTGACGCTGCTGAACCAGAGCCACGGGCGGCTCCCCACGGGGGCGAACGTCCTCTCCGCCGTTCTCGCGGTCGCGGTCGTGGTCGGCACGGCCGTCGTGGTCAACCGCTGGCAGCAGCAGGTAGCGGCCCATCGCAGGCTGCTCGCCGACCGCGCGGTGGCCGAGGAACGACGCCGCATCGCACGGGAGTTGCACGACATCGTGGCCCACCACATCACCACCATGCAGCTGATGGCCGGCGGCGCCCGGGCCAACCTCGGGGGCGACACCGAGGTGGTCCGCGACGCCCTGGTGACCCTCGAGTCCTCCGGGCGGATGGCCCTGCGCGAGATGCGCCAGCTCCTCGACGTCCTGCGGGCCGACGAGGATCCGGAGACCGTGCCGAGCCCGCCCCAGCCCGGCGCCGACGACCTCGACCGCATCGTCGACGAGTCCCGGCTGGCCGGCCTGCCGACCGAGTTCGAGGTCAGCGGCCGCCCGCGACCGCTGCCCCCGACGGTGGGCCTGACCGTCTTCCGGATCGTCCAGGAGTCCCTCACCAACACCCGCAAGCACGCCGGCCCGGCCAGTGCCCACGTCCGGCTGACATACCGTCCGGACCGGGTCACCGTCGAGGTGCGCGACGACGGCGCGGGCACCGGGACGGGCCCGGCCGGGGCCGCGGGCGGAGCCACCGCCGGGGCGGCGGCCCGAACCGGGCACGGCCTGATCGGCATGCGCGAACGCGTCACCCTGCACGGCGGCACCCTGGAGACCGGCGGGCTCGCCACCGGCGGCTACCGGGTGGCCGCCAGCCTGCCGCTGGCCCCGGGCGAGGCGGAGGAGGCGCTCCGCTGATCCCGGCCCTCACTCCTCGCGGTGGACGTCCACCAGCACCTTGCCGATGGTCTCCCGCGCGGCCATCGCCCGGTGCGCCCCGGCCACCCCGGACAGCGGGACGGTCCGGTCGATCCGCGCCACCACCCGCTTCTCGGCGGCGAGCCGGAACAGGTGGTCGGCGACGCCCTCGAACAGCGCCCGGTCCGTCAGCACGTGCTTGAGCCAGAAGCCCTGGGCGCCCGCCGAGCGCTCGGTCAGCTCGCCCATCGTGAAGGCGTCCTCCACCCCGCCCCGCGCCCCGACCGACACCAGCCGCCCGAAGGGCGCCAGTCCGGCCAGCCCGGCGCGCAGCACCGGGCCGCCGACCGAGTCGAGGAACAGGTCCAGCCCGCCCGACTCCGCGAGCCGCCCGGCCAGGTCGGGGTCGGCCGGGTCGAGCACGGTGTCGGCGCCCAGCGAGAGCAGGTACTCCCGCTTCTCCGGGGTGGAGGACAGGGCGACCACCCGGCTCGCGCCCAGCTCCCTGGCCAGCTGCACCGCCAGGTGCCCGACCCCGCCGGCGGCCGCGCTCACCCCGACGGCGTCGCCCGGCCGCAGCCGCCCTGCCAGGGTCAGCGCGCCGTAGGCCGTCGCCCCCTGCTCCAGCAGCCCCAGCACCTGCTCGTCGTCCACGCCGTCCGGCACCTCCACCGTGTGCGCCGCCTCGGGCGCGGCCACGTGGGCGTACCCGCCGCCGGTGCGCAGCAGCGCGACGACCCTCCGGCCGTCCTCCCGGCGCCGCCCGACCACGTCGACGCCGAGCACCGCCGGCAGCGGGAACCTGAGGTACTCGCCGGTGCGGCACTCCAGGTCGGCGTAGTTGAGGCCGGCCAGGGTGACGTCGACCAGCACCCGGCCCGGGCCGGCCTCCGGTTCCGGCACCGTCTCGACGCTCAGCTCCTCCGGGCCGCCGTAGCGGTGGATCAGCGCGGCGCGCATCATTCCGTTCTCCTCCAGGTCGGGACTCATCCGGCGAACAGCGCGAGCAGGGCGCCCTCCAGGGCGCGGGCGGCCTCCGGGCCCTCGGCGACCGCGCAGTACATCACCGAGCCGTCGGCGGGCCCGAAGTCGGAGCTGAACAGCACACCGGTGCCGCGCTCCCGGTCGAAGGCCAGCCCGGCCGCGCCGATCGCCGCCACCGCCTCGGCGAAGGACGGCACCTTGAGGCCGGCCAGCTCCAGGAGGTGGCGCGAGCCGCGGTGCTCGGGGCGCAGCAGGCGGCCGGCGTAGGCGTGGTGCAGGTGGCTGGAGCCGGTGAGCCGCGCGTTGGTCTCGTGGAAGTAGATCTCGCCCTCGGGGGTCAGCACGGCGTCCGCGCTGACCGTGCCCCGGTAGCCGATCACCCGCAGCGCCTCGCACAGCCGGGCGGCCTCGCGGACGAGTTCGTCCCGCGCTCCGGCGTCCGGGGTGACCGGCGGGGTGATCTCCCCGACCACCACCGGCCGCATGACCATCTCGCCGCAGCCGGAGAGCACGGCGCCCGTGTCCCCGATGACGAACTCGGCGTACAGCGGCGCCGAGTCGGCGAAGTACCGCTCCACCACGACCCGCTGGCCGCGTCCGCCGGTCAGCCAGGTCCACCGCTCGGCCACGTACGCGGCCACCGCCGCCCGGTCCGGCAACGGCACCACCCGCTCGGCGCCGACCGGCTCCACCTTCTCGTCCCGGGCGAGGATCTCGTTGCCGAGGCCGCCCGCCTGGTACTCGACCTTCACCATCACGCTGTGCCCCCGCGCCAGCAGGTCCTCGATCGCGGCCTCGACCTCCGCGGGCGAGCCGGCCACCCGCCCGGGCGGGATCGGCACCCCGGCGCCGGCGGCCAGCGCCCGGAACCCCGCCTTGCTGTTGACCAGGGCATTGCCGCCCTGCGCGGCGAAGGGCCGGCCGGGCATGGCGTGCCCGATCCCGAGCGCGTCCGCCAGCTCGGCGACCGCGCCGTTCGGCGAGACGGCCAGCACCTCGTCGACGGCGCGCCCGTCCAGCGCGCGGCGCAGCTCGGCGCGGAAGCCCGGGTCGGCCAGCCGGTCGGCGGTGAGCACCTGGTCGCCGTGGGCGCCGGGCGGCGGCACCACGAAGGCCAGGCTGTCGGCCCGTACGCCGGTCAGCCCGGTGACGTACGCCAGGTACTCCGGGTCGGGCCCCCAGGGCAGCACCAGGACGTCCCCGTCCTCGGCCCACCAGAGCATCCGCTGCGCCCCGCACCCGGCGAACCGCAGCTCCGCCGGCGGCGTCCCGGCGAGGTCCCCGACCATCTCCTCGGTGCGGTTGTTCGCGATGCAGAGCGTCGTCATCTGGTGAACCCTTCCGGCCTTCGCCGCTGTTGCGGCCCTGGTCCCACGTGCGGCACGGGTGTGGCGTGCGCTACCGGTGTAGCGCACCGGGGTTGTTCTGGTTCGGCCCTCGGTCATTGAACAAAACGCCGAACAACCGGCGGCCCTCCGACCCGTGCCGGTCGCCCCCCGGAGCGGGCACCGCCCCAGCAGGGCGCACCGGCCCCAGGAGTACCGTGGGTGTGCTGTTCGACCGTCCCGGTCCGTCCGACCCGACCGGCCCGGCTCCATCCGCAGAGAGGGTACGAACTCCCATGACCACCACCGTCGCCGCCTACGCCGTGCCGGCCCCCAAGGCCCCGCTGGAACGTACGACCATCGAGCGCCGCGCGGTCGGCGAGCACGACGTGCTGATCGACATCGCCTTCGCCGGCATCTGCCACTCCGACATCCACCAGGCCCACGAGGGCTGGGGCCGGGCGGTCTTCCCCATGGTGCCCGGGCACGAGATCGCGGGCGTCGTCGCCGAGGTCGGCCCCGGCGTCACCGGCTTCGCGGTCGGCGACCGGGTCGGCGTCGGCTGCATGGTCGACTCCTGCCGCACCTGCGACAACTGCCGGGCCGGCCTGGAGCAGTACTGCGACGAGGGCCCGGTGTGGACGTACAACGCCGTCGGCAAGGACGGCCGGCCCACGTACGGCGGCTACGCCAAGACCGTGGTCGTCGACGAGAACTACGTGGTCCGCGTCCCCGAGGCGCTGCCGCTGGACAAGGCCGCGCCGCTGCTGTGCGCGGGCATCACCACCTACTCCCCGCTGCGGCACTGGAACGCGGGCCCCGGGAAGCGGGTCGCCGTGGTGGGCCTCGGCGGGCTCGGCCACATGGGCGTGCAGATAGCCCACGCGCTCGGCGCCGAGGTCACCGTGCTGTCCCAGTCGCTGCGCAAGAAGGACGACGGCCTGCGGCTGGGCGCCGACCACTACTTCGCCACCAGCGACCCGGCGACCTTCCAGAGCCTCGCGGGCACCTTCGACCTCATCCTCAACACCGTCTCCGCCCCGATCGACTTCGCCGCCTACTTCTCCCTGCTGCGCACCGACGGGGCGATGGTCAACGTCGGCCTCCCGGAGGAGCCGCTGGAGGTCGACATCCGGGCGCTGGGCGGCCGGCGCCGCAGCATGAGCTCCTCGGGCATCGGCGGCATCGCCGAGACCCAGGAGATGCTGGACTTCTGCGCCGAACACGGTGTGGCGGCCGAGATCGAGCTGATCGGCGCCGAGAGGATCAACGAGGCGTACGAGCGGGTCCTCTCCAGCGACGTCCGCTACCGCTTCGTCATCGACACCGCCACCATCTGACGACCGGCCGGGCCGGTCCGGACCCTTCGGAGGAGCCGTGCGACCGATCCTGGCCACCGGGGCCGCCGGCCGCGTCGTCCGGCGGCACGCCGACCGCTTCACCGGCTGACGACGGCCTCCCGCGGCCCGGACCGCGGGAGGCCGTCGTCAGCTCAGCCGGGGATCAACGCCCCTGGAGGCGCTTGACGTTGTCGCCGAAGCTCCAGCCCTTCGAGCCGTCCCAGTTGATCGACCACGTCATCAGACCCTTCAGCGAACCGCTGAAGGCGTTCCACGCCTGGCCGACCGACCCCGGGTCCATGTAGCCGCCGCCCGCGCCGGGCTGGGCCGGCAGGCCGGGCACCTGCTTGTCGTACGGCACCCTGATGGTGGTGCCCTGGATGGTCAGGCCGTTGTTCAGGCAGGTGGTCTGCGCGGTGAAGCCCTGCACGGTGCCGGCCTGGTAGGAGTCGCCGGAGCAGCCGTACATGCTGCCGTTGTAGTACTGCATGTTCAGCCACCACAGCTGCCCGTTGTCGGCGTACTTCTTGACGATCGGCAGGTAGGCGCCCCAGATCGACCCGTAGTTGACGCTGCCGCCGGTGACGTACGCGGTCTCGGGGGCCATCGTCAGGCCGAAGCCCGCGGGCATCTGGGCCAGCACGCCGTCGATGATGCGGATCAGGTTGGCCTGGGAGGCGGACAGCGTGTTGATGTTGCCGCTGCCGGACAGGCCGGTCTCGATGTCGATGTCGATGCCGTCGAAGTTGTACTTCTTGAGGATCGGGACGACGGTCGCCACGAACTTGTCGGCCACCGTGCTGGAGCTCAGGTCGATGCCCGCGGCGGCGCCGCCGATCGACATCAGGATCGTCGCCCCGGCCGCCTTGGCCTGGCACATCTCGGCGGGGGTGGAGACCTTGACGTTGCTGTCCATGCCGTCCTGCCACAGCACGGTGCCGTCCGAGAGGATCACCGGGAAGGCGGCGTTGATGACGTTGTAGCCGTGCGCGGCCATCCGGCTGTCCGTGATGGGGACCCAGCCCATGCCGGGGTGGACGCCGTTCAGGGCGCCGTCCCAGTTCTCCCAGTACCCCTGGAGGACCTTGCCCGACGGCTTGGGCTTCGTGGGGCAGGTGTCGCTCGGCGGCGTCGTGGTGGGCGGCGTCGTCGTCGGAGGCGTGGTGGTGGGCGGGGTGCTGGTGGGCGGTGTCGTCGTCGGCGGCGTGCTGGTCGGCGGCGCGGTGGTCGGGGTGGGGCTGGGGCTGCTGCCGCCGGGGCCGGTGAGCACCACGTCGTCCGCGTAGAACGCGGGCTGCCCGTACCAGCCGTGCAGGAAGACGGTCACCGAGGTGGTGTTCGCCCCGGTGGTGAAGCCGACGCTGAGCTGGCTGTACGAGGGGCTGCTCGCCGTCCAGGTGGAGGCGTTGGTGACGCCGGTGCCGGTGGCGCCCAGGTAGACGTAGCTGCCCTGGACGTAGGCGCTCAGCGTGTACTGGGAGTTGGGCTGCACGCTGACGGTCTGGGTGCACTGGGCGGTGTCCTGGCCGGTCGGCGTGGCCTGGAGCGCGGAGGCACCGGAGTGGACCGGGCTGCCGACGGCCGCGCCGGAGCCGCCGGAACAGGTCCAGCCGGAGAGCCCGTCCTCGAACCCGGGGTTGGCCACCAGGTTGGGGGTGGCGGCGCCGGCCGTGACGGTGCCCGCCACGGCGATGCCGGCGCCGATCACGGCGGCGGCGCTCACCCCGGCGAGGGAACGCGTCAGGACGCTCGACCCGTGCCGGGCGCGGCCGGTGCGGGGGGCCTGCGACGCGCGTTCCACGGGCGCCTGCTGCGGGCGTGGACGACTCGGCCTTCGACGGAACATGTGGTGCTCCCTTCCCGCCGAGCGCCATGGACATGACCGACGCGTGGGGGCGCGACGCCCGGCTTGGGTGAGGTGGGGGACATGTGGGGCTGTGCCGGTCCGGATCGTAGGAGGGGCAGCGGGGCCCGTCAATAGGTCTGGACCATTTAAGGTCTGGACCAATCCCCCGGGGAGCGCCGAACCCCCGTACGGTCGGCGCTCCGGGTCGCGGTGGACCTGACGCCGGCCGACGGGGGTCGGCAGGGTGGATCAGACGGCCGGCCCGGCGGTCATCAGCGCCGTGATCTCCTCGGCCAGCTCCGGGCCGAGCTCGCCCCAGCCCTCCTTGTAGCCGTACACGCCGGCCAGGGTGCGGGCCTCGTAGTCGCCGTTCAGGATCTCGATGTCGTCGGCGGTGATGAGCGCCGGGTGGGCGACGCCGACGGCCGACGAGACCTTCAGCAGCTCCTTGCGCAGGGTGCGCAGGTAGGCGGCGGCCCGGTCGGCCTTCGACGTCGGGTCCAGGCCGCGGGCGAGCCACGCGTTCTGGGTCGCGATGCCGGTGGGGCACTTGTCGGTGTGGCACTTCTGCGCCTGGATGCAGCCGATCGACAGCATCGCCTCCCGGGCCACGTTGATCATGTCGGCGCCCAGGGCGAAGGCGACCGCGGCATTCTCGGGCAGGCCGAGCTTGCCGGAGCCGATGAAGGTCAGGTCGTCGGTCAGCCCCAGCTCGGCGAAGGTGCCGTAGACCCGGGAGAAGCCCATCCGGAACGGCAGCGACACCGAGTCGGCGAACATCCGCGGCGCCGCGCCGGTGCCGCCCTCGCCGCCGTCGACCGTCACGAAGTCGACCCCGCGGTCGCCGCGGGCCATCAGCGTGGCGAGCTCCTGCCAGAAGCCCGCCTCCCCCACCGCGCTCTTGACCCCGACCGGCAGGCCGGTCTCGGTGGCGATCAGCTCGACGAAGTCCAGCATCGAGTCGACGTCGCCGAACGCGGTGTGCCGCGACGGGGAGGCGCAGTCCTGGCCGACCGGGATGCCGCGGATCCCGGCGATCTCCGGGGTCACCTTCGCGCCCGGCAGCATGCCGCCCAGTCCCGGCTTGGCGCCCTGGGAGAGCTTGATCTCTATCGCCTTGACCGGGGCCCCGGCGACGACCTCCTTGAGCTTGTCGAGGTTGAAGGCGCCGTTCTCGTCGCGGCAGCCGAAGTACGCCGTCCCGAGCTGGAGGACGAGGTCACCGCCGTTGCGGTGGTACGGCGAGAGGCCGCCCTCGCCGGTGTTGTGCATCGTGCCCGCCAGCGCCGCCCCCTTGTTGAGCGCCGTGACGGCCGCGCCGGAGAGCGAGCCGAAGCTCATCGCAGAGATGTTCACCACGCTGGCCGGCCGGAAGGCCTTGGCGCGGCCGCGCGGCCCGCCCAGCACCTTGGCCGAGGGCAGCGGTGCCTGCGGGTCGTGGGCGTCGGGGAGAGCACCGGCGAAGGTGCGCTGCTTCAGGTAGGCGTGCCCCTGGACGTGCTCGACGTCGACCTCGGTGCCGAAGCCGAAGTAGTTGTTCTCCTCCTTCGCCGACGCGTAGATCCAGGTGCGCTGGTCACGGCTGAAGGGGCGCTCCTCCTCGTTGGAGGTCACGATGTACTGCCGCAGCTCCGGCCCGATCGTCTCCAGGAGGTACCGGGCGTGGCCGACGACCGGGAAGTTCCGGAGGAGCGCGTGCCTCTTCTGGACGAGGTCGCGGGCCGCCAGGACTGCCACCGCTGTCGCGGCGACCGCGCCGATCTTCCGGGCTTGCATGAACGTTCCTCCTAGATGCACGACTCCAGCGTCTGCGGTGGAGTCGTGGTGCCGTGTGGGTGTCGGACGGCGAGCCCCCGGCCGCAGCGGCCGAGCGGGCGGCACCGTCCGTCGGAGAATCCGACACGATGGTAAAAGGCCACCCGATCGGGCAAACGGCCAGGGGGTACGGCTGCCGCTCCGGCGGCGGGCCCACCGCCGGAGGCCGAGCGCCGCGGCGGAGCGAAGAACTCCGCCGCGAACGCCCCCGACTGCTCACCCGGACCTGCCGGTTCAGCCGGAGTCACACCGCCGGACACCCGCCGCGGCGGACGTCACCCCGGACCCCGCGCGGCACCCGGCAGGCGGTCTCAGTAGAACCAGACCGAGAGCCGGGCCGTGGTCGGGGCCACGTCGCAGAAGTAGCTGACCGCCTCCCCCCGGGCCACATAGGCCCGGCCGGCGGCGTCGCACGCGGCGCCGCTCGGGTACATGCCGATGTAGGTGTATCCGGTCGTCCTCGTCGTGGACGCCTGGGCGGCGGGAGCGGCCGCCAGGCCACCCGCAACCGTCAGCAGTCCGGCCAGGGCCATGGTGGAAACCGCTGTGCGCAATGCCATCTCGGTGGATCCTCCCTCGGGCGAGAACGCCGGAGTCCGCTTCCCGGCGCTCGGCGGCGAGCCTTCCGGAATCCCGGATTCGGGGCAATGGTAGAGACCAATGTGGCAGAAAACAGCCCACCCGCCTGACCCGAACCCGCCTCGTGAACGGCATCCGACCGGCCGTCCGGGCTTGCGCGGCGGCCGATAGGCACACACGGTGAGTACACGATCAGTCACGCGCGTGGCGCGGGGCGGCGGTGCTCATGGCCCCCCGTCACCGGAAGCCGACCGGAGCACCGGATCCCCCCGCGCACCCGCCCCGATCACCACCCTCGCACCGGTCGGACGGCCAAGCCCCGACCATTCGCTCTCCCCTGGAGGCTCGATGAACACCGTTCCGTCCCGATTCCCGCTGCCCCGCCGCCTGGCCGGGGCCATGGCGCTGGCCTGTGGACTCCTGCTGGTCCCGGCCGGTATGCCGGCCCACGCCCAGGGCGTGGTGGACGTGCAGTGCGAAGGCACGTTCACCAGCGAGTTCACGCCCGCGCTGACCAACCAGCCGCAGGACATCAGCGTCACGTCCCAGAACTCCTACGCGACGTGCGAGACGGGCCTTCCCGGGACGAGCGCGACCACGGCCGACGAGCCGGGCGAGACCTGCGTCAACCTGATCCACACGCTCAACCCCTTCGACGAGACCGTCACCTGGAGCGACCGGAGCACCAGCACCGTGCACTGGACCTCTGTGGAGGACACCGGCACCGCCGCGACCTACACGGGCACCGTCAGCACGGGCCGGTACACGGGCGACACCGCCGTGAAGGTCGTGGACGCCGCCGACCTCACCGGAACCAACCCGGAGCTGTGCCCGGTCGGCGGCGGCACCATCACCGGGGCCAGCGGCCCCACCACCCTCACCCTGACCGCCCTGTGACGACGGCGCCCCGGCCCCGATTCCTCGACACCACCGTCCCGCCCGGCGCGACCGTCACCGGCGATCCCGGTGCGCGGGCCGTCCGGAGTCACCAGCTGAGGACGAGGTAGCCCCCTCCGCCGCGTTGGCCTGCCTGCCCGGCGGCACCCGGCTCCCCGGAAGCCCCCGGGGCGGCGTCCTGCCCTCCGGGGGTGTCGCCGTTGCCTCCGCCCCCTCCCCGGCCACCCGCACCGCCGGTGCCGCCCGCACCACCGGCGCTCAGCCCGGGCGGCAGGGGAACACCGCCGGTGACGGCCGCGGACCCCTGGCCGCCGGCACCGCCCCCACCTCCGGCGCCACCGCTCTCTCCCTTGCCGCCGCGCCCGATGAAGCCCGGCCCCCCAGTGACACCAGGCTGTCCCGCCGCGCCGGCCGACCCCGGGGCCCCCGCTCCGGGGGCGACCGTCTGGACGCCGCTCCCCTTGCAGCGCGTTACGGACTTCACGGGGGCCCCTCCGGCGCCCGACCCGCCGGGCCCCGCCGTGCCACCCAGCCCTCCGCCACCGCCCGAGCCTCCCAGCCCGGCGGGCTTACCGCCGCGCCCGGAACCTCCCCCCGTACCGCCGTGTGCCTCACCGGCCGCCGCGGCGGTGCCCCCCGGGGTGCCGTACGCGGCAAGGACACTGGGAGAGAAGAGGGAATCTCCCGGCCCTTGGAGGATCGTCGCCATGGCCCCGAGCGCACTGGAAGCGGTCACCCTGCCGCCCGACGCGCCCGCCCCGCCCGCATCACCGCTTCCCAGGAGTCCGCCGGCCGAGCCGCCCGGCCCGCCCGCCCCGCCCGCCCCGGGAGAACCGACCGCCCGCGACGGCCCCATCCCGATGCTCAGAACAGAACCCGGACGGACGGTGAGCGTGCACTGAACGTAGGAACCCGCGGTTCCCCCTCCGCCGCCGCCCCCACCGGCACCTCCGGCACCTCCTCCGCCCCCACCGCCGCCGGCCCGGTCGTTCGTGGCGAGGGACAGACCCCCTCCGCCCCCTCCCCCTCCGCCACCGGCACCGCCGCCGGCGGCCCCGCCCGCCCCGCCCGGACCCCACGCGTAGGCCGTGACCTGGGTGACGCCCGCGGGCACGGTGAACCTTCCGGAGCGCGTGAAGCTCTGCTGGCCCGAGGCCGCGACCGCCTCCGGCGCCGGCAGGCCCAGCGAAACCCCGGCGAGCGTCAACGCGCTGGTGACCGCCACCGAGCGCCAGCCCGCGATCCGGCGCGACCGGCCGGCCGACGCCCCGCACACCGCTCGCCCGCCCCGCCCGCCCTGCACCGCCATGAGCCACTCCCCTCTCCCGCGACGACATCGCGGACACGCACGGGAGTTGACGCACCCGGCATCGCCGTCACCCGCGGTATGCCCTACTCCGTTCGGCCGCAGAGGAGTGTTCGATCGACTTCACACGAACGAGGGAGCCATGCTCGTGAAGGTGCCGGCCTCGGCGTCGCCGACGGCCCGGAGCAGGCTGCCGCAAATCGCGGGAGGGGCCGTCCCCGAGCGGGACAGCCCCTCCGCGGGCACGGTCGTCAGCGGGCTCCTACCGGCCGGCCAGCGGGGCCAGGGTGCCCGGGTAGAGGTACTGCTGCGGGGGGATCGTCGTGCCGTGGGCCCAGGCGTCGAAGAAGCCCTTGAGGTCCTTGCCGGAGACCTTCGCGGCGAGGGCCTCGAACTGGGGGAAGGAGGCATTGCCGTAGGCGTGGTCGGCGGTCCAGCGCTTGAGGGTGCCGAAGAACGCGTCGTCCCCGACGGTGCGCCGCAGGGCGTGCATCATCAGCGAGCCCTTGAAGTAGAGGGCCGGGGCGAGTTCCTTGCCCTGGCCGGGGTCGTACAGCTTGGTGGACCAGAACTCCGGCTTGTTCCGGTTCTCCTGGACGGTGGGGGCGTAGAAGCCGGTGTCGAGGTCGCTGCCCTGGTGTTCGTCCCACAGCTGGTTGGCGTACTGGGCGACGCATTCGGCGATGCAGCCGTCGCGCCAGTCGGTGAACGAGACGCTGTCGCCGAACCACTGGTGGGAGATCTCGTGGACCGCCGCGGCGTCCCAGAAGTAGTTGGTGTAGGTGGGCCGGCTCTGGGTCTCCAGGTCCGGCGCGCCGGTACCCGACTCCTTGGTCCAGCTGCGGACGATGGCGCCCGCGGAGGAGAACGGGTACGGGCCGAACCTGGAGGCCAGGAAGGCGATGATCTCCGGCTGCTGGGCCTCCGTCGCCTTGGCCACGTCGTCGATCGGCACGTCCGGGCCGTAGGCGGTGATGACCGGCGTCCCGTCGGGCAGTTCCGAGCGGTGGACGGTGAACCTGTCGATGGCGACGGTGCTGAGGTACGTCGCCATCGGCTTGTCCTCGCGCCAGCGGAAGGTCGTCGAGCCGTCCTTGCCGGTGGTCGGGCCGGGCCGGCCGTTGCCGATGGCCGTCCAGCCGTCGGGGACGGTCGCGGTGAGCGAGAAGGTGGCCTTGTCGGACGGGTGGTCGTTGGACGGGAACCAGGAGGTCGCGCCGTGCGGCTCGCCCATCGCGTTGACGCCGCCGGACACCAGCTGGTGCCAGCCCTCGGGGTCGGGCTTGCCCGCGTACACGACCCGTACGGCGAAGGTGGCGCCGGCGGCCACCCGGCGGGCGGGCTCGATGTCCAGCTTGTGCTCGCCGGAACGGGAGAACGACTTGGCCGGGGCGCCGTTCACGGCGACCGAGGCGACCTGGAAGCCCTTCAGGTCCAGGGAGAGGCGGTCGAGGGGGCGCAGGGCCCGGGCGGTGACGGTGGTGTCGCCGTCCAACCGGTCGGGGTGCGCCGGGTCGTAGGCGATCCGGACGTCGTAGTTCGCCACGTCGTAGCCGGTGTTGCCGTCCTCGGGGAAGTACGGGTCCCCGATGCCGGCCGCTCCCGCGGGGGCGGCGGTCAGGGCGACGCCGAGGGCGGTGGCGGCCACGACCAGGGTGGCGGCCTTGCGGCGGTGGTGGCTCAGTGGTGCGCGCATCTGTGGCTCCTGGAGACGACGGGGAATCAGGGTCGGGCCGTGGCAGCGGAGGCGGCGTACTGCCACACCACGCCGATCAGCGCGTTGGTGCTGGTCGCCTGCGTCGCGGGGTCGACGTTGGCGAGGTCGTCGCACGCGCTGTGGAGGCAGTCCGAGACGCCGCTGCTGAAGCCGGACGTCGGGATGCCGGCCTTCCCGAACGACTCGGTGTCGGAGCTGTCCAGCGGGATGTCGAAGGTGGCGAAGCCCCGGCTGCCGAACCAGTTCTCGAAGGCCTTGAAGGCCGCGGCCCCGCCGTTCTTCTCGTCCTTCACCACGAGGTACTGCTGGAGGTTCTTGCTGCCCGCCTGGTCGAGGTTGAGGTACAGGTCGATGGCCTTGCGGTCACCCTCGGACAGGTTCTTGACGTAGTCCGCCGAGCCGACCAGGCCCGCCTCCTCGGCTCCCCACCAGGCGAAGCGCAGGTGCCGTTCGGGCTTCAGCCCGGCCTTGGCGACCTGGAGGGCGGTGGTCAGGACGGCCGCCGAGCCGGAGCCGTTGTCGTTGATCCCCGGGCCCATCGGGACGCTGTCCAGGTGGGCGCCGGAGAGCAGCACGTGGTCCGGGTCGCCGCCCGGCCAGTCGGCGATCAGGTTGTAGCCGTCCTTGCCGTCGTGGGAGAAGCGGCGCAGCTGCGTCTGGAAGCCGGCCCGGTCCAGCGCCCGCTTCACGTACGCCACCGACTCCGCGTACCCCCGGGTGCCGTGCGCGCGGTTGCCGCCGTTGTGGTCCGCGATCCGTTGCAGGGCCTGGAGGTGCGGCATCACCTCCGCCGCCGTGACGGTGGGCGCGGCGGCGGACGCGACGGGGGACGGCCCCTGGGTCGCGGCCGTCGCCGCGACGGCGGGGACGGTGGAGAGCAGCAGGGCCGCCCCGAGGGCGCGGGCGGTGAGGGACACCGGACGGGAGGAGGGCATCAGGCGGGCGCCTTTCGCAGCAGGGTCCGGGGCACGTGCCCCGGCGGACTCCCCCACCCTGGTCCGGAGATGTCAGGAACTTGTCGGGAGGCCGTCCCGAACCGGTGGGGGTGCCCTCCGAAGGCGCTTTACGATCATGGTCATGTGCGCACACGTCGTGGTTGCCGAGGACGATCCCAAGCAGGCGGACCTGGTCCGGCTGTACCTGGAGCGGGAGGGTCATCACGTCGTCGTCGTCCACGACGGCCGCTCCGCGCTGGAGGAGGCCCGCCGAGGCCCGACCCAGCTCCTGGTCCTCGACGTGATGATGCCCGTCATGGACGGGCTCGACGTCTGCCGCGCCCTGCGCGTCGAATCCGCCGTCCCGGTGCTGATGCTGACCGCCCGCACCGCCGAGGAGGACCTGCTGCTCGGCCTCGACCTCGGCGCCGACGACTACCTCACCAAGCCGTACAGCCCCCGGGAACTCGTCGCCCGGGTCCGCGCCCTGCTGCGCCGCGGCTCCCGACCCCTGCCCCAGTCCCCGCCCCTGGACTCCGCCACGCCCCCGGCCACGCCGACCCCGCCGCCGCCGAGCGTGCTGACCGCCGGGGCCCTGACCGTCGACCCCGTGCGCCACGAGATCACCGCCGACGGACGGCCCGTCAGCTGCACCCCCGGCGAGTTCCGGCTGCTGGAGGTGCTGGCCGCCCAGCCCGGCCGGGTCTTCACCCGCGCCCAGCTGCTGGAGCAGCTGCACGGCATCGACCGGTACATCACCACCCGCACCGTCGACACCCACGTGATGAACCTGCGCCGCAAGATCGAGCCCCAACCACGGCGCCCCACCCGGCTCCTGACGGTCTACGGCATCGGCTACAAGCTCGCCGAGGAGCCGCACGGTGCGTCGTGACGCCCCTCCCCGCCGGACGCTGCTGCTCCGGCTGCTCGCCCTCTCCGCCCTGGTCTCCCTCTGCTCCATCGCCGCGACGGCCTGGCTGACGGCCCGCACCACGACGGGCGCGATCCGGCAGGAGCAGCACCAGGTCCTCGCGGACCAGGTCCGGATCTACCACGAACTGCTCGGCTACGCCGCGACCCACCCCGACTGGACGGGCGCGGAGCCGACCGTCCGGAGGCTCGCGGCCGACACCGGGCAGCGCATCCTGCTGGCCACGCCGCGCTTCGAGCCGGTCATCGACTCGGCGGCGGCCACGCCCGCCGCGGCCCCCTCGGCCACCGCCGCCCCGGACCCCGCCGCCGGCCGAACAGCCCTGCCCCGTACGCCCACCACCACCGTCGACCCGCTCTCGGTCGACCTCGCGATGCTGCCCGACGCCCCCGCCGACCGGATCGACGCCCGCGCCGTGGGCCCGTTCCGGATGACGGCCACCGAGCGCGCCGCCATGGAGGAGGCCGCCCGGGACCGCGCCGACTGCCTGCGGTCGGCCCTGGGCGTCGAGGCGACCGTCACCGACGACGCCGCCGGGCACCCCGTGGTGAACGTCCCCGGCGGCCAGGCGGCCTCGGGTGTGCGCTGCGCGTCGCCGCAGGTGCTGGACGCCCCGACCGGCACCGAGAGCGCCGCTCTCGCCGACCTGACCGGGCTGGTCAACGCCTGCCTGGAGCGCCAGCGGATCCGGCCCGTCCAGCTGTCCCTGTCGCTGCAGTGGGCCCCGTCCCGCGACCGGGAGCAGGACCAGGTGGTCTCCGCCTGCCTCGCCAACTCCCGTCGCCAGCAGCTCGTCCGGTACGTGGCTCCGCCCGTGCTGCTGTTCGTCGGCGCGCCCTCCGGCACGGCGGAGCCGGCCCCCGTCCTGTCCGCGCCCCACCGCGGCCGGGTCGTCGAGGTCGCCGCGCTGGTGCTGGCCGTCACCGTGGCGATCACCACGGCGGTCGGGCTGCGGCTCTCCCGGCCGCTGAACGCCCTCACCCGGGCCGCCCGGCGGATGGCCGACGGGGACCTCTCCGCCCGGGTGACCGCGACCGGCCGGGACGAGATCGCCGGACTCGCCGCCGCCTTCAACGCCATGGCGGAGCGCCGCGAACAGCTGGAGGAGCTGCGCCGCGCGATGGTGGGCGACATCGCGCACGAGCTGCGAACCCCGCTGAGCAACATCCGCGGCTGGCTGGAGGCCGTCGAGGACGGCGTCGTCACCGCCGACGGCGCCCTGACGAGTTCGCTGCTGGAGGAGGCCCTGCTGCTCCAGCACCTGATCGACGACCTGCGGGACCTCGCCGCCGCCGACGCCGGCGAACTCGCCCTGCACCGCGAGCCGGTGGACGCCGAGGACCTGCTCACCCAGGCCGCCACCGCGCACGGCGCCCTGGCGCAGGCGTCGGGCGTGACCCTGGTCGTCGACACGGACACCGCCACGGCCCGGTACGAGCTGTCCGCCGACCCGGTACGCCTGCGCCAGATGGTCGGCAACCTGGTGGCCAACGCCGTCCGCCACACCCCGGCGGGCGGCACCGTCACCCTGCGGACCCGGCCGGAGGCCCACGCCCTGCTCATCGAGGTCGCCGACACCGGCAACGGCATCGCCCCGGCGGACCTGCCGCTGGTCTTCGAACGGTTCTGGCGGGCCGAGAAGTCCCGCAACCGCCAGAGCGGCGGCAGCGGCCTCGGCCTCGCCATCGTCCGCAAACTCGCCGAACTCCACGGCGGCGACGTCCACGCGGCCAGCACCCCCGGCACCGGCTCGGTGTTCACCGTACGCCTCCCCCGCACGGCGTCAGGGACGGGCAACGGCACGGTCTCCGAGGTCACCGGCCGCCCCGCCTGACGCCCCGCCCGGGTGGCGGCCGGCGGGTTCCGCCGTCCGGGTGACGATCGCCTTCGGACCCGTCGACCGCGCCTCCCCTGGTTGACCAGGCTCGACGGACGCACGCCAGGGGGTGATGCGGGAACACACCCGGTTGCGGCCGGCATCCACCGGACCATCGCGCTCCGCATGTGAATGAATACGGATCGTTCCGTTTCCTTCACCTCGGCTCCGATGAAAGGGCACAGCCATGCCTTCGGCCACGCGCAAGACGACGGGAACTCCAGTGGTACGGCGGCTGGTCGCCGCCGCGGCCGCGCTGGGCAGCTGCCTGGCGCTCGCCGGTCCGGCGGGCAGCGCCGGCGCGGCGTCCGCCGTCCCCGTACCGACCGTCTTCTTCGGCGACTCCTACACCGCCAACTACGGCATCGCCCCCCTGAACCACGAGGACAGCCCACAGGTCTTCTGCTTCCAGGCGAAGGAGAACTACCCCGCCGTCGCCACCCGGCTCCTCGCGGACAAGGGCGTCACGCTCGACGTCCAGTCGGACGTCTCCTGCGGAGGGGCCCTCGTCCGTCACTTCTGGGAGAAGCAGGAGCTGCCCTTCAACCTCGGCGAGGTCCCGCCGCAGCAGGACGCGCTCAAACCCGACACCCAGTTGGTCGTGGGCAGCCTGGGCGGCAACACGGTGGGCTTCAACCGCATCCTGAAGCAGTGTTCCGCCAAGCTCCGCGGCAATGAGGGGGTCCTGCTGCCGGGAACACCGGTGGACGAGGACGTGCCGGCCGCGACGTGCGGCGAGTTCTTCACGTCCGGAGACGGAAAGCAGTGGCTGGACCGGCAGTTCGAGGAAGTCGGGTGGGAGCTGGAGGAACTGCTCGACCGCATCGGCTACTTCTCCCCCGACGCGAAGCGCGTCCTGGTCGGCTACCCCAGGCTCGTGCCCGCGGACACCGCCAAGTGCCTGACCGCGGCCCCCGGTCAGACCGAGCTGCCGTTCGCCGACATCCCGCAGGACGCCCTGCCGGTCCTGGACCAGATCCAGAAGCGGCTGGACGACGTCATGAAGAAGGCCGTCGCCGATGCCGAGGGCGGCGCCGACTTCGTGGACCTCTACGCCCACACCGGCGGCAACACGGCGTGCGACGGCGCCGACCGGGGCATCGGCGGCCTGCTGGAGCCCTCCCTGGTCAAGCTCGGCGACACGACGCTCCCGTGGTATCTGCACCCCAATGAGAAGGGCCGCGACATCCAGGCGACGCAGGTCGCCGACAAGGTCAAGGCGATCCTCGGCCGGTAAGGGGCACTCGACCCGAGGGGCTGGACGTACCGGTGGCACCGGAAACCGTCATACCGGGGTAGCACAGCGGACTTGGCACCCCTGTATGACGGCGTCCGCCCCGCCTCGCCCGTACCGTCGCCCGTGTCGAAAGCGACGACGGAAACCGAACGAGGGGGAAGCGACGATGAGCGGGCGAGGACGGGCCGTGGCGGCGGTGCTGCTGGCGGCGACGGTGACGTTGGGTGTGGTCGGCGCGCCGGGCGCGGTGGCGGCGCCGGGGCCGGGCGCCGGGCAGCAGGCCAGGGCCTGGCTGCCGCAGCCCACCGGGCCGTACCCGGTCGGCACGACGTCCCTGCAGCTGACGGACGACCGTCGGGACGACCCCTGGAAGCCCGGGCAGCACCGCAAGCTGATGATCAGCCTCTGGTACCCGACCACCCGGGCCGCCACCGGCGACGACCGCGCGCCGTACATGGTCCCCGCCGCCGCCGACCACTTCGGCAGCGCCGGGAGCGTCGGCCAGAGCGACTACCGGTTCGAGCCCGGCCGCACCGACTGGGCGGGCATCCGCACCCACGCCCGCGCCGACGCGCCCGCCCTCCCCGGTGGCAAGCGGCCCGTCGTGCTGTACTCGGCGGGCTTCGGCGACCCGCGCACCTGGGGCACCGGCCTGGTGGAGGACCTCGCCTCGCGCGGCTACGTCGTCGTCACCGTCGACCACACCTACGAGGCCTCCGAGGTCGCCTTCCCCGACGGGGACCTCGCCACCTCCGTCTTCCCCGCGCTGCTGGCCCAGCCCGGCCTCGACATGAGCGCCCTCCTGCGCAGGATGCTGCAGAGCCGGGTCGACGACACCCGCTCCGTCCTGGACCGGCTCGACGGGCTGCGCCACGACGAGCGGCTGCCGGCCGGCCTCGCCGCCTCCCTCGACCTCGACCGGATCGGCATGGTCGGCCACTCCGGCGGCGGCTCCGCGGCCCTCCAGACCATGCACGACGATCCGCGCCTCAAGGCCGGCGTCAACCTCGACGGCCAGCTGCACTTCTCCAACCCGGACGGCTCCGGGGTCCAACTGCCCCTGCCCACCGCCGCCGAGGACGGCCTCACCCGGCCCTTCCTGCTCATGGGCACCCAGGACCCCGAATCCGGCAGCTACCACCGGCAGCCCGGCTGGGACGCCCTGTGGCGGCACAGCACCGGCTGGCACGCCGACGTGACCCTCACCGGCTCCCGCCACGGCTCCTACACCGACGCGCAGTCCCTGCTGCCCCAGCTCGCCCGCCAGGGCGCGATCAGCGGGACGGACCTGACCGGCGCCGTCGGCGACGTTCCCCCGGACCGCGCGGTGCTGGCCACCCGCTCGTACGTCGCGTCGTTCTTCGACCGCTGGCTGCGCGGCCACGACGACCACCTCCTGGACGGCCCGTCGCCGCGCTTCCCCGAGATGGTCTACGAGCGGTAGCGCGCCCGGCGGCCGCCCCGGGTGTCGGGGGCGGGCCGGTCAGAGCGCCTCCCGGAGCGCGGCCGCGAAGGCGGCGGCGTCCGGGAAGCCGATCGCCGGCTGCTCCCGCAGGGCCTGGTCGACCACCTCGGCGAGGCGGCGCGGGAGGTGCGGCGCCACCTCCCGCAGCGGGGTGGCCGGGGTCTGCAGGACGACCTGCCATGGGTCGGTGCCGGGCGGGAACGGGCGGGGGTAGCGGCCGGTCAGCATCCTGTAGAGGCAGGCGGCCAGCCCCCAGACGTCGACCTCCGGGGTGGCGTAGCGGAAGTTGACGATCTGTTGGCGGGGCATGCAGGAGGGCTTGCCGGCCGTGGTGCCGGTGCGGGTCAGGCCGCTGAGGCCCGCCTGGTCGAAGGCCTTGGCCAGGCCGAAGTCCGCCACCTTCGTCACCGGTCGGCCGTCCGGCCCGTGGTCGAGCAGCAGGTTGCCCGGGCTGAGGTCGCGGTGGACCACGCCGGCCGCGTGGGCGTGGGCCAGTCCGGCCAGCGCCTGGAGGGCGAGCGGTACTGCCTCGTCCGCCGGCAGTCGCCCGCCGCGTCGGCCCAGCAGGTCCTCCACGCTGCCGCCGCGGCAGTACTCGAGGGTGAAGAAGAAGGTGCCGCCGGCGAACCCGACCTCGTGCAGGGTGACGATGTTCGGGTGGTGCAGGGTGCGGGTGACGGCGACCTCGCGCAGGAACAGGGCCCGCGCCCGGGTGCTGGCCGCCACCTTGGGCAGCATCAGTTTCAGTGCCACCTCCCGACCGGTCCCCCGGTGGCGGGCCAGGTGGACGGTGCCCATCCCGCCGCGGCCGAGCTGGGCCGACAGCTCGTAGTCCGCGAGCGAGGCGACCGCCCCACCGCCCTGGCGGGCCAGCGCGAGCAGTTGCCGCAGCACCATGCCGGGCTCGGCCCGGCAGGTCGCGCAGACGTAGCTGCCGTCCCGGCCGTCGGCCTCGTCCGCCGTGTCCCGGCCGCAGGCGGCGCAGCGGGCCGGTCGCAGGCGCAGGGTGGGGGCGGACCGGCCGACCCGGAAGACGGTGTCGCCGATCCGGATCTCGTCGCCGTCGGCCAGGTCGTGCTCGGGGAGGTCGAGTGCCGCGCCCTCCTCCGGGCTCTGGTTCCGGGCGCGCTGGCCGATCTTCCTCCCGTTGACGTACGTCCCGTTGAGGCTGCCGAAGTCGCGGATCCGGATGTCGGGCGGGTTGATGTCGAGCAGGCAGTGGTGCCGGGAGACGGTGCGGTGGCGCTCGTCGTCCGGCAGTCGCGGCATGCACTCGGCGGCCCGGCCGAGCAGGCAGGTGGTGCGCTCGGTGAAGACGTGCTCGTCGCCGGTCCCGGGGCCGCCCACCTGGTGCAGGACGACCGTGGCCTCGCTCATGCGGGCCGCCCCGGGCCCTGCTCCGCCATCCGCGTCAGGTGCCTCTGCGCCTTCGCCGATCCCAGTCGGGCGGCCTGCCGGTACCACTCGGCGGCCCGCTCGGGCGAGCCGGCCTCCAGCAGTTCGCCGAGGTTGAGCATGCCCATCGGCTCGCCCGCCTCGGCCGAGCGACGGAACCACTCCTGGGCCTCGGCCACCCGGTCGCTGTAGCGCAGGACGGTGCCCAGGTTGTTCATCGCCTGCGGGTGCCCCTCGTCGGCGGCCCGCCGGTACCAGAGCTCGGCCTCGGGCTCGCGTCCGGCCTCCTGCACCAGGTACGCCAGCGAGTACATCGCCTCCGCGTTCTTCTTGTCAGCGGCGGCCCGCAGCCACCGCTCGGCCTCGGCGCTGCGGCCCGCCTCGGACAGCAGCACGCCCAGGATGTACGCGGCCTGGTCCTCGCCCTGGTCCGCCGCTCCGCGGAACCACCGCTCGGCGTCGGCCAGGCGGTTCTCGTCGACGGCGCGGAAGCCGGCGCCGACCATGGCGGGAGCGCAGTCGAGTTCGGCGGCGCGCTGCTGCCAGGACGCGGCCTCGGCGGCCCGGCCGGCCTTCCCCAGCACCACGGACAGGTTGTGCATGGCCAGCGGTTCGCCGAGCTCGGCGGCGCGGCGGAACTGCTGCTCGGCCTCGGCGTCACGGCCCTCGTCGAGCAGCCGGGCCCCCAGACGGATCAGGGCCTCGGCATCGCCGGACCGCGCCTGCCGTTCCTGCCGGGCGACCCGGCTGTCCAGCCCCGGGTCGCCGCTCAGCTCCATGATCGCCCGGGTCAGCGGCGCCAGGTCGCTCCCGGCCTTCCCGGACGCCTTCTCGGACGCCTTCTCGGACGCCTTCTTGGTGCGCTTACGGCCGAACCACACGACGGCCTCCCCTCTCTCCTCGACGCTCCCGTCATGATTGCCGACGGACCGCCAGCTCCCAGTCCAGGCACCAGAGTTGAACGTAACCGTCACCGCGGACGCACACCGCCGAGCCGCCGTCCGGGCCCGGTTCGACCCCGGAGAAGCCGGCCGGACGGCCGGCCAGCACCCGCAGGCAGCGGCCGGTGCCGAGCTCCCAGACCCGCAGCGCGCCGTCGTCCTCGCCGAGCGACAGCACGAACCGCCCGTCCGGGCTCAGTCGGAGCGCCCCGGTGCCGCCCGGCTGGTCGTCGAGGACCCGCAGACAGGCCCCGGTGCGCAGGTCCCAGAGCCGGATCGCGCGGTCCTGGCCGCAGCCGGAGAGCAGCAGTCCGCGGTCGGCGTCGACCAGCAGCTCGGTCACGGTGGCCGTGTGGCCGTGGAACTCCCGCAGGCGGCGGCCGGTGGGGACGTCCCAGAGCCCGATGGAGTGCTTCGGGCCCGCGGTGACGGCGGTGCGCCCGTGGGGGGAGAGCCAGAGCGCGGGCCCCCAGAGGTTGGGCCCCCGGCCGTGGTCGCCCTCCAGGGTCCGGCGGCAGGCGCCGGTGGCCGTCTCGAACAGCCGGATCCCGTCGTCTGCGCCACGGGCCAGGACGAACCGCCCGTCCGCGGTGAACCAGGCCGTCCCCGCGCCCAGGGCGAGCCGGGCCGAGGTGAGGCGGGCACCGGTCGCCGCGGACCAGGAGCCCAGGGTCCCGTCGCCGCCCGCGAACAGCACCGTCCGGCCGTCACCGGTGAAGCGGAGCCTGCCGTGCACCCGCGACAGGCCCTCGATCAGCGGCCCGCGCTCGCCGGTCTCCGCAGCGAGCAGCTGGATGCCCCCGGGCACCCGGACGGCCACCGTCCGGCCGTCCGGCGCCAGGGCCGGCGCGCCCCAGGCGCCGTCGTACAGCACCCGGGCGGGCCAGGCCGCCCGCAGTCCGGTGCGGGTCACCCGCCGGTCACGGGCCAGCTCCTGCCAGGCGGTCAGCACCCGGGGATCGCGCTCGTGGCCGGGCAGGGCCCGGGCCCGGCTCAGCAGGTCGAGGGCGGCGGCGCAGCGGCCGGCCGCGTGCTCCCGCCCGGCCCGCTCGACCAGCGCGGCCAGCCGGCTGCTCAGGTCGTCCAGTTCGGCGTGCCGCCGGGGGCGGCTGAGCCGGGCCGCGGCCGGGTGGGGCTCGGGCAGCGGCCAGCGTCGGGCGGTGCCGTCCCGCCCGGCGGAGAGCAGGTGCCTGCCGTCGGCCAGGAACACCACGGCGTCGACGTGGCCCCGGTGCCCGCGGAAGGTGCGCAGGCAGCGGCCGGTGTCCGGTTCCCAGAGGCGGACCGCGCCGTCCAGGCCCCCGCCGGCCAGCAGCCGCCCGTCGGGGCTCAGGGCGAGGCGGTGCCCGGCGCCGTGGCCGGCGGCGATCGCCGCGTCGGGGCCCGGGCCGTGCACCCGGAGCCGGTCGCCGACGGCGGCGGCCACGGTGCGGCCGTCCCGGCTGAGGCAGCACGGTTCGTGTGCGTAGCGGCGTTCCAGCAGCGGGGTCTGTTCACCGGCGCCAGCTGGATCGCGCACCGCGACCACTCCCTCGGGGCCGTCGAAGACCAGCAGCCGGCCGTCCGCGGTCGCCTCGACGGTGCCGCCCGAGAAGCCGTCCAGGATGAAGCGGGCCCTGCCGGTCGTCAGCTCCCAGCCCAGGACCGTGCCGTCGCTGGTGCCGCCGACCACCAGGCCCGCCCCGGCAAGCAGCCGCAGCGAGCGGACGGTGGTGCTGCCGGACCGGTAGTACGGGGTGAAGACCCGTAGGCAGCGGCCGTCGCCGAGGTCGAACAGCCGGACCAGGCCGTCGGAGCCGACGCCCACGGCCCGCCGCCCCTCGGCGTCCAGGTCCACCGTGTGCCGCAGCTCGTCCAGCTCCCGCAGGCACCGGCCGGTGGCCACCTCCCAGAGCTTGACGGTGCCGTCGCAGGCCGTGAGCGCGAGCCGGCCGTCGGGGGTGGGCCGGATCTCGATGTCGGGTGCCGCCCGCCGGGTCCGGCCACCGTCCCAGGGCGAATCCGTCCAGCGCTCGTACTCGTACCAGGGCACGGTCCAGGTGGTCGGCTCGGCGGCGGGGCCGGCGGCGCCGCGTTCGCGCTGCACCGCGTCGATCAGCGGCCCCGTCCGCGCGGCGTCGCCGCCGTCCGCCCTGGCCGCGTCCAGGGCGGCGAGCAGGTCCTCGTCGGTGAGTCCGCCCTGCCGCCAGTGCATCAGACCGGAGTTGTAGGTCGCCTCCGGGTGGCGCGGGTCGGCGGCGAGGGCCGCGCCGAAGGAGGCTTCGGCCTCCGGCGCGCGGCCCAGGTCCAGCATCGAGACGGCCCGGTTGTTGAGCTCGTCGGCGCGCAGCTCGGCCTCGCGCGGCTCGCCGCGGTCGATCGCGCGGCCCGTCAACCGGTGGTGGATGTCGGCGAGTTCGTCGGCCACCTCGGCCATCGAGGCGGGCCGGTCGGCCGGGCGCTCGCGCAGGCAGCGGGCCAGCAGCTCGGCGACCGGCTCCGGCAGCGGCGGCGGGCCGTCCCCTTCCGGACGCCAGGTCGAGCCGGGCGTGAACCCGCGACCGCCACCCGCCCGGTAGGAGGCCAGCGCCTCGCCGACCACCGGGCCCATCAGCCAGGTCACCTCGCCGGTGAACATCTCCACCACCGAGACCGCGAAGCTGTAGAGGTCGGTGCGGTGGTCCAGCGGTTCGCGCCTGGCCTGCTCCGGCGAGGCGTACGCCATGGTCATCCCGCCGCCGGACACCCGCCCGCCGCCCGTGGCCCGCGCCTGGGCCAGCCCGAAGTCGGTGACCTTGGCGGTGCCGTCCAGGTCCAGCAGGACGTTGGCGGGCTTGACGTCCTGGTGCACCAGGCCGCGTTCGTGCGCGTGCCGCAGCCCCCAGGCGGTCTCCACCGCCAGGCGCAGGATGCGGGCCGTGGACTCGGCCGGGCCGCCCGCGTAGAGCCGCCGGTCGTCGATCCACTCCCGCAGGCTGCCGCCCGGCAGGTACTCGGCGAAGACCCTCGGCAGCCCGTCCAGGACGCGGACGTAGTGGCAGCCGCAGACGTGCGGGTGCAGGCCGAGCGACACCCAGGTCTCGGCCTCGCGGACGAACCGCTCCTGCTGCTCCGGCGTGCCGAACAGCTCGGGGCGCGGGCACTTCACCGCCAGGTCGACGTCCCACTCCAGGTGCCGCACCCGGTAGACCACGCCCATGCCGCCCTCGGTGTGCACCCGCAGCACCCGGTACTGGTCGGCGACCACCTCGCCGACCGTCCAGGGCGCCGGAACCCCGACGGCCGGTCCGGGCACCTCAGGCGGCCCGGTACGGCGGCAGCGCGGCGAACGCCGGTGCCACCACGGCCGTCCGGCACACCGTCCGGGCCCAGGCCCGGGCCAGCGAGAGGGCGTGCCTCGGGAACATCGGGTCCCAGTCGGCGGCGTGGCTGCGCTCGTACGGCAGCTCCGGGTCGTACGGGTGGCCGCCGCTGTCCGTCCCCGCCGGGTCGAGCTTGAGGCGCACCATCGACTCGCGGACGCCGGTGACGCCCGACTCCTGGAACTGGCCGGTCAGCACGGCGGTGACGGTCGACCTGGCGAGCAGGAACGAGCCCCGGAACCGGAAGCCGGTGCGGGATCCGGGCAGTCGTTCGGACACCAGGGTGTAGAGCGCCGGAACACCGCCCAGCGACACCGCTTCCGCCTCCAGCAGCGAGCCGCCGGCCGCGGCGTGGCCGCGCGCCAGGGTCACCCGCAGCGCCTCGATCCCGTCCAGCCAGACGGGGGCGGGCGGCAGCGCCTCGCGCACGCTCAGCACCACCACGTCGTTCCAGGAGTCCGGGACGAACCACCGGCCTTCGTCGAACGGTTCGAGGCCGGCGGTGTCGAAGGCCAGCGGGAGCGGGAGCGGAGTTGATGGGGACACGATCGGAAGCTAACACGCGGCCCTGTCAACCGTCAGGCGTGCTCCGATTTCTGATACATCCTCAGATTCTCCCCGGTACGTATTCGTGACAGTGGCCCGATCCGGCACCGGACCTGGGCGAACCGCCCGCGCGCGGCCCTCCACGACCTATGATGCGAGCGATCCGGTTCGACACGTGTTGTCGCGTTGTCACGCCGTCGGGTACGTCGTGAACAAGCCAGGTGGGGGACGATGGTGGACATGTGGGAGGTGCTGGAGCCGGCCGTCGCCCGGGTCTGGCCGAAGGTGCCCGACAGCCTGTCCGAGGCCGAGCGCGAGCGTCTGGAGGCGGAGGTCCTGGTGGCGCTGCGCGCCCTGGAGAGCGCGCGCGGCGGTGCGCCGTCAGCCGGGACCGAAGGGGCCGACGGGGCCGATCCCGTCGAGGAGGCCGCCCAGGCGGTGGCCGCCGCCTTCGAGGCCTACCCGCCTCTGGGCGACCTCCTCGTCGCCGCGTTCGACGCGCTCGTCGACGGCCAGGAGCGTTTCGGCCCGGACGCGCCCCCGCCCTCCTGGGGCACGGCGCTGCGCTCACTGCTCGTCCCCGTCCTCTACGCCACCGACCGCGCGCCGGCCGGCGGGAGCGGCACCAGCGCGGCCTACGGCGGCGACCGCGGCCAACTGTCGTACGGGGAAGCCGTGGTGAGCGTCCCCGACGACCACCGCATCGGCGCCGTCGAGAAGCCCCGCTGGTGGCGGCTGCGGTTCCGCACCAACCCGGCCCGGGACACCCAGCTCGGCGACATCACGCCGCTCACCGCCGCCGGGTTCGCCGAGCGCGCCCATGGCCACCACCTCCCCGGGGACGGCGAAACCCCCCGATCGGCACTGGTGTTCGTCCACGGATACAACGTCTCCTTCGCCGACGCCGCCGTCCGCGCCGCCCAGATCGCCTACGACCTGAACTTCACCGGCCTCCCCATGCTGTACAGCTGGCCGTCCAAGGCCTCCGTCACCGACTACGCGGCCGACGGCAACGCCGCCCGCCGGGCCGTCCCGTACTTCCAGGAGTTCCTGCGGCACGTGCTGACGGACACCGGCGTCGACGAACTGCACGTCGTCGCCCACAGCATGGGCAACCGGGTGGTCGTCGACGCGCTGGCCGACCTGGACACCACCGCGCTCCCCGAGGGCGCGGGCCGGCTCGGGCAGGTCGTCTTCACCGCGCCCGACGTCGACGCCGAGGTGTTCCGCCAGCTCGTGCCCCGGATCGTCAACCAGGCGCGCGGCTGCACCCTCTACGTCTCCGCCAACGACCGCGCGCTCGCCGCCTCCCGCCTCCTCGCCGAACACCCCCGGGCGGGCCAGGCCGGCCCGGGCGTGGTGGTCGCACCCGGTCTGGACACCGTCGACGTCTCCGAGCTCGACACCGGCCTGACGGGCCACTCCTACCCGGGCGACCACCGGTCCGTCCTCTCCGACCTGTACGGGCTGCTGCGCCACGGCCACCGGCCGTCCCAGCGCTACGGGCTGGCCCGGGTCCCGCACCCGGACGGCGCGTACTGGGCCTTCCAGCCGTAACGATCCTCGCGAATCCTCCCCGGCAGCACGACTTCCCCCTCTCCGACGAGCGAGCACACAGGGCATGGCGACGACGAACCCCGCACCGCGAACGACCCACTTCCTGGACAGCTACCCCTTCCGGTGGACCGACCCCGGTGCCGTCGAACTCCGCGACCTGCTCGCCTCCGTCCACTTCCGGGTCAACCCGGTGCTGGAGCTGACCCAGCAGGCGGGCATCGCCCCGGCCGAGGTCAACTGGGACCAGCCGATGTCCCTCGTCTGGTTCGACCTCATCACCGTCGCCCGGAAACAGGAGAAGCTCCGCCCGCTGCTCGACCGGATCGCCGCGGGCCCCGACCAGGCGCTCGCCGCCCGCGTCCGCGAACTGCTCGCCACCCGGCCCGTGCTCCCCGCCCCCGAGCCGGAGCTCCCGTCGGGCACCTGGGCCGCCTTCCGGGACCCGGACGAACAGGAACGCCAGATCTTCCGCGCCTCCGGGTTCCAGGACGTCGCGTTCCTGCGCCGCGGCGCCGAACTCGCCACCGCCGTCTGCCGCCTGCTGGTCACCCACGCCGACGGCCAGGCCTGCTACGGCACCGCCTTCCGGATCGGGCCCGACCTCCTGCTGACCAACCACCACGTCCTGTACTCCGACGGCCGGCCCGCCGAGGCGGTCGAGGCCTGGTTCGGCTACGAGCAGGACCTCGACGGGCGGGAGCTCAGGTACCGCACCGTCCGCTGCGCCCCCGCCACCGCCGTCGGCCGGCCCGAGGGCGACTGGGCCGTGGTCCGCGCCGCCGAGCCCCTGCCCGAGGACGCCCTGGTGGTGCCGATCCCCGACCGGGCCACCGTCGCCGAGGGCGACCGGGTCTGCATCATCCAGCACCCGCACGGCCTGGTGAAGAAGCTCGCCGCCCGGCACAACGTCGTCCGGCACGTGGACGAGCAGGTCGTGCAGTACTGGACCGACACCGAGTACGGCTCCTCCGGCGCCCCCGTCTTCGACGAGCGCTGGCGGCTGGTCGCCCTGCACCGGGGCCACGTCCGCATCGGGCAACGGCTCAGCGCCTCGGAGTTCCGCAACGAGGGCCTCCGGATCGAGCGGGTGGCCGAGGGCCTGGCCGCCGCCGGGGTGAGGTGAGCCGGTGGCACTGCTGGACCTGCGCGCGTTCCCGAACGAGGACCCCAGAGCCGCGGAACTGCTCAGGGCCCTCATGTACACGTACGGCCTCCCGCAGCCGGCCCGGCAGGTCGTCGCCCGCGCCGGCATCGCCGAGGCGGAGATCGCCTGGCAGGGGGCGATGCTCGACGTCTGGCCGGACATCGTCGAGAAGGCCGCGGCGACCGGACGGCTGCGCAGGCTCGTCGAGGTCGTCGCCGAGGACCCGAACTC
The DNA here is from genome assembly GCF_042885595.1 of Kitasatospora sp. NPDC058046. Lineage (NCBI taxonomy): Bacteria > Bacillati > Actinomycetota > Actinomycetes > Kitasatosporales > Streptomycetaceae > Kitasatospora > Kitasatospora sp. NPDC058046. Next base: position 299,096 of record NZ_JBHVRS010000006.1, read on the forward strand.
CCGGGCCGCCTCACCGGTGTTCGCGTACCTGCTCGCCGAGCAGCGCACCTCGCAACCCGCCGAACAGACCACCGACCCGTTCGGCCACGGGCTGATCAACGACCGGCAGCGCGCCTTCTTCGACCGGACGTCCCTCCGCTCCCGGCTGCGGGAGATGGTCCTCGACCGCGGCCACCGCGTGCTCACCGTCGAAGGCGGTCCGCGGACCGGCCGGACCTTCACCTGGTTCCTCATCCACCACGTGCTCGCGAGCCAGGGGATCCACCCCTGCCGGATCCGGCTGAGCGAGTACACCGAGCCGGTCCGGGTGGCCGAACTCACCGGATTCCTCAACGACGAGTTCCGGGAGTGGAGCGTGCGGATCGACCACCACTCCTCCGAGGACCAGCAGGCCGACCGGCTGGTCAGCCAGCTCAGGGGCCGGATGCGGGAGGAGCGGCGGTCCGTCCCGGCGCAGCCCCGGCACTGGCTCGTCTTCGACGACTCGGAGTCCGTCCGCTTCACCGAACCCGCCCTGCGCGCGGTCGTCCGGCTGGTGCAGGCGGTGGTCGAGGAGGAGATGGCGGACCGGCTGCGGATCGTGCTGCTCGCCTACGACGGCTGGCTGCCGCCGGACGTCGAGGGGTACACCGCCCGGGAGCAGCTGGGCCCGATCGGCATCGAGGACCTCCACGACTTCTTCCGGACGGTCGCGGCGGAAGCCGGCCGCCCGATCGACGCCGACACGGCCCGCGGCCTCGCCGCCAAGGTGCTGAGCGAGACCGGCCACGACGGCTGCCTCCCCGACGGCCCGCTCCCCCTGACCACCGCGATCCAGCACACGGCCGCCGGCCTCGGCCGAAGCCTCTACCAGGGATGTTGACGACGGTGACCGAGACCCTCGCCCCGATGCCCGACGCCGTCTACCGTGAACGGACCGTCCTGCTGGGCGCGTTCACCGCCGAGAGCCTGGCGGCGACCGCCCCGGGCGCGGACGCGGCCGAACCCGGCGCGCTCCTGCGGGACTTCCTCACCCAGGACTGCGAACGGGTCACCACCCGGGACGGCCGCCGCTGGCGGCTCGCCCCCGAGGTCCGCAGCCACACCATCGAGACCCTGGGCCGTCCGGAACGCCTGCTGGCCACCCTCACCGCCGCCCCGCGTACGGAAGGCGACGCCGCACGCGACTGGGCCGAACGATTCCTCGCCGCACGGAACCCGCCGCTGGAGGCACAGCACTTCGACGAGCTGTACGCGGCCCTCACCGTGGTCGGCTGGTTCCGCGACGCCCCCCGCACCCGGGCCGCCCTCGCCGACCACGGACTCGACCTGCCCTCCGCCGACGAGGTGCAGCACCACCTCAAGCGGGCCCGGCTGCTGCAACCGCTCCAGGCCCTCGCCGACGAGAGCTTCACCGGACGGGAGGACGAACTCGGCACGCTGACCGACTACGTCGACGCCAGGAACGGCTACTCCCCCTGGCTCCTGGTGCACGGGCCGGGCGGCGTCGGCAAGTCCACGCTGCTGTCACGCTTCCTCCTGGACCGCGCCGGAGCGGACCCGGTCGCCCACGTCTACCTGACCTTCGAGCGACCCGAGCTGGCCCCGGAACGCCCGCTCACCGTCCTGGCCGAAGCCGTCCGCCAGGTCGCGCTGCTGGCACCGGCCATGCGCGAGCGGGCCGACGCCCTGGAGCACTCCCTCCGCCGCACCATCGCCGCCGACCTCCGGTCGGAGCGGGACCGCAGCTCCTCCTCCGGGCGCCGGACCTCACGCCGCCACGACACCGACGTACTGCTCCACCGGGTCGGCACCTTCCTGGCGGCCTTCGGGACCGAGCACGGCGGCCGGGCGCCGCTGCTCGTCCTCGACACCTTCGAGCGGGTGCAGCGGCGCGGCCAGTACGCCCAGCGCCGCCTGCTGCAGGCCCTGGACGACCTGCGGTGGAGCTGCCCGAACCTGCGCGTCGTCGCCGCCGGCCGCGCGCCCGTCGACGACCCCCGCTTCCGTTCCCTCCCGCTGGAAGGCTTCGACCCGCCGACGGCCCGCCACTACCTGCGCCGCCAGGTCGCCGAACTCGCCGGGCGCACCGACGAGGAACTCGACCTGGTCACCGACACCGTCGGCCGGAGCCCGCTCAACCTCAAGCTGGCCGCCGCCCTGCTCCGCCGCGAGGCCGACGCCCTGCGGGACCCGGCGCTGCACGACCAGCTCCGACGGAAACTGGAGGCCGAGACCGTCCAGGGCGTGCTGTACCGGCGCATCCTCGACCACCTGGAGGACCCGGACCTGCGCCGCATCGCCAGCCCCGGCCTGATCGTCCGGAAGGTCACACCGGAGGTCATCCGCCACGTCCTGGCCGAACCGTGCGGGCTCGGCGCCGTGGACGAGGACCGCGCGTGGGGCCTGTTCCACCGCTTCCGGGACGAGGTCTCCCTCGTCGAGGAGGTACCGGGGCAGGACGCGGTCCTCCACCGGGCCGACGTGCGCGCCGTCATGCTGCCACTGCTCCGCCGCGACCACGCCGAGGTCGTGGAGCTGATCCACCGCCGGGCGGCCGCCCACTACGAGGACGCCGGCGACCGGGTCGAGGAGCTGTACCACCGGCTGGCCCTCGGCGAACCGACCGCCACCCTGGACGCCCGGTGGGAGGAGGAGGCGGGCCGGCTGCTGGAGCCGGCCAACGACGAGCTGCCGCCCTGTTCGCAGGTCTACCTCGCCGAGCGGATGGGGAACATCGTCTCCGCGGAGCTCCGAGCGCAGGCCGACGACGAGACGTGGGCCCGGCAGGCAAGGCGCGCCGGAGACCAGTTCCTCCTGGACGACCGCCCGGAGGACGTGCTGACACTCCTCGGAGAGCGCCCTCGCATCCGGATCGTCGGTCTGCGCATCTCGGCCCTCGCCACCCTGCAGCGTTGGGACGAGGTGGATGCCCTGGCCGACGACGTTCTCACCACCGAGCCCGACCCGACCACCGCGACGGGCATGTTCATGGCCCGCGCCCAAAGCGCCAGGAGTCAAGGAGACTTCGCCTCGGCCCACGACCTGCTCAACCGGGCCCTCCTCGCGGCCGAGGCCATCGAGGACAGGGTGATCACTCTCGGAATCATGTCGGCACTCCTGCGCCTGCACCGGGACAGCGGGTCGCTCGACTCACCCGACGCCCGAAAGCTCCGCGCCCGTACACTCGCGCTCGTCAGTGATCTGGACCAGCGCGATGTCACCCAGAACCCCGAGATCATCCGACTCATCGCCGCCGAACTCGGCGACGATGCGCCCGAGTTGGTCTCCTATACCACCCAGCATTCCGGCCTCGACCTCTCCGACGGAGGTGATGCCGCCCTGCTCGATTCCCTCACCCCGGAGGAGCTGCGCGACTTCACCAGGGCCACCGGCGTCAGCGTTCCACTGCCCGCGACCGACACCGACCCCTCAGGCCCCGCCCCCACCAGCGTGGACTTCGGCGACGCCGTCAACACCTACCTCGGCGCAGGAGGCAAGCACGCCGAGGCCCTGAACAACGCCGTGGTGGAGAACCTCCGGCACGAGGTGGACTTCGCCGCACCCTCCGCCCCCGCCCGCGACACCACCCACGACGCCGTCGTCCTCCTCCCCGGCCACATGGGCAGTTCGCTCCTCGACACCGAGACCGGCCGGCACGTCTGGGGCGACCTCAGACCCACCGCCCTCCTCCGGCTGAGCCTCACCGACGACTCCTCGCTGCGCGTCACCCCCGACGAGCGGGCGGGCCGGACCGGCCGCCTGCACCCCGACGGCCTGCTGCGCGCCCCGGCCTGGCTCTCGGCGCTCGGCGGCCTGGAGACCTACCAGCCCCTGCTGGACGCCCTGCACGCCACCGTCCTCCACGAGGACGCCGTCCTGCCGTTCCCCTACGACTGGCGGCTCTCCGCCGAGGTGAACGCGCGTCTGCTGGGTGAGGCCGCCCACCGCCACCTGGCGGCCTGGCGCGCGAGCCCGCACCGCCGTCGGGCGGGGGTGCCCGACGAGGAGCCCCGGCTGGTCTTCGTCGCCCACTCCACCGGCGGACTCGTCGCCCGGGCGGCGCTGGCGGCCGACTCCCGGCTGGCGGCGCTCACCCGCGACCTGGTCACCATCGCCACGCCCTTCCACGGCACCCCCGCGGTCGCCGAGATGCTGGGCGGCCGCCGCCGGTTCCTCCCGCGCCCACTGTCCGGGCTGGCCGCCACCCTGCCGGGGGTGTACGACCTGCTGCCGACCTTCCGCTGCGTCGAGACCGACGACGCGCTGCGCCGGCTGGACCTCGACGACGTCCGCCGCCTCGGCGGCGATCCGGAGCTCGCCGCCGCCGCCATGGCGGCGCGGGCGGCGGAGTCCCGCGCGGCCTTCCTCCCCCGCACCCGCGCCGTGGTCGGCATCGGCCAACCGACCGTGCAGGGCCTGCGGTTGGCCGGGGACGGCCTCGAACCGGTGCTGACGGCACCCCGCGCCCACGACGACGGCCGCCCGTACCGGAGCGAGTCCGGCGAGGCCGTCCGCTGGGACCGCGGCGGGGACGGCCTCGTCCCGCGCGACGCCGCCGCGCCCTCCGCCTCGAACGCCGTGCTGTTCGTGTCCGGCCGGCACGGCACCCTCTGCTCCGATCCGCACGTCCTGGAACTCGTCCGGTCCGTCCTGACCGACCGGCGGCCGGCCGCCGTGCGGCCCCGCCCGGTCAGCCACGCCCTCCAACGCCCGGGCCTCGGCCTGTCCCTCCCCGAGACGACCGTCCCGGGCCAGCCCTGGCCGCTCATGGTGCACGGTGCGTCACCGGACGACGCCGCCTGCCGCATCACCGACGAGGCCACCGGGGCGACCGTCGCCACGCCCCGGCTGCTCCTCAGCGACGCGACCCTGGTCGCCGCCGTCACCCTCCCCCGCCCGGGCCTCTACCGGGTCACCGTCACCTCCGGCCCCGACCGCGTCAGCGACCTCCTCCTCACCACCGGCCCCGACTGACCCCACCGGCGGACGGGCGGCCGGAGCCCGCAGCTCCAGCCGCCCGCTCCGCCGTTCCGCCTCCGGCGGGTGTCAGCCCGTCGAGGGGCGGCGGTCGGAGCGCAGGCGCTCGGCGCCGTCCGAGCCGGGGTCCTGGAGCGTGTCGTCGGTGCCCATGACCTCGGGCACGGCGACCAGGAGCTCGTAGAGGAAGTCGTGGAAGCCCTCCGGCGTCGGCGCCGTGTGGGTCAGCGGGTAGACCCCGAACTGCAGGTAGTGCAGGGTCTTGCGCATCATCTGGGCCGGCGAGCAGACCGAGACGAGCGTGCCGAACCCGCCGTCCCTGAAGTACGAGGCGGCGACGAAGCACTCGTCGGCGGAGCCGTAGACGCCGGCCTCGCCCTTGTACCGCTCGTTGAGGTCGTCGCCGCGCACGGCCGGGGCCGGCACGCCGAGCTTCTCCAGGAACTCCCCGCCGGCCCGGCTGAGGCTGTTCTCGTCCTCCACCCCGAGGTGCCGGTGGCGACTGCCCGGCACGTAGACCTCCACCGGCCGCCCGGCCTCCAGGTAGCCCCGGTAGAGCTCGTGGCCGCGCCGCAGCCGGGCCTCGAACTCCTCGCCCGGCACGGCCCGGTCGGCCAGCGGGTGCTGGGCCGCCACCTCGATCAGCACGCCCGGCAGGTGGCGCCGTGCCCGCATGAAGGCCTGGGCCGTGGAGAGCCGCTCGCGCCACCGCCCCGCTGTAGCAGGGGACAGGGCCGCCGTGTCACGTAAGTCCATCGCAGACCGCCTCACGATATCGTCCTCACTTCGCCGCGCTCCTCGACGATGGCCCAGGTCCGGTCGAAGTGCTTCCAGCAGGCGTCGATCAGACCGAAGTCCCGGGTCCCGCGCAGTTCCAGGGACGGGGTCTCCGGGGCCCGCGCCGGCGGCAGGGTCAGCGTGACCCATCCCCAGGTCCGGTCGCAGAGAATCATCGTGGACCGCAGGTGCGTGGTGAAGAACCCGATCTCGATCGATCCGGCGGCCGTGCTGCGCGCCCCGGCCTCGCGGACGATCGACCGCAGCCGGGCCTCCACCTCGCGCACCTCGGCCGCGATCGGCGAGCGCTGGTCCCACAGCGACTCGGACTCGTCGACGTCGGCGAGGAACTGCCCGTCGGGCGTCGGCACCAGGACGCGGATCCGGGAGCCGGCCGCGAGTGCCTTCGTCAGGTAGGGCGTCTGGATCTCGATCAGCCGCTTTCCGCTGGTGGACATGATCCCGATCGACGAGGCCTTCCCGAGGTTCTCGCTCAGGGCGTTGCCGGCCTGCCCGTCCACGCTGATCCGGGCCACACCGATCTGCGTCCCCGGGGCCACCAGGTTCTGCCATTCGGCGGAGAAGGTGTGCGCGATCGAATTGCCCTTGACCCAGCCGGGCTGGGGAGTGTGCCGGACCGCCAGCCGCAGCGCCCTGGTGACGTCGTTGCGCAGGTCGGCGACGGTGCGCCAGGACCTCCAGAGCCGCTCCCGCCGCACCTTCTCGCGGAAGACGGCCAGCCGCTGCGCGTCCTCCGGCGTCGGCTGCCAGCTGTCGGTGTGCAGTTCGACGGGGTCGGCGTGGACGAACACCAGGATGGGCTTGTCCAGCGAGCGGGCGTGGTCGTACTCCCGTTCCGTGAAGCTGACGGTCCCCGCGCCGACGTCCCCGTACCGCGCTCCGAGGATGAGGACGAGGTAGTCGCAGTCGTTGATCACCCGCTCGACGACCTCCCAGGCGCCCTCCGCCCGCGCGTCGAACAGCTCCATGCCGGAGGGGATGTACCCCTCCTTGACCAGCTCGTCGATGACGGCCTCGCGGTGCTGCTTCAGGTCCAGGCTGGTCGAGCTCACGAACACCTGGTAGCGGCGCTCGTCAGGGGCGGTGCCGGCCGGCGGCGCGGTGCCCGACGACGCCGGGGCGCCGGGGTGGGCGTCGGACTCCGCCGGCCCGTAGTAGTTGAAGTTGTTCGTCACCGAGCTGCGCGGGCCGATGGCGTTGCCGGCGACGTCGGCCCCGGCACCGACCCCGCCGCCCCGCACCTCCACGTGCTCGGCCGGCCGCTCCGGCTCTCCCGGGTCCTGCGGCCTGCGCCGCCGGAAGCGCGACCCCGGCATCAGCCGGCCACCTCGCCGCCCTCGCCCAGCGCGTTCCCGGCGACATCGCCCCCCGCGGCCACCGCTCCCTCGCCCTCGGCCGACACGGCCCGCCCCGGCCCGGACACCCCGCGCGGGGTCGGCGGCGCCCCCGTGACCCTGCTGTCGGCGCCGATCGCGTTGCCCGTCACGCTCCCCCCGGCGGCGACGGCACCGCGTCCGGCGGCCCGGACGGCGCCGCCGTCGTCCTGCCCGCCGCGACGCAGCGCGTACACCGAGGCGACGAGCCCGGCGAGTCCGACGACCGCCCCGACGACGGCGCTGGCCCGCTCGGCCCCGGCGGCGTCCCCGAGCACCGCCCACAGCGCGAGCGCGACCGCAACACCCGTACAGGCCGAGGCCGTTGACCAAAACAGCAGGCGCATGTGCGATGCCCTCCATCACAGCGACAACCCGGTGAGACCGTAGTACCCGGCCCCCGCTCGCACCACGCTCCGGAAGAGCCCCGAACCGGGTCGCGCATCCGGCGACGGATACCGCCGCGCCGTCGGGACCGGCTCCCGGTGCGCCGGGTGGCCCGTACGGGGTGCCCGGAAAGGAGGGTGCGCCGGGCGGCCGGGATCGGCGCGCCCGGCGTCTTCACACCATTCGGTCCGCCCCGCTCGCCGACGACTGGTACACCCAGTGGAAGGACACCACGGCCGATCCCGACGCGCCGGTGAAAGAGACACGACCGAAACTGACCTGGTGTTCGGACCAGGACGTCCTCTGGCGGGGGTCCATCCGGACCCCCGAGATCATCCTCGCCGACGGGCTGCGACCACAGGGGGAGAAGACATCCGAGGACCAGCGCCAGTACAACTGGGTAAGCCCGAACGGCTCGGCCTGACGGCACTCCGTGGACACCGCGCTGCCCGGGGGACCGCGTTCGACGGTCCCCCGGGCAGCGCGGTGTCAGCGGCCCGTAAAGTTAGCTTAGGCACACCTAATATCGAGGGCGCTTCGCCCTCGGCGCGGGCGGCGGCGGTACGGACCTCACATCCCGGCGCGCGCGGCCCGCTCCGGTGTGCCTGCCGGAGAGCTGCGAGAACGGGAGTGGAGATGCTGGGTGGCGGTCGGGACGCCAGACGTCCGCACGGGGAGCTGGTCGCGGACGTGCTGGCGGTGCTGTGGGCGGCCGGGGAGCCGCTGACCGCCCAGCAGGTCAAGGAGACCCTGAACCAGGGGCTGGCCCGCACCACCGTGGCGACGATCCTCACCCGCCTGCACGAGAAGGGCACCCTGGTCCGCTCCCGCCCCGGGCGGTCCTTCGCCTACGCCCCCGTGGAGGACGCCGCCGGACTGGCCGCCGGGCGGATGCGCCGGGAGCTGGAGAAGGAGCCCCAGCGCGACCTGGTGCTGAAGCGGTTCGTCTCCTCGCTGTCCGAGGACGACGAGGACGTCCTGCGCCGCCTGCTCCTCGACACCCGCCCCGAGGCCGAGGCCACTGCTGGAGCCGCCGCCGAACCCGAGGACCGCGCATGAGCCTGGTCCTGGTGCTCGTCGCCCTGGCCCTGCTGGTCCCCTGGGCCGCGGTGCCGGCGGCCCGCCGCCTGGCCGTCCTGCTGCCGCCGCGCGAGGCCTCGTTCACCCTCGCCGGCGCGGCCGTCCTGCTGGCGGGCGGCACCGCCGCGGCCCTCGTCGGCCTGTTCCACGTCCCGTTCCTGGCGGGCCTGGAGCACCTGCCGCTGTCCCGCGTCCTCGCCCGGTGGCCCGCCGTGGTGCCGGTGTCCGGCACCGCCGGGGTGCTGCTGGCCGTCCAGGCCGTACGGCTGGGGCGGCGGTGGCGGAGGCAGCGCGCGCTCCTCGCCCGCGCCTGGGAGCTGACCGGCGGCGCGACCAGCGACGGCGACCTGCTCGTGGTGGCGGGCGAGGAAGCGGAGGCCTTCGCCCTGCCCGCCCACCGGGGGCGCCCCGGCCGGGTCGTCGTCTCGGCCGGCATGCTCCGCGCGCTGGGGCCGACGGAGCGGGCGGTGCTGCTCGCCCACGAGCGCGCCCACCTGAGGGGCCGCCACCATCTGCTCTCCGCCGCCGCGGACCTCGCCGCCGCCGTCCACCCGGCGCTGGGCCGGCTGCGGGCCGGCCTCGACTTCCACCTGGAGCGGTGGGCCGACGAGCAGGCCGCCCGCGCGGTCGCCGACCGGCGCACCGCCGCGACGGCCATCGCCCGGGCGGCCCTGGCCGGGTCGCCGTCCGTCCGCCACGCCACGGGCCCGCTGCTGTCGGTGAGCTCCGGTCCGGTGCCCCAGCGCGTCCAGGCGCTCCTGGGCCCCGCGCCCGCCCGGCCGACCGGGCACCGGGCACGGGCCGCCGTCGCCCTGCTCGCGGCCGTCGCGGTCGCGGCCCTGCTCGGCGTGGGCCTGGCCTACGGGCTGCACGAGTACGTCGAGTACGCGGCCCGGGCCCTGCTGGCGCACGGCACCGTTTGACGACATCGATGTAGACCAACTGTTCGGGCCCGGGTATGGTGAGCCTCGGCTTGCGTGCGCGGGCCGTGCCGCCGTCGTCCGTCGACGGTCAGCCGTCCGTCGGGGACCGTGTCCACCCGGTCCCGGGGCCCGGCGCTCCCGTGCGGATGCCACCCCTGTGGCCCCCGGCCCGAGAACACGGCGGCCTTCCCGGACGATTGGACCTGCTGTGTACGACGGGAGGACGGGGTCGACGAGCCCCTTCGAACAGACCGTCTACCTCCTGTCGACGGCCGGCCGGGCGGCCGACCACCTGCTGGCCGACCGCCTCGACTCGCGCGGGATGGGCCGCGCCCACCAGACGCTGCTGTCCGCGCTCGCCCAGCTGGGGCCGCACGGGCGCCACGACCTCGTCGAGCGCGCCGCCGCGACCGGGACCGACGCCGACCAGGCGCTGGACGACCTGCTGTCGGCGGGCCTGGTGCACTCCATGGTCGTCCACATCGGCGGACGGCAGGAAGTGCTGACGATCACCCCGGCCGGGCAGGCGGCGCTGGACGTGCTGCACGAGGACGCCTCCGCCGTCCAGGAGGACCTGCTCGCCCCGTTGACGAAGGGCCAGCGCGCCGAGCTCAACTCCCTGCTGCGGCGGGTGTGCGCGGCGGCCGGCCGCGGCGCGGGACGCCGTACGCCCGCGCGGCCGGGCCCCCGCTGGGTGCTGACCGGCGGACAGCGCCGGAGGTGGGTCGTCGAGCAGGACGCCGCCGCCGGTGCGGCCGCGCGCCCGGACAAGGCCGCGCCCGGCCGGTGAGCACGGCGCCGTGACCGGCGGGCTCCCGTAGCCGGTGCGGCGCCGGGTCAGCGCACGCTGCCCGCGGGCTGTTTGGTGACGGACGGTGCGGACAACGGTCCCCCGAGCGGCAGGACGTGGTCGGCGCGGCCGGTGACCAGGGGAAGGTCGTGGCTGACCAGGACCACCGCCAGGCCCCGGCCGGTGCGCAGGCCGTCGAGGAGGTCCATGAGCGCGGCGGCGGTGTCGGTGTCGAGGGCGGAGGTGACCTCGTCGCAGAGCAGCACGTCGGGTTCGGCGGCCAGGGCGCGGGCCAGGGAGACCCGCTGGCGCTGACCGCCGGAGAGCTCGTGGGGGTGGCGGGCCGCGTAGCGCGCGGGCAGGCCGACGGCGTCGAGCAGTTCGGCGACGCGCTCCTCGCACCGGGCGGCGGGCAGGGCGAAGTGCAGCTTCAGCGGCCGGGTGAGGGTGGCGCCGACGGTACGGGCGGGGTTGAGGGCGCCGAGGGGGTTCTGCGGGACGAGCTGGATGCGGCGGCGCTGGTCGCGGGTGCGGCGCCGGTAGGAGGCGGCCAGCGGCTGGTCGTGAAGCGTGAGGGTGCCGGTGTCGGGCGTGTGGAGTCCGGCTAGGGTGCGGACCAGGGTGGTCTTTCCGCAGCCTGACGGGCCGACGATTCCGGTGAGGGTGCCCGGGGTCAGGTCGAGGTCGACGTCCGCGAGGACGGTGCGCCGGGTGCGGCCGCTGCCCGTGTGGGCGCCGAGCGCCCGCACGCTCAGCACGGGGCCGCCGCCTTCCGTAGGCCTGGGCCCGCTCTCGGCCACCACCGCCGCCGGGCGGGCCGGCGCGGGCGGCGCGGGCGGCGAGGCCTGCGCGGGCCACAGGGCGAGGGCGTCGTCGGCGCAGCGGGCGACGAAGTCCGGGTCGTGGCTGGTGAAGGCGATCGCGATGCCGTCGCGCTCGGCGATGGCGCGCAGCAGCTCGGCGATGTCGTCGCGCAGGGCGGCGTCGAGGCCCGCGGTGGGTTCGTCGAGCAGGAGGATCTCCGGCCGCCGGGCGAGGGCGCGGGCGAGGGCGACCCGGCGCTGCTGGCCGCCGGACAGCCCCGCGGTGCGGCGGTGCTCGAGGCGCTCGTCAGCGGGCAGCCGGACGGTGCGCAGCAGCTCGGGTACGGAGGTGCGGCGGCGGTCGGCGGCGGTCTCGGTGACGAGGCGCTCGACGCGCATCCGCGGGTTGAGGCCGGAGCCCGGGTCCTGGCCGACGAAGGCGAGCCGGTGGCGGCGGAGGCGGCGCAGGTCCTCGGGCGGCAGGGCGAGGATGTCCTGGCCGAGGACGTCGACGCCGCCGGCGCTGACGCGGGCGCCGGGCGGGAGGGCGCCGACGAGGGCGCGCAGCAGGGTGGTCTTGCCGGCGCCGGAGGGTCCGGTGATGGCGTGGACCCGGCCCGGGACGAGGGCGAGGTCGGCGTCGGTGAGCAGGGGCGTGTCCCCGAGCATGACGGTCAGGCCGGTGGCGCGGGCGGCGGGGGCGGGGGCGCTCACAGCGGGGGTGCTCACAGCGGGGTCTCCGGGGTGGGCCGGGCGGGGGCGAGGGCTTCGGCGGCGAGGTTGACGCTGATGGCGAGCAGGCCGATGGCCAGGCAGGGCGCGCCGACGGCCCAGGGGTTGAGGGTGATGCCCGCGGCGTTCTCGCGGATCATCAGCGCCCAGTCGGCCTCGGGTGGCTGGGGGCCGAGCTGGAGGAACGCGGCGACGGAGACGATGTAGACGCCTTCGACGAAGCGCAGGCCGAACAGCGCCAGCAGGGTGGAGCGCAGGTTGGGCAGGACCTCGCGGAGCATCAGGTGCCCCAGCCGTTCGCCGCCCGCGGCCGCCGCCTCGATGTAGCCGGTGGCGGCGATGGGGGCGGCCGCGGCGGCGACGATGCGCACCGCGTACGGGATGCCCAGGAGGACGGCGGCGGCCGCGACGGCCAGGCGTCCCCCGGCGGGCCAGGCCAGGGCGATGAGCATGATGGCGAGGACGGAGGGCAGGAGGATCGTCAGGTCGGCGAGGCGTTCGATCCACCGGCCCAGCCGGGGCCGCAGGGCGGCGAGGATGCCGAGGGCGGTGGCGGCGGCGGTGACGACGAGGGCGATGGCCAGGGCGGTGGCGATCAGGGGCGCGCCGCCGGTCAGCAGGCGGCTGAGGACGTCGCGGCCGAGCTGGTCGCCGCCGAGCGGCGCGTCGGCGCCGGCCCCGGCGTACGGGAAGGTGACCGGGGTGTCGATCGGGTGGGGCGCCAGGAACGGCCCCACGAGGGCGAGGAGGACGAGGAGCAGCGCGGGGACGGCGCGGACGAGGGCGCGCGCCGTGCGCCGGGTGGCGGGCGCGGGGGCCGCTGCTGTCGGGGCGTCGGCGGTCATCGGCGCTCCTCTCCGAGGGCGGTGGTGCGGACGAGGTCGGCCAGCAGCAGGAGCAGGCTGATGGCGGCGCCGGCCGCGGCCACGACGCCGGCGATGAGCGGGGTGTCGCGGTCGGTGATGGCTCCGGCCAGGACGGCGCCGATGCCGGGGTAGTTGAAGAGGGTCTCGACGACGACGGTGCCGCCCAGCAGCATGCCGGCGGAGGTGGCGATGCCGACGGCGATGGCGGGCAGCGCGCCGGGGAGCATGTGGTGGCCGAGGACGCGCCGGCGCGGCAGGCCGTCGAGGACGGCGGCCTGGACGTGCGGCAGTGCGGCCTGGTCGGCGAGGGCGCCGCGCACGATGCGGGTGTTCCAGCCGATCTGGGGGACGGCCAGGGAGAGCAGCGGCAGGACGAGCATGGTCCAGGATTCGGGGGCGCCGTCGGGGCCGGTGAGGGTGACGGCGGGCAGCCAGCCGGTCCACTGGGAGAGCAGGAGCAGGAGGGCGACGGAGACGACGAACTCCGGCAGGGCGAACGCGGCGGTGGAGAGCGCGTCGACGGCCCGGTCGGTGCGCCCGCCGGGGCGCAGCGCGGCCCAACTGCCCAGGGCGAGGGCGCCGATGGTGCTCAGGGCGAGGGCCAGGGTGCCGAGCAGCAGGGTGTTGGGGAAGGGGCCGGCGAGGACGTCGGTGACGTGCTGGCCGCGCGCGGTGGTGCCGAGGTCGCCGGTGGGCAGGCCGGTCATCCAGTCCCAGAAGCGTTCCACGACCGGGCGGTCGAGTCCGAGGGCGGTGCGGCGGGCGGCGAGGTCGGCGGCGGTGACGCCGCGGTCGGAGGTCGCGCCGGCGGCGTCGCCGGGGAGGAGCTCGACGGCGGCGAAGACGCCGGCGAGCAGGACGACGAGCATGGCCAGGCGCCGGGCGGCCTGCCGGGCGACCCGGCCCGCACCGGGGAGGATGCGGGCCGGGACGCCGTGCGGCTGAAGGGTGGTCAACGGGACAGCCAGGTCTTCTCGAGCTGGACGCGGCCGTAGCCGGGGAGCTTGGGCAGGTCGCGCACGGCGGCGCCGGCGAGGTCGATGCCGTCGGCCATGCCCCACAGCAGGTAGCCGGACCTGGCGAACTCGATCTCCTGGAGCTGGTGCAGCAGCGTGCCGCGCGCGGCGGCGTCGGCGGTGCCCATGGCGGTGCGGTAGGCCTCGTCGAAGGCGGGGTCCTTGAAGCCGGACTCGTTCTGGCCGGCGTCGGAGAGCATCGTCTTGGCGGCGAAGAAGACGACCGAGTCGTTGGTGCCCCAGTACGTCGTGTAGAGCGTGCCCTTGAGCCAGGTGGCGTCCCAGAACACCTTGGAGTCCTGCTTGACGACGTTGATCTTCACGCCGGCCTCGCGGACCTGGGTGGCGAACAGGGTCGCGGACTCGGCCAGGCCGGAGATGTCCTCGGTGGTGATGAGGTCGTAGGTCCGGGAGGTGTCGAATCCGGCGTCCGCGAGGAGCTGCTTGGCCTTGGCGAGGTCGCGGGTGCGCTGGGGGATGTCCTTGGCGAGGGCGGGGTCGCCGGTGCCGAGGATGTCGTTGGCGACGCTGCCGTAGCCGGAGAGGACCTGCTTGACCATCGCGTCGCGGTCGACCGCCAGCTTCAGCGCCTCGCGCACCCGGGGGTCGGCGAAGGGGCCGTCGGCTGTGCGCATGACGATCGGCATCGCCATGTCGTTGGGGCGGCGCAGGATCCGGACGTCCTTGCGGGCCTCGGCGGTGCGGGCGGCGACGGCGCCGACGTTGGAGGCGACGTCGATCTGCCCGGCGAGCAGGGCGTTCGCCATGGCCTGGGGGCTCTCGAAGAGGCGGACCTCGACGGCGTCGAGGAGGACCTTGCCGCCGTACCACTGGTCGTTGCGCACCAGGCGGGCGTTGCCGTCGCGGTACCAGTCGAGCTTGAACGGGCCGGTGCCGGGGGCGCCGGCGATCGCGTCGTCCTTGGTGTCCTTCTTGAGGACGAAGGTGGTGAGGCGGGTCTGCAGCGGCAGGTCCGCGTTGGGGTAGTCGGAGACCAGGACGACGGTCTTCGGGTCCTCGGCCCTGATGCCCTCGGGCTGGATGCCGGGCAGGCGGCTCTTGCCGGCCGGGGTGTCGCGCAGGCGCCGCAACGACCAGACGACGTCGTCGGCGGTGACGGGGGTGCCGTCGTGGAAGACGGCGCCGTCGGCGATCGTGAAGCGCCAGGTCGTCAGGTCCTCCGACGGCTTCCAGGAGGCGGCCAGGCGCGGGACGGTGTTGGCGGTGTCCCCGGGTATCGCGAGGGTGTCGTAGAGCAGACTGATGATCAGGTAGTCGCTCTCGTTGGCCTGGGTGCCGTGCGGGTCACGGGTGATCGCCGAGGCCTTGCCGAGGGCGCCGACCTTCAGTGTTCCCCCGGCGCGGGGCTGTGCGGACGCCGTACCGGCCGGTGCGGCGTCCTTGGATCCGCCCGTGCCGCTGCCGCAGGCGGCCAGCGCACCGGCCGCCCCGATACCGGCACCGGCCCACAGCAGCTGTCGTCGGGTGACGCGCACGTTCGTTCCTCGATTCGGATTGCGCTCGATTTGCTTAGGCTTACCTACCCTAAGTTCGAGGCCGCCCGCAAGCCGCCCGGCGGAGCGCACCCTCGTTCCGGCCGTGCGCCCCTCGCTCCCAAAACGCCTCGTGAGCGGCAGAATTGACCCTGAGCGGCCTGTGCGCCGCCGCCGGAAGCCGAGACTACGTAAATGTAGACATCTGATTTGGGTAAGGCTTGCCTTACTTCGAAGTCGTTGTTACGTTCATGTCGTCCGGCCGTTCGAGCCGCCCCGGACCCACGCCCCACGCGCTGCTCCCGCCCGTCCCACACCGGTGCGGTGATGCCGCGTGCTCGCACGCCCTCTCCCGTCCCGCCCCCGGAAGGTCCCGCCGTGCCCACCTGCCCTGCCCCGGTACGCCGCCTCGACACCGCCACCGCCCAGGAACTGACCGACACCGCCGCCGAGTTGCTGGCCCGCCACGGCTCCGCCACCAGCCCCGACCTGCTGGCCGACCTGCCCGCGACCCGCACCCGGCTCAGCGCGGAACTCCGGCACGCGCTGCGCCCGGTGGACACCGCCGACGGCCTGTTCGTGCTGCGCGGCCTGCGCCCCGACGACACCGAACTCGGCCCCACGCCCGGCCACTGGTCGACCGTCGGCGACGCCGGCGCGCTGTGGGACGTGACGCTGCTGCTGGTCTCCGCCCTGATGGGCACCCCGATCGCCTGGGACGGCCAGCAGGACGGCCGGTTCGTGCACAACATCGTGCCCTCGCCCGGGCACGAGAGCGAGCAGACCGGCGCCTCCAGCTCCGTCCTGCTCACCCCGCACACCGAGGACGCCTTCCACCCCGGCCGCGCCCACCTGCTGCTGCTCTGCTGCATGCGCAACCACGACCGGATCGCCACCACCGCGGCCGGCGTACGGCTGACCGCGCTCGCCCAGGCCGACCTGGACCGGCTGAAGCGCCCCGTCGCGCCGATCCTGCCCGACGACGCCTACGAGCAGGCCCAGCAGTTCCCCGGCCGGCCCGCCCCGGTGCCCACCCTCTTCGACTCCCCCGACGGCCTGACCATGCGCTACGACCCCGCCTACACCCCGCTGGAGGGGACGGACGAGGCCTGGCGCGGCGCCTACGAGCGCCTGGGCGAGGAGCTGGCCCGGGTGTCCGTCGCGGTGAGCCTGGAGCCGGGCGACGTCCTGGTCGTCGACAACGACCTCGTCGTCCACGGCCGCGTCCCCTTCCGGGCCCGCTACGACGGCACCGACCGCTGGCTCAAGCGCGCCTCCGTCCGGGTCGAGGAGCGCCCCACCCGCCCGCTCGCCGAGCACGACGAGCACGGCTACGGCCAGGCCGCCCTCACCGCCTGGGCCTCCTGACCGCCCGCTCTCCCCCTGCTTTTCCAGACGCCGCCTCACCGAACCGAAAGGGCACCCGCGTGGACCGGGACGACACCACCCTGCGCGTACTCTCCACCAGCGACCTCGCCGGCCTGGACATCACCCTGGCCGACGTCGTCGACACCGTCGAACAGGCCTACCGCACCCTGGCCGCCGGCCGGTCCGACAACCCCCGCAAGCTCACCGTCCGGCCCGCCGACGGCCACTCCGTCTCCTACGCCATGCTCGGCCGCGACGGGGTGCGCAACGTCGTCGCGTTCAAGACCTCGTACAAGCACGGCCTGGACAAGGGCCGCGACGAGCAGCACTACTACACGACGCTGACCGTCTACGACGACGTCACCGGCCTGCCGGTCGCCATGATGGACTGCTCCCGCATCGGCTCGCTGCGCACCCCGGCCGTCTCCGCCCTGCTGGCCCGCGAGTGCGCCTCCCCCGACGCCGCCACCGCGCTGGTGATCGGCACCGGCACCCAGGGCCGCCTCGCGCTGCCGTTCCTGCTCACCACGCTGCCCGGACTGAAGCGCCTGCTGCTCTCCGGCACCCACCCCGACGGCATCGCCGCCGTCCGCCAGGAGCTGGAGCGCCACTTCCCCGGCCGCGAGCTGGAGTTGGTCACCGACCTCGAAGCGGCCGCCCGGGACGCGGACGTCATCGTCGCCACCGCCGGCGGCCACACCCCCGCCGCCGTCGAGGCCGACTGGCTGAAGCCCGGCGCGACCGCGATCCTCGTCGGCCACGGCCTCGCCCCGTCCACGCTGCACCGCGCGGACCGGGTGATCGCCACCAGCGAGGCCCAGATGCGCGTCACCGGCACCGACATGGCCGACGCCGACGGCACCCTGCCCGCCGTCGACCTGGAACTGCCCGCCGCCGTCTCCGGCGCCTCCAAGGCCCGTACCGCGCCCGACCAGCGGATCTTCGCCTACAACAGCGGCCTGGTCGTCACCGACATCGCGCTCGGCCACCGCTTCGCCCAACTCGCCGCCGACCAGGGCCTGGGCACCGAGGTGGACCTGTGGCGCTGACCCTGCCCGCCCACCCCGACCCCCTCGCCGAGCGCCTCCACGCGAGCGGCCTGCTCCACGAACTCGCCCACGGCCTCGGCGGAGGGTTCCACTACCTGCTGCCCGAGCGCTTCGACGCCAACCTCGCCGCGTTCCGCGCCGTCCTCGCCGACACCGGCGTGGACGGGCGGGTCTACTACGCCAAGAAGGCCAACAAGGCCGCCGCGTTCGTCGAACGCTGCGCCGCCACCGGGGCCGGGGTCGACGTCGCCTCGCTCGGCGAGCTGCGCGAGGCGCTCGGCCACGGCGTGCGCGGCGAGGACCTCGTCGTCACCGGCCCCGCCAAGTCCGAGGCCCTGCTGCGCATCGCGGCCCTCCAGGGCGCGCTGATCGCCGTCGACGCCCTCGACGAACTGGAGCGCGTCCTGCACCTGGACGTCCCCCGGCCCGTCCGCCTCCTGCTGCGCCGTCACCCGCCGGCCCAGCCCCGCAGCCGCTTCGGCCTCGACGACGACCAGCTGGACGCCGCGCTGTCGCGCTGCGCCGCGGCCGGTGAGCGGGTCCGGATGGAGGGCTTCAGCTTCCACCTGTCCGGCTACGAGGTGCGGCCGCGCACCGACCTCGCGGGCGAACTCGTCGACCTGTGCCTCAAGGCCCGGACGATGGGCCTGCCCGCGGACCGGATCAGCATCGGCGGCGGCTTCGCCGTCGATTACGTGCCCGCCGACGCCTGGGAGCTGTTCCTCGCCGAGCAGGAGCCCGGGCACTACCACGGCGGCCGGACGTTCAGCACGGGCGACTTCTACCCCTACCACTCCCCCGTCGCCGGGGCCGACGCGCTGCGCTCGATCCTCACTGCCCGCCCGGGCGGGCAGGGGCCCGACCTGGCCGAGCGGCTGCGGGAGGCCGGCGTGACGCTGCTGCTGGAACCCGGACGCGCGCTGCTCGACCGGGCCGGCTCCTCCGTCTTCGTCGTCCAGGGCGTCAAGGACCGGGCCGGATACGGCATCGTCACCGTCGACGGCACCAGCCTGAGCCTGTCCGAGCAGTGGTTCAACAGCGAGTACCTGCCCGAGCCCGTACTCCTGCCCCGCTCTCCCGGCCAGGCGGCCGAGGAGTACCGGGCGTGCGTCGGCGGCGCCAGCTGTCTCGACTCCGACCTCCTGACCTGGCGCAAGATCCCCTTCCCCGCCCGGCCCCGGGTCGGCGACCTCCTCGTCTACCCCAACACCGCCGGCTACCAGATGGACTCCAACGAGTCCCCCTTCCACGACCTCCCCCTGCCGGCCAAGGTCGTCGTCCAGCACGAGGACGGCCGACCGCGCTGGCGCCTCGACCGCCGCCCCGCCCTCTGATCCCTCTGATCCGACGCCGCCCACCGCGCTCACCAGGAAGCCCCCCGCCATGACCGACGCCCTGCACCGCCCCCCGGTGGTCACCCGGATCTCCGACCTCATCGGCTACACCCCGCTGTTCGAACTCGCCCGCGCCGACAACGGCGCCCGCCTGCTCCTCAAACTGGAGATGTTCAACCCCACCGGCAGCGCCAAGATCCGCATGGCCCGGCAGATGGTCCTCGACGCCGAGGAGCGCGGACAGCTGCGCGAGGGCGGCCACATCATCGAGTCCACCTCCGGCAACACCGGCCTCGGGCTGGCCGTGGTCGCCGCCGAACGCGGCTACCGCTTCACCGCCGTCGTCGACAACCACGCCGCCGCCGACAAGCTGCGCGGCATGAAGGCGATGGGCACCGAGCTGGTGTACGTCGACGCGGACACCGACGGCGAGGAGCTGCACACCGCCGCCCGAGAGGAGCTCGCCGAGGAGATGGCCCGCGGCAAGGACAACACCTTCTTCACCGAGCAGCACAACAACCCCAGCAACGCGGTCGGTTACCACGCGGTCGGCCGGGAGATCGCCCAGGCCCTGGACAACCGGGTCGACGTGCTGGTCGGCGCCGTCGGCACCGGCGGCGGGCTGTGCGGCACCGCCCGCGAGCTCAAGGCGTACGTGCCGGACGTGACGGTCGTCGGCGTCGAGCCGAAGGGCTCCATCGCCTTCGGCCCTCCCGCCCACGACTACTACCAGTCCGGCACCGGCACTCCCGAGGGCGCCACCATCGGCCTGCTCGTCGACTACGACCTCATCGACGAGGGCGTCAAGGTCGGCGACGTCGAGGCCTTCGCCACCGCCCGCGTCGTCGCCCGGCGCACCGGGCTGCTCATCGGCGGCTCCGCCGGCGGCGTCGTCCATGACGCCCTGGCCCGCCTGACGACCCTGCCGCCGGACGCCGTTATGGTCGCGTTCATCAACGACGGCGGGGAGAAGTACCTGGACACCGTCTTCAACGACGACTGGATGACGGCCCGCGACCTCCTCGACGAGGCCGTCGAGACCGACATCGACGAATCCCTCGCCAAACTCCGCAGGCCCTGACACCTCCAGAGACGTGACACCCACCATGCAGCAGCTGACCACCCTGGCGCGCGACAGCCGCGCGCTCGCCGCCCTCGCCGTACCGCTCGCCCTCACCCAGCTCGCCCAGGTCGCCCTCACCACCACCGACACGATCATGATGGGCGTCCTGGGCACCGAGGCCCTCGCGGCCGGCGGCCTCGCCCTGGTGATCTTCAACCAGCTCCGCACCATGGGCGTCGGGCTGGTCACCTCCGTCGGCAACCAGGTGGCGGCCGCGGCGGCCCGGGCCGAGCGCGCCGAATCCGCTGACGCTACCGCCGACGCCGCCGACCAGGAAGTCCGGGGCCTGGTGCGGGCCGCGATGGCCGTCGCCACCCTCGCCGGACTGGCCGGCGCCGTCCTGATGGTCCTCATCGGCCAGGCCGCCACCTGGCTCGGCCAGGACGCGGAGGTCGCCCACCGCGCCCAGGGCATGCTCGCCGCCCTCGCCCCCGGCCTCGTACCCTGCCTCTGGTTCCAGGCGATCCGCCAGTTCACCGTCGGCATGCGCCGCCCCCAGGCGCTGCTGCGGATCACCCTCGCCTCCGTCGCCGTCAACGCCGCCCTCAACTGGGCCTTCATCCACGGCACCTGGGGCCTGCCCCGGCTCGGCCTCACCGGCATCGGCGTCGCCACCAGCAGCGTCTACCTGCTGTCCTTCCTCGCCCTATACGCCTCCGCCCGCCGCGACGACCGGCTGGCACCGCTGCTGAGCCTGGACTTCTGGCGCGCCGACGCCGCGACCGTCCGCCGCCTGCTCGGCCTCGGCACGCCGATCGCCGCCACCTACGGCTCCGAGGCCGGGTTCTTCTCCGTCACCGCGCTGCTCGCCGGCAGCTTCGGCCCCGCCGCGCTCGCCGCCCACACCGCCGTCAACCAGCTGATCTACATCGTCTTCCAGGTCGCCGTCGGCCTCTCGCACGCCGCGTCCATCAACGTCAGCCGCGAACTCGCCCTCGGCGAGTACGCCGCCGCCCGCCGCATCAAGAACACCGCGCTCGCCTGCGGCGCCGTGGTGATGACGGTCGTCGGCACCCTCTACCTCGCGCTCCCGGACCTCGTCCTGCGCCCCTACTTCGACCCCAACGCACCCACCGACCAGCAGGGCCTGGAGATCGCCACCGGCCTGCTCGTCGTCGTCGCCGTCCTGCAGTTCTTCGACTGCGCCCAGAACATCGGCGTCGGCCTGCTGCGCGGCCTCGACGACACCAGGAGCGGCTTCCGCATCACCCTCGTCGGCTACTGGGCCGTCGGCCTGCCCGCCTCCTGGCTCCTCGCCTACCCCCTCGGCGGCGAGACCCGCGGCCTCTGGTTCGGCCTGCTGATCGGCCTCGCCACCACCGCGGTCCTCCTGCTGCGCCGCTACGACCGTGCCCTCACCGCCAGGGCCGCCGCGGCACCCGACGCCGTCGCCGCCGGAGCCTGACAGCCCGTCGGCGGTGCCTGCCAGCCCGTCGGCGGTGCCGGAGGGCGGGTGCCACCCCACCCGCCCTCCGGCGCACCACCCTGCTCCGTATCCACCCACCACCACGTGAGACTCCCCCATGCACGCTGCCTCGCTCGCCGCCACCGCCACCCCGTACGTCCTGCCCCCGCTGTGGCGCGTCCTGACCAAGGCCGGCTACTTCCTCGGCCTCAGCGCGGCCATCGGCACCACCGTCACCTACGCCACCACCGTCCGCCCCGCCCTGCGCGGCGCGGACCCCGACGACTCCAGGGTCCTGCGCGCCAGGGCCGCGACCTGCCTGGCCGTGTCCGGCGTGGTCCTCCTGGTCGCGGGCTACTTCCAGCTCGCCGCCCGCCTCGCCCGCGCCGGCAAGGGCATGCCCTTCGGTGACGCCCTCGCCCCCGGCAGGCTCTGGGACTACCTCCAGGCCCCGGCCGCCAAGGGCGCCTGGATCGCCCAGGGCACCGTCCACCTCGTCCAGAACGCCGTCCTGGCCGCGACGGCCGTCCTGCTGGCCGCCCTGTTCGTCCCGGCCGTACGCCGCCACGTCGACGCGATAGCGCTCACCGCGCTGCCGGCCGCCCTCGCCGTCACCCTGATCGCCGCCGTCCCGACCACCGCCCCCGCCGGACTCGACCGCTGGCTCGACCTCCTCCTCGACCAGGTGCACATCGTCTCGGGCACCGTCTGGCTCGGCGGCCTCGCCCTGCTCGTCGCCCTCGCCGGCACCCGCGGCCGGCTCGGCACGGGCGCCGGCCTGCTGTGGGCGGACCTGTGGCGCCGCTTCAGCCTGGTCGCCATGGTCTGCGTCGCCGCCGTCACCGTCTCCGGCCTCTGGCTCAGCTGGAAGCACGTCGGCGCGGTCTCCCAGCTGTGGACCACCGGCTACGGCCTCGCCCTGCTCGTCAAGGTCCTCCTCGTCCTCGGCCTCGTCACCGCCGGCGCCTTCAACCAGTTCTGGCTGATGCCCCGCATCGCCCACGCCCGGCGCGCCGACGACACCTCCTCCCTGCTCCACCTCACGCTGCGGCACTTCCCGAAGGTCGTGTGGGGAGAGGTCGCCCTCGGCGTCGCCGTCCTGGCGGTCGTCCCGTTCATCACCGGATCGGCGCGCGCCGAGGCCGCGGACGCCAAGGCCGTCTCCTCCGGCACCGTCTTCGCGGCCGGCGCCGCCCTCGTGCTGGCCCTCGGCGTCTCCCTCTACGCCACCGCCAAGGCCTCCGACGCCCTCGCCCGCCGTCAGGGCGCCACCGCCTGACGACGGACGTGGGGGCCTCCGACCCGGGTCGGCGGCCCCCACGGGTCCCTCCGCCGAGGCCTGCGACACATCCGGCTCCAGCCGACCCTCGTCGAGGGAGGCCTGACCGGTACCGGTCTGTCATTCGCCCCACCGACTCCGCCCTGAGAACCTCAGTAACGTCGCCACCTCCTCTTCTGCTGCTGCTGCCGCCAGTGGGCGAGGTTCTGCCGAGTGGCGGCGATGTCCGGATGGTCCGGACCGAGGTGGCGCAGTTGCTCGTCCAGAAGCTCTTCCAGGGCTGCCACCGCCGCGCGCACATCGCCGGAACGACCGAGCCAGAAGGCCAACGCCGCCCGGGTCTTGAAGGTGACCGGACGGTGATCGGGAGTCCGGAGGTACCGCCCGTACGGGTCTTCCTCCGGTCTGCCGTGCAGTACGTGGAGCTGGTCCCTCAGCAGGCCGGCCAGCACCTTGACGGCCTTGCGCGGGTCGCCCGACTCCCCCAGCCAGTGTCCGTATCCGTAGCGCAGGTCGAAGAACGCCGCGAACCGCCGCCCGAACCTGCCCGACGATGCCTCGACGATCTGCCGGTAGGCGAGTGCGGCCCCCGCGGGATCGCCGCTTCGACCCAGCCAGTCGGCGGCCTCGGCCCGCAAGGCGTATTCGTCGAACACGTCGACCGGCCTGTGGTCCTGGCCGTGTTGTTCGTCGTCGACCAAGTCCCGGAAGACAGCGGCGACTTCGACCAGGTCGCCGTTCTGCGCCAGCCAATGGGCCAGACGCCGACGCAGCTTGGTGACACGTTCGGCGCTCGCGGGCCACAGGACGCCGTACAACCCGGGCGGCACGGCGGCCGACTCGCGCACCTGGACGTCGATCACGCCACGGTATTCCGCGATGGCGCCGGCGAGGTCGCCGGCTGCCGCGCAGGCCTCGGCGAGGGCGGCCCTGACCTCCCCGGTCCCAGGATGATCCGCGCCCGCCTCCTCGGCGACCCCGGCCAGGAACGATCGGAGGTAGGCCACCGCCTGCTCAGGCCTGCCCTCCGCCACGAGGGTCTCGCCCATCCGGACGGCCAGCTTGTTCTCCCGGTAGCCCAGTCTGCGCCGGTACGGCCCGCGCAGCAGTGCCCCGAGGTTCCCGTGCAGTGTCGCCGCCGATACCTCGGGCGGACTCGGCGGGTTCGCCCTCCTCACCCCGGAGAGCAAGGACTCGACCTCCTCCGCTCTGAGCGCCTGTCCGTAGAACGCGTCGTACCTGGGCTCCCAACCGCGCTCGGGGTTCACCACCGTCCCGGCCAGGAGTGCCTCGACGGCGAGGTCGATCGACTCGTCCGACCGGTGCGCCGGCACGCTCTCGTGGGCTGCCCGCTGCACCAGGGGGTGGACGCGGACCCTCCGCTGCTCGTTCGAAGGGTCGTGCTCGACCAGGCAGCACCGGTGCAACAGGTCGAGCAGCCGGTCGCTTCCGGTCTCCTTGGCCTCTTCCCCGGGCTGTCGCAGGGCCTGCCCGGTGAGCCTGTCCACCACGGGCCGGGGTACTCCCGCCGGGTCCAGCGGAGCGAGCAGTTCCAGCAGCCGCCGGGCAGCCGGATCAACCTGTCGCAGGGCCTGGTCCCAGATGTGCGGGAGTGGTTCGCCCTGTCCGTCCGGCAGCCTGCCCGGGGCCGGCACCAGGTCGGCCAGCCGGTGTTCCCCGTCCCGCAGCCGGTCCAGGTACTCCGCGCAGCTCAGCCCGGTGCCGGTCAGGTACCGGGCGGCCTGCGCGAGGGCGAGCGGAAGGCGACCCAACTCCTCGGCCAGCACTGAGAGTTGCCCGGGCGACTCGGCCCGGTCTGCGGTGTTCAGCACCGCCGTGAGGTAGTCGTGGGCCTCGGCGGGGCTGAACACGGGCACGGTGACCACGTGCCGGTCCGACCCCTCGCGCGCCACGTCCCGGCGCCAGCTGGTGATCACGGTCCGCCCGTGCGGGTCGTCCGGTGGCCAGAGCCCGCGCAGGTCTTCGGGGTCGGCCAGGCCGTCCAGCACGATCATCCAGCGCACCGTCTGCCCGGCTCCGCCCGGCCGCAACCAGGCGAGGAACTCCCGCGCACCAAGCTCGGCGTCGCCCGGTTCGGTGCCGTTCAGCTCGGCCATGGTCCGGGCGTAGGCGGCCAGGATCGCCGCCCGGCTACCGGCGGCGGCCCAGACCAGCAGGTCGAGCCGCCCCTGCTGCCAGGCGGTGCGGGCTTCGTACGCGGCCAGCTGGGTCTTGCCGACCCCGGCGGTCCCGAGCAGGACCCGGTATCCCGCCGGCGCGTCGGGCAGGGGCCGGTGCTGGAAGCGGTGCGCGGCGTTCGGCACGACGCCGACCTGGAGCGGGTAACCCGCGGGCGCCCGACGACCGGTGAAGTACGACACCTGGTCCGCGTGGCCGACCGCGACGCTGTGGTTCTCCGCCCGCACCTCGGCGCCGGACGGCGCTGCTGGGCTCTGCTCCGCCGGTCCGTTCAGCCCTCGGTCGGATCCGGCACCGAAGGGCGGCCGATGGACACACCCCCGTGGATCACCCCGGCGGCGACCGAGCCGCGATCGGCACTGACCTGCACGTTCCCGCCGACGGCCAGCCCGCCGGCCCCGGCCGAGACCTGGGAACCCCGGGCCGCGGCCTCCTCCAGCAGAGCCCGCAGCGCCTCGCCGGCCCGCTCCCGCTCCTCCTCCGGCAGAGCCTCCAGGAAGGCCTCGAACCTGGCCTGCCAGGAGGCCTCCTGACGGATCCGGAGCCGCTCCAGCTGCCCGGCCTCGGCGCCGGCGAGCTCGGCAGCGGTGCGGTCGAGCCGCTCCAGTTCGACGGTCTCGCGCCCACCGTCACCGCGGCCGAACCAGTCCGCCACCTTGCGCCGGAAGCCCTCCCAGGCCTCCGTACCGGCGGCGGTCATCACCGCCGTTCCCCCCGCCGCGGCCAGTGCGGTCAACGCTTCGGACAGCATCCGAGCCCCCTCGTGTCGACGTCTGTGTCCTCGACCGTACTACGGGAGCTCCATGACGTCGTATCAGTCCGCCGGTCGACCGGTTTCGGGACCGGCCTCGGAGCGGGGACGCGGCGGGCCCCGCACGCAACGCCCAGGAGGCCAGGAGGGGTTCACGTGCGGGGCGCCGCTCGGATACGGGTGGCGGGTGCCGGGGTCAGCCCGCGGCGCAGCCGCCGTTCCGGCAGTCCTGCCAGGAGTCCCAGGGGCCACCCGGAGCCTGCTCGGAGATCCGGGCCGTCCACGACGTGGCGTTCCACATGTGCGCGAGCACCGTCAGCCGCCCGTCCGCCGACTGCGTGACGGAGGAGGGAGTGGCCACCCCCGCCGGGAGCGGGCCGGATCCCAGGTCGTTCCAGGAGCCCCAGACCCCGGGGGCGCTCTGCTCGTTGACGTACAACCGCGGGCTGCCCGAGCCCTGGTAGACCTCGAAGAAGGCCAGCGTGCCGTCCGCCCGCTGGAAGGCCACCGGTGGCCCGAAGAACCTCGGCACGCCCGCCCCGGCGGGGCCGAAGGGCTCGGGCGCCGACCACGGACCGTCCGGGCCGGCCTGGTGGATCCGTACCAGGACCGACGACTGGTATCCGATGGTGAACACCTCCAGGGCGCCGTCGGCGTCCGCGGCGGCGGTGAGCACCAGGTTCTGGAAGTTGAGGCTCATGCCGTTGACCTGGCTCCAGGCGCCGAACGGGCCGCCGGGGGCGGACTGCGTCCGGTACCAGATGGTCTGGCCGGTGGCGTAGTCGGTCGAGAAGACCGCGAACCGCGCCTGGGTGCCGTCGGGACGGGTGACCGTGGTGGACTGGCCCTCGGTGCCCGGGGGAGTTCCGGTGTCCCTCGGCAGGCCCGTCTCCGCGTCCGGTGCGGCGAGCACCGACGCCGGTGCCCCTGTCCGCGCCTGCGCCTGCGCGGTCGGTGCGAGGAGGCCCACCGCACTGATGAGTGCGGCGCAGACGGTGGCCGCCGCCGTGAATCGCCGTGGGCTCTTCGGCATCGCTGGTTCCTGCCTTCCGATCGGTCGTCGAGGCCCGGCCGGGCGGGGCGCGGGCTGCCGGCCATCCTGCCCGCCGGGCGACGGGTTCGGGCGCCCGCACCCGGGAATGGCCTGAACACGCGGGCCGCACCCCTACACCGTGGAGTCCACGGCAACCGTCCACTCCACCCGGCCCACCGCATCGTCGACCTGGACGTGTTCCAGCAGCTTCGCCCAGGCCTCGGATTGTCGCACCCGACGGGTTCAATGGAACCGACGAGACGACCGACGGGAGCACCGCGCATGGAACCAACCTTCTTCTCAAGTCCTGAGGAGTTCCGGGACTGGCTGGAGGAGCACCATGCGACTGCCTCCGAATGCCGGGTGGGCATGTGGAAGAAGGGAACGGGCAAGCCCACCCTGAGCTGGTCGGAGGCGGTCGACCAGGCCCTGTGCTACGGCTGGATCGACGGCCGGCAGAGCCCGATCGACGACTTCTCCTGGACGATCCGGTTCACCCCGCGCAGGCCGCGCGGCAACTGGAGCCAGGTCAACCTCCGCAAGATCGAGGAGCTGACCGCGCAGGGGCTCATGCGGCCGGCCGGCATCGCGGTGTTCGAAGCCCGTGACCGGGGCCGCGAGGAGAAGCCGGTCTGGGAGTTCGAGGCGGCGCAGTTGGCTCGTTTCCAAGCGGAACCGCGGGCGTGGGAGTGGTTCAGCGGGCAGGCGCCGTCCTACCGCAAGTCGGCGATCCACCATGTGATCAGTGCCAAGCGGGACGAGACCCGGGAGCGGCGGTTGGACCAGCTGATCGCCGACAGCCTGGAGGGGGTGCGGCTCAAGCCGTTCCGGCGCCCCGGAACCTGAGGGCCCGGCAGACCCGCCGACTCGTGACCAGGCGACTGCCGGAACGGACGAACCCACCCTGTTGAACGGAACTGTTCGCGAAGCCCTGCCTCGCCCGCTTCAAGACGGGTGAAGGTCTCCGCGGGTGCGCGGCCGGCCGTATCGTTCGACGAGGGCGTTGCCGATCGAGGCCAGGTGGTCTCGCACACCCGGAGGGCCGGTCACCTCGACCCATTCGACCAGCCCGGAGAGCTCGCCGGCGAGGATGCACTCGTTGGGGCCGCGGATCACGACCTCGATGCGGCCATCGGCCGTGGAACCTCCCACGTCGAGCCGGTCGCCGAGCGCCATCCGGAGTATGCCTATCCCGTCGGGTGTGCATACCGCCTGGACCTCCAGCGGCGTTCGTTTGCGATCGACCTCTTCGGCGATCTCATTCCAGCTCTCGGCAAGGTCGAAGTCCCCGGGTCGGTGCACAGGGTCGCCGGTCGGGTCAGCGGACGACACGCGGTCGATCCGGAAGACCCGTCGGCCGGTCCCGGTGTTGGAGACGAGGTACCACACAGGACCTTTGGCGACAATGCCCAGCGGGTGGACGGTTCTCCGGGTTTCGACGCCTTTGCTGTCGACGTAGCCGAGCGACACCTGGACGCCGCTGATCACCGCGTCCTGGAGTTCGTCGAGGAAGCGCGGCGGCCGGTGCTCGATCCGGCTCGCCCCCCATCGCTGCGGGTCCACGACCAGCGACGCCGCCGCTGCCTCGGCCTGCACCTGGAAGGGCTTCGGCAGGGCATGGACGAGCTTGCGCAGGGCTGCCTTCATCGCCGGCGTCGCATCCGAGGCCGGACCGACGGCCAGGAACAGGGCGCGGGCCTCACTGGCGGTCAACCCGGACAGGTCGGTACGAGCGCCGCCCACGAGGCGCCAGCCGCCACCTCGGCCCTGTACGGAGTACACGGGCACCCCGGCCATGGCCAGGATGTCGAGGTCGCGGCGGGCGGTGCGCTCGGAGACGTCCAGCTCTCGGGAGACCTCTGCGGCTGTCACCTGCTCGCGCCGTTGGAGCAGGAGGAGTACGGCCACCAGCCGATCGGATCGCATGCTGACAAAAGTCTCATGGAAACCGGTCATGGGGTGACCGGTTTGGGGAGCACGATGGCGACATGGCCTCATCGAGGAGGTCGACCGCCGGCGAACGCCCCAGAGAGGAAATGCAGTGTTCAATCCAGCAGAATTTCCCGAGCCCACCCTCGTCCAGGTCAATGGTGTGGAGCTCGAAGTCTTCGAGGCAGGCCGAGAGAACAAGGGCAAGCCCATCGTGCTCTGCCACGGCTGGCCGGAGCACGCCTTCTCCTGGCGTCACCTGATGCCCGTCCTCGCAGCGACCGGCTACCACGTCATCGCACCGAACCAGCGGGGCTATGGCAACTCATCCCGCCCGACCGAGGTGACGGACTACGACATCGAACACCTGACGGGTGACCTCGTCGCGCTCCTGGACCACTACGGCTACGAGGACGCCACCTTCATCGGCCATGACTGGGGTGCGTTCGTCGTCTGGGGGCTGACCCTGTTGCACCCCGACCGGGTGAACAAGCTGATCAACCTGAGCCTGCCTTACCAGGAGCGCGGAGAAACGCCGTGGATCGAGGTCATGGAGACCTTCCTCGGCGGCGACTTCTATTTCGTCCACTTCAACCGGCAGCCGGGCGTCGCGGACGCCGCATTCGATGCCAACACCTCCCGGTTCCTCCGCAACCTCTACCGGAAGAACGTGCCCCCCGCATCCCCAGAGCCGGGCATGGCGTTCATCAACCTCGCCAAGGCGGAAACAGCACTCGGTGAGCCCGTCATGAGCGACAGCGACCTGGCCGTCTACGTCTCCGCGTTCGAGACGTCGGGATTCACCGGCGGCATCAACTGGTACAGGAACCTCGACCGCAACTGGCACCAGCTGGCGGACGCGGACCCGGTCATCAAGCAGCCCGCCCTCATGATCTACGGCGACCAGGACTTCGCGATCCCGAGGTTCGAAAGACTGGCAGAGTTCGTGCCCAACGTGGAAGTGGTCGGCCTGGACTGCGGTCACTGGATCCAGGAGGAAATGCCGGAAGAAACCAACCAGGTGATTTCGGAATGGCTGGAACGGCAGGGCTGGAGCCTGTCTGACAAATGATCACCGAGCGGGTGCATTGCTCGGTCCAATTGCCTTGCCGTCCTGACGTCGGCCAGTAGGCGTCACCCGTAGGCGTCACGGCCCCGCGTGCGGGCGGCACCGTCAGGGCCGTCCCCGCTCCGCGATGGACCGGGTGACGGCGGCCAGGTGGTGGGAGGTCTCCCAGGCGCGCCGCTGGCTGGGGCCGCCGGGACCGGCCGCGAGGCCGTCGGCCCGGAGGCGGATCTCACCGTCCCCCCAGGACAGTTCGTCGTTCGTCCGACCGCCGAACCAGACCTCGGCCCGGGTGAGTTCGCGGCACAGCCGGAGCGTGTCGATCCCCGCCATGCCGACGGCCCGCACGACGTGCCAGTGCCGCCCGCTGGTGTAGCGCAGGTTGACGGGTGCGGCTCGCACGCGGGCGGGAGCGGGCGGCTCGGGGTGGGTGACGCCGTGGTCGCCGAAGTCGGGCGGTCGGCCTCCGGCCCGTCGGGCGACGCGCTCCCAGAGGTCGAGGTCGTGGCGGCGCAGCGCGGTGAGGACGTGGGGCGTGACGCGGCGCAGGGACGGCGGGAACGCGCCGCCGGCGAGCGCGATGCGCCGCCAGGGCAGTGCGCGGGCCCAGGCCAGGACCTCGGTTGCCCGTGGCACGAGGCCGGTGACCGTGTCGGCGTCGGGGAGGTAGCCGGCGTCGAGCAGCAGGTCGGTGTCCGGCGGCTTGAGCACGACGGCGTCGAGGGTGCGGCGGACGTCCTCGGTCAGTTCCCGGGGGCCGTGGGGCAGGTGGTTGAGGTCGACGCGCAGGCACCCTCCGGCCCCGTGGGCGAGCTGGGCCTGGCGGGTCTCGTCGAGGGAGCCGTCCGGGTCGGTGGTGCGGAAGGCGGGGACGAGCGTGTGGAGCCACTCGCGGAAGGCGTCGCTGAGCCAGCGCATCGCGTGGCCGCGGAAGCCGGTCCCCACGGCGCCGTACTGCCAGAGCTGCCCGCAGTCGACGGTCACGGTGAGGTTGCCGGGCAGGTGGTCCCCGGCGTGGTCGGCGAAGGTCTGCACGACGTCGGCCAGGCGCTGGTCGGGGTGGACTTCGAGGAGCGGGCGGATGCGCGCCTGGACGTCGGCGCTGATGTTGCGAAGGGCGATGAACTCGCCCGCCTTGCCACGCAGGATCGGTACGTACTCCATCGGCATCCCCCTGCTGACGGTGGCGCGTGCGTTACCCGGGGTTACTGTCGCCCCGCCAGTGTGCGACGCCCGCCGCCGTCGCACCAGGGCGCGCACCCGGCGCAGCGGGCGGGCGTTCACCACCGGCGTCCACCGGAGCGCCGGGTCGAGTCCGTGCCGCATGACGAAAGCCGGACGGCCTGCCGGTCGTCGTGTCCGGGCCCCGCCGCCCGGAGCCCGCGTCACCCCTCCTCGGCCTCCCGGAGGGGGCGCAGCAGCTGGTCGAGGCCGAACTCGAAGCGCTCGTCGAACGCGGTGTCCTCCATGTGCCGGGCCACCCGGTCGAGCGCGGGGTAGCTTCCGTCGGCGAGTGCGGGGCCGAGGGTGTGCTCCTCGTCGGAGGCGCGGAGTGCCTGTTCCTCCTGGGTCAGGCCGAGCGTCAGGTACTGGATGCTCCAGAACGTCCAGGCGGCCCGGCGTTCGTCGAGTCCGGTGCTGAGCAGGGCCGCCACGACGTGGTCGGCGAAGCCGAGGGTCGCGGGCTCGGCGGCGTAGGTGCCCGCGACGACGGCCGCGCCGTCGCGGTGGGCCAGCAGGCTGCGGCGGTAGCGGCGGGCCAGTTCGCGCACGCGCTCGGCCGGGGCCTCGGGCAGGTCGGAGAACCGGACCTCGGCGACGATCGCCTCGGCCATCAGCTCCAGCAGCCGGGCCTTGGTCTTGGCGTGCCAGAGCACGGTGTTCATCCGTACGCCGAGGCGTTCGGCCGTGCCGCGCAGGGACACGGCGTCGGCGCCCTTCTCGTCGAGCAGTTCGAGCGCGGCGTTCACCACGGCGGTCGGGTCGAGCCGGGGCCGCGCGGTGGTCCGGGGTTGATTCTTGGTCACCGACCAAGTGTACTGGAGGAGCCATCGTTGGTCAGTGACCAAGAAAGGGGGCTTCGCCATGTCCGAAGCCACGCACACCAGCACGCACACCTCCGCCCCCGCCCCCGCACCGGACGCCACGCACCAGGTCGTCATCGCCGGCGGCGGACCGGTCGGCCTCTGGCTCGCCTGCGAACTGCGGCTCCACGGCGTCGACGTGACCGTGCTGGAGACCCGGGCCGAGCCCGACCCGCACTCCCGCGCCCTCACCGTCCACCCGCGCAGCCTCGAACTGTTCGCCGCCCGGGGGCTGGTGGCGCCGTTCCTCGCCGAAGGCCTGCGGGTGCCCAGCGGACACTTCGCCTCGCTCACCAGCCGGATGGACTTCTCCCGGCTGGACACGCCCTACCCGTTCACCCTCGCCCTGCCGCAGGCGCGCACCGAGGAACTCATCGCCGCCCACGCCGAGGCCGTCGGCGTCCGCCTGCTGCGCGAGCACCGGGTGACCGGGCTGACCCGGCACGAGGACGCGGTGACCGTCGACGTCGACACCCCGGCCGGGCCCCGGCGGCTGCGCGCGGCCTACCTGGTCGGCTGCGACGGCAGCCGCAGCACCGTACGCACCGCCGCCGGCATCGGCTTCCCCGGCACCGCCGCCACCCGGTGGGCCTGGATGGCCGACGTCGTCCTCGACGCGCCGCCGGCCGCGCACTCCGTCTCCACCGAGCACGGCACCGTCATGGTCTTCCCGCTGCCCGACGGCCTCTACCGGGTGGTCGGCAACGACGCGCGGAGCGTCCGGGAACGACCCGAGACCCCCACCGTCGAGGAGCTCCGCACCCGGGTCCGCCGGATCACCGGCACCGACTACGGCATGCGCGACCCGCGCTGGATCTCGACCTTCGGCAACGCCACCCGCCAGGCCGAGCGGTACCGGCACGGCCGGGTCCTGCTCGCCGGCGACGCCGCCCACACCCACTTCCCCGCCGGCGGCCCCGGCCTCAACGTCGGCCTCCAGGACGCCGGCAACCTCGGCTGGAAGCTCGCCCAGACCCTCGCCGGCACCGCCCCCGACGGCCTGCTCGACAGCTACCACGCCGAACGCCACCCGGTCGGCGCCGACCTGCTGCGCAGCACCCGCGCGCAGACCGGCCTGATGACCACCTACACCCCGGAGAACCTCGCCATGCGCGACCTGCTGGGCGAACTCATCGCCGGCGTTCCGGAGTTCTCCGACACCCTGGCCCTGCGTTCCGCCGGGCTCGCCGTCACCTACCCGCCCGCCGACCCGTCCGGCGCCCACCCGCTCACCGGCACCCGCGCCCCCGACCTCGCCGTCCACGGCGGCGGCACGCTGCTGCCCCTGCTGCGCCGCGGCCGCTACGTCCTGCTCGACCTCGCCACCGCCCCCGGCGCCCCGTCACCGCTCGCGCCGCTGGCCCACGACGTGACGCCCGGCCTCGACGTCCACACCGCTCCGCCGGCCGGCCGGCGCCCGGTGGGCCACCGCCCGGCAGGCCACCGTCCCGCCTGGTCCGGCGTCACCGCCGCCCTCGTCCGGCCCGACGGCCACCTCGCCTGGCTCTCCAGCGAGGCCGACGCCCGCGACGCCGCCCGCGACGCGGTCACGGCGACCCTCGCCCGCCGGTAGCCGCCGACCGCGGCCGTACGGGCGGTGGTCTTCGCGGGGTTCCCCACCGTGAAGACCACCGCCCTACGCATCGCGCCACGCGGGTCGATCAATGACCCGCCGGCTCAGACGCCCGCCGCGATCCGGCCGTAGTCGGTCCAACCGCCGTGGCCGTCACCGCCGTTGTTGAGGAAGGCGGTGGTGGGGCCGGTGGTGACGAGGTAGTCGGCATGGGCGTCACCGTTGATGTCGGCCAGCGCCACCGTGGCCTGGTCGGTGGTGAGCCCGGTCGCCGTCCGGCCGTAGTCGGTCCAGCCGCCGTGGCCGTCGCCGCCCTTGTTGAGGAAGGTGGTGATGGAGCCGTCCGGGTTGATGACGTTGTAGTCGGCCCGCCCGTCACCGTCGAGATCGGCGAAGCGGACCCGGCCGCGGTCGGTGGTGAGACCGCCGGCGACCTTGCCGTCGTCGATCCAGCCGCCGTGGCCGTCGCCGCCCCGGTTGAGGAAGGCGCCCACGGCGCCGTCCGGCTGGGTGAGGAGGTAGTCGGCGCGGCCGTCGCCGTCGAAGTCGGCGAAGGTGACCTGTGAGGGGTCGGCGGTGAGCCCGCTCGCGACCTGGCCGAGGTCGTTCCAGCCGCCGTGGCCGTCACCGCCCTTGTTCAGGAAGACCCGGACGGACCCGTCACCGTTGATCAGGATGTAGTCCGCGCGGCCGTCACCGTCGAAGTCGGCGAAGCGGACCCGGCTGCGGTCGCTGGTCATCCCGGTCGTGACCTGCCCCAGGTCGCTCCAGCCGCCGTGGCCGTCACCGCCCTTGTTGAGGAGGACCCGGGCCGAGCCGTCGTCGTTGAGGACGATGTAGTCGGCGCGGCCGTCGCCGTCGAAGTCGGCCCAGCGCACCCGGCCCGCCCCGCCCGACTCCGTACCGGCGTGGTGCACCGGGGCCGGGGCGGCCAGGCCGTCCGTGAAGGCGCGGTCCAGGGCCTGGTCGAAGGTCTGCGCCAGCCGCTGGTAGCCCAGGTCATCGGGGTGCAGGCCGTCGGCCATCTCGGCCGGGGTCAGCGCGGGCGCGGCGGTGTAGCGGACCTTGCGGCCCTGGGCCTGCTTCGCGAGGACGGCCTGGCTCAGGGCGCTGTTGTAGTCGGCCACCTGGGCGGTCAGGTTCGGTGTGGTCGGGATCAGGCCCATCACGAGGACGGTCACCCCCGGCCGGTCGGCCAGGATCCGGTCGATCAGCGCCGACGTCCGGTCCGCGGCGTGCGCCTTGTCGGTGCCCCGGTCCAGGTCGTTGATGCCGATGTGGAGCAGGACGACGTCCGGCTGGGCGGCGGCCAGCCATCCGTCGACTCCGGCGAGGAGGTCGTTGACCATGGACCCGCTGTGGCCCTCGTTGTCCGGGTCGAGCACCGCGCCGTTGCCGCGCGAGCCCACCAGGTCGACGGTGTAGCGGTTCTGCTGGGCCACCAGGTCGGCGAGCGGTCCGCGGTACCCGGCGTCGGTGGTGCTCCGATACCCGGCGGTGATCGAGTCGCCGAGCGGCATCACCCGCAGGACCGGGGCGGGCGTCGGTGCGGCGGCGGACGCGGTGGGGGCCACGGCGGCGAGTGCGGCCACTGCGGTCACCGCGGCCATGGCGAGTGTGGTGGTGCGCTTCACGGGGTTCCTTCCCTGTTTCCGGTCGCGGTTCAGGCGCCGGCGGCGATCTGGCCGTAGTCGATCCAGCCGGGGTTGTTCCGGTCGTCTCCGCCGTTGTTCAGGAAGGCGGTGGTCGGACCGGTGGTCACGAGGTAGTCGGCACGGCCGTCACCGTTGATGTCCGCGAGGTCGACGGTGTTCTGGTTGCTGGTCAGACCGGTGGTGATCTTGGGACGCAGGGTCCAGCCGCCACCGGTGTCGCCACCGTGGTTCACGTAGCTGGTGATGCTGCCGTCCGGGTTCACGATGTTGTAGTCCGCGCGCCCGTCACCGTCGATGTCCGCCCACTTGATCCGCGACGTGTCGCTGGTGACACCTCCGGCCACCTTGCCCAGGTCGCTCCAGCTGCCGATCCCGGTGTTGCGGAAGACACCCACCGCACCGTCCGGCTGGGTGATGACGTAGTCGGTGCGGCCGTCACCGTCGAAGTCGGCGAAGGTCACCTGGGCGGGGTTGGCGGTGAGCCCCGTCGCGACCTGGCCCAGGTCACTCCAACCACCGTGGCCGTCACCACCCTTGTTCAGGAAGACCCGGACGGACCCGTCACCGTTGATCAGGATGTAGTCCGCACGGCCATCGCCGTCGTAGTCCGCGAAGCGGACCCGGCTGCGGTCGCTGGTCATCCCGGTCGTGACCTGCCCCAGGTCGCTCCAGCCGCCGTG
The DNA here is from genome assembly GCF_042885595.1 of Kitasatospora sp. NPDC058046. Taxonomy (NCBI): domain Bacteria; kingdom Bacillati; phylum Actinomycetota; class Actinomycetes; order Kitasatosporales; family Streptomycetaceae; genus Kitasatospora; species Kitasatospora sp. NPDC058046. Next base: position 334,844 of record NZ_JBHVRS010000006.1, read on the forward strand.
GCCGTCACCGCCCTTGTTCAGGAACACCCGCGCCGAACCGTTGTCGTTGAGGATGACGTAGTCCGCACGGCCGTCACCGTCGAAGTCCGCCCAGCGCACCCGACCCGCCCCACCCGACTCCGTACCGGCCCCGCTGGGGTACGGGTTGGCGTGGTCGGTGGCGAGACCCGTGCCCGGCGCGCAGGTCCACGCCCCGGCGCCCTGGTCGGCGAGGATCTTCTCGGCTATCAGGATCTGCTGCCGCTTGGTGGCGAGGTCGGGGCGGGCCGCGTACGCGGTGCCCCCGTAGTGCTGCCAGTTCGCCAGGCTGATCTGCAGCCCGCCGTAGTAGGTGTTGCCGGTGTTGATGCTCCAGTTCCCGGTGCTCTCGCACTGGGCGACCTTGTCCCAGGTGCTGACCGAGGCGGCGTTGGCGGTGCCCGCGCCGAGTCCGCAGGCTGCGGCGAGGACGGCGAGGGAGACCGGGATGCTACGGCGCGGGTTCAAGGATTCACTCTCTTCACTAAGGGCGATCGATCAGGTGGGTGGCGGGGCACCGCGGGCACCCGGCGCGCGGCGCCCCGCCTCGGGTGGGACCGGTTCAGGCGCCGGCGGCGATCTGGCCGTAGTCGATCCAGCCGGGGTTGTTCCGGTCGTCTCCGCCGTTGTTGAGGAAGGCGGTGGTCGGACCGGTGGTCACGAGGTAGTCGGCCCGGCCGTCACCGTTGATGTCGGCCAGGTCGACGGTGTTCTGGTTGCTGGTCAGACCGGTGGTGATCTTGGAACGCAGGGTCCAGCCGCCACCGGTGTCACCACCGTGGTTCACGTAGCTGGTGATGCTGCCGTCCGGGTTCACGATGTTGTAGTCGGCACGCCCGTCACCGTCGATGTCCGCCCACTTGATCCGCGACGTGTCGGCCGTGACACCGCCGGCGACCTTGCCCAGGTCGCTCCAGCTGCCGATACCGGTGTTGCGGAAGACACCCACCGCACCGTCCGGCTGGGTGATGACGTAATCCGTACGACCGTCACCGTCGAAGTCCGCGAACGTCACCTGGGCGGGGTTGGCGGTGAGCCCGGTCGCGACCTGCCCCAGGTCGCTCCAACCACCGTGACCGTCACCACCCTTGTTCAGGAACACCCGCACCGAACCGTCACCGTTGATCAGGATGTAGTCCGCACGACCGTCACCGTCGTAGTCCGCGAACCGCACCCGACTGCGGTCGCTGGTCATCCCCGTCGTGACCTGCCCCAGGTCGCTCCAACCACCGTGCCCGTCACCACCCTTGTTCAGGAACACCCGCGCCGAACCGTTGTCGTTCAGGATGACGTAGTCCGCACGGCCGTCACCGTCGAAGTCCGCCCACCGCACCCGACCCGCCCCACCCGACTCCGTACCGGCCGAGGACCCCCGGCCGCCGATCGGCGACACGTAGCCGCTGACGTGCTTCGACCCGTACATCCCGCCGGCGGTGATGGTGCCGCGGGTGACCTGGCTGTTGCCCTGGTTGCCGCCGATGGTGCCGACCGACCCGTCGGAGTTGACCGAGACGACCAGCGAGACGTGCTCCGCGTAGTCGGAGCCGTTGTAGTTGAAGACGGCGGCGTCACCGACGCGGGGAGTCGAGTGCAGACCGGAGCCGTACTGTCCGAAGCTGCCGGCCCCGGAGGTCAGCCCCGAGACGTTGACGCCGTTCTGCGCCCAGACCCAGCGGGCGAAGTCGGCGCACCAGGACTCGCCGCAGCTGGTGTAGTAGCCGCTGCCGCCGGCGCTGTTGGTGTCGCAGGCGCCGTGGCCGAGGTTGGCCTCGGCGGTGCCGACGATGTTCGACCCGACGCTGGCGACGGCGATCTGGGCTCCCGTCAACATGAGGACGGGGGTGACCGCGGCGGTGGCGAAGGCCGCGGTGACCAGCGTGCGGAGGGAACGCTTACGCATGGTGGGTTTTCTCCTGTTTCGGGCATGGCGGGGACAGGCGTGGTGCGACGGTGAGGAACGGTCCGCGGGTCGGGCGGTGGCGACGGGCACGGAGACCGTGCCGGCCCGCCGGAGACCGGGACCGGTGTTCAGTGGGCGCGGGGCGGGACGGCTGCCCTGCAGGAGCAGCGGTCGTGGGCGCCCGCGGCGGTGCCGGCTACTGCCAGATCATGTTCTCGTCGTGCACGTCGGCGGCCTCGACACGGGAGACGGAGGCGGTGGTGTGCCCGGCGGCGGACAGGGCGACGGCGGGCAGCGCGGCGGCGACGGCGAGGGTGACGACCGCGGCGGCCTTGGCGAGACGGGTGCGCAGCATGGTGGGGTCCTTCCACGGAGGTGGGCCGAGTGGGGGCGGCCGGACCGTGCGTCCCGCGGTGACGCTTCGTCCTGGTGGCCTTGCCGGTCGGTGCTCCCGGCCGGTGATCACTACCTTGGCCGTGGGCCCGGGGCGGACGGAAGGGATGTCAGGTGGACGGAAACGTCCCCTGCCGGTTCCGTCCAGCGGGGCCGGATCGGGACAGTTCCAGTTCGTAGAACGGCGAGACGAGCGGGGCGCCGGCCCGGGCCACGGACCAGCCGTGCAGCGGTGCGGCGGACGCCACGGCCCGCTCGCAGAGCCCTGCGGCCCGGGACTCGGCGTCGGCGAGGCCGTCGGCGAGGAGGTACAGGCCGAGCACCGGGTCGGGGACGGCGTGCGGGTGGACGGCGACGTGCTCCAGCCGGTCCGCGGGGGTCGCCACGGACCGGACGAGGTCGGCGACGCCGTCGGGCAGGGGTGCCCCCTCCGGGGCGAGCAGCTGAACGTGGATCAGGTACATGCCTCCGACGTTCCCAGGCCGCGCGGACGGAGCACAGGGGGTCGCCCGGGACGCTTCGGGCCGTGGCCGGAACGGTCCACGGGATAACCCTGGTCCAGCTGCGGATCTTCGTGCGATGATCATGCGCGCATCGTTCACAGGACCGCTACCGGGGGGTAGGAAATGCTGGCTGTTCTGGGCTTGGACACCGCTTCGGAAGCCGTGTACAGGGCCATGCTGGCCCGTCCCCAGGACGGTGTGCTGGGGCTCTGCGCAGCGGTCGGACTGACCGAGGCGCAGGTGCGCTCGGCGCTGGACACCCTCAGCGAGCTCGCCCTGGTCCGGCCCTCGCACGAGCGGGACGGAGCGCTGCGCGCGGTCTCGCCGGACGTCGGCATGGAGATCCTGATGGCCCGCCAACAGGCCGAACTGGCGGTCCAGCAGCAGCGGATCGAGGCCTCCCGGGTCGCGGCGGCGCAGCTCATCGCCGACTTCTCGGACCTCCGTCCGGCCACCGCGCACGCCGGGGTCGAGCACCTGGTCGGCCTGGACGCGATCCGCGACCGGCTGGCGTCCCTCACCCGCGAGGTGAGGGACGAGGTGATGACCTTCGCCCCCGACGGCGCCCACACGCCGGAGAGCATCGAGGCGGCCCGTCCGCTCGACGAGGAGCTGCTCGGGCGCGGCGTGAAGATCCGCACCGTCTACCTGGAGAGCGCGGGCAACAGCGCTCCGACCGTCGCGTACACCGCGTGGCTCGCCGCGCGGGGCGGACAGGTGCGGGTCGTGCCGTCGCTGCCGACGCGGATGATCGTGGTCGACCGCGCCACCGCCGTCATCCCGGTGAACAGCGAGGACACGGCGGCGGCGGCCGTGGTGCTGACCGGGCACGGCACGCTGACGGCCCTGTGTGCCCTGTTCGAGAACGTCTGGGACGCCGCGCGGCCCCTGGTGGGCCCCGCCGTGCGCGACTCCCGGGGCCTCAGCGGCCAGGAGTCGGCCGCCCTGCGGCTGCTCTCCGAGGGGCACACCGACGAGGCGATCGCCAAGCGGCTGGGCGTCTCGCCGCGCACGGCGCGGCGGATCGCCACCGAACTGATGGAGCGGCTCGGCGCCCGCAGCCGGTTCGAGGCCGGTGTGCGCGCCGTCCAGCACGGCTGGCTCCCGGCCCGCGTCTGAACGGCGCTCTTCCCGGAGTGCAGGAGCCCGCACCGCCCGGTCAGTCCGGCACCACGTTCGACAGCGGCAGGCCCGCGAAGAAGGCCACCGCCTCCTCCCGCCAGTGCGGGCGCCAGCCCTCGGCCTCGGCGCGGGCCGCCTCGGCGCAGCGGCGCATGTCGGAGCGGAGCCTGCCGTCCACGCCCAGCCGCCGGGCCAGCTCGCGGACGTGCTCGACCGTGTCGTCCGGGCAGTGCGGGTCGCCGAGCGCGGACTCCACCACGGCCCGCTGGGCCTCGTCCGCGGCGGCGAGCAGGGCGCTCACGGCGTAGCTGCGGCGTCCCGCGCGGAGGTCGGCGCCGGTGGACTTGCCGGTGGCGTCCTCGTCGCCGAACAGGTCGAGGTAGTCGTCGCGCAGCTGGCCGCCGATGCCGACCAGGGTCGCGTAGCGGCGCAGCCGTGCGTCGTGGGCGGCCAGGTCCGCGCCGGCGGCCAGCAGCCCCAGCCGCAGCGGGGCGAGCACCGAGTACCGGGTGGACTTGTACTCGCAGACGGTGTGCAGGAACTCCTCGTCCGGGAGCGACCGGAAATCGCGTTCGAGGTCGACGATCTGGCCGGTGACGGTCTCGGCGCCCGCGTTCAGCTGCACCTCCAGCATCGCCTGGCGCAGCTCGGCGGGGACGTCCGCCTCCAACAGGACCCGCATCGACAGGAAGGCGGCGAGGTCACCGGCCAGGACGGCCAGGCCGAGGGCGGTGCGGTCCGCCTCCGGGAACTCCCGGCGGTAGGCGTAGTAGGTGGAGGGGCCGCCGCGGCGTACGGGCGCGTCGTCGATGATGTCGTCGTGGACGAGCCCGTGTGTCTGGAGCAGTTCGATGCTCAGCGCGGCCTCCGCCAGGCCGGGCACCGGGTCGGTGGTCACCAGTCGGGCGGCCTCGTACAGCAGGGCGACCCGCAGGCGCTTGCCGCCGCGCAGTGAGAGTTCCCGCAGCAGCTCCAGGCAGCGCGGGGTGAAGCGGCTGAGCGGCGGCGTGTCGAGGCGCTCCGGCAGGGCGGCGAAGTAGGCCTCGAAGCGGAGGTCGAACCGGCGCCGGTGTCCGGCGGCTCGTTCGCGGGCGGCTGCCATGATCGTCTCGTTCACGGGGCCCAGCCTCGCATCCGTACGGGCGCGGCCGCGCGGCCGGGGTCGGAGTCGGGGTCGGGGCGGGCCCGTGGGCGGGCGGCCGTTGCCGGTGGCCTCCGCGACTTGCCGGCGCATCCGCATCACCGCCTACCGGCGGTCACTTCAGCCGTCTTTCGGCCAACTGTGCGAAAGGTCTGGTCGCCGCCACGGCGTCTCCCTAGAGTGGCCGCAATCTTCCGCAAGTGACCCTTTCTTCACGCTGGTTCACCGGACCTTCACACCGGCGCACCAGCCCCGGGACGTTCAGCGCAGCCTGTTCCCACCATCGAGCCGTCGAGCCGGAAGGGCCGGGTCCATGACGCAGGCGTTCCAGTCCCCCGGCTTCGCCGCGCTCGCGGCCGACCGCGCGGTCGAGACCCGGCTCGTCGAGGAGCGCTGGCAGGCGGTCGCCTGGGACCTGGGGACGGGTCGGCGCCGGGTGGTCACCGACCGACCGGAAGGCGTCCACCTCAGCGAGATCGAGCCGGACGGCGAGGCCATCTGGTGGTTCGACGCCGACAGCGCCGGTGAGGGGCGGTGGTGGCGCGAGCCGTTCGCGGGCGGAACAGGCGGAGCGGGCGGAGCGGGTGGAACGGACGGAACGGGCGGCGCGGCGCTGCACGGCGTGCCGCCCGGGCGGGCCTACGGCGTCGCCTTCGACCGGACGGGCGCGCTCGCGGCGGTGGCCGTCGGCGTCGACGGCGCCTCGCACTGCTACGTCGGACCGCCCGCGGGCGAGGCCCGGCTGGTCGGTTCGGCGCCGGGCTACCTGAGCCTGGCCGACCTGTCGCCGGACGGCCGGCTGCTCGCCCTCGGCGGGCGCCCCGACGGGGACGACTCGGTGGTCCTCTGGCCGACGGACACCCGGCCGGACGCCCAGCACGACACCCCGGTGGACGGTCCGCTGCGGCTCGCCGGGAACCGCCGACTGCGGCTCTGGCCGATCGAGTTCAACCCGCTCGCGGTGCACGAACCGGAGCTGCTCCTGGTGGCCGAGGAGGACGAGCGGTACACCGTCGCGACCTGGCGGGCGAGCACGGGCCTGCGAAGACACCCGGGGCTCTCCTTCGACTCGCAGATCTCGGCCGGCTGGTACCAGGGACCGCGCGGGGTGCTGATCCAGCACGAGCGGGCCGGGCGGAGCCGGCTCCTCCTCGCCGACCTCGACCCGCCGCCGGGACAGGAGGCGACGCGCGTACAGACGCACGTACAGGCACACGCACAGTCGCGCGTACAGTCGCACGCACAGCCGCGCGTACAGGAGATCAGCACCCCCGGCGGCACCATCCACGACCTGTCCTGCGCCCCGGACGGCACCCTGCACTGCGTCTGGAGCCGGGAGTCGACCCCGCCCCGCCCGCTGGTCCTGCGCCCCGGCACGGCGACGGCCGACCACCCCGACCCGGACGGCGGCGACACCTCCCGCACCCGGCGCTGGACGCCCCGGCCGTACGGACGGATCCACAGCTTCGTCAGCACCCCGGCCGGCCCCGGCCCGTGGCCGACCCTCTTCCTGGTCCACGGCGGCCCCGCCACCCACGACCGGGACTCCTACGACCCGCGGGTGAACGCCCTGGTCGACCGCGGCTACGCGGTGGTGCGCACCAACTACCGCGGCTCCACCGGCTACGGCGCCCGCTGGCAGCACGAGTACGGCCACCGGGTCGGGCTGGCGCAGATCGAGGACCTGGCCGCCGTCCGCGCCGAGCTGGTCGCCGACGGTACGGCGCTCGCGGAGCGTACCGGCCTGTGCGGCTTCTCCTGGGGCGGCTACCTGGCCCTGCTGGCGATGGGCGCGCAGCCGGAGCTGTGGTCGCTCGGCATGGCCGCGCAGCCGATCGCGGACTACCCCGCCACGTACCGCACCACCACCCCCGCACTGCGCGAGCTCGACCGGCAGCTCTTCGGCGGCACCCCGGACGAGGTGCCCGAACGCTACCGAGCCGCCGACCCGCGGACGTACGTGCACCAGGTCCGCTCGCCCGTCCTGCTGGTCGCCTCGCGGACCGACGAGCGGTGCCCGCCCGACCAGGTCGCCCGGTACGCCGCGGACCTGCGGCGGCTGGCGGTGCCGCACGAGCTGCTCTGGGTGGACGGCGGCCACTACAGCCGCCGGACCGCCGACCACCGATCGGTGCTGGCCGCGATGGTCCGGTTCGCCGAACACGCCTGGCCGCCACCGCTCCCCCCGCCACCCCGGGGCGACCGCCCCGGGGTTCCCGCCGAGTCGATGGAAGGAGGTGAACAGCCATGAAGCGACGCAGCATCCAGAACGACCCGATCAGCACCCCGGAGCGTGACCGGGGCGCCGTGGTGGTCCAGAACTTCGCGCTCGACATCACCAAGGCCGCGCCGGTCGCGCCTGCCCTGAAGGGGCAGCCGAAGCCGAAGCCGGAAGCGAAGAAGTGACCCCCCGTGGGGGCGGGGGGCCCCCCGGGGCCCCCGGGCACGCCCCCCCCACCCCCCACTCCCCACCCCCCGCGCCCCCCGGCAAGGGCGCCCAAGGGCTGGGTTGTATGAACAAGGCCGCCGGG
>NZ_JBHVRS010000006.1:342461-441636 GCF_042885595.1 Kitasatospora sp. NPDC058046
TTCCCCCCCACCGACGTCGCTGCACCTCATTCCCCCCCCCCAGCCGCCTGGGGGCCCCGCGGCGCCCCCCGGAGCCACACCCCGCCGACACCCCTGACCGACCGCCTGCGACCGACGGAACTGGCCACCATGCGTATCGTTCTTCTGCACATGCCCTGGGGCGCGATCGACGTGCCGTCGCTGGCGCTCGGGATCCTGCACACCACCGCCGCGCGCGCCGGCCACCAGGTCGACGTCCGGTACGCCAACCTGGACTTCGTGGACTGGGCCGCCGAGACCGCGGGTTTCGGCGCGGACGACTACCAGTACTTCTCCGAGAAGTCCTACTTCCAGGGCGCGGGCGACTGGGCGTTCGCCGGCGCGCTGTACGGCGACGACGGCGGCGACGAGGCCGACGACAACAGCACCGACAGCACCGGCTACTTCGAGTACCTGGCCGCCAACGGCGCGAGCGAGCAGGAGATCGCCCTGACCCGGGCCACCCGCGCGATCGCCCCCGCGTTCATCGCCCGCCTGGTCGAGGAACTCGCCGCCGACCCGCCGGACCTGGTCGGCTTCACCACCACCTTCCAGCAGAACACCGCGAGCCTCGCCGCCGCCAGGCTGCTCAAGCAGCGCTGCCCGCAGGTGCGCACGGTGTTCGGCGGCGCGAACTGCGACGGCCCGCAGGGCGCCGCGCTGCACCGCAACTTCCCGTTCCTGGACTACGTGGTGCGCGGCGAGGGCGAGGCCGCCTTCCCGGCCCTCCTGAACGGCCTCCCGGCGGGCGGCGACCTCTCCGCCGTCCCCGGACTGTGCTGGCGCGACGGCTCCGGGACGTCGACGGCCAACGCGATGACGAAGCGCCCGCTGCCGCCCTCCGCGATCCTGGCGCCCCGCTACGACGGCTTCTTCGAGCGGCTCGACGCCTCCGTCGCGGCCGGCTGGGTCGATCCCAAGCTGGTCGTCGAGGGCTCCCGGGGCTGCTGGTGGGGCGAGAAGCACCACTGCACCTTCTGCGGGCTCAACGGCTCCTCGATGGAGTTCCGCTCCAAGCCGCCGGCGGACTTCCTCGCCGAGGTGCTCGCGCTCGCCGAACGCCACCAGCTGCTGGACGTCTACGTGGTCGACAACATCCTGGACATGGGCTACTTCGACACCGTCCTGAAGTCGCTGGCCGAACTCCCGGTCGACCTGCGGCTGCACTTCGAGATCAAGGCCAACCTGCGCCGCCACCAGTTCCAGCTGCTCGGCGACTCGGGCGCGGCCCAGGTGCAGCCCGGCATCGAGAACCTGAGCACCCGGGTCCTGCGGATCATGGACAAGGGGGTGACGGGCTGCCAGAACGTCCGCGCGCTGCGGGACGCGCAGAGCGCCGGGGTCTCGGTGACCTGGAACTACCTCTACGGCTTCCCCGGCGAACAGCCGGAGGACTACGAGTCGGTGATCAGCCAACTGCCCGTCCTGCACCACCTGGACCCGCCGACCGGGGCGGGGCGGATCGCGATCGAGCGGTTCAGCCCGTACTTCGACCGCCCCGAACTGGGCTTCGCGATCACCAGGCCGGCCTTCCAGTACCGCGCGACGTACCGCCTGCCGGAGAGTGAACTCAACGAACTGGCCTACGTGTTCACCGCACCGCCGCGCGGGATCGGCGGCGGGCTCGCGGAACGGCTGGGCGCGGCGGTGGACACCTGGCTCGCGCGGTTCCCCGACAGCCGGCTCAGCTACCGGGACGCGGGCGGACGGGTCGTGCTCGTCAACACCCGTCCCGGGTACGACTGGCGGGTGGTCGAGCTGACCGATCCGGTGGAGCTCGCCGTCTTCCGGCTGCTGGTCCAGCCCCGCTCGGCCGCCGCACTGGCCGCCAAGGTCCCCGGCGGGGCGGCGGCGGTCGAACCGGTGCTGGAGCGCTTCACCACGCTGGGCCTGCTGTTCCACGACGGGGCCGGCTACCTCCAGGTCGCCGTCGAGTCCGACAACCAGGTGCTGATGCGGATGCGGCACCGGCACGGCCCCGCCGCCGCCCTCCCCCGTACCGAGGAGGTGCCCGATGCCGTCGCGATCGGCTGAACGGAACGATGCCGCACGGGACGACGCCGGAAGGACCGGTGCTGGAAGGACCGACGCCGCCTGGCGCGCGGCCGGCCCGGAGGTCGAGCTCTGGCTCGACTACGACCCCGCCGCCCGGGAGCTGCCGGGCTTCGCCCTCGGCCGCCGCACCCTGCCCGGCCCGGCGCAGGAGGAGGTCACCGGGCTGCACCGCGCCGGGGTCCGCTGCCTGCGGCTGACCGAGCCGGTGCGGCTCTGCGCGGACGCGCCCGCGGCCTCCGCACGGGCACTGATGCTGCTGCGCGAGGCGACCGGGCAGGGGCTGGCCGTGCTCTGGCAGGCGGTCTGCACGGACGGCTGCGCCGCGCGGCGCCGGTTCCACCACCTGTACCCGCCGGAGCGGTTGACCGGCGGGCCGGAGGAGGTCGTCGCCGACTGGCGCGGCACGTACTACCCGAGCAAGTGCGTCTTCCGGCGCGGCCCCGGCTTCGTCGAGGTGCGCGACCGCCGGTTCGGGACGCTGGAGCTGTTCACCATCGACGAGCCGGCCCACCTGGCGCAGGTGGACGCGCTGGCCGAGGGCGTCGAGGTCGGCCGGCTGCCGGAGGCCGTCCACCGGGACTTCGCCGAGGCCGGTCTGATCACCGAACAGGCCGGCCGCGCCTGGTTCCTGCCGATGCGGGTGCGCCGCTGGCCCTTCCCGTCGCTGACGGTGTAGCCGCGCAACCGCGTAACCGCGAGAGTTCCGAGTCCAAGGAGAGATCCATGACCACCGCGGTCGACGACGCCGCCGGGCGGATGTCCGCCTTCATCCGCGACCCCTACCCCACCCTCGCCCGGATCCGCGAGGCCGGCGCGGTCTCCGTCGTGGAGTTCGGCGAGGGCCTGCCGGTCTACCTGGTGACGCGCTACCAGGACGTCCGGGCGGCGCTGATGGACCCGCGCTTCGGGCAGGACGTCCGCCGCAGCCAGGCCATCGCGAGCGGGCGGGGCTCCGGCCTGACGCTCGGCTCCGAGGTCGTCCACATGCTCAACAGCGACCCGCCGGACCACACCCGGCTGCGCCGCCTGATCCAGGGCGTCTTCACCCGCCGACGGGTCGACCTGATGCGGCCGATGGTCGAGCGCATCGCCGGCGGCCTGCTGGACGGGCTGCGCGGACGGGAGACCGCCGACCTGGTGGCGGACTTCGCCTTCCCGCTGCCGATCATGGTCATCTGCGAGCTGCTGGGCTTCCCCCCGGAGGACATGCACGCCTTCCGCACCTGGTCGACGGCGATCCTCACCCAGGGCGGCGAGATGACCTTCGACCAGGCCACCGCCGAGATGAACGACTACCTCCGGGAGTTGATGACGGCCCGACGGACGTCCCCGAGCGAGGACGTCCTGACCGACCTGGTGCGGGCCCGCGACGCCGGCGAACTCACCGAGCAGGAGGTGTTCTCGATGGTCTTCCTGCTGCTGATCGGCGGTCACGAGACCACCGTCAACCTGCTCGGCACCGCCACCCTGGCCCTGCTCCACCACCCCGACCAGCTCGCCCGGCTGCGCGCCGACCCGGCGGCGATGCCCGTCGCCATCGACGAGTTCCTGCGCTACGAGTCCCCGGTGAGCATGGCCACCCTGCGGTTCACCAACGCCGACGTGATGGTCGACGACGTGGAGATCCCGGCGGACGAACTGGTGCTGCTCTCGCTCGGCGCGGCCAACCGGGACCCGGCCCGCTTCACCGATCCCGACCGGCTGATCCTGGACCGGGGCGATCCGGGCCACCTGGCCTTCGGACAGGGCCTGCACCGGTGCCTCGGCTCCTTCCTCGGCAGGCTGGAGAGCGAGGTCGCGCTGACCGGCCTGCTGGAGCGCTTCGCGCGGATCGAGCTGGCCGCCGCCGAGGAGACCCTGCCCTGGCGCAACACGATCATGCTGCGCGGCCTGGAGTCGCTGCCGGTCTCGCTCGATGGCTAGCGGCGCGAGGACGGAGGGCGCATCGGGCCTGCTGCGGTTCCGCCCCCGGTTCGGCGTCGCCCCGCTGCGCTCGCGCGGCTTCCGGCTGCTGGTGATCGGCCAGGCCACCTCGGAGTTCGGCAACGCGTTCCAGGTGGTCGCCCTGCCGCTGCTGGTCTACTCCCTCGGCGGCGGCGCCCGCCAGTTGAGCCTGGTGGTCGCCGCCTACGGCGCGGGACGGCTGGCCGCCACCCCGCTCGGCGGGATCCTCGCCGACCGGTTCGGCGCCCGGCGGGTGATGCTGACCGCCGACCTCGGCCGGCTGCTCGCCACCGCCGGGCTCTGCGCGGTCGCCGCAGGAGGGGCGGCCGCGTTCTGGCTGATCGGCGGACTCGCCCTGCTGGTCGGCCTCGGGGCGGGGGTCTTCCTGCCGGCCGCCTGGGCGATCACCCCGGCCCTGCTGCCCGCCGAGGACCTGCACGCGGGCAACGCCCTGAACAGCACGGTCACCTTCGGCGCCGGCCTGCTCGGCCCGGCGGTGGCCGGCCCGCTGGTCGCCTGGCTGAACCCGGCCACCGCCCTGGGCGTGGACGCGGCGACCTTCGCCGTGTCCACGGCGACGCTGCTGCTGATCGGTCGCGGCGGCCTCGTCGCACCGGCCCGCCCAATCTCCGAACGCGCCTCCGTACCACGGAACTTCCGTACCCTGCTGCGGGAATCGCCGCTGCTGCGCGCGGTGCTGACGGTGACGGCCATCGCGAACCTGACGGTGGGCGGCGCCACCCGGGTCGCCCTGCCGGCCCTGGCCACCCACGGCTTCTCCGCCGGGGCCGCCGGGCTGGGCCTGCTGCTCGCCGCGTTCACCGGCGGCGCGCTGGTCGGCGGCCTGTTCGCGGCCGGCCTCACCGAGGTGCGCTCCCGGGGCCGCACGGCGATGCTCTCCGGCCTGGTGATGGGCGCGGCGATCGGCCTGGTGCCCTTCACCGGCCTCGTCGGCGCCGTCCTGCTGCTCTGCGTGGCGGGCGGCGCCAGCACGGTGACCAACGTCCTGGTCGTCACCGGCGTGCAGAAGAGCACCCCGCCCGCGCTGCTGGCCCGGGTCATGGCGGCCGTCACCTTCTGCGCGCTGGGCGTCTTCCCGGTCTCGGTGATCGCGGCCGGCGCGGCGGTGGACGCCTTCGGCAGCCGGTGGGTGTTCGCGACGACCGGGCTGTGCCTGATCGGCGCCTTCGGGTACGCGCTGACCAGGCGCGAGATGCGCGAGCTGTGACGCCCCCGCGCCGTGGTGTGCCGTTCCGCCCAGCTCGGGAGCGTTACCCACGCCCCACGCCGCTCCCGGACGACACGCGGTGCCCCCAGCGGCAACCATTCGTACCCGGCCGGTCCTAGCGTGTGACCCACCGCAGCCCTGACGCTGCCCGAGAGAAAGGAAGCGCCCATGCCTTTCGTCACCGTCGGCCAGGAGAACTCCGCCCCCGTCGAGCTCTACTACGAGGACCACGGCTCCGGGCAACCGGTCGTCCTCATCCACGGGTTCCCGCTGGACGGGCACTCCTGGGAACGGCAGAGCGCCGCACTGCTGGACGCCGGCCACCGGGTCGTCACCTACGACCGCCGCGGCTTCGGCCGCTCCTCCCAGCCCACCACCGGCTACGACTACGACACCTTCGCCGCCGACCTGCACACCCTGCTGGAGACCCTCGACCTGCGGGACGCCGTCCTGGTCGGCTTCTCGATGGGCACCGGGGAGGTCGCCCGCTACGTGTCCGCGTACGGCTCCGGCCGCGTCGCCAAGGTGGCCTTCCTCGGCTCGCTGGAGCCCTACCTCCTCAAGACCGACGACAACCCGGACGGCGCGGCCCCGAAGGACTTCTTCGACGGCATCGTGGCTGCTGTGAAGGCCGACCGGTACGCCTACTACACCGCCTTCTACCAGGACTTCTACAACCTCGACGAGAACCTCGGCACCCGGATCGGCGAGGAGGCCGTCCGCAACAGCTGGAACGTCGCGGCGGCCGGCGGCTGGTACGCCGCCGCCGCGGCACCCTCCACCTGGTACACCGACTTCCGCGCCGACATCCCGCGCATCGACGTGCCGGCCCTCATCCTGCACGGCACCGGCGACCGCATCCTGCCCATCGACAGCACCGCCCGCCCGTTCCACCGGGCCCTGCCCTCCGCCGAGTACGTGGAGATCGAGGGCGCACCGCACGGCCTGCTGTGGACCCACGCCGAAGAGGTCAACAAGGCGCTGCTGACCTTCCTCGCGAAGTAGCCGGATCCGTCCTGCCCCGAGGGCCCCGCACCCGCCCGTCCGGTTGCGGGGCCCTCGGGACCGGTGCTCTCCTGCTGGTGTCGGGCCGTGCGACGGCCGCAGCCGAATCGCCCCGACGCCCCCGAGGGAAAGCCGGTGGCACCCATGGCCGAGCGATCCACCGTCCGCACCGTGACGTACGACCTGCTGCGCACGCTCGGACTCACCACCGTCTTCGGCAATCCGGGCTCCACCGAGGAGCCCTTCCTCCAGGACTTCCCCGCGGACTTCCGCTACGTCCTGGCCCTCCAGGAGGCCTCCGCGATCACGATGGCCGACGCCTTCGCCCAGGTCACCGGCCGCCCCGCACTGGTCAACCTGCACTCCTCGGCCGGCACCGGCAACGCCATGGGCAACCTGGTGTCGGCCTCCCACGCGCACACGCCCCTGATCGTCACCTCCGGCCAGCAGCACCGGGACCTGCTGATCGGCGAGCCGTACCTCGCCAACCGCGAGGCCACCCTGCTGCCGCTGCCCTCGGTGAAGTGGTCCTACGAACCGGCCCGCGCCGAGGACGTCCCCGAGGCCGTCATGCGCGCCTACGCGCACGCGCTCCAGCCGCCCGCCGGGCCGGTCTACCTGTCGATCCCGCTGGACGACTGGAAGCAGCCGCTGTCCGCCTTCACCCGGGTGCGGACGGTCAGCCACCGGGTGGCCCCCGACCCCGCACGGCTACGGGCCTTCGCCGAACGCCTCTCCGCCAGTCGCCGGCCCGCACTCGTCCTCGGACCCGAGGTCGACCGCGGCGGCGGCTGGGACGCGGCCGTCGCCCTGGCCGAGAAGCTGCGCGCCACCGTCTACGGCCCCCCGCTCGCGGAACGCACCTCCTTCCCCGAGGACCACCCGCTCTACGCCGGCCCGCTGGGCCTGTCGGTGAAGGCCGTCGGCGAACGCCTGACCGGACACGACCTGGTCGCCGTGATCGGCGCGGAGGTCTTCCGCTACTACCCGTACGTACCGGGCGACTACCTCCCCGCGGGCACCGCCCTGCTCCAGCTCACCGGCGACCCGCACGCCGCCGCCACCGCCCGGGCCGGCGACAGCCTGCTCGGCGACCCCCGGCTGGCCCTCGAAGGGCTGCTGGACCTGGTCCAGGAGGGCACGGCCCGCACCGCCCCCGACCCGATGCCCCGGCCCCGGGTCCTGCCGGCCTCCCCGACCCTCCCGCTCCCCCCGCCCGCCGTCTACGCCGCCCTGAGCCGGGTCCGCCCGCCGGACGCCGTCATCGTCAACGAGTCCACGTCGACCATGGCCCAGCAGCTCGAATGGCTGCCCACCACCCGCCCCGGATCCTTCTTCTCCACGGCCAGCGGCGGCATCGGCTGGGCCGTCCCCGCCGCCGTGGGCATCGCGCTCGCCGACCGGGAGCGCGGAGTACGCCGCCCGGTGGTCGGCCTGATCGGCGACGGCTCCTTCCAGTACTGCGTCCAGGCCCTCTACACCGCGGCCCGGCACCGCCTCCCGATCGTCTACGTGGTCATGCGCAACCACGAGTACGCGATCCTCAAGTCCTTCGCCCGACTGGAGGACACCCCCGGCGTCCCCGCACTCGACCTCCCCGGCCTCGACATCGCCTCACTCGCCCGCGGCTTCGGCTGCCACGCCGTCGACGTAGAGACGACCGAGGACCTGGAACGGGAGTTCACCACGGCCCTGACCGCCGACACCACCACCGTCATCGTCGTCCCCACCCAACCCCAACCCGCCACGCTGTAGGGGGTACGGCCGGGCCCGGGCGGCAGGAACTCAATCAGTCGCTTGACAATCATCGCGAGCCCCTGCTTGAGTCCGGACCATGGCACGGGCAGAGAAGACGGACCAGCGCCGGGAGACCGGTCGGCGCACCCGGGACGGCCTGCTGGCCGCCGCCCTGGACCTCCTGGCGGAACGCGGCCAGGACGGCGTGAAGCTCCGCGACGTCACCGACCGCGCCGGGGCCAACGTCGCCGCGGTCAGCTACCACTTCGGTTCGCTGAGGGCGCTCTGCGACGCCGCGATCGAGCAGGCGCTGGAGCGGTACCTGGACGCCCAGATCCAGGCGCTCGACCCGCTCGGCCCCGACGCGACCCTCCAGGAGCTCGCGGCGGCGTTCGCCCGGCCGATGATCAGGGCACTGGCCGCCGGCGGACCGGAACTGGCCGTGATGCGCACCGTCGCCCGGGTCGGCATCGACCCGCCCCAGGGCTGGGACCGCCTGAGCGGCAAGTTCGAACGGGCCCGCCAGGACGCCGTCCGCGTCCTGGCGGCCAACCTGCCCGGTGTCGACGAGCGGGAACTCGTCTTCCGCACCCGCTGCGCCGCCGGCCTGCTGAACTGGCTCGCCCTGGCCCCCATCGGCGCCGAGCTGGCCAGCGAGCCCGCCGAACGGATCGAGCGGCAGCTGCTGCCCGTCCTGACCGGCGCGTTCCACGGGCAGCCGTACCCCGGCTGACCTGCACGGACCCTCGTCCGACCAGAACCATTCAAGCAAATGCTTGACCACTCGCCATGGCGCTCCCATAATTTCAAGCAAGCATTTGATTGCTTTCATGGAAGGGGAAGTGCGATGACCACCGACGCGGAAGCCGTGGTGCGGGCCGCCTACCACGCGGCCGAGGGCCACGTCCTCGACGTACCGGGCTTCATCGACGAGTTCGCCGAGGACGGGGTGTTCAACAACGTCGTCGCGGGCGAGAGCTACCGCGGCGAACACCTCGGCGACCAGGTCGTCTTCATGGCAGCCCTGGCACCCGACATCCACCGCGAACTCCACCGGGTCCACGTCATCGGCGACGTGGTCGCCGTCGAGCTGACGATCGAGGGCACCGTCACCGGCCCCTTCGAGACGCCCGCCGGCACCGTCCGGGCGACCGGCGCCCGACTCGGCATCCCCACCGCCGACTTCTGGTACGTCGAGAACGGGAAGGTCAAGGAGTTCAACTGCTACGTCGGGCTCAGCGTCATGCTCGCCCAGCTCGGCGTGCACCCCGACTTCGCCGCCGCCGTCGCCTCCTCGGCGGCGGCCGCACCGTCCTGACCGCCCGGGCCCGGCCCCCGATCCGTCAGGCTTCCGCCCTCACGAACCGCCGCTCCCCAGCATCAGGTCCGTCCCGCCCAGGAAGGTCAGCCCGGCCGCGTCGCTCAACTCGTCGGGGAGGCAGGTGAGGGCGAGCTGCAGCGCCTGCAACGAGTCGACGCCGAAGATCGCCGTCACGCGGTCGGCGATGCCGGGGTGCCCGGTGATCCGGTACGGGCAGTACCAGTCCGGCCCCTCCGGGTCGCGGGACGGCGCCCCGACCTCCAACAGCACCGGCACCCGCGTGCCGTCCGCAGCGGTGAAGACCAGCTCACGACTGGCGACGACCCGACCGAGCTCGTACTCAGCACTCATCGCAGCAGTACACCACGCGTTCGTCCACCGGACCGGTCTCCGCCCGCCTACCGCCGCGGGTTCCCCCAGCGGGCACCGATCGAGGAGCCGCCTTAGCATTCCGGTGGAGCAGGGGGCCGCCCGCAGGAGATTCCGAGGAGCTTCGCGATGAGTACGCACCTTCACCCTGCTCGCGACCGCCGTGCCCGGCGGCTCCGGGTGCGCGGCCACCCCGGGCCGTCCGGGAGGACGGCGGTCCACCGGAGCACCGGCACCCGGCTCGGCTGAGTCCGCCACCGATGCCGGCCGGTTTCAGTGCGGGCGACACCGCCTTCGTGCTCATCAGTGCGGCCCTGGTCATGCTGATGACCCCAGGGCTGGCCTTCTTCTACGGGGGCATGGTCAGGGCCAAGAGCACGCTGAACATGCTGTCGATGTGCTTCGTCGTGCTGGCGATCGTCAGCGTGCTGTGGGTGCTCTACGGCTACTCGCTCAGCTTCGGCTCCGACGCCTTCCACGGCCTGATCGGCAACCTCGACCACCTGGGGATGCGCGGCATCGGGCGGGACGAGCTGCACGGCTCGATCCCGGTCACCGTGTTCGCCGTGTTCCAGCTGATGTTCGCGGTGATCACCCCGGCGCTGGTCAGCGGCGCGATCGCGGACCGCGCCAGGTTCACCGCCTGGACGCTGTTCGTCACGGTCTGGGCCACGGTGGTGTACTTCCCGGTCGCGCACTGGGTGTTCAGCACCGACAACGGGCGCGGCGGCTGGCTGGTCGACCGGGTGGGCGTGATCGACTTCGCCGGCGGCACCGCGGTGCACGTCAACGCCGGGGTCGCGGGCCTGGCGCTCTGCCTGGTGCTGGACAAGCGGGTCGGTTTCCGGAAGCACCCGATGCGCCCGCACAGCCTGCCGCTGGTGATGCTCGGCTCCGGGCTGCTCTGGTTCGGCTGGTTCGGCTTCAACGCGGGCTCGGCGCTGGCCGCCGACGGCGTCGCCGGCGCGGCGTTCCTGAACACCCAGATCGCCACCGCCGCCGCGATGCTCGGCTGGCTGGCCTACGTACGGGCGAGGAACGGCGCCTTCACCTCGCTGGGCGCGGCCTCCGGCGCGGTGGCCGGACTGGTCGCCATCACCCCGGCCTGCGGGTCGGTCTCGGTGCTCGGTTCCATCGTGATCGGGCTGGTCGCCGGCGCGGTCTGCGCGGCGGCGGTCAGCCTCAAGTACCGGCTGGGCTTCGACGACTCGCTCGACGTGGTCGGCGTGCACGCGGTCGGCGGGGCGATCGGCTCGCTGCTGATCGGCCTGCTCGCCACCGGGCACGTCGGCGAGAGCGCCAGGGGCCTGTTCTACGGCGGCGGCTTCGGGCAGCTCGGCAGGCAGGCGGTCGGAGTCGTGGTGGTCGCCTGCTACTCCTTCGTGCTCTCCTGGCTGCTCGGCCTGGCGATCCAGCGGACCATCGGCTTCCGGGTCGCCGAGGAGGTCGAGGTGGTCGGCATCGACCAGACCGAGCACGCCGAGACCGCCTACGACTTCACGGCGTCGGGAGCTCCCTGGCCCGAGCCCCCGGCGTCCCGGCCCCGCTCCCGGTCCCGGTCCCGGTCCCGGGGAATGGCGGACGGCCTGGCGGCGGCCGTGCGGAAAGCGTTGCGGAGGAGGGCCCCGTAGCCGGCGGGACGTGCCGGGGCCCCCGTCACCGGCCGAGGGCCGCCGTCACCAGGTGACGGGCAGTGCGTGGAGCCCGTAGACCTCGTTGTTGACCCGGTAGGGCACCTCTTCGGCGGGGCACGCGAGCGCGAGGCCGGGCAGCCGCCGCAGCAGCGCGGGCAGCGCGATCCGCAGTTCGGCGCGGGCCAGCGGTGCGCCGAGGCAGTGGTGCGGGCCGTGCCCGAAGGTCAGGTGCGACACGGGTTCGCGTCCGATGTCGAGGCGGTCCATCCCGGCGCCGAGCGCCGGGTCCCGGTTGGCCACCGGCAGCTGGCAGACGACCTGCTCGCCGGCCTTGACGGGCACGCCGCCGATCTCGGTGTCGCACCGTGCCGTCCGGGCCAGCGCGGTGCTGGACACGGACAGGTACCGCAGCAGTTCCTCGACGGCGGCGTCGACCACCGGATCGCCCTCGGGCGCGTCGCGCAGCCGGTCGGCCTGCTCCGGGTGCGACAGCAGGGCGAGCACGCCCAGGCCGATCGTGTTGGACACCGTGACGTGGCCGGCGAGCAGCAGCAGCTCGCAGACCCCGACCAGTTCGGAGTCCGACACCGCGCCGCCGTGCTCCCGGACGAGCATGCCGATCATCCCGCCGTCCGGGCTGCGCCGCTTCTCCGCCACCAGGGAGGCCACGTACGCGTGCGACTCCCGGCCGGCCGCGAGCCGTTCCTCCATGGGGAGCCCGAGGTC
Organism: Kitasatospora sp. NPDC058046; assembly: GCF_042885595.1. Classification (NCBI taxonomy): domain Bacteria; kingdom Bacillati; phylum Actinomycetota; class Actinomycetes; order Kitasatosporales; family Streptomycetaceae; genus Kitasatospora; species Kitasatospora sp. NPDC058046. The sequence goes on from NZ_JBHVRS010000006.1 coordinate 354,499, forward strand.
CAGCGTGGTCCGGGACCAGCGGTGGAAGTCCCCCTGGTCCGGGTCGGGGACGCCGAGCATCGCGCAGATCACCCCGAGCGGCAGCGGGAGGGCGAAGGCGTCCATCAGGTCCGCCGCGGGCCCCCGCGCCTCCATGGCGTCGAGCAGTTCGCCGACCAGGGCGCGGATCATCGGCTCCAGGGAGCGGATCCGTTTCCCGGTGAACTCCGGCGTCAGCACGTGGCGCAGCCGGGTGTGCTCCGGCGGGTCCATGTTGAGGAGTTCGTTCGGCAGGACCGGGGCGCGTTCCGGGTCGTACATCGCGAAGGTCTCCTGGTCGGCCAGGACGCGCCGTACGTCGGCGTGCCGGGTGACGAGCCGGTACTCGCCGACCCGGTGCAGCCAGAAGTCCCGGACCCGCCGGGCCGGGTCCCCGCGCTGGGCCTCGCCCAGGGCCGGGCCCGGGTCGAACCCGTCGCGACGGTAGAAGATCGAGATCGGCGGCACGTCCTGCTCGCTCATGGAACCTCCCGTGATCATCCGGTATCCCCTTCCCGATACCCCCGGCCCCGGGCCACCGCGCACACCGGCGGCTATCCCGTACGGCGCGCGGGGGCGCGGCGGCCTCGCACGCGCCCCCTCCCCCGAGCCGGAGCCGCCCCCGGCGCGCCTCACCCCCGGGGAGCCGGGCCCCTCACCTGCCCTTCCCGTCCGCCAGGAGGCCCGCCTGCCGGTCCGTCAGGAGCCCCTGACCGCTGAGCCAGCGCACCGTGTCGGCCATGGTCTCCGCGATCGGCCTCGGCAGCAGTCCGCAGGTGCTCGCGGCCGGGTGGACGGGAGCCGCGCAGGCGCAGGTGTAGACGGCGCCGTACTCCGCGGGGATGTGCCAGGGCCAGCCGCGCTGCACCAGGGTGGCCAGGGCGCCGACCGGCAGCATGGCGCGGGCGGGCAGGAAGACCGCGGGCAGCCGCCGCCCGGTGACCTCCCGCAGGGTCCGCACGTACTCCCGGGTGGCCAGTTGGCGGCCCGGGGCGAAGTGGCGGTCGAGGCCCGTCCTCGGTGCGGTCAGCAGTCGGGCGTGCAGCCGCGCGGTGTCGCGGACGTCGCCGACCGGGAAGCCGCCGAGCGGCCAGACCGGCATCAGCCCGCGCAGGGTGTTGCGCAGCCGGGTGTTCTGGTCGCCCGGCCCCGGATCCAGCGGGCCGAGCAGCGCGGGCGGGTAGCTGATGACCACCGGTGCGCCGTCCCGCTGGTGGCGGCGGGCGACGCGCTCGGCGGCGGCCTTGGTGGCCATGTACGTCTCCCGGGGGCGGCCGACCGGGGAGTCCTCCCGGAGCGGCCGCCGGCGGGTCGGCAGCAGCGCGACGATGCTCGACACGTGGATGACCGGATCGGCGCCCGACCGGCGGGCCGCGGCCAGCACCAGGTCGGTCCCCCGCTCGTTGGTCCGGCGCATGGCCGCGTACCGCCGGCTGTCGAAGGAGTACACCGAGGCCGCGTGCAGGACGGCGTCGGCGCCGCGCACCGCGCGGGCCGCACCGCCCTCGTCCGTCACGTCCCCGACGACCAGGTCGACGGCGCCCGGGTCCACCTCCAGCAGGGCGAGGGCCCGTTCCGCGCGGGCCGGGTCGCGCACCAGCATCCGCACCCGGTGCCCGCCCCGGACCATCGCCGCGACCGAGTGGATGCCGACGAACCCGGTGCCGCCGGTCACGCTCACCAACATCGGACCACCCCTCCGCTCAGCCGGTCCCGTCGCCGGCACCGCCGACGCCCCGGTGGAATCCTCCGCCGTAGAACAGCAGCGCCTGCCGGCCCTCCGTCCAGCCCGACCCGAGCACGCTGCCGAGGAAGACCGAGTGGTCGCCGCCGTCGTACTGCGCGGCCAGCTTGCACTCCAGCCAGGCGAGCGAGCCCGACAGCAGCGGGGCGCCGGTGAACGGGCCGGGCCGCCAGTCGACGCCGTGGAACTGGGCGGCGCCGCGCGGTCGGCCGCGGCCCGCGAAGTACCGTGCCAGCGGCTCCTGTTCGGCCCCCAGGACGGAGACCGCGAAGGACCCGGTCGCCGTGATCGCCCGGTGCATCGTCGCGGTGCGGGCGACGCAGCACAGCACCAGCGGCGGCTCCAGCGACACCGAGCTGAACGCGTTGGCGGTCATCCCGTGGGCGTGCTCGCCACCGGTGGTCAGCACCGTGATCCCGGTGGCGAACCGGGCCATCGTCTCGCGCAGCGCGTCCGGCGGAACGGCGGCGTGCCGGGAGGACGGCGAGGTCGTGGACGGTGACGGGTCGTCGACCAGGGCGCGGCCGTTGTCGCTCACCGCGCCCTCCCCGTGCCCACCGGCCGGCCGGGCGGGGCCGGCGCCGCCAGGACCCGGGCGGCCACCGCGTCCTCGGCGTACGGCGCCAGCGCCCGGCGCAGCTCCTCCGGCACCGGGGCCGGGACGGTCGCCGTGTTCGGCCCGCGCATGCACGCGATCCGCTGGCGGCCGCGGGCGACCGGGCTCCCCTGCCCGCCGTCGATCCGCAGGTAGTCGAAGCTGAACTGGACCTGGGTCCGGGTCAGTTCCTCCAGCCTCATCCGGACCGACAGCTCGTCGAACGCGGTGATCTCGGCGAAGAACTCGCACTCCACCTTGAGGGTGAACAGCTTCAGGTCCTCCCGCAGCTCGGCGAGCACCCCGGGCGCCTTCTCCTTGAGGAACATCTCCCGGCAACGCCCCTGCCAGCGCAGGTAGTTCACGTAGTAGACGTTGCCGACGAGGTTGGTCTCCTCGAACCCCACGGTGTGGCGCAGCTCGTAGTAGCCCGACATCAGTTCTCCTTTCCGGCGAGTACGGCGAAGACGACCGGCCCGGGCCGTCCGTTGACGGTGGTCACCCAGGTGGCGACGGCGGCGTCGCCGGCGGACAGGACGGCCCAGCCGTCCGGGTGGACGCGGTCGAGGGTCAGCGCCTGCGTGGTCGCACCGGACTTGCGCAGGCACTCCAGGGCGCTCCAGACCCTGGTGCCGGCCACCTCCGGGGCCTCGTCGGCCTCGGCCGCCAGCAGGTCCCGCAGGGCGTGTTGGCCGGGGCCGAGCAGCGCGTCCCAGTCCTCGGGGGTCCGTTCCAGGACGGACTCGGCGTCGCAGGCGAGGCGTCCCCGGCCCACCACCGCCAGGGTCAGGCCGCCGTCGTGCGAGGCCGACACCGTCCAGCCCTCGAGCCCCGGCCCGCCGCCGAGTTCGGGCCTGCCGTCCGGCCGGTGGTTCAGCTCCACCGGCCGGCCCAGCGCCCGACCGACGGCGGTCGCGGTGCGGGCCCGGCGGTCGCGGTGCCCGGCGTCGCCGTCCGCGGCGGGTTCGACGACCACCGCGCGGCTGCCGCCCAGGACCCGTTCCAGGCTGCGTTCCAGGTACGAGCCGAGCATCGCGGGCACCCACGGGCCGGCGCCGTCGCGCCGGCGCACGGCGACCAGGGTCAGCCCCTGCCAGTGCTCGACCACCGCTCCGGAGGGCGTGCGCACGACGAGGTCGTAGACGTAGCGGTCCCCGTCCTGGGAGCGCTCCCGGGCGTCGAGCACGACGAACCCGGTGTCCTGGTCCGCCCGGTCGGCCAGCCAGAGCCGCTCGATGCTCTGCGGCAGCAGGGTGGCGTCCGGGACGCAGCACTGGATGGCGTGCATCATCGCGTCCCGGGTGCCCGGGTCGGCCAACTGCTGCTCCTGCGGCAGGAAGGCGGCGAACCAGGGCGCCTGGGCGGCGGTGGAGATCTCCGCCAGGGCGTGCCGGGCGCTCGCCCGCCGGTACTCCAGCAGGCGCTGGAACCGCTTGCCCTGGAACAGCACGCCGCCGTACAGCTCGGTCACCGGGTCGACCGGCACCGTCGGCAGGTCGGACCCGAGCGGCGGCGGTGTGCCGGGCGGTTCGGGCCGGGGGTAGCGCAGCCTCGCCCGGAAGTGGTCGGCCGTGAAGCCGGTGTCCTCGCTGCGCAGCACCACGTCGACCGTTCCGGGGGCCTGCACCAGCGCGGCGATCCGGATGGTGGTCGAGCCGCCCGGGCGGACCACCACGGGGCGGCGGAACTCGACGTCCTCCAGCAGCGGCGAGCCCTGGTGCCCGCTCACCGCGGCGGCCACCTGGGCCATCGCCTCCATGCCCAGGACGGCCGGGAAGAGCAGGTCACCCTGGAGCCGGTGGTCGGTCAGGTACGGGTCGCTGCCCTCGGACAGCTCGGCCTCGGTGATCAGCTCGATCTCCGGGTGGTGGGCGACCACCCGCTCCACGAACCTGGTCAGCGGCAGTTCGCGCTGGACCGTGGCCAGGGTGGGCAGGCCGCCGGCCCGTCCGCTCACCACCAGGACGGGGCCGGCCGAGGGGTCCGCGAGCACCTCGCGGAGCACCCGGATCCCGTCCTCGGTGGAGATCGGCGTGATGCCCTCCCGGATCAGCGCCTCGACGACGCCGAGCCGTTCGCCCATCCCCGCGCCCGACCAGACCGACCACTCCAGGGCGATCGCCCGGGCCCGCGGGTGCCGGTCCCGGAAGCGGAGGGTCAGCTCCGTCATCCAGTCGTTGGCGGTGGCGTAGTGGGCCTCGCCGCGGAGCCCGGCCCGGCCGATGATCGAGCCGAAGGTGACCAGCAGCTTCAGGCGGTCCGGGTCGACGGCCGCCAGCACCGCCGCCAGGCCGTCGGTCTTGGGCGCCAGGGTCCGCCGGAAGTCCTCGGCGGTCAGCGCGTCCAGGGCGGCCGGCTCGTTGCGGCCGGCGCCGTGCAGCACCGCGGTGACCGGGCCGAGTTCGCGCTCCAGCCGGCCCACCGCGGCGGCGACCTCCTCCGGCGAGGTCACGTCCGCCCGGGCGTAGCGGTAGCGCAGGCGGGCGGCGTCCATCCTGGCCAGGTTCCCGGCGAGTTCGCGGTCGGCGGCCGGGTCGGCGCGGCCGATCAGGGCCAGGGCCGCCCCGGAGTCCCGGGCGACCGCCAGGGCGCACTCGGCGGTGATGCCCTTGCCGCCGCCGGTGACCAGGAGGACGTCCCGCGCGTCGAGCGGTGACTCGCCCTCCGCCACCGGGCGGCGTGGCAGGGGGCGGAGCACCGGGACGGTGCGGCGGCCGTCCCGCTGGTAGCGGACCTCCGCGAAGCCGGCCGTGGCGGCGGCCTCGGCGACGACGCGGGCCACCGCCTCGTCGCGGGCGGCCCCTTCGGGGGCGGTGTCGGGCAGCTCGACCACCGTGGTCGGGACGGACGGGTGTTCCAGGTGCAGGGTCTTCGCCAGGCCCGCGGCCCCGAGGCGGTGCTGGACCACGACCAGCCTGGTGCCCTCGGGGGCGGCCAGGACGGCTCGTGCGGCGGTCAGGAAGAGCTCCGTGTCCTGCGCGCCGCACTCGTCCGGGAGGCAGAGCAGGACGCCGTCCCCGAGGCCCGCCGCGGCGAGCGCGGTGCGCAGCGGTGCGGCCAGCGGGTGGCCGGGCGTGGCGAAGACCGTCCAGCCGTCGGCCGCGGCCCGGGGGTCGGACGCCCGGGGGCCGGGGTGCGGCCCGGCCGGCAGGGGAGCCGCCACGTACTCGACCGCGAAGGGGCGCACCCACGGGGCCACCCCGGGGACCTCGCCCACCGGCTCCGCCCCGGCCTGCGAGGTGTCCGCCAACCGGTCGATCAGTTCGGCGAGTTCGCCCAGCCGTACGGTCGCGAAGCCGGTGGTGGCGGCGAGCGCGGGCTGGCCCAGCGCCCGGGTGACGTCGTTGACGATCTGGCCGACCGTGATGGAGCTCAGGTGCAGGTCGTCCATCGGGTGGGTCCGCGCGGTGACGGAGTCCAGCGGCAGCTCGACCCGCTCGGCCGCGAGCCGGCGCAGCAGGTCCAGGGTGGAGACCGGGCCGGTGCCGGTGTCCGCGCCCGCCGGACGCGCGGACCGCTCGGACCGCTCGGCGCCGTCCGCTCCCTCCTCCGCCCCGTCGTCCGCCCCGCCGGCCCGCGCCACCAGGGCCGCGCCGATGGCCGGAGCCGCCTCGCAGGGGCTGGCCAGGAAGGTGGGCTCGCTCTCCGGCGGCAGCGGCCGGACCAGGCGGTCGCCGAACAGGGCCGCGGTCCGCACCGGCGCACCGAGCACGTAGGCGGCGCCGACGACCCTGAGCAGCGGGCCGAGCGAGGCGCTGTCGGTGTCGACCGCCAGCACCGCGAGGTCCGGCGCGATCTCCGCCAGCAGGCCGGACAGCACCCGGCCGGGGCCGACCTCCACCACCAGGTCGGCGTCGGCGGCCGCGGCCTCGGCGGCCTCGTGGAACCGGACCGGGAGCAGCACCTGGGCGCGCAGCAGCTCCCGCAGGTCGGCGGTCGGGTCCAGCAGCCGCCCGGTGACCGTGGAGGCGACCGGGCGGACCGGCGGGCGGAGCTCGAACCCGGCCAGTTCGGCCGCCATCGCGGCCGCGGCCGGTTCGACCAGCGGCGAGTGGAAGGCGTGCGACACCCGCAGCCTGGTCGCCGTGACGCCCTCGGCCGCCGCCCGGCGGCAGACCTCGTCGACCGCCTCGGCGGGGCCGGAGACGACGGTCTGCCGGGGGCCGTTGTAGCCCGCGACGACGACGTCCGACCCGTCCGACAGCCGGGCGGTCCGCTCCGGGGTCGCCGCCAGGCCGGCCATCGCGCCGCCGCCGAGGCTCGCCCGCGCCATCACCCGGCCGCGGACCGTGGCGAGGCGCACCAGTTGCTCCTCGCTCATCGCCCCGGCCCAGTGCAGCGCCGTCAGCTCGCCCAGGCTGTGCCCGACCGCGGCCCCGGCCCGGATGCCCAGTCCGTCCAGCACCCGGAGGGCGGCCAGCGAACCGGTGACGATGCGCGGCTGGGCCACCTCGGTGGCGACCTGGTCCGCACCGGCGGGCGGTCCGGCCGCGCCGAACACCTCCTCCGCGGTGGCGAACCGGCGCCGGATCGCGCCGACGGCGCCGTGTCCCGAGCCCTGCCCGGGGAAGAGGTAGACGATCCGGGGCGCGGTCCGCGCCCGGCCGAGGAAGACCCCCTCGGCGGCCGAGAACGCCTCCCGCGCGCCCGAGTCGAGCAGCGCGGCCAGCCGTTCGAGGGCCCGCGCGGCGTCGTCCGGCGAGGTCGCGACGACGGCGGCCCGGACCGGGGCGCCGGAGAGCCGCTCGGCCAGCGTTCCGGCCAGGTCCGCGAGTTCGGCCTGGGCCAGTCGGGGCACCAGGTCGAGCAGTGGGCCCAGCTCCGCGCGCAGCGCGGCCGGGTCCGCGCCGTCCAGCAGCAGCAGTTCGGCGTCCTGGCGTCCGGCGACCAGCCGGGTGGTGCGCTCGTCGAGCGCCTCGCGCCGGGTGCGGCCGGGGCCCTCGGCGACCGCGACGTGGGTGTTGATCCCGCCGAAGCCCATGGCCGACACGCCCGCCCGGACGGGCTGGTCGGCCGGCCAGAGCTCGGCCCGGCCCGGCACGTACATGGCCGCCGTCTCGCCGAGCAGGCCGGGGTGCGGGTCGTGGTGGCCGGTCGCCGGGGGGATCACCTGGTGGTGCACGGCGAGGGCGGCCTTGATCAGGCCGGCCACGCCCGCCGCGGCCTTGGTGTGCCCGAAGTTCCCCTTGACCGTCCCGAGCGCGGCCGGTCGGGCCGTCGGGTCGGCGGCGCGGCGCGCGGAGGACAGCGCCTCGATCTCGGTCGCGTCGCCGAGGGCCGTGCCGGTGCCGTGGCCCTCGAAGTACGAGACCGTCTCGACCCCGTAGCCCGCCCGCCGGTAGGCGCGGTCCAGTGCCAGCCGGTGGCCGCCCGCCTCGGGCCGGGTGATGCCGCCCCTGCCGTCCGAGGAGACCCCCCAGCCGCTGATGCTCGCGTAGATCCGCCGCCCCTGCGCCACCGCGTCCCGCTCGCGCATCAGCACCAGCATGCCGGAGCCCTCGCCGGGCCAGAAGCCGTTGGAGTCCCGGTCGTAGACCTTCATCTCCCCGGTGGCCAGCGCGCCGGTCTTGGCGAAGCCGATCACCTCGAATGGGTCGATGGACAGGTCGACCCCGCCGGCGACGGCCACGTCCAGGTCGCCGTCGCAGAGCGCCCCGGCGGCCGTGACCACGGACAGCAGGGAGGAGGAGCAGGCGCCGTCGACGGTGTACCCGCCTCCGCGCAGGTCGAAGTGGTTGCAGATCCGCCCGGCGATGGTGTTGGCGAGGCCGCCCGCCAGCGAGTCCTCGTCGATCGGCGGGAAGGGCGCCTTGTACTGCGGCTCCAGCTCCCCGAGGAAGGCGGCGACGTCGCCCTCGGGCCAGCCCTTGCCCGCCAGGGCGGCGGCCACCGTCCGGCGCACGTAGGGCCAGCGCAGCCGCATCGTGTTGGCGCGCGAGAACTCGCCGGTGAGGCTGTTGCCGACCACCACACCGGTGGCCTGCCGCGGCAGGCCCGCGCCGTCCGGGAACCCGGCGTCGGCGAGCGCCTCGGCGGCCACGTCGAGGGCCAGCCAGTGGGTCAGGTCGGTCGCCCGGTACGTGCTGCCGGCGACGCTGTACCCGACCCGGTCGAAGCTGTAGTCCCGGAGGACGGCGGCCTTGGTCGCGTAGTACCGGTCGGGCGCGGTGCGGTCCGCCGACCAGTAGTCCGCCTGGTTCATCCGCTCGTCCGGCAGCCTCCGGAAGGCCCGGCGGCCGCCCAGTACGTTGTCCCACAACTCGCCCGGGGAATTGGCGTCCGGATAGCGGAGGCCGATTCCCACGATTGCGATCCGTTCACTGCTCATGTATCCACCACCCATGGAGATGAATTGACGGCGAATCCCTTCGCCAACCCGGCGATCCACCCATCGGTCAAGCGTGCGACCAAGGCCGGGAAAATGCCTTCTCCGAGTTTGCTTTACCACCCGCGCGGGTCGCGTTCTTTCAATAACGGCGTTATTTCCCCGCGTTCGCATTCCATAACGCCGTGATATTCCGCGCGGCGCACCGGAGCCGACGGCCGTGAACGCACCGGGGCCCCCGCCGCGGGGCGGGGGCCTCGGTGCGTCCGGAGTGCCGCGGGCGGCTTCGGTGTCAGCCGTGACCGCCCGTCAGAGCGCGCTCCCCCAGCCTGGCGCCCAGCTCCCGGGCCGCCGCCAGGGCGGCCCAGGAGGCGAGCTCGACCAGCGCGGCGTCACCGGGCCGGCCGCGCCGGAACTCGGCGACGAGACCGTCGTCGACCCGGTACGAGGCCTTGGCGACCAGCAGCGCCAGCCGGCCCGCCGGGCGCTGCTCCTCGGGCAGGGCCGACACCTCGTCCTCGACCCAGGCGCGGCCGGTCCCGGGCGGCCCGCCGTCCCACCCGGCGAGTCCGGACGTCACCAGCCGCCGGACGCCGTCCGGCACCGAGCGGGCCCCCGCCTCGTCGATCGCGGCGGCGGCCCGCGCGAACGCGCCGGCGATGCTCGGGGTGCCCGCCGCCCACCGCAGGTCCGCCGGCAGCGGCGCGGAGGGCAGCAGGTCCAGCGAGGCCCCGGCGGGCGGGGTGCCGCGCGCGCTGCGGCGCATCAGCCGGCCGAGCACGGCCGTCGCCGCCGACCGCGCGGGCGCCGGGAGGCCGGCCGGGAGCGGGCTCTCCTCCAGGAACAGGTTGACCATGCGGTTCAGGTAGTGGAAGGTGACCGCCACGCCGACCAGTTCGGGCACCCGGTCCGCGGGGAACGGCGGTCGCGCACCCCGGCCGCCCGCGCCGTCCCCGGTCTCCCGGAGCCAGTCGGCCACCTCCCGGTCCCTCCCCGCCGCCGCCCTGGCCCCGGCGGACGCCCCCGGTCCGGGCCGCAGCGCGGCCAGCGTCGCGCCGTGCACCTCCGTGCAGAACGGGCAGGCGTTGGCCTCCGACACGGCGACGGCCACCGCCTCCTTGAGCGCCCGGTCGACCCGCCCGGCGGCGAGCAGGGTCTCCCGGAGCATCACCCACGAGGCGGCGAGCACCGCCGGCGAGGGCGCGTGCAGGCCGATCGGCGGTGCGAGCAGGCCGAACTCCCGCTCGACCTCGGCGTAGACCCGGGCCACCTCCTCCCCCGCGTCGGCCGGGCGGACCGGGGCGACCCGGCGGATCTGCGCCAGCGGCCGCAGGGCCGGCCGCAGCAGCGGTATCACCATCGGTCTCCTCCTCTCTGGCTCGATCTGTCGCCGTGGCGCACTTGGGACGTGTCTGACAATTCCCGCCGGGTGCGCGACGCCGGGGCACGCACCTCGCCGCGTTGTCGTCGGTCGCCAATGCTCCGCAGTGGCTCCCTCCTCCGCCTTGCGATGCACGCACCCCAACGCCGCGCCCTGATCCGACGCCAATGGTCAGACACGCCCTAAGGCCGCGTCAGGCCGGGCAGTTGCGTCCGCACCCCGCGCCGTCCGCTGGTCCCGCCGTCCGGCGAGGGCGCGCCGTACCGGACGTTCACGCCGCGCTCCCGCGCTGCGCGCACGATGCCGGGGACCGCGCGTTCGGCGAGCGCGGAGATGGTCAGCGCGGGGTTGACGGTGAGCGCTCCCGGGACGGCGGAGCCGTCGGTGACGAAGATGCCCGGGTGGTCGCGGAGTTCGTGCCGGTCGTCGAGCGCCGAGGTCCCCGGGTCGTCGCCGATCCGGCAGGACGCCAGCGGGTGCACGGTGTACGCGCCCACCAGGTCGTTGGTCCACGGCATGACGCGGGCCAGGCCGTCGCGCTCCAGGATGTCCTTCACCACGGCGTCCGACTCGGCCCAGCCGCGCAGGGTGTTCTCGGTCGGCCGGTACCTGATCGGTCCGCGCCCGAGCATCTGCTGGGAGATCCGGTCCGCGTTGCCGGTGGCCGGCGGCGGGCCGAAGACGCCCTCGTTGTCGTCCTCGACCATGGTGAAGACGGTCAGCCAGGACTGCCACCGCCGGACCATCTCCTTCTTCTCCACGCCGAACCAGCCGGGGCCGGTCGCGTCGGGCACCTGCGCCAGGATGGTGCCGAACCCGGGCGGGAAGTAGAGCTGTTCCAGGGAGAACCGCGAGTGCTCCGGGAGCGAGCCGTCGAGGTTGTCCCAGCTCGCCACGACCGGCCCCTTGCCGATCTGGTTGGCCCCGAACGCCAGGCCGTCGGAGCGCTTGAGCCCGAGCAGGTCGCGGGCCCGGTCCTCGTCGACGACGGCCGTGTTGAGGCGCTCCCCGTTGCCGGAGAAGTAGCGGCCGACGGCGGAGGGCATCGTGCCGAGGTCCGCCTCGGAGCGCTGGAGGATCACCGGGGTGGCGCCGGCGCCGGCCGCGAGCACGACGATCTTCGCGTCGATCGTGCCGCTGCCGACGTGCACCCGGTAGTCCGTGTCGTCAACGACCTCGTAGTGCACCCGGTAGCCGCCGCCGTCCGTCCGGGAGAGCCGCTGCACCTCGTGCAACGGCCGGATCTCGGCCCCGTGCGCGAGCGCGGCGGGCAGGTAGTTCAGCAGCAGCGACCGCTTCGCGTCGAAGCGGCAACCGGACATCATCCAGTTGCAGTTGGTGCACTTCGCCCGGTCGATGGCGGCCGGGACGGGGTTGGCGGTGCGCCCCGCGTGGTCGCAGGCGGCGGCGAACAGGCCGCCCGCGTAGGTGACGTCGTTCCAGTCCTGCTGGGTGATCGGCAGCGCCTCGGCCACCCGGTCGTACCAGGGGTCGAGGGTGTCCCTGGTGATGGCCGCCGGCCACATCCGGCGGCCGATGCCGCCGCGGCGCTCGAAGGCGAACCGGGGCGCGCGCGGCATCGCGGCGAAGTACACCACGCTGCCGCCCCCGACGCAGTTCCCGCCGAGCAGGCTCATGCCGTCGCCGACCACGAAGTCGAAGATGCGGGTGTACGAGGACCCGAGCAGGAAGTCGTGCTCGAAGTCGGGCGCCTCCAGCCACGGGCCGCGCTCCAGCACGGTGACCCGCGCGCCGCCGGCCGCCAGGTGGTAGGCGGCGATGGCGCCGCCGAAGCCGCTGCCGACGATCAGGACGTCGGTGCTCTCGGTGCTCGTCATGCGGGGCTCCCTGTGGACGTGGTGCCCGGGTGGGGTTCGGCCAGCTGCCGCCGGTACGAGAAGTCGGAGAACCGCCACAGGCCATCGGCGTCCGGGTCCATGAACCCCATCGCCGTGAGACCGGGGTGGCCCGCCGCGATCGCGTCCGCGGTGTGCAGGTGGGCGGCGGTGTCGTAGGCCATGTTGCTGAACAGCGCCAGCAGGACCCACAGTTCGCGCTCCGGGTGGTCCGGGCCGGTCAGCGTCCGCACCAGGCCGGTGCGGTCCGCGAACGGAAGGGCGACGAACGGCGGCACCGCGTCGTCGAGCGGCAGGCCGTGCTCCTCCGCGTAGGCGCGGGCGTGGCGGTTGAGCGCCTGCTCGTAGTCGTCCAGGGCGTTCGAGAGCCCGGTCGCGGGCGTCTCCAGCAGTTCGATGGCGCCTGCCTGCACCGCGCCGCCTCCGGTCGAGGCGCCAGCCACGGCCCGGTCGTCGGGGGAGCGCTTCTCCCCCGGGACGATCGTGTCCGCGAACGCCTCGAGCGTCATGGTGCGGTAATCCTGCTGATCTGGGATACGCGAGCCCACCGGCATCTCCTCAGGTGGTCGTCGAAAAAACGGGCCCGACGCACCGGCCGACCCCGATTCGCATACGCGACTTTGGCATCGTCCGGGCAATACCTCCACCTCCGCATCTCCTGCGTTGCTGAGGAGCGTTGATCGGCTTCGGCGGCCTCAACCCGGCGGCCGCGCGGCGGCGTTGACCCGTGAGCGCACCATCCCCCACCGCGGGTCGGCAGTGGTGCGCACCCGATCCCGCCCGTTCCGGCAATCGCCCTTGACAATCGGGTTCAAACATACGAACCCCCCCGGCATCCCAACTTTCAGACATGCCAACGGAATGTGCCAACGCGCCATTGCACTTGTCATGCACCAACTGATAACGTCGTCTCTCGTTATGGCGGCGGCCCCCTTTCGTCCTCCCCTTTCCGGCGGGGGACGCCTTCGCATGCCATGGCCTCTCTGACCGCCGGCCCGGAAACCACGGCCGCGACTTTCGTACCCGACCATCGCACGGGCGGAATTTCTGTTCATTCGCATGTACAGCAGAGAACCTGGAGTCGATCATGAAATCTGCCATCGAGCAAGCCGTGACCCGGGCCATCGAGACCATGCACGAGAACATCGGCGAGCTGCTGACCATAGACGATATGGCGCAGGCGGCCATGTACAGCAAATTCCATTTCTCCCGTGAGTTCCAACGGATGACCGGGGTCTCGCCACGGCGATTCCTCTCCGCCATACGCCTGGAGACCGCGAAACGCCTCCTCATCGAGACGACGTTCACCGTGACGGAGATCAGCCACCGAGTCGGGTACAACAGCGTCGGCACGTTCAGCTCCCGGTTCACCAGCAGCGTCGGCGCCTCCCCCACGATGTTCCGTCAGCTCCGGGGCTTCACTCCCCGGATCGAGGTCGACTTACACGGCCGGGGCCGCGGCGCGGAACTCTCGACGTTCCGGGGCGAGATCCGGGCCTCGGTCGCGGGGGACCTCGGCCGGGTGTTCGTCGGACTCTTCCCGACCCGGATCCCGGAGGGACGGCCGGCCGCCTGTTGCGTCCTCCCCCGCCCCGGGGCCTTCCTGCTCGACCGGGTGCCGAGCGGCACCTGGTACCTGCTGGCGCACTCCGTCCCCGTCTCCTTCGACGAGGTGCTGACCGGCGACGGCGAGGTCTCGGTGGGATCGGTCGGACCGATCGAGGTGCGGCCGGACGTGCCGCTGCTGCCGATGGAACTGCGGCTGCGCCCGATCCGGGCCCTGGACCCACCGGTCCTGCTGGCGCTGCTGGACGTACGGTCGACGGCGTTCAACGAGCTGTCCCAGGTCGCCGAGGCCCCCCGGGCCGACAGCGCCTGAGCCGCCGCCCGCCCCGACAGGACGGTGAAGACCCGACGGACGGCGAAGTCCTTACGGCCCGGATCCCCCCGCGGAGGTCCTCTGCGGGGGGATCCGGGCCGCGACGGAGGGTGTGCCTCAGCCGGCCGGGTGCACGGTCATCGGCAGGCCGCCCGCCACCCGCAGCGACAGCATCGGCTCGGGCGTCACCCGGTGGCCGGGCACCTTGACCAGCCGGAGGTCCCGGGCCACCACGGCGATCGTGAAGACGGCCTCCAGCAGCCCGAGGTGGTTGCCGACGCAGAAGCGCGGCCCCGCCCCGAACGGGATGTAGGCGTAGCGCGGCCGGTCCGTGGCCCGGTCCGGGTCGAAGCGCTCCGGGTCGAACTGCTCGGGCGCGTCCCAGAAGCGGGGGTGGCGGTGCAGCGTGTACGGGCAGATCAGGACGTCGGCGCCGGCCGGCACGTGGTAGCCGCCCACCTCGTCGTCCGCCTGCGCCTGCCGCGGGAGGATCCACACCGGCGGGTAGAGCCGCATGACCTCGTCCACCACCCTGGAGGTGTACCGGAGGCGGTGCAGGTCCTCGAACTCGGGCAGCCGGTCGCCGAGCACCTCGACGGCCTCGGCGTGCAGCCGCTCCCGCACCTCGGGGTGCCGGTCGATCAGGTGGAAGGTCCAGCCGAGGGTGCTCGCCGTGGTCTCGTGGCCGGCGAGCAGCAGGGTGACCAGTTCGTCGCGCATCCGCTGCCGGCCGACCCGCGGGTCGGGCTCCTCCGCGGTGGCCGTGATCAGCCGGGACAGCGCGTCGTCGCCCGTGCTCCGCCCGCCGTCGCGGGCGGTCCGGTCCGCGACCAGCCGGTCGACCACCCGCTGCAGGTCCTGCCGGGCCCGCCGGAAGCGCAGCTGCTTGGCGAGCGGCACCCAGGCGGGCACCGCGCCCATGGTGACCATGTCGAACATCGCCTGGTCCTGCACGGCCTCGAAGTCGTGGCCGACCGCCTCGAAGGCGCCGAGGTCGACGTCCAGCAACGTGCGGCCGAGCACCCCGAGGGTGAGCGCCGTCACCTCGTGGACCACGTCGACGGGCCCGCCGCCCTCGTGCGCCCGCAGCCGGCCGACCAGCTTGACCGCCTCCTCCGCGACGACCCCGGCCTGCCGGGCGATCCGCTTGTGCTGGAAGGCGGGCTGGATCTGCCGGCGCTGCTTGCGCCAGAGCTCGCCCTCGCTTGTCAACAGGCCGTTGCCGAGGGCGCGTCGGGCCTGCACCAGGCCGATTCCCTTGTGGTAGTTGGCCGCGTTGTCCGCGAGCACGTGCTTGGCGTGCTCGGGGTGGTTGAAGAAGTAGAGCGTCTTGGGGCCGATGGAGATCCGGACCGCGTCGCCGTACTCCCGCGCGGCGGAGCGCATCAGCTCCAGCCGGTCCCCCACCAGCCTGCGCAGCAGGACCGGAGCGGCCCGGCGCGGCGGGCCGGGCGGCACCCGGCGGGTCGCGGGCACGGCTAGCACCCCCCGTCGTTCGCCAGGCGGTCGGCGACGGCCCGGCGCCACACCTCGTACGCGGGCAGCGCGCCCGGCACCGGCCCGGCCGGCCGGACGTCCCGGGTGACCCTGGCCGCCTCCTCCGGTCCCATGCCGCAGAGGACCCGGGTCGCCAGTTCCGTGTGCGGGACCAGCAGACCGGCCCGCAGCCGGGCCTCGGCCGCGAACGCGCTGCCCTGCGCGACGATGGCCCGGTGCGGTCCGGCCCGGTCCCGGAACGCCCGCAGCTCCGCCTCGTCCGCGCCCCCGGCGTAGGTGGCCGCCAGTCCGGCCCCGCTGTAGAGGTCGGACCACCGGGACTCCGGGAACTTCTCGATCATGGTCGCGACCAGGTCCGCGTCGGTGCCGCCGACGAACCACAGGGCCCGGCCGATGCCCTGGTCGATCGCGCGGCCGGCGTACGACGGCGTGTCACCGGCCGGCCAGGGGAAGGCCGGCTCGCGGTACTGCTCGTGGACGTACCGGGCGGTACGGAAGTACGCCTGGTGGAAGCCGTACCCGTCGAGCACGAGCCAGCGCAGCAGCGGGTCGAGCCCGTCGACGTCCGGCCAGCGGAACCTCGGCAGCCGGGCCATCGCCCAGCCGATCCCGACATAGACCATGTAGACGTGGTCCGCGCCCCGCCCGGCGAGGAAGCGCCCCACCGAGCCGCGGCCGGACAGCGGCAGCCCGTCGAGCACGGCGAAGCCCATGCCGGCGCCCTCGTAGGCGAAGCCGCGGAACGGGGCCGGAACGCCCTCCAGGCGGAGCTCCGCCGCCGCCGGGTCCCGGGCCTCCATCGCGTACGCGTAGCCCTCCAGGAACCGCCCGCCGACCGACTCCAGCAGGTGCTGGGCGTCCGGTGACTTCCGGTGGAAGCCGCGCTTCTCCAGTAGGGTCTCCGAGGTGCTCGGGGTGAGAACGCGTCGTCGGAGCGTTCGCCATGCACTGGGCACGCCATTCTCCTCTCAGGTCTTCCTCACGTCGGTGCGCTGCCACGCGGATGGTGCCCGGCCGGCTCCGGCGGGGCTTCTCCGCACCTGCTCAGTTCGCGGGGGCCGCCGCGGGCGGCCGGGGCCGGTCCGGCTGCCCGGCGGCACGGAAGTGCGTCCGCACGTTGGCCCGCCACAGCTCGTACGCCGGCGGTCCGGCGGCGCCCGGGGCACGGCCGGCCGCGGCGGGCTCGTCCACCGCGCAGTCGTCGGCCAGCTTCGCGGCCCCGTCGACCGACAGGCCGGTCAGGGCCGTGGCGGCGGCCTCGCAGTGCGCGGGCACGAAGCCCGCGTACGCGCGCGCCTTCGCGGCGAACACCGACCCCTGGGCGAGCTCCGCCCGGTGCTCCCCCGCCTCCCCGCGCAGGACGGCCAGGCCGTCCGCCGTGGCGCCGCCGGCGAAGGTCGCGGCCAGTCCCACCCCGCTCCACAGGTCGGCCCGCCGGTCGGCGCGGAACCTCCGCACCGCGACGGCCACCTGCTCCGGCACCCCGCCGTGGATGAACCACAGCGCCCGTCCGATGCCCTGGTCGACGGCCCGCCGGAAGTACTCCGGCGCGCCCTGCCAGGGGTACGGCTTCACCTCGCGCTGCTCGTCCACCCAGCGCCGGGTGCCGAAGTAGGCGAGGTCGAAGCCGTACCCGTCGACCGCCAGCCAGCTCATCGTCGGGTGGTACGGCGTCCCGGCCAGGTCCGGCAGCACCTTGCGCCACAGCGGCCGCGGCAGGCGCGCCATGGCGAAGCCGATGCCGATGTACGCCAGGAAGATGTGCGGCTGCCCCGGCCCGGCCAGCAGGTCGCGGGTGCGGCTGCCCCGGCCCGTCGCGTCCAGGACGGTGAAGGCCATCGTGGCGCCCTCGTAGGCGAATCCGCGCTGCTCCGGGTCGACCAGGCGCAGCCGGCGCTCGACCTCCCACTGGTTGCGGGCGTCGATGCCCCACTCGAAACCGCAGACCACCGCCTGGGGCACCGCCTCCAGGCGTTCGGTGGCGGCCGTGGGGGTCACCGGGAAGCCCCGCCCCGCGAAGGCCACCGAGGCCAGTGACGGTGTCAGCACCAGTCGGCGCAGTGATCCGAAGGTCGTCGGCACGATCCCTCCCAGCCCAGCGTCCTGAATGACGGCCCCTCCATGCTCCGGGGGCGGCGGGGGCGGCCGCATCTCCGCGGTTGCGTTCTTTTCGGCCGGATGACCGTCGCTACCCGAACTCCCTTTCACGAAGCGGCCTTTCCCCACCTGAGGTTTCCTCGGCCAAGCCGTCGAAAGGCCTCGGAAACCGCGCCCGGGGGTGCCGCGGACCGTGTTGTCGAAATCCCCGGCGGCGCGGTGGAATGGGGCCGTGCGGGAGCTGATCCCCGGCGCCGTCGGGTCCGTTCCCCGTCCAGGCCGTCCCATCGAAGGAGTGCGCGCATGAACACGCGTCACCAGCAGGACGAGGCCCCGCCCGAGCCGCTCTGGGACCGGGCGCCCGACTGCGTGGCCTACCGCCGGTCCCGGCGGAACATCACCGAACTGCTGCTCGCCGCCCGGCTCGGGGCGGCCGGCGTCCCGGTCCCCGCCTGTCCCGGGTGGACCGTCCTGGACCTGCTCGGCCACCTGGTCGAGGTCTGCCGGACGGTGGCCGCCGACGTGCCCGGCAACCTGTGGGAGGTGCCGCACGCCGAGTCCGGCACCGGCCTGGCCGGCCTGCTCGAGGAGTGGTCGCGGCTGGACGGCCCGGTGGAGCGGGTGCTCTCGGACACGCCGCAGCTGCGGCACACCATGATGATGATGGACGCGTTCACCCACGAGCTCGACCTGCGCGGCGCGCTCCGGGCGCCGGTGGTCGCGGACCAGCCGTCGTACCCCTCGGCCCTGGACCTGGTCGTCCGGGGCTTCGCCAACTCGGTGCGCTCCCATGGGCTTCCGGCGCTGCGCATCCGGACGGCGGGCGCCGAGTGGCAGGCCGGTGACGGCGAGCCGGCCGCCGTCCTCCAGGGGCACCGCCACGACCTGCTCCGGTCGCTCACCGGCCGGCGGACGGTCGGGCAGGTCTCCGGACTGGCCTGGAGCACCGCGCCGGACGCCTGGCTGCCCGCGTTCACCTGGGGGCCGTTCCGGCCGCCGGAGCGGCCCGTGGAGGCCGCCGTCGCCGCGCGGTAGCGCCCGGACCGCGGAACGGCTCCGTGGCGCCGCCCGCGCGGGCGGCGCCACGGAGGGGTCACGGTGTCACCTGGCGGTCGTGGTGCGGCCTCACGCCACGGCCGCCCCGACCTGGCTCTGCTGCGGCTGGACGGCCGTTCCGCCGCCGGACGCCCCGGCGGCGGCGTCCGCCCGCCGGGAGCGCTGGCGCAGGTGCACGACCCACCACCCGAGCCCGCGCAGGGCGCAGACCAGCGTGGTGGCGAAGAACAGGGTGTAGACGACGTTGAACACCATCAGGATCGCGTACACGAAGGCGACCGAGCTGCCGAACACGAACTGGGCCCGGCCCTTCACCGGCGTCGTGCCCGGGTCGCTGATCATGTAGTTGGTGAACAGCACGAAGGCGACACCGGTCATCGGGCCGAGCGCGGAGAACAGCGCGACGTCCCAGATCCAGTGCCGGAGGAACGCCTGGATGGCGAACGCGCCGAGCCAGCCGACGATCAGCGGGGTCCGCTTGGTGAGCAGCGCGTTGATCACGGTTCCGGCCGTGGCGATGATCAGCGGGATCATCACCCGGAAGAAGGTGTTCGCGTTCTCCGTGAACTCGTAGGGCGGCGCGATGCTGAACCACGAGCCGAAGCACACCAGCGACATCGTGATCCCGAAGTTGGACGGGTTCATGAAGTGCCGCATCCGGCCGGCGATCGGTGCCTGCAGGGCGTGCTTGCCGCCGACGCCGATGACCACGCCGAAGACGATCGGCAGCAGCTGGTTGTTGCCGTAGGTCAGCATGTTGACCGCGAGCGCCGTGATGTGGGCCGGCAGCAGGAACTCGTACACGCCGCGGAACCCGTTCCCGCGGAAGCGGGGGGCGCGGCGCTGGGCCCAGGCGCTGATCAGCTCGAAGCCGATCTCGCAGGCGTAGGCGGTGAACACCGCGACGAACGGCCACAGCCAGGGCTGCTCGAAGCCGAGCAGGGTGTAGCCGAAGATGTTGAACACGCTGATCGAGAGGGCGAAGTTCCGCAGGGCGAGGTACCGCGGGTCCTTCGGCTTCGCGGGGGCGGCCGGTGCGGCCGCCGGGGCGCCGCCGGCTCGGGGTTGCACGCTCGCGCTCATCGGTTCGGGACCTCCTGGACCTGGTCGGTCAGCACGAGCGTGTGCGTGCCGGGGCTGAGCTGCTCGCTCTTCTCGTGCAGTCCCCCGGCCGCGTCCCGCCACCTCAGGTCGACGGTGACCGGCCCCTGGTGGGCGCCGAGGCCGAAGCGCACGTCGAAGCTGCGGAAGCCGCCGTGGCCGCCCCCGCCGTCGAGCCGGGAGATCTGGGTGCCGGTCGGGGTGGTGACCCGCACGGTGGCGTCGTACGCGGGCGCCCCGGTGTTCACCAGGCCCTGGCCCGCGGCGCCCTCGCCGGTCGGTCGGTAGAGCCGCAGGTTCAGCTGACTGCCCAGCGCCGGCGCGGTGTTGGCGTAGAAGGCGGGCGGCCCCCACTGGCGGGCCACCGCGAAGTCCAGCCGGCCGGTGCCCGTGGTGTCGCCGGTGGCGAGGCCGCGGGTCGGCGTCGGCACGGCGATGCCCAGCCGGGAGCTGATGTTCACGTACGGGCCGTCGGGGGTCTTGGCGTAGAAGGCGATCGCCTCGTCCCCGGCGATGTCGTCGCCGGGCTGGACGTTGGGCCACATCGCGGGGTTGGACAGCAGGTCGTCGTTGGTCATGGCCATCTCCTGGAGCCACGGCCAGCGGTCGATCTTCCCCTTGACGAAGCCGGTGGCCTGGAGCACCGCGAGGTCGCCGCTGTTGAGGAAGTCGCCCATCTTGGTGTCCCAGCCCCACCCGGTCCAGGCCATGCCGTGCTCCTGGGCCTCCTGGGTGAACGGGGCGATGCCGGCGGCGAGCTTGCGGCGCATGTCGGCCTCGTCCTTGGCCTTGTTGATCCAGAGGAAGTTGCTCTCCTCCAGGCCCCAGGCGACGGTGATGTTGCTGACCATCATGTCGAAGTCGCCGTTGCGGCCGATGTCGCCGAAGTCGACGCCCATGCCCTTGAACGAGCCGTTGCCGAGGACGAAGGACTTGGGCGTGGTCGGCGTGCGCTCGCCCTTGGCCTCGCTGAACTCGATGTGCCCGGGCGTGGACCGGTTGTAGAGCAGGTGCCCGTGTCCGAAGTCGTTGGCGATGTACAGCTCGGGCAGTCCGTCACCGGTCAGGTCGGCGCCCGAGATGGCCAGCGTCCACCCGGTCGACGCGTCGTAGGGGATCGCGCCCTTCTCCTCCACGTACGACGCGGTGGGCTCCGTCCCCGAGGTGCTCTGCTGCCAGCGCAGCACGTGGTCGCCGCCGGCGTTCTTGGCGCTGGACAGCGAGTCGTTCATCACGACGTTGTTCAGCCCGTTCGGGTCGAGCACGTCGGAGTCGGGGAAGTAGTTGCCGATCACGATCGACGGGCGCCCGCTGCCGTCGATGTCGCCGACGTAGTCCGCGTCGGTGTTCCAGCGCGGGCCGTGGTACTTCCCGTCCAGGGACTCCGAGGGCACCAGCTCGCGCGGCACGTAGGAGGCCGCGGCGGGGGTCGTGGCGTCCGACCTGGCCATGAACAGGATCGGCGTGCGGCCCCAGTACGTCACCAGCAGGTCCATCCGGCCGTCGCCGTTGAAGTCGCCGGGCGTGCAGCCGGTGGGCGCCATGGTGTCGTCCATCGGCAGCGGCCTGCCGTCCAGCACGAAGGGCGTGAAGCGGTCGGCCGGCCGGGCGGTCGGGGTGTACGTCACGATCACGCTGTCGGTCCTGGTGTCGACGATGCACATGCCGTCGGCCACGCCGTGCCCGGTCAGGTCGTTGATCGCGATGCTGGCCCCGACCGAGGAGATCCACGAACGGATCTTCTGGTAGGCCGGGTTGACGGTCCGGACCGTCCGCATCGGCCGCTGCTCGTAGCCGGGCGGCATCGCGATGGGCAGTTCCTTGAAGCCGTACTGCTTCGCGACCTCCTCCGCCCCGGCCGCCGCGACCGAGGTCCGTACGGCGAAGAACAGCGAGGTGGCCACCATTATCACCACCAGGCCTGGAATCAGTCTGCGGATTCGTTCACGGTACGCCACCGGGTTCCCCTCTCGACGGATCGAATACGACCCCGTGCCCGCGTCGAGTGCAGGACGCGGCCAAAACCCCCTGCTGGCAGGAAGGTTCGGGATGACGGAATTCACGACCCGAAATGCGCCGGCGATAGGCACGTCACGCGCGGGTCTACTGTACGAGGATGTACGCAAAGCACTCGGAATCGCTACTTCCCCGTTGCTCAGCGGGAGGAATTGCGGCCGCCGCCGGGACCGTCGGCCGGCCCGCGACCGCACGACGAAGCGCCCTCCCGCGCGCGTGCCGCGGGAGGGCGCTTCCAGAACTCAAGGGCGGTTAGTCGGGGGGGGGAATGACTTCCCCCGTCCGCCGGTTCACCGGTTCACCGGTTCACCGGTTCACCGGTCAGGCGTACGTGACGACCGCGCGGAAGCGCGCCTCACCCCGCTCGACCCGGTCCAGCGCCTCGGCGACCCGCTCCTTGGGGAAGGTCTCGACCAGCGGCGTGACGGCCCCGGAGGCGACCAGGTCGAGGGCCTCGGTGAGCCGGTCGAGGCCGTTGTGGGTGGCGCCGATCACCTGCTGGCGCTGCGCCCAGAACGGGCTGGTCGGCGGGATGGCGAAGGGCTCGACCGGGTCGATGGTGGCCAGCATCATCCGGCCGTTCGGCCGCAGCCCCTGGAGGGCCCCGGCGGCGGCCCGGTAGGAGGTGCCGGTCACCAGGACGACGTCGGCGCCGCCGATCGCCCGCAGCCCCTCACCGTCGGCGACCACGTGGTCCGCGCCCAGGGTCCGGGCCAGCCGGTGCTTGTCCGGCGAGCTGGTGACGGCCACGGTCTCGAAGCCGCCGGCCCGGGCGAACTGCACGGCGAGGTGGCCGAGTCCGCCGATCCCGAGCACCGCGACCCGTTCACCCGGTCCGGGATCGGCCGCGCGCAGCGCGCTCCACGCGGTGTAGCCCGCGCACAGCACGGGGGCGGCGGTCTCGTACGGGACGGCGTCCGGCAGCAGCACGGTGCTCGCGGCCGCCACCGCGACGTACTCCGCGTGTCCTCCTTGCACGGTGAGGCCGCTCATCACGGCCTCCGGGCAGTTCATCCCGGACTGCCCGGAGAGCGGGAGGTTGAGCCGGCAGTACGCGCACCGGCCGCAGGTCGCCTGCACCCAGGTGGCGCCGACTCGGTCGCCGACCCGGCGGCCGGTCACCCCGGCGCCGACCTCGACGACCTCCCCGGCGGCCTCGTGCCCGACCACCACCGGAGCGAACGCCGGGAAGGGGAACACGCCCTGACTGACCAGCAGGTCGTTGTGGCAGACCCCGCAGGCGTGGACCCGGATCAGCACCTGGCCGGGACCGGGCCTCGGGGTGGGGATCTCGCGAAGCTCCCAGCGCGCCTTGGCCTCGGGTACGACGGCTGCCCACATCGGCCGAACCACCTTTCCTGTCAACTGCTCCGCGGCCCGAGCCGGACCGGGAGGGTCTGGACACCGTTCATGATGAAGGTGGCCTGCGGAGCCAACTCCTCGGCGGGTACGGCGAGTTCGAGGTCCGGGAAGCGCCGGAACAGCGCGGCGAGGGCGGTCTCGGCCTCCATCCGGGCCAGCGGCATGCCGATGCAGCGGTAGACGCCGTGGCCGAAGGAGAGGTGCTCCTTGTTCGCCCGGGTGGCGTCGAAGGCGTCGGCGTCCTCCCCGTGGACGGCACGGTCGCGGCCCGCCGCCGCGAAGTTGATCAGGACGGGCTCCCCCTTGGCGATGGTGACCCCGCCGAGCTCGATGTCCTCCACCGCGAAGCGGAACGGCAGGTGCGCGACCGGCGCCTCGGCGCGCAGGCTCTCCTCGATCACCTCCGCCCAGCCCACCGCGCCGGACCGGAGCAGCGCCCGCTGGTCGGGGTGGGTGAGCACGGCCCGGACGGTGTTGGCGAGCAGGTTCATCACCGGCTCGGTCCCGGTGGCGAGCAGCAGGTGCAGGGTGCCGACCAGTTCGGAGTCGCTCAGCCGGGATCCGTCCTCCTCCTGGGCCTGGACCAGGTCGCTGGTCAGATCGTCCCCGGGGTCGCGGCGCTTGCCCTCGACGAACTCCAGCATCTCCCGGTGCCACCGCTCGACGTTGGCCGCGGACTCCTCCGGGGTGATGGTGGTGTCGACGTTCACCTCGCCGCCGCGCAGCATCCGCTCACGGTCCCCGGCCGGCACGCCGAACAGGTCGCAGATCACCCGGGCCGGCATCGGATGGGCGAAGCGGGCCTTGAGGTCGACCACCTCGCCGGGCGCGAGGCGGCCGAGGTCGTCCAGCAGCTCCTCGACGGCCTTCTCCACCTCGGCCCGCATCGCCTCGACCCGGCGCGGGGTGAAGGCGCCGGCCGTCAGCCGCCGCAGCCGGGTGTGGTCGGCGCCGTAGCGGGTGGTGAGGTTGTCCATCAGCACCCAGCCGATGAGCGGGAAGTCCGCGCCGATCCGGCCCTCGGCGAACGCCGCCCAGTGCCGGCGCGGGTCCTTGGACAGGCGGTGGTCGGCCAGGGCCAGCCGGGCGACGTCCTGGCCGGTGATCGACCAGGCCGGTACGCCACCGGGCAGTTCGATCCGGGCGACCGGGCCGTTCGCCCGGATCCGGGCGCCCTCCGCGTGGATGTCACGTCCGGCTCGGTCGATGACGACGGGGGCGGGGAGTGACACGGAAGCCTCCAGGCGGTCGGAGCGGGGCGCGGGCGGAGTCACGGAGTCGCCGGGTCGCGGGGCCACGCGGCAGCGGGGCCAGGGCCGTTGACCGGCCCTGTCGAGGCTGGCACCCGCGCGGGGTGCCCGCATCTCCCGGCTTGCGGCGTCCCCCCGCCGGGCGGCGGGGCGGCCGCCCAGCGCAATCGGGAAGATGCGGCGGCCGACGGCCCGGTGTGACGCTGGCCGTCACCGGGCCGTGGTGATCGCGGCCGGGAACCGCCGGATAAGGAGAGAGCCATGTCCGCCACTCCCCCGCCCACCGCCGCCGACGTCGCCGCGCTGCGCGCCGTCCCGGAACTCATCATCGCGGCCTGGGCACGGCACGACGCCGACGGCTTCGCCTCGGTCTTCACCGACGACGCGACGCTGATCCTGCCCGGGGACGTCTACCTGACCGGCCGCGAGCAGATCCGCGCCTTCATGGCGCAGGCGTTCGCCGGCCCGTTCAAGGGCACCCAGGTCACCGGTGAGCCGCAGTCGGTCCGCCCGCTGGCCGACGACGTGGCCGTCCTGGTCACCAAGGGCGGCGTGCTGGCCCCCGGGGACACCGAGGTGACGCCCGAGCGGGCGATCCGGGCGACCTGGGTGCTGGCCAGGCAGGGCGCCGACTGGCGGATCGCCTCGTACCAGAACACCCCCGTCGCCGCCTGAGCCCGGAGCCGGAGCGGCGGGGCCGTCGCCTGTTCTCCCCCCGGAGACCGCGCGGCGGCCCCGGCTCCGCACCGACCGCCGGCCCTCCCCCGGCGGCCCGGCCGATCGACGCTCCGGGGCGCCGCGCGGCCGGTACAGTGCCGTGCGGGACGGTGCCGTACGGCTGCGGCACCCCCGCACGGACCGGCCGGTACGCCGGCCGCCACCCCTCCGGCGCCGGCCCGGGTCGGCGCACGGTCCCGCTGAGAGGACTCGGATGCGTCCCTTCCGTATCGACATCCCGCAAGAAGCCCTCGACGACCTGGACCGCCGGCTCGCGGCCACCCGCTGGCCCGGCGAAGTCCCCGGCGCCGGCTGGCGGCGCGGCGTGCCGCTCGGCTACCTGAAGGAACTGGCCGAGTACTGGCGCACCGGCTTCGACTGGCGCAAGGCCGAGGCGCACCTCAACTCCTTCCCGCAGTTCCTGACCGAAGTCGACGGCGTGGACGTCCACTTCCTGCACGTCCGCTCGCCCGAGCCGGACGCCCTGCCGCTGGTCGTCACCCACGGCTGGCCCGGCTCGGTGGCGGAGTTCCTGGACGTGATCGGCCCGCTGACCGATCCGCGGGCCCACGGCGGCGATCCCGCCGACGCGTTCCACCTGGTCATACCCTCGCTGCCCGGCTACGGCTTCTCCGGCCACCCCCGGGAGGCCGGCTGGGACACCGCCCGGGTCGCCCGGGCCTGGACCGAGCTGATGCGCCGGCTCGGCTACGACCGGTACCTCGTCCAGGGCGGCGACTGGGGCATGCCGGTCTCGCTGCAGCTGGGCCTGGCCGACCCGGAGCACGTGGCCGGCGTCCACCTCAACATGCTCGCCACCTTCCCGCCGCAGGACCCGGCCGAGTTCGCCCGGCTGGACCCGGCGGACCGGGCCCGGCTGGAGTTCGCCGGGTACTTCGAACAGGACGGGGCCGGCTGGCGGAAGATCCAGTCCACCCGGCCGCAGACCCTCGCGTACGGCCTGACCGATTCGCCGGTGGGCCAACTCGCCTGGATCGTCGAGAAATTCATGGAGTGGACGGCGGCCGGGACGGTTCCCGAGGACGTCGTCGACCGGGACCGGCTGCTGACCGACGTGGCGATCTACTGGTTCACCGCCTCCGCCGGCTCCAGCGCCCAGCTCTACTACGAGTCCAACCGGCTGGACGCCGACTTCCTCCGCACCTGGGCCGGCCCCTGGCCGCTGTCCGCACCGGTCGGGGTGGCGGTGTTCCCCGAGGACGCGGTCCGGCCGATCCGGCGCTGGGCCGAACGGATCCTGCCGACCCTCGCCCACTGGTCCGAGTTCGACCGCGGCGGGCACTTCGCCGCCCTGGAGCAGCCCGGGCTGTTCGTCGACGACGTCCGGGAGTTCGCGCGTCGGGTCCGCTGAGCGGACCGTCCACGGAGTCGCCCGGCACCGGGGGTCCGGTGCCGGGCGCGGCCGTTCCGGCGGGCGGCCGTACCGGCGGGCGCGGCTGTTCCGGCGGGCGGCCCGTTCCGATCGGCCGCCGACGGCTCAGTTCCGGCCGGAGAGCTCCGGAGCGCCCGCGTGGGCGCCGGCCGGAGGCGGGACGGGTCGGCGGGCGGCGCGCAGCACCCGCAGCAGGGTGCGCGGGCGCATCAGCGACTGCGGGGTGGCCACCAGTCCGGCGATCCGCACCAGTGCCTCGGTGATCCGGGGATCGTGGACCGCCGCCCGCTGGGCCAGCGCGGCGTAGCGGTTGACCAGATGGGTCTGCGGGGTGCGGCGGCCCGCGACGCCCGGGTAGCCCAGGTCGGTCACCGCGGCGAAGGACCAGGGGGCCCGGATCTCCCGCGCGACGTCGCGGAAGTAGGCCCGGGGGTTCGGCAGCCGCCGCCCCGCGGTGTGCCGCCGCAGCACCAGGGCCTGCAGCGCGGCGGAGGTCATGCCCTGGGCGTAGGCCGGGTTGAAGCTGCACACCGCGTCGCCCAGGACGACCAGCCCGGCGGGGAAGCGCTCCAGCCGGTGGTAGTCCCTGCGGACACTGGCCGGGAAGCGGAACCGCAGGGGCTCGTCGAGCGGTTCGGCGTCGCGGATCGCCTCGTGGATCTCCGGGACGGGCAGCGAGCGGACGAAGGCGTGGAACCCCTCGGGGTCGACGGGCGGGTGGTCGCCCACGATCCCGGTCACCGACAGCTCCACCCGGTTGTCCTCGCCGGGCACCCGGTAGAAGAAGGCCCCGCGCGGGTGCGAGGGCGTGGCGGCGGGGATGATGGCGATGTCGCTGCCGAACGGATCCCCCTTGAGCCGGTAGTGGCGGGTGGTGTACGCCAGGTCGATCTCGATCCGCTCCTCGGTGGGCGCCTCGTACCCGAGGTCGGCCAACCAGCGCGGGGTGCGCGAGCCGCGGCCGGTGGTGTCGACGACCAGGTGCGCGGAGAGCGTGCGCTCCGCGCTCCCGGGGGCGCGCCGCTGCACCCGGACCCCGGTGACCCGGCGCCTGGTGGTGTCGGTCACCGGGGCGATGACGTCGTGTTCCTCCAGGAACGTCACCTCCGGCAGCGCCCGCACCCGCTCGCGCAGATGGTGTTCGAGCACCGGCCGGGTGGCGGGCACGGACGGCAGGCCGGTGTGCGCCGGCCGCAGCCGCAGCCCGTTGAAGTACCAGCGGATGTCGGCGCTGAAGTCGCCGGGCCGCACCCCGGCGGTGACCAGTTCGTCGGTGAGGCCGGGGAACAGCGACTCCATGATCTGGTGGCCGCGGGCGACCAGCCCGTGGGCGTGGTTGCCGTGCGGGACGCCGCGCCGCGGCCCGCGGACGCCGAGGATCCGGTCGCGTTCGACGACGACGACCCGGGGATAGGACTCGGCGAGCACCCTCGCTGCCAGCAGGCCTGCGATGCTTCCGCCGAGAACCACGGCGCATTCGTCGGTACGGGTGCCCATGACGGTCCCTTCTGTCGGGTGTGGGACGGGTGGCGGTCCCCGTGCTGGTGCGCCGCCGCGCTGTCGGTCTTCGCCCGGAGCGCGCGTGCGCGCGGGTCCGCGGCACCCCCGCCCGGTGCCGCGGACCCGGTGGCGCTTGCGGTCAGTGCCCGGTCAGTGCCCGTTCGACCGGAACTGGCCGGGCGTGCGGCCCGGACCGGCCGGGCCGCGGTAGGCCTGGGCGAGGTCGAGCCAGGCCTCGGCGTCCTCGCCACGGGCCGTCAGGGCGAGGTCGTCGCGGTGCCGGCGCCTGGTCACCAGCAGGCAGAAGTCGACGGCGGGTCCGCTGACGCGCTGCTCCGCGTCGGCGGGGCCGAACTCCCACCGGGCGCCCGACGGAGCGGTGATCTCGAAACGGAACGTTGTCTCCGGCGGCGTGAGCCCGCGGGCCTGGTAGCCGAAGTCCCAGGTACGGACGGCGAACTCGACCAGGTAGCGGATCCGGTCGGTGTGCTCGCGGCGCTCCCCGAGCGCGTCGGCGATGTCCTGGCCGTGGCCGAACAGTTCCATCATGCCGGCGGCGGCGAGCACGGGGGCCGTCAGCGGGCGGACCAGCCACGGCAGCGGCCGGTCCACCGGAACGGCCGCCAGGGCCTCCTCGGCGGCCCGGCGCTCGGTCTGCCAGCTC
Source organism: Kitasatospora sp. NPDC058046 (assembly GCF_042885595.1). Taxonomy (NCBI): domain Bacteria; kingdom Bacillati; phylum Actinomycetota; class Actinomycetes; order Kitasatosporales; family Streptomycetaceae; genus Kitasatospora; species Kitasatospora sp. NPDC058046. The sequence goes on from NZ_JBHVRS010000006.1 coordinate 382,950, forward strand.
TCCAGCAGGAGCTTCGGCGCCTTCGCCAGGTAGGGCCTGAGGGCCTGCTGCACCGCACCGTCCATGTCCTGCCCGATGCCGGCGGCGACCGCCCGGAAGGCCTCGGGGTCGCCCGCCGCGAGTCCGGCCAGTTTGAAGGTGGCCGTGAGGTGGGCGACCTGGTGGGCGACGGTCCAGCCGGGGGCCGGCGTGGGGCGTGCCCAGTCGGCTTCGGGCAGGTTCGCCACCAGCGCGTCGACGGCCTCGCCGTCCAGCACCAGCGCGGAGATCACGTCCTGTCGGTCGACCATGCCTCTTCCTTCCGTTGAGCGGAACCCGGCCGGATGCCCGGCGCACTCCCAATCCGCCTCGAACCATGGCGAGTTGGGCGAATCCAGTATCTGTTCCCGGAGATCGGCGGGCTTCTCCGCCCGTGCTCTGCCACCGGCCGCTCCCGCGCCCCCGTCACTCGGGCCCCCGTCACTCGGAGGCCGCGCCGAGCGCCGGGGCCGCGAGCCGGCTCCGGCGGCTGATGTACCAGGCGGCCGCGCCGCACAGCAGCGCCAGCACGGAGACCGCCAGCAGGACGTCGGAGGCCGAGGACACCAGGCCCGCCAGCAGCAGCGGCCCGCACAGGCCGCCCAGCCGGTTGAAGAAGGAGACCCAGCCGGTGGTCCGGCCGCGCCGTTCCGGATCGGCCAGGTCGGCCGCGATCGGCAGGAAGATCGCGGCCATCGAGTTCACCGAGAACAGCGCCGCCACCAGCGCGCCCGCGCAGATCCAGCCCACCTGGGCCACCGCGCCGCTGGCGGTGAGCGCCAGCAGCAGCACGGCGGTGACGGTGGCCAGGCCCGCCGCCATGCTGGTCGGGCCGAACCGGCGGTAGCCCAGCATCAGCAGCAGGGCGCACGGGACCATCACCACCGCCGCCACGGTCAGCATCAGGTTCGCGGTGCGCACCGGCACACCGCCGATCCGGGCCAGGCTCGGCACCCAGGTGGTGAGGCCGAAGGTGAGCAGGCCGATCAGGGTGGCGAACGCCCGCTGGAGGCCGTGGGTGAGGGCCCGCGCGGACCGTGAGTCCCGCCGCGGGACCGCTGCGCTCCGCGCCGCCGGGGCGGAGAGCGCCACGTAGTCGGGAACGAAGGGCGTCAGGACGGCCAGCACGGCGCCGGTGGGGGCGCCGATCAGCCAGAGGATCCGCCAGCCGAACACCGGCTCCAGCCACAGGGCCGAGCCGGCGGCGATCAGGTAGCCGACGGCGGTGGCGACGACGGAGAGCGCCACCACCACCGAGCCGCGGACCCGCCCGCCGACCGCCTCGGTGAGCAGGGTGATCAGCAGCGGGGCGAGGCCGCCGACCGCCAGGCCCATCAGCCCGCACATCAGCAGGTTCCCGCGGAAGGTGGGCATCGAGCCGCACATGCTGGTGGCGGTGAAGCCGAGGGTGGCGATCAGGTAGGAGCTGCGGCGCCCGATCCGGTCGGTGAGCACACCGAACAGCAGCGCCCCGGCCGCCGTCCCGGTCAGTCCGCAGACCGCCAGCAGGGAGGCCGTCCGGGGGTCGAGGCCGTAGTCGGCCCGCATGCCGGGGATGACGAAGCCCAGCGTGGAGGTCTTGCTGATGTCGACGGTCAGGGCGGCCGTACCGATGACGGCGATCAGCAGCCGGCCGCGCCGGCCGCCACGGAGTTCGGTCGGGGCCGAGCGCGGCCGTCCGCGCAGGGCGGCGCCGGCCACCACGAGCAGCAGTCCGGCGAAGGCGGTGAACATCTCCGGCATCTCCGCCAGCGGCATGCCGCCGAGCTTCCGTCCGGCGTCGGCCGGGGCGTGCGCCATCTCCATCGGCATCGGCATCGCGGGGTCCATGGCGAAGGCGTGGTGGAAGGCCAGTGCGGAGGAGACCAGCACGATCGCGCTGCCCGCGTACAGGAGCATCGCGGCGCCGAGGGGTCTGGAGAACACGGGGCGGCCTTTCGGTCGGGGGCGGCGGTCGCGCCGGGTGACTGGGAAGCTACGCCGGGCGTACTGAGGGCCGCTTCTCGCAGTGTGCTGGGATCGGGAGTTGTGGACCCGCGACCGGTTCCGGCACCACGGCGTTTTGGTTGACTGGGGACATGAGTCCGCGTCGCTCGGATCCCCGTGCCCGCCCGGGGCTGGTGACCATCGCCGCCCGGCTGCTGGCGGAGGAGGGGCCGCAGGCACTGTCCACCCGCCGCATCGCGAGCGAGGTCGGCACCTCGACGATGGCCCTGTACACCCACTTCAACGGAATGCGCGGGCTGGCGCGGGCCATCGTCCACGAGGGGTTCGCCCGGCTCCAGCAGCACTTCACCCAGGTGCGGCCCAGTGACGACCCGGTGTGCGACCTCGCGCTGCTGGGCCGCGCGTACCGGTGCAACGCGCTGGCCAACCCCCACCTGTACGCGGTGATGTTCGGCGGTTCCTCGCTGGCCGGGTTCTCGCTCGACGAGGAGGACCGCCAGTACGGCCGCTACACGCTGGCCGGTGTGACCGAGTGCGCGGCCCGGTGCGTCGGGGCGGGCCGGTTCCGCCCGGCGGACCCGGAACTGGTGGCGCACCAGATGTGGTCGGCGGTGCACGGCCTGGTCGTCCTGGAGCTCGGCGGCTACCTGATCGAGCCCTGCGACGCCGACCGCCTGCTGGAGGCGCAGCTGGTGGGGCTGATGGTCGGTGTCGGCGACACCCGGGAGGCCGCCGCCGGATCGGTGGCGGCCTCGGCCCGGCGGCTGCGGGAGGAGGTGGTGCCGGTGGTGGACGCGGCGGGGCCGGAATAGTCCGGCGCCGGGCACCCGAACTCTTTCCGGACCGCTTTCTCCCGTCGTGCTCTTGCCGTTCGGAACGTCTTGGTGGAGAAGGGCCGCTGCGCTAGCTTCTCGAACAGGAGGCATTGTCCGCCATCCGCCAGGAGAATTCGGGGAGTGTGGGAGAGCATGCAGCCGAAGACCTACGAGTACGATCCGGCCGTGTTCGACTTCGCCGCGGCGGTGCGGTCGATCTACCGGACCGAGGACCTGAGCGCCTTGCGGCCGGACGCCCCGATGGAGCTGCTCACCTGGCGGACCGACCAGTCCACGGAGTTCCACGCCGCCTTCTACCGGGAGTTCGAGCCCAGGCTCCGGGACCTGTACCGCGGCTTCGTGAAATCCTTCGTGCCGGACGTGCTCGGCACCGACGAGTTCTGCTTCCAGCGCGTTCCCACCTTCCGGATCCATTTCCCGGGAAATGTCGCGGTCGGCGAGTTCCACAAGGACGGCGACTACCACCACGCCGACGGCGAGGTGAACTTCTGGCTGCCGCTGACCCGGGCCTGGGGGACCAACTCCGTGTGGGTCGAGCGGGAGCAGGGGTCGGAGGACTACGCGGCGACCGAACTCGACGTGGGGCAGCTGCTGGTCTTCGACGCGGTCGGCTGGAACCACGGGAACAAGGTGAACGACACCGACTCGACCCGGGTGAGCTTCGACTTCCGCTGCATCCGGCTCGCCGACTACCGCGCCTCGGACCTGCGGACGGTGGACGCCGGCCGGGGGCTGTGGATCGGGGACTACTTCGACGTCTTCTGACCGGTTCCGCTCCGGCGCCGCCGGCCCCGCGTCCGTGACGCGGGGCCGGCGGCGCACCGGCGCGGTCATCCCAACTGCCGGCCCAGCGGCGTCAGGTCCAGGTAGTTGTGGACGGCGAGGAGGATGTCCAGCCCGCGCGAGAAGGTCGAGTAGGTGTGGTAGACCTCCTCGCCGTCCCGCAGGAAGACGCTGACCGCGGGGAGTTCGTGGCCCCAGATGTCCCAGGGGCCGACGGCGGCCTCGTGCTCCTCCCTGGTCCGGAAGTTGATCAGGAGCGGGGTCACGGACTCGTCCAGCGTGGCGTGGAAGTCGTAGTTGAAGCGGCTCCCGTACGACGAGTAGTACGGGATGTCCCAGCCCATCCGCTCCTTGTACCGGCGGATCTTCTCCTGCGGCGCGCGGGAGACCAGCACCAGCGTGGTGTCCCGCTCGTGCAGGTGCGGCAGGTACCCGATCTCCCGGATCTGGAACCGGCAGCTGGGGCAGCCCTCCTCCCACTCCGGGTCGAACATCACGTGATGGACGATCAGTTGCCGGCGCCCCTCGAAGAGGTCGGCCAGGGACGCCTTGCCGTCGGGGCCCTCGAAGACGTAGTCCTCCTCGACCCGGACCATCGGGAGCCGCCTGCGCTCGGCGCTCAGCGCCTCCCGGGCATGCGTGAACTCCTTCTCCCTGACCAGGAACTCCCGGCGGGCGGCGAGCCACTCCTCCCGCCCGACGACCCGGGGGAGCTCCGACTGCGGTTCCGTGTCCATGGTGCCGTTCTTCCTCTCGTGCGGTGCGGTGTTCCGTACTGCCGTGTTCCGTACTGCCGTGCTCCGTACTGCCGTGTTCCGTGCCGCGGTGTTCCGGGCCGCGGTGTTCCGCGGCGCTCTGCTGCGGCGGGTCATTCCACGGCCGTGGCGGTCGGTGCGGGCGACTCCTCCGCCGCCGGGGACACCGCCCCGGCCGCGGAGCGCGACCCGAGCGCGCCGAGCGCCAGGACACCGAGGGCGGCGACCAGGACGGCACTGACCACGGCGGCGGCGTTCAGGCCCGAGGTGAACGCGTCGCGCGCGTGCTCGAGCAGGCGCGCGCCCGCGTCCCCGGACAGCCGCCCGGCCTCCTGCGCGGCGGCCTCGACGCTCTGCCGGACGTCGGGGAGCGCGCCGGCCGGGGCCCCGGACGGGCTGAAGCCGTCCATCCGGGCACCGTAGACGGCGGCTCCTATGCTCCCCAGCGCGGCCACCCCCAGCGAGATGCCGAAGTCGCCGCTGGTCTGCGAGAGCGCCGCCGCCGCCCCGGCGTTCGCGGGGGGCACGGAACCCACCACGAGGTCCTGGCCGAGCGCGCCCACGAACCCGATCCCGAGGAAGACCAGGATGATGCCGCCCACCAGCTGGGACAGCCCGTCCGAGGTGTCCAGGACCGCGAGCAGCGCGAAGCCGACCGCGGCGAGGCCCATGCCGGCGGCGATCACCACCCGGGGGGTGAACCGGCGTGCGGCGAGCGGCGCCAGCATGCTCCCGACCACCATCGCCAGCGAGGACGGGACGAGCCACAGGCCCGCGTGCAGCGGGGTGAACCCCTCGACCGACTGCAGGTACCGGCTGATCAGGAACATCACCCCGCCCTGGGTGGCCACCCCGAGCATCAGGATCACCAGCGCCGCGGTGAACGCGAGCCGCTTGAAGAGCCGGACGTCGAGGAGCGGGTCGTCGAGCCGGCGCTGCCGCGCCACGAACACGGCCCCGAAGGCCAGGCCGGCGACGGCCGCGGCCGCGCCCAGCGGCTGGACCCCGTCCCGGGCCATGTCCTTGATGCCGTAGACCAGGGGAAGCATCGCCAGCAGGGACAGGGCGACGCTCAGCGGGTCCGCGCCGCGGACCTGCGGGGAGCGGTACTCGGGCAGGAACACCGGGCCGACGGCCAGCAGCAGCACCATCACCGGGATGGCCAGCAGGAACACCGAGCCCCACCAGAAGTGGCTGAGCAGCGCGCCGCCGATGACCGGCCCGGCGGCCGCGCCGCCCATGAAGCAGCTCATCCACACGGCGAAGGCCATGCCGCGCTGCCGCGGGTCCTGGAACATGTTGCTGATCAGCGCGAGCGTGGAGGGCATCAGGGTGGCCCCGGCGACGCCCATCGCGGCGCGCGCCGCGATCAGCATGCCCGGGCTGGTCGACCAGGCGGCCACCGCCGAGGCGATCCCGAAGGCCACCGCGCCGTACAGCAGCAGCTTGCGGCGGCCGACGCGGTCACCCAGCGTGCCCATGGTGACCAGGAAGCCGGCCGTCAGGAAGCCGTACACGTCGGTGATCCACAGCTGCTCGGTGGCGCTGGCCCCGAGGTCGTCGGTCAGGCTGGGCAGCGCCAGGTAGGTCACGCTGAGATCCAGCGCGAGCAGGAGTGTGGGCAGGGCGAGAACCGCCAGGCCCGTCCACTCGCGGCGCCCCGCTCGCGGCGGGGAGGCCGCGGTCGTCGGCGAGGTCATGGGTACGTCCTCCAGAGTCGGGTTGTACGGGACGGGACCGCCCCCGGAGGGCGTCCGTCACCCCGGGGTCGGAGCCGCGGCCTGCGATCCGACATCCGCTTCGCTATCGTCGTCCACGAAGTTCCGGAACAGGCCGCGGAGGACGTGCGTGAAGTACATGCTGCTGATCTACAGCGACCCGGTGGTGTGGGAGGCGCTCACGGAGGCGGAGCGGGCCTCGCTCGGCCCCGAGCACGCGGCGCTGATCGGCGAACTGGAGGCGTCCGGGGAGTGGGTCGGCGGCTCGGTGCTGGCTCCCCCGGAGCGGAGCCGGGCGGTGCGGGTCCGCAACGGCGCGGTGCAGGTCGTGGACGGTCCGTTCGCCGAGGTCAAGGAGCACCTGGCGGGCTACGACATCGTCGACTGCGACGGCATGGAGCGGGCGGCGGAGATCGCCGCCCGCATTCCCGACGCCCGGCTGGCCCGGGTGGAGATCAGGCCCATGGTGGGGCCGGAGGCGTGACCGGAGGGGCCCGGCGGCCCTTCCCTCAGGCGGACACCGGGAGCCGTCGCCGCGGCTTCCGGTCCAGCCAGAGCTGCACGAGGACGAGGTTGACCATCCAGCCGAGCCAGCGCGCGACCTCGAACAGGTAGTCGAGCGGGACGGGCGCACCCGTGTGGACCATGACGTCGACCATGGCGCGGCCCCACAGCACGCCGGCGGCGAGCGCGAAGCTCCGCAGCATCCACCGGCGGTGCTCGGCCCAGCGGTGCCGGCGGGCCGCCACCGTCCCGGCCACCGTGGTCGCGATCCACAGCAGCGCCTGGAGCGCGATCCCGATGTCGCCGCGCCACTCGGGCATCAGCGGCATGATCACCAGCGCGGTGACGGCACAGGGCAGGGCGCCGGCGTACACGTAGAGCCGGCCGCTGAGCCGGTGCACCCGCGGGCGGGTCCGCCGCAGCCCGGGCCACAGCTGGAGCACGACGGTGACCAGCGCGATCGACCCGAAGGCGATGTGCGCCACCAGGACCGCGTAGTGCCACGGGACCTGGGGGTCCAGGTTGATGCGCGCCTTCGCCGGATCGAAGCGCAGGTAGGGCGGGAGCTCGTCGACGAGGAAGAGCCCGACGAGCAGGGCGAGCAGCGCGGCCCACCGGCGGGCGGAGGCCCGCCCCGCGCCCCGCCCGCCGTCCGCACCCCCTCCGCCGGACTCGTCCCGCCCGCCGGAGTCGCGGCGCCGGCCGGACTCGGGGAGCGCGGCGGTGGCGGTGCTGTCGGTCTGCTGAGCCATGGGTGTCCTTCCCCGCCCGGGTGACGAATGGCCGCCAGCTTCACAAACCGAGCGGCCGGACGGCACCTCCCGGCTTGCTGTCCCTCCTGCGCAATCCACGAGAAGACAGGGGCCGCTGCGACGGACGACGATGCGTCTGGAGCCGATCGGGGCGACGGGCGAGGAGGGACGGCTGTGCTGGACGGTGTCGGGGACCGGTCGGGTCCGCAGCGTCCGGGGTCCGGTCGGATCGATCTCATGGTTCGTCAACTCACCTGTACGCTGACGGAGTTCGTCGAACGAACCCCCGGGCCTCGACGTGCCGCCGCGTGGCCGCCCCGGTCACCGCGCCGGTCCGCGCCCACGTGCGGAGGCTTCGCCGAGAGCCGCCGGGGAGACAACTCCGCCCACTGTTTCCGGAGGTAGTACGTGAGTGATGTGACGGATCCCGGAGGTCTCGCCCCGGCCCGGGCCGACGGGACGGTCGTCCGCCCCGAGGACACCCGGTACAGCAGCCTGACCATCGGCCACAACCAACGGTTCGTCGGCCGCCCCGACTCGGTGCGCGTGGTGCACGGCACCAAGCAGGTCGTCGCCGTCGTCGAGGAGGCGGTGCGGGCCGGGAAGCGGATCGGGGTGCGCAGCGGCGGCCACTGCTTCGAGGGCTTCACCTTCGCTCCGGAGGTCGAGACGCTGATCGACCTGTCGCTGCTGGACGAGGTCCGCCACGACCCGGAGCGCCGGGCCTTCGCGATCGGTCCGGGCGCCACGCTCGGGCACGTCTACCGCACCCTCTTCAAGGAGTGGGGTGTCACCCTGCCGGCCGGGGCCTGTATGGACGTGGCGATCGGCGGGCACCTGACGGGCGGCGGCTACGGCCACCTCTCCCGCCGGGACGGCCTGGTGGCGGACCACCTGTACGCGGTGGAGGTGGTGGTCGTCGACGAGAAGGGCAGGGCCCGCACCGTCGTCGCCACCCGCGAGGAGGGCGACCCGAACCGGGACCTGTGGTGGGCGCACGCCGGCGGCGGGGGCGGCAGCTTCGGCGTCGTCACCCGGTTCTGGCTGCGCAGCCGGGGCGTGCGCTCCGACCGGCCGGCGGACCTGCTGCCGAAGGCCCCCGGCAACGCGCGCCGGCGGACGGTGATGTACTCCTGGGACGGCATGGACGAGGCGTCGTTCGGCACGCTGATCCGCAACTACGGCACCTGGTACGAGCGGAACAGCGATCCCGGCACGCCGGCCTGCGACATCTGGGGGGTCCTCCAGCTCTTCCACCGCTCGGGGGGCATGCTCGGCCTGATCTCCGTCATCGACGACGCGCTCCCGGGCGCGTCGGAGCGACTGAACACCCATGTCGACTTCCTCACCGCCGGGGTCGGCGCCACGCCCGTGATCGACACCGACCAGGTCATCCCCTGGATGTCCCCGCAGAACTGGCCCTACGAGCCGTCCGGGAACTACAAGCACAAGGCCGGGGACCTCCGCAAGGGGTACACGGACGAGCAGATAGCGGTCATCTGGAGGTACCTGAGCAGCACCGACTACCACAACCCGGCCGCGAACCTCGGCCTCTCCGGGTTCGGCGGCCAGGTCAACGCGCTGCCCGCCGACGCCACCGCCACGGCCCAGCGGGACGCGATCGTGAAGGCCGTCTACTCCACCGGGAACTGGGAGGGGGGCTCGGGCGCCGAGCACCTCGACTGGGTCCGCTCCTTCTACCGCGACGTCTACGCCGCCACCGGCGGCGTCCCGCTCCCGGACGAGCGGAACTCCGGGAGCTACATCAACTACCCCGACGTCGACCTGCTGGACCCGAAGCTGAACGACTCCGGGGTCTCCTGGACGACGCTGTACTACCGGGACAACTACGCCCGGCTGCAGGCGGTCAAGAAGCGGTACGACCCCGGGAACGTCTTCCGCCACGCGATGTCGGTGGAACTCCCGTCCTAGCGCGTTCCGGCCGGGCGGTTCGCGCCGCCCGGCCGGGGCCGGCCCCCCGGGGTGACCTCCGCGCCGATTCCCGTGACAGCCGATTCCCCTGAAAGGACGTGGAGTTGAGCACCATCGGTACGGTTCGTGGAGGCATCGGCACCCGGCTTCCGGCCCTCACCCGGCGCCCCGTCACGGCACCGGGACGGGACGGTCCGGGCGCCTCGGCCGACGAGATAGCGCACTGGCTGTCCGCCCGGGTGCGGGCCGACCGCTTCCGGGTCGAGCGCATCCCGTTCGACCGGCTCCGCGGGTGGTCCTTCGCCCCGGACACCGGCGACCTGGTGCACGACAGCGGGCGCTTCTTCTCGATCCAGGGCGTCGAGGTGGAGACGGCCGACGGCCCGGTGCCGACCTGGCGCCAGCCCATCATCGACCAGCCCGAGGTCGGCATCCTGGGGATCATCGCCAAGGACTTCGGCGGGGTGCGCCACTACCTGATGCAGGCGAAGATGGAGCCGGGCAACCCCAACATCGTCCAGCTCTCCCCCACCGTGCAGGCGACCCACAGCAACTACACCGGCGTGCACAAGGGCGCGCCGGTCGCCTACCTGGAGTACTTCCTCGATCCGTCCCGGGGGCGTCCCGTCGCGGACGTGCTGCAGTCCGAGCACGGCGACTGGTTCAACCGGAAGTTCAACCGGAACACGATCGTGCTGGTCGACGAGGAGGTGCCGGTCGCCGAGAACTTCCGCTGGCTGACCCTCGACCGGATCGCCGCGCTGCTGCACCGCGACAACCTCGTCAACATGGACGCCCGCACGGTGCTCTCCTGCCTCCCCCTCCCCGTCTCGGGAGCGAGCGGGCTGATCTCCGTGGAGCACATCGAGGGCTGGCTGGCCGCGGAGCGGGCCCGCCGCTCGCTGCGGGTGCGGCGCGTCCCGCTGCGCGACACCGGGGGCTGGATACGGACCGCGCACGCGATCCGCCGGGTCCCGGACCGCCACTTCCGCGTGGTCGCGGTGGCCGTCGAGGCGGGCAGCCGCGAGGTGGCCCAGTGGACGCAGCCGCTGGTCGAACCCGTACGGCTGGGGCTGAGCGCCTTCGTGCTGCGGTACTTCTCGGGCGTGCCGCACCTGCTGGCCCGGGCCGGCGTGGAGGTCGGCTTCCAGGAGATCGCGGAACTCGCGCCGACGGTGCAGTGCACCCCGGAGCACCACCGCGGCCGCCCCCGCGGGCCCCGCCACCACTTCCTGGACGTCGTCGAGACCGCCGCGCCCTCCCGCGTCCGCTACTCGGCCCTCCACTCCGAGGAGGGCGGCCGCTTCCTGAACGCGGTGAGCCGCTACGCCATCGTGGAGGCGGACGGAGCGCAGGCGCCGTCCCAACCACCGCCCGGGTACTGCTGGGTGACGCCTGGTCAACTCTCCGCGCTGGTGACCCGCGGCGGGCGGGTGAACGTCCAGGCCCGCACCCTGCTCTCGGCGCTGACCACGCGCGCCGTCCGGCTCTGATCCCCCCGGCTCCGATCCCCCCGCAACGCCGTCCACGGGGTGCGGGACCGCCACCGCGCGACCGGTGGACCCGCCCCCGCCATGCCCCGAATTCCGCTGCCCCGTCCTTCACCAGGGAGAGCACGTCATGACGGACACCACCGCAACGACCGCCGTCCCCGACCGCGCCGAGATCCTCCGCCGGGCGCGCGAGGTGGCGCCGGTCCTGAGGAACAACGCGCCCTGGGGCGACGAGAACCGGCGCCTGTCGAAGGAGACCGTCTCGGTCCTGGCGGACGCCGGCCTGCTCCGCACCCGGATCCCCAGGCGCCTCGGCGGCTACGAGGTCGACATGCGCACCCAGGCCGAGCTCCTGGTGGAGCTGGCCCGCGCCGACGGCGCGGCGTCCTGGACGGCCGGCGTCTGGTCGATCAGCGCCTGGGTCGCCGCACTGTTCCCGGACGAGGTGCAGGACCGGGTCCTCGCCTCCCCGGACGCCCTGGTCAGCGGCATCATCAGCCCGACGGCCACCGCCGTCCCGGTCGACGGCGGCATCCTCGTCAACGGCTCCTGGAAGTTCAACAGCGGCGTCCAGCACAGCACCTGGGACACCAACGCGGCGGTCCTGCTCACCCCCGACGCGGCCCCCCGGCCCATCATGACGCTGATCCCGGTCTCCGACCTGGAGGTGGTCGACGACTGGCACACCGTGGGGCTGCGCGGGTCCGGCAGCGTCACCACGGTCGCGCGGGACGTCTTCGTCCCCGCGGAGCGCTACATCCCGATGGAGCCGGTCATGATCGGCGGCGGCGGGGCGGGCAGCAACGCCGGCTCGGAGATCTACCGGGCCCCGATCATGCCGACGGCCTGCGCGACGGTGAGCGCGACCGCCCTCGGCCTCGCGATCGCCGCGAAGGACGCCTTCTTCGAGCGCCTCCCCGACCGGCGGATCACCTACACCGACTACACCGACCAGCGCGAGGCGCCGCTGACCCACCTCCAGGTCGCGGAGGCCGCGGTGAAGATCGACGAGGCGGAGTTCCACTGCTACCGCCTCGCGGACCTCGTCGACGCGAAGAACGCCGCCGCCGAGCCCTGGACGCTGGAGGAACGCGCCCTGGCCCGCCTGGAGACCGGCGCGGTCTGCGCGCGCGTCAAGGAGGCGGTGGACATCCTGGCCACCGCGAGCGGGGCGTCCTCGGTCTACCTGGACGTGCCGATCCAGCGGATCGAGCGGGACGTCCGGACCCTCCACCTGCACGCCGTCATGCACCCGAACACCAACCTCGAACTCTACGGCCGGCTGCTGTGCGGCCAGGCACCGAACACCCAGTACCTCTGAACCGCCGGTGCGAGCGCGATGCCCGGCCGGAACGAAACGGGAGGCGAACTGTGCTGACGGAGGCCGCGAACGAGGCCGCGCGCCCGGACCTGTCCGCGCCGGTCAGCGAGGCGGGCCGCAGGCTGCTCGGCCTCGTCTCCGAGCAGGTGCCGGCGATCCGCGCCGACGCCGACGTACGGGACCGGACCGGCACCTTCCCGGTCGAGGTCTTCGAACGCTTCGCACGCGCCGGCGTGCTCGGGGGCACCGTCCCGGCGGAGCTCGGCGGGCTCGGCGTGGACCGCCTCCACGACGTCGCCCTGGCGCTCCAGGAGGTGGCCCGGGCCGACGCCTCGACGGCGCTCGCCCTGCACGTCCAGTTCAGCCGGGGCCTGACGCTGGCGTACGAGTGGCGCAACGGCAAGCCGGAGGCCGCGGCGCTCGCCGAGCGGGTGCTGCGCGCCATGGCGACCGGCGAGGCGCGGGTGTGCGGCGCCGTCAAGGACCCCCCGGGCACCGTGACGCGGCTGGAGCCGGACGGCTCCGGCGGCTGGCTGCTCTCCGGCCGCAAGACGCTGGTGAGCATGGCCCCGGTGGCCACCCACTTCTTCGCCTACGCCCTGGTCGAGGCGGACGGCCGCACCTGCCTCGCGGCGCCCCTCGTCGCCCTCGGCACCCCCGGCCTGACCGTCCTGGACACCTGGGACGGCCTCGGGATGCGCGCCTCCGGCACCTGGGACATCGCCTTCGACCGGTGCCCCGTACCGGACGCCGACGTGCTGGTGCGGGGCCCGGTCGGGGAACGCGGCGACGCCGCGCTGGCCGGGCAGACCGTCAGCTCGATCACCATGCTCGGCATCTACCTGGGCGTCGCCCGGGCCGCGCGCGACGCCGCCGTGGAGTGGCAGCGGGAGCGCCCCGGCGCGCCCGCCGCCGTCCGCACGCTCGTCGCCGAGGTCGAGGCCCGTCTGTACGCGGCGCGCGCCACCACCGCCGCGGCCCTGGCCGAGGCCGACGCGCTGACCGCCGGCGTGCCCGATCCGGCGGTGCGCGGCCCCCGGATGATGACGGCGTTCCAGTGCGCGAAGCTGACGCTCAACCGGCTCGCGCCCGACATCGTCAACGACTGCCTCACCATCGTCGGCGGCGCCTCGTACGCCGGGAGTTCGAGCCTGGCCCGGCTCTACCGGGACGTCCGGGCCGGGTGGTTCATGCAGCCCTACACCTACCCCGACGCCGTCGACCACCTCAGCGCGCGGGCGCTGCGCATCGACCGGGACGACGACTACATGAGCACCCGCGCCGCCCGCCCCGCCGGGCGGCGCTGACCCACCGAGGAGGGCGCAGATGACAACGCGGGTATGGGACTACCTTCCGGAGTACCGGAACGAACGCGAGGACCTGCTCGACGCCGTCGAGACGGTGTTCGGCTCCGGGCAGCTGGTGCTCGGCGCGAGCGTGCGCGGCTTCGAGGCGGAGTTCGCCGCCTGGCACGGGCTGGACCACTGCGTCGGGGTCGACAACGGCACCAACGCCATCGTCCTCGGGCTGGAGGCGCTCGGCGTCGGGCCGGGCGACGAGGTCGTCACGGTGTCCAACACGGCCGCCCCGACCGTGGTCGCGATCGACGCCGTGGGGGCGGTGCCCGTCTTCGTCGACGTGCGCGAGGACGACTACCTGATGGACACCGACCTGCTCGCGGCGGCCGTCACCGACCGCACCAGGGCGATCGTCCCCGTCCACCTCTACGGCCAGTGCGTCGACATGGACGCGGTGCTCCGGGTGGCGCGCGACCACGGCCTGGCGGTCCTGGAGGACTGCGCCCAGGCGCACGGGGCACGCCACCGCGGCCGGACGGCCGGCACCATGGGCGACGCCGGCGCCTTCTCGTTCTACCCGACCAAGGTGCTGGGCGCGTACGGCGACGGCGGGGCCGTGGTCACCCGCGACCCGGACACCGACCGCGCGCTGCGGCGGCTGCGCTACTACGGGATGGAGGAGACCTACTACGTCGTCGACACCCCCGGCCACAACAGCCGGCTGGACGAGGTGCAGGCCGAGATCCTCCGGCGCAAACTGACCCGCCTGGACGCGTACATCGAGGGCCGCCGGAGCGTGGCGCGCCGGTACGAGGAGGCGCTCTCCGACCTCGCCGCCCCCGACGGCCTGGTGCTGCCCCGGACCACGCCCGGCAACGAGCACGTCCACTACCTCTACGTGGTGCGCCACCCGCGGCGCGACCTCGTCCTGAAGGAACTGCTCCGGCACGACATCGCCCTGAACATCAGCTACCCGTGGCCCGTCCACACCATGAAGGGGTTCCGCCACCTCGGCGTGGGCGAGGGCGCGCTGCCCGTGACCGAGCGGCTCGCCGGCGAGATCTTCTCGCTGCCGATGTACCCCTCGCTGCCCCCGGACCTCCAGGACCGGGTGATCGAGGCCCTGCGCGAGGTCCTGGCCGGGCTCTGACCTCCCGCTCCCCCGCGCCCGCAGCCGTGCCGACGACGATGACGATGGAGGCCCGACGATGACCGACCGGATCGACACCGCGCCGCCCGCCCCGCCCGCCCCACCGCACCCGTGCCGGATCTGCGGCGCGGCGACAGAGGAGTTCCTCGACCTCGGCCGCCAACCGCTCTCCGACGCCTTCCCGGCGCGGACGCCCGTCGCCGACGAGTTCTTCTACCGGCTCCGGGTCGCCCGCTGCACCGCCTGCACCATGGTGCAGCTGGTCGACGAGGTGCCCAGGGAGCGGATGTTCCACGAGGACTACCCGTACTACTCCTCCGGGTCGGCCGTGATGCGCGAGCACTTCGCCCGCACCGCCGGCGGGTTCCTGGCCTCGGAACTGGCCCGCGACGGCGCGTTCGCCGTCGAGATCGGCTGCAACGACGGGGTGATGCTCCGGACCGTCGGCGAGGCCGGCGTCCGCCACCTCGGCTTCGAACCCTCCCGCAAGGTCGCCGAGGTCGCGCGCGCAGCCGGCGTGCGGGTGCGCGGCGACTTCTTCGAGGAGGCGACCGCCGCCGACGTCCGGCGCGCGGAGGGGCCCGCCGACGTGATCTACGCGGCCAACACCATCTGTCACATCCCCTACCTGGAGTCCGTCTTCCGCGGCGTCGACGCACTGCTCGCACCCGACGGCGTCTTCGTCTTCGAGGACCCGTACTTCGGCGACGTCGTCGAGAAGACCTCCTTCGACCAGATCTACGACGAGCACTTCTACCTCTTCACCGCGCGCTCCGTCCACGCGATGGCCGAACGCTTCGGCTTCGAGCTCGTCGACGTCCGCCGACTGCCGGTGCACGGCGGGGAGATCAGGTACACCCTCGCCCGGCCCGGCACCCGGCGCCCCTCGCCGGCCGTGGGCGAGCTGCTCGCCCACGAGCAGGAGCGGCGGCTCGCGGCCCCGGACACCCTGCGCGGCTTCGCCGACGCCGTGGCGGCGGTCCGGGACGACCTGCTCGCACTGCTCACCCGGCTCCGCGACGAGGGCCGCACCGTGGTGGCCTACGGCGCGACCGCCAAGAGCGCGACGGTCGCCAACTACTGCGGCATCGGCCCCGACCTGGTCTCCTTCGTCTGCGACACCACCCCGGCCAAGCAGGGCCGCCTGACCCCCGGAACGCACATCCCGGTGCGCCCCGCCGAGGCGTTCGCCGACCCGTACCCGGACTGTGCGCTGCTCTTCGCCTGGAACCACGCGGACGAGATCATGGCCAAGGAGACCGGTTTCCGCGAGGCCGGCGGCCGGTGGATCCGCTACGTCCCCGAGGTACGCGTCGACTGACCGCGGCCCGCCCGGCCGGGGAACGGCCTTCCCCGGCCGGCCCGCGAGGAGAGGAGTGCCATGGACGTACGGGAGTTGGCGGTCGAGGGCGCGCTGGAGTTCACCCCGCGCGTCTTCCCCGACGACCGGGGGGAGTTCCTGTCCGGCTACCAGGAGGCGGACTTCCGCGCGGCCACCGGGAGGACGCTGTTCGCCGTCCGACAGGCCAGCCACAGCCGGTCGCGGAGCGGGGTGCTCCGCGGGGTGCACTACACGGCCACCCCGCCCGGCTGCGAGAAGTACGTGACGTGCCCGCGCGGGCGGGCCCTGGACGTCGTCGTCGACCTGCGGGTCGGGTCCCCGACCTTCGGGCGGTGGGACTCCGTCGAGCTCGGCTCGGACCGGTACCGCGCCGTGTACCTGCCCGTGGGCGTGGGGCACCTGTTCCTCGCGCTGGAGGACGACACCGTCGTGTCCTACCTGCTGTCACGGGAGTACGTCCCGCGCAACGAGCTGGCGCTGTCGCCGTTCGACCCCGCGCTGGCCCTGCCCGTCCCCGAGGCGTCCCGGACGCTCCTCTCGCCGCGCGACCGGGACGCGCCGTCGCTCGCCGAGGCCCGCTCCGCCGGGCTGCTGCCCGACTACCGGGAGTGCCGGCGGGCCGGGTCCGGAGGGCGGTGATCGGCTAGCCTGGACCGCAACGCTGGGGAGGTCCGGGTGGCGGTCGTCGTCGAGGAACTGCTGCGCCGGTCGGCGCCGCGCGCGCTCGGCCTGCTCACCCGCCGCCACCCCACGCAGTTCGACCACTGCGAGGACGCCATGCAGGAGGCGCAGCTCGCCGCGGTCGTGCAGTGGCCGAGGGACGGGGTGCCGGACAACCCGGTCGCCTGGCTCCTCACCGTCGCCACCCGCCGCCTCCAGGACGTGATCCGCAGCGAGAGCGCCCGGCACCGGCGCGAGGCCGTGGTGGTGGCCCGGTCGGCCGCCGGCGAGCCGGCCGTCCCCCCGGCCGACGAGGCCGGCCCGGGCGACACCGACGACACCCTGCGCCTGCTGTTCCTCTGCTGCCACCCCGAGCTCTCGCCGCAGGCCCAGGCCGCGCTGACGCTCCGTGCGGTCGGCGGGCTGACCACCGCGGAGATCGCCCGTGCCTTCCTGGTGCCGGAGGCCACCATGAGCCAGCGGATCCGGCGGGCGAAGCAGCGGGTGAAGGAGGTCGGGGGCGGGTTCCGGATGCCCGTCGGCGAGGAGGGCGCCGCGCGGGTGCAGGTGGTCCTCCAGGTGCTGTACCTGATCTTCAACGAGGGGCACACCGCGTCCAGCGGGTCGAACGTGGTGCGCCCGGACCTGACGGCGTGGGCGCTGCGCCTGGTCCGCGACCTGCACCGCGCCCTGCCGCAGGAGGGCGAGGTGGCGGGGCTGCTCGCGCTGATGCTGCTGACCGAGGCCCGGCGGGACGCCCGCTCCGCACCGGACGGCGCGCTCGTCCCGCT
Organism: Kitasatospora sp. NPDC058046; assembly: GCF_042885595.1. Taxonomy (NCBI): domain Bacteria; kingdom Bacillati; phylum Actinomycetota; class Actinomycetes; order Kitasatosporales; family Streptomycetaceae; genus Kitasatospora; species Kitasatospora sp. NPDC058046. Next base: position 400,250 of record NZ_JBHVRS010000006.1, read on the forward strand.
CGCCGACCAGGACCGCACCCGGTGGGACCGGGACGCGATCGCGGAGGGGGTCGCCCTGGTGGCCCGGACCCTCGAACGCTTCGGGCCCGGCCCGTACCGGTTGCAGGCCGCGATCGCCGCCCTGCACGCGGAGGCGCCCGGCGTCGCGGAGACGGACTGGCCGCAGATCCTGATGCTGTACCGCATCCTGGAGCGCATCGCGCCGAGCCCGGTGGTCACGCTCAGCCGTTCGGTGGCGACGGCCATGGTCCACGGCCCGCTCGCCGGGCTGGAGGTGCTCGCCGAGGTCGCGGACGACCCCGCGCTGGCGCAGAACCACCGGGTCGACACCGTCCGGGCCCATCTGCTGGAACTCGCGGACCGCCCCGCCGAGGCCGGGGCCGCCTACGAGGCCGCGGCGCGGCGCACCGAGAGCGACCCCGAGCGGCGCTACCTGCTGGCGCAGGCGGAGCGGGTCCGTCAGCCGGGCGGGTCCCGGGGCGGCCCGGCCCGGCGGTGAGCCGTCGGCCCCGGGGCGGGCCGGTGCGGGGACGGGGCGGCCCGGCGGGCCGGTGCGGGGGTCAGGCCGGGTAGCGGTGCTTGGCGGTGAGCCCCTCCAGGACCGGGACGAGGTCGTGCGGGCTCGGCAGGGCGGCCGACTGCGCGGACACCCGCGCGGCGCCCTCCCGGAAGGCCGGGTCCTCCAGGACCCGCCGCAGCTCGGAGCGGAGCAGCTCGCCGGTCAGCCCGTCGGCGTCGGCGACGTAGCGGCCGGCGCCCTGCTCCTCCAGCCCGGAGGCCATCGCCACCGGCCCCCACCACTTCTCGCTCCAGTACACGTTGGGCACGATCAGCTGCGGGACGGCGTGTTCGACGGCGGCCGCGAAGGCCCCCGCCCCGCCGCTGTGGATGACGGCCGCGCAGGTGGGCAGGAGGTCGTTGAGCGGGACGAAGTCGACCACCCGCACGTTGTCGGGAACGCGGAGCCCCGGCGGGAGTTGACCGGGGGCGAGGGTCGCGACCACCTCGACGTCGAGGTCCGCGATGGCCTCGAAGACCTCGCGCGGCGAGGCGGACACCCCGTGGCCGCGGCCCTCCCGGTGCGCCAGTCCGAGGGTGAAGCAGACCCGCCGCCGCTCAGGGCGCCGGTACACCCAGGACGGCGTGGTGCTCGGGCCGTTGAACGGGACGTGCCGCATCGGGACGTACGGGATCCCGGCCGGACGCCAGACCCAGGTGGGCATCGGGAAGACCGTCCACTGCCCGAGGACCGCCTCCTCGTCGAACTCCACGCCGAACCGGCCGAACACCGGCTCCAGCCACTCCCGCAGCGGATCGACGCCGTCCCAGTCGGAGCCCTGCGCCCGCCACTGCGCGCGGCAGGCCGTGCGCAGCTGGCCGAGCCCGTCCGCGCCGAACAGCATGCGGGCGTGCGCCGCCCCGACCCGGCGGGCGGCGGGCGCGCCCGAGAGGACGAAGGTGTCGGAGACGACGAGGTCGGGGCGCCACAGCTCGGCGAACGCGACCAGGTCGTCGAAGGACGAGTCGGGGTTGAAAAGCGTCCGCCAGCCGGCCGCGTTGGAGGCCAGCTCGGCGGTCGGGTCGCCGAGGGGGTAGTCGCTCTGGTGCGACTTCCGGCCCCCGGCCGGCGCCGCCGGGGCGCGCTCCGGCTCCGACCGCGCCATCAGGTCGCCGAGGTCGACCTCCTCGCCGATCGGCACGGGCGTGAGCCCGGTGCGGACGACGTCCTCGGTCAGGCGGGGCGAGCAGGCGACCCGGACCTCGTGGCCGGCCGTGCGCAGCGCCCAGGCGAGCGGCGTCTGCACGTAGAGGTGCGAGCGGAACGGTGCGGTGACGAACAGTACGCGCAACGGGCCCTCCGAGCTCGGACGAATCCCGGTGATTCTGGCACCGCGGCGGACGGCCGCACTTCTCGCGGAGTGCTGTGTTCGGGGCGGCGGGGGCGGCGGACGGCCAGGCCGGCCGGGAACAGCACGATCGAGGAAGCCCCCGCCGGCCGGTCCTCCTAGCATCGGCAGCCATGGATGACAGGTACGCCCCCAGCGCACTGTGGGAATACAACAACTCCGTCAAGGTGACCGAGCAGGGCGTGGCCGAGCTCGGATCCTTCAAGTCCGAGCCGGTGAACTTCAAGCTCGCCCTCTGGGATCCGCAGGTCAACGGCGTTCGCTACCTCAAGGCGCTCATCTTCGAACTCGCCACGCGGCTCACGCCGGAGAACCGGTCCCGCCTGCGCCGGATCCGCGGCCGCGAACTCGGCTCGCCCATCACCGTGACCCACGACGGCGACCGGGTCTGCATGGACTACCTGCTCGCCGTCCACGAACTGGACTTCATCTCCCGCCACCTCCCGCTGGACGGCGCCCGCGTCCTGGAGATCGGCGCCGGCTACGGCCGGACCTGCCACGCGATCTTCGCCAACCACCGCGTCGAGGAGTACTGCATCGTCGACCTGGCCCGCGTGCTCTCGCTGTCGCGGGCGTACCTCGGCAGGGTGCTCGCCCCCGAGGACTTCGCGCGCGTAAGGTTCGTCCCGGTCGACGACACGGACGACCTGGACCGGGCCCTCGGCGGGAGCCGCTTCGAACTCTGCCTCAACATCGACTCGTTCGCGGAGATGCCGCCCGGGACGGTGCTCAACTACCTCGACCTGGTCGACCGCCGGTGCACGGCGCTCTACGTGAACAACCCGGTCGGCAAGTACCTGGAGAAGGAGCTGGACAACCACGCCCAGGGCGAGGAGGTCGTCCGGATGGCCCTGGCGACCGGGCTGCTGCGGGACGTCCTCGACATCCACGACAGCCGCGCCGTCGAGGCGCTGGCGCCGAAGTTCCTCTCGTCCTACCGCCCCGGGCCGCACTGGGAGACCGTCGCCGACGGCGGGGCCGTCCCGTGGAGCTACTACTGGCAGGCCCTGTACCGGCGGTCCACGGCACCCGGTGCGGGCCCCGACGAGGGCTCCGACGCGGGCTCCGACGCGGGCGCCGGCGCGGCGTGAGCGGCCCCGTCGCGGCGGCGCGCCGCCCCCGCGTCACCGTGCTGGGCGCCTCGGGCTTCGTCGGCTCCGTCGTCCTCGGGGCGCTCGCCCAACGCCCGCTCCGGCTGCGCGCGGTGGCCCGGGGGGCGGTCGCCGTGCCGCCCGCCGGGCGGGCCGAGGTCGAGGTGGTCGCCGCCGACGTGACGGACCCCGAGGCCCTCCGGGCCGCCGTCGCCGGGTCCGACGCGGTCGTCCACCTGGTCTCGCACGGCGCGGGGTGGCGCGGCACCGGCCAGCCCGAGGAAGCGCTGGGGCGGACCAACGCCGGCGTGATGAGCTCGCTCCTGCCGGCCCTCCGGCAGGAGCGCGCACGGCGCGGCGGCGCCCCCGTGGTCGTCCTGTTCGCCGGTTCGACCTCGCAGGCCGGGCCGGACGCGCCGATCCCGGTCGACGAGTCCGCGCCCGACGCCCCGGCCAGCCCGTACGACCGCCAGAAGGCGGCGGCGGAACGGGAGTTGCTGGCCGCCACGGCCGAGGGCGCGGTGCGTGGCGCCTGTCTGCGGCTGCCGACGGTCTACGGCCGCGGCGCACCGGCGGGGCGGGGCGACCGGGGGGTGCTGGCGACGATGGTGCGCCGCGCCCTGGCCGGGGAGCCGCTGACGATGTGGCACGACGGCTCCGTACGGCGCGACCTGCTCCACGTCGACGACACCGGGCGGGCCTTCCTGGCCGCCCTGGACCGGCCCGACGCGGTCGCCGGCCGGCACTGGGTGCTCGGCACCGGGCACGGGGAGCCGCTCGGGCGGGTCTTCCGGGCGATCGCCGACGGCGTCGCGGTGCGGACCGGCCGTCCCGCCGTGCCGGTGGTCTCCGTCCCCCCGCCGGAGCACGCGCTGCCGACCGACCTGCGGAGCACCGTCGCGGACTCCTCGCGGTTCCGCGCCGCGACCGGATGGCGCCCGCTGATCCCGCTGGACGCCGGACTCGCCGACCTGATCGCCAACCTCGCGGACCTCGCGGACCTGTGACCACCCGGGCCGGCATCCGCACGCCCCACCGCCCCGGCGCCGCCCACCGCGCCGCTCGCGGGCGGGTCTTTTGCCCGGAACCCCTTGACAGGTATAGACCACTCCGCTTGAGTCTGGGGCAGCCCCGCACCGGCCCGCACCCCGGTCGGCCCGTCCCCCACGACGTGCCCCCACCCCGCGGGGCCCGGCTCCCCTGCCCCGACGTCCCTACCTCCACGACCGTGCGGCCCCACACCGCACAAGGGGTGATCAAGTGTCCACGAAACGCCTGCTCGCACTGCTCTCCGCCGTCGCCACGGCGCTGACGGTGCTCCTCCTGCTGCCCGCGACCAACGCCAGCGCCGCCGTCTGCGCCACGCCCTGGAGCTCCTCGGCCGTCTACACCGGCGGCGCCGCCGTCTCCTACAACGGCCACAACTGGCTCGCCAAGTGGTGGACCCAGAACGAGCCGCCCAGCACCGGCGGCTCCGGCGTCTGGTCCGACCAGGGCGGCTGCGGCACCGGCCCGAGCCCGACCGCCACGCCGACGTCCACCGGCACCCCGAACCCGGGCGGATTCCCGGTCAGCCAGGCCCAGTTCAACCAGATGTTCCCGAACCGGAACGCCTTCTACACCTACCAGGGCCTGATCGACGCCCTCTCCGCCTACCCCGCCTTCGCGGCCACCGGCAGCGACACCGTCCGCAGGCAGGAGGCCGCGGCCTTCCTGGCCAACGTCAACCACGAGACCGGCGCCCTGGTCTACGTGGTCGAGCAGAACACCGCCAACTACCCCCACTACTGCGACAGTTCGCAGCCGTACGGCTGCCCGGCCGGGCAGGCCGCGTACTACGGGCGCGGCCCGATCCAGCTGAGCTGGAACTTCAACTACAAGGCGGCCGGCGACGCCCTCGGCATCGACCTGCTGCGCAACCCCAACCTGGTGCAGACCGACCCGGCCGTCGCCTGGAAGACCGCGCTCTGGTACTGGAACACCCAGAACGGGCCGGGCACCATGACCCCGCACAACGCGATCGTCAACGGCTACGGCTTCGGCGAGACGATCCGCAGCATCAACGGCTCGCTGGAGTGCAACGGCGGCAACCCCGCGCAGGTGCAGAGCCGGATCGACGCCTACCAGCGCTTCACCCAGCTGCTCGGCACCGTGCCGGGTGACCACCTGGGCTGCTGAACCCGCACGGGCCCTCCGCGGTACGTCACCGCGGAGGGCCTCGGCGCCGCTGCCGCGTTCCCCGGTGCCGGTCCCGGCCCCGGCGGAACCCGCCCGGGGCCTCAGCCGGCGGCGCCGCCGTCCTCCTCCCGGACCGGGTCGGGCATGGTCCAGCGGTCGGCGCGGCGGGGGTGGAGGTAGGCGTAGTAGTAGGCGTAGCCGACGGCCGTCATCCCGACCGCGATGGCGATCGGGCGCCAGTCGGCCCGCACCGACTCGTAGCCGACGTAGAGCATGATCGCGACGACGCCCAGCGGGACATACGGCCAGCCGTGCATCCGGTAGGGGGCCGTGGCGGTGGTCCCCCTGATCCGGCCGAACAGCGCCGACAGCGCGACCAGGACGTAGACCACGACCAGGGTCGACCCGGTGGCCAGGATCAGCGTGTCGAGCGAGACGAGCCAGCCGACCAGCAGCGTGGCCACGCCCATGGTCAGGGTCGCCGCGAGGGGCGTGCGCAGCCGGGGGTGGACGGAGGCGAGCGGGGCGCCGACCCGGTCCGGCCAGGCCCGGTCGCGGGCCGAGGAGAAGAGCAGCCGTCCGCTCTGCAGCATGATCGCGATGACCGCGTTGACGACGGCGACGGCGATGCCCAGGCTGACCACCGTGTTGACGGTGGAACCGGCCCGCTCCAGCAGGAAGTAGCTCATCGGTGAGGCCGCCGACATCAGTCCGCTCATGCTCGGCGTGCCCAGCAGCACCCCGACCAGCGGCAGGCACTCGGCGGCGACGGTGATCCCCAGCGACCAGAGCACCACCCGGCCGATCGAGGACGCCCGCCTGGTCTCCTCCGCGAAGTACACGGCGGTGCCGTAGCCGTTGTAGGCGAAGATCGCGGTGGTCGTGAACGAGGCGACCAGCCCCCAGGACGCCCCGACCAGCACGTCGCCGCCGGCGCCGCCGAGCGCCTGCGGGGTCCACAGCACCGAGACCGGCTGGTCGACGTGGACGAAGCCGAGCACGGCCAGCACCGCGACCGCCGCCAGCTCCAGGAGCAGGAAGACCCCGGTGACCCAGGCGTTGGTGCGGATGTCGAGCACCGCGACCAGCGAGGCCAGCGCGATCACCGCCAGCCCGGTCCCCTTCCCGTCCAGCGCGCTCCAGAGCACGCCCAGGTAGCTGCCGGTGCCGAGGGCGATGACGGCGGTGACCAGCACCCCGCCGAGCAGGCTGAGCGCGAACAGCGCGAACCCGGTGGACCGGCCGAGAGTGCGCGCCGCGAAGGCGTACTCGCCCCCGGTGACCGGGAAGGCGCTGGACAGTTCCGCGTAGCAGAGCGCCATCAGCACGCCGACCGCCGCCGCGAGGGCGAAGGCCACGGCCGCCGCGCCGCCGAGGCCCCGGATCACCGCCGGCATCACGATGAACACGCTGGAGGCCGGGGTCACCGAGGAGAGGGTGATCAGCATGTTCTCGCGCAGGCTGAGCGAGCGGGAGAGGTCCTGGGCGTAGCCGGCCGACGGCGCGGAGCCCGGGCCGTCGGAGCCAGAATCTACGGTGGCGGGGTCGGTGGCGCGGGGATCGGCCATCGTGCTCCTTCCGAGTCCATGAAACTTCGTCGGAGTTCTTTGGCACAGAAGTCAAAGTTCTGCGATAGTTCCACGTCAAGAGGTACGACGTGATCCGACATCAGTGACAAGGAATGCGATGGCCCGAGCAAAGAACCAGGCCGCCCGCCGCGAACAGCTGGTCCTCGCGGCCACCGAGGCCGTCGGACGGCACGGCCTGGCGCAGCTGCGCGTCGCCGACATCGCGGACGCCGCCGGCGTCGCCCGGGGCTCGGTCAGCTACTACTTCAGCGACATCGGCGAGCTGCTCCAGCAGGTCTACCAGCGCGCCGCCGACCGCTTCTTCACCAGCCGCAGCGCCGTCGCGGCCGCGCTGCCGGACGCCCGCGACAAGCTCGTGGCCTGCGCCCGGCTCGGCCTCCCGGACGGCCCGGACGACGAACTCGCCCTGGTGCTGTACGAGTTCAGCTCGGCCACGCACGACAACCCGGTCTACTCCGCACTCGCGCAGAGCCTGTTCGACCGTCAGGTCGCCCTCTACGCGAGCATCCTGGAGATCGGCCGGGCCCAGGGCCACTTCGAGCCCACCGCGCCGGCCCTCGACCTCGCCGCCAACCTGGTCGTCCTGGAGGACGGCTACGGCCTGCACATCGTCTCCCGCAACGCCTCGCTCACCCCCGAGCGCTCGCTGGAGCTGCTGCTCGGCTACGCCCGGACGGCGACCGGCTGCCCGGACCTGCGCCCCGACCGGGCGGTGGACGGCCCGGCCGCGCGCCCCCGCGACTGACCTCCCGCGCCCCAGCCCCTGCCCCTGCCCCGCGAGGAAGGATCCACATGACCACGCTCTCCACCCCGTCCGGACGCCCCCGGGCCCGTGCCCTCGGCCTGCTCCTGGACGGCACCCCCGGCCCCGCCAACGCCCTGACCGACGTCCCCGGCGTACGGATCGGCTACACCACGCTCGTCGAGGGCGAGCACGTCCGCACCGGCGTCACCGCGGTGCTCCCGCGCGGACGCGAGGGCGTGGGCACGCCGTGCGCGGCCGGCTGGTACGCGCTGAACGGCAACGGCGAGATGACCGGGACGACCTGGATCGAGGAGACCGGCGCGCTCAACGGCCCGATCATGGTGACCAACACCCACGCCGTCGGCACCGTGCACCGGGGCGTCGTCGACTGGACCGCCGCCCACCGGCCCGACCTCGCCCGGCAGTGGCTGCTGCCGGTGGTCGCCGAGACCTGGGACGGCTACCTCAACGACATCAACGGACCGCACGTCCGCGCCGAGCACGCGATCGCCGCGATCGAGTCGGCGGCGGCCGGGCCGGTCGAGGAGGGCTGCGTCGGCGGCGGCACCGGGATGAACTGCTACGGCTTCAAGGGCGGTTCCGGCACCGCCAGCCGGGTCGTCCGCTACGGCTCCGCCGAGTGCACCGTGGGCGCCTTCGTCCAGGCCAACTTCGGCGACCGGCGCGAACTCGTGGTCGCCGGCGTCCCGGTCGGGCGGGAGCTGTCGGCGGACAACCCGATGGAGGACGACGACTGGTTCGCCCCCGGCGGGGCCGGCTCGGTGATCGTCGTGATCGGCACGGACGCGCCGCTGCTGCCCGGCCAGTGCAAGGCACTGGCCCGCCGGGTGCCGCTGGGCCTGGCCCGGACCGGCACCAGCGGGGGCCACTTCTCCGGCGACGTCTTCCTCGCCTTCTCCACCGCCAACCCGGGCGCGCTGGGCAGCTCCTTCCCCCGGGGCGAGCCCGGCGACACCGACTACGACACCCTGCGGTTCATCCCCTGGGGCCGGATCGACCCCTTCTACGAGGCCGTCGTCCAGGCCGTGGAGGAGGCGGTGCTGAACGCCCTGGTCACCGCCGAGGAGACGACCGGCCGCGACGGCCACCGCTCCCCCGCACTCCCCCACCAGCGGCTCCGCGAACTCCTCGCGGCGCGCGGCGCGTTGGCGGCGGCCGAGGACGGGACACCATCCGTCCCGGGCGCGGGGCCGCTGTCCGCGTAGCCGTGGCCGTGACCGCGGAAGCCGTCGCGGCGCGGCACCGTACGGGCGTCCCGCACCCGGCCGTGCCGGTCCGCCGCCGGAAGGCCCCGGCGCCGTAAGGTCCTCTCCGGAAGACGAGGCCGACCGGTCACCCGGACCGGGGCGCCGGAAGGCGTCGGGCCGCGGGAAGAACGAGACGAAGGGCTGGCACGTCACATGCAACAGCGCAGTCTGCGGGACCTCCAGGTGTCGGCCATCGGCCTCGGCTGCATGGGGATGTCCGCCTTCTACGGCACCGCCGACCAGGACGAGGCCGTCGCGACCATCCGGCACGCCCTGGACCTCGGCATCACCTTCCTCGACACGGCGCAGGTCTACGGGCCGCTCACCAACGAGTCCCTGGTCGGCGAGGCCGTCCGGGGGCACCGCGACGAGTACGTGATCGCCACGAAGTTCAACTACCGCATGGACGGCGCCGTCCCGGGCGACATGTCGACCGTGGGCCGCCAGGACGGCTCGGCCGAGCACGTCCGCGGTTCCGTCCACGGTTCGCTCGCGCGGCTCGGCACCGACCGCATCGACCTGTACTACCAGCACCGGGTCGACCCGGAGGTGCCCATCGAGGAGACCGTCGGCGCGCTCGGCGAACTGGTCGCCGAGGGAAAGGTGCGGTACATCGGACTGAGCGAGGCGAGCGCCGAGACCATCCGCCGCGCCGACGCCGTCCACCCGGTCACCGCCGTCCAGAGCGAGTACTCGCTCTGGAGCCGGGACGTGGAGGCCGAGGTCCTCCCCACCTGCCGGGAGCTCGGGATCGGCTTCGTGCCGTACTCCCCGCTCGGCCGCGGCTTCCTCGCGGGCCGCTTCAGCTCCCCGGACGAGCTCGACAAGGACGACTTCCGCCGCACCAACCCGCGCTTCACCGAGGCCAACCTGGCGGCCAACCTCCGGCTCGCCGGGAAGGTGAAGGAGATCGCCGCGGAGAAGCAGGTCACCCCGGCCCAGCTGGCGATCGCCTGGGTCCTCGCCCGCGGCGAGCGCCTGGTGCCGATCCCGGGCACCAAGCGCCGCAGCTACCTGGAGCAGAACGCGGGCGCGGTCGACGTCGAGCTGACCGCCGAGGACCTGGCCCGCATCGAGGCCGAGCTGCCCGAGGTCGCGGGCGAGCGCTACGACGAGGACGGGATGCGGGCGGTCAACCGCTGAACGACCGCCGCTCCCGTCGCCGGCCCCGGAATCCCCGGCGACTGCCAGTGGGACGGCCGCCGCCCCCGGACCTCCGGGCCCGGGGGCGGCGGCGGGCGTTCGTCAGAAGTACCCCTCCCGCTTGCGGTCCTCCATCGCCGCCTCGGAGAGCCGGTCGTCCGCACGGGTGGCGCCGCGCTCCGTCGAGCGGCAGGCCGCGAGTTCCGCGATGACCTGGGCCGGGGTCGTCGCGTCCGATTCGACGGCTCCGGTGCAGGACATGTCGCCGACCGTGCGGTAGCGGACCAGCCGGGTCTCCAGCCGCTCGCCCTCCCCCGGGCCGCCCCAGGCACCGGGGGTGAGCCACATGCCCGCGCGGGCGAACACCTCCCGCCGGTGGGCGTAGTAGAGCGCGGGGAGGCCGACGCCCTCGCGCTCGATGTACTGCCAGACGTCGAGCTCGGTCCAGTCGGACAGCGGGAAGACCCGGACGTGTTCGCCGGGGCCGCACCGGGCGTTGTAGAGCCGCCAGAGCTCGGGGCGCTGGCGCCCCGGGTCCCAGCCGCCGGACCCGTCGCGGATCGAGAACACCCGCTCCTTGGCCCGGGCCCGGTCCTCGTCCCGGCGGGCCCCGCCGAACACCGCGTCGAACCCGTGCCGCTCGATCGCGGCCGTCAGCGGGACGCTCTGCAGCACGTTGCGGCTGCCGTCGGGCCGCTCCCGCAGCCGCCCGTCGTCGATGAACTCCTGGACGGAGACGACGTGCAGGCGCAGCCCGTGGGCGGCGACCAGGCTGTCCCGGTGGGCGAGGACCTCCGGGAAGTTGTGCCCGGTGTCGACGTGGAGCAGCGGGAAGGGCAGCGGCGCGGGGCCGAACGCCTTGCGCGCCAGGTGCAGCAGGACGATGGAGTCCTTGCCGCCGGAGAAGAGCAGCACGGGCCGCCCGCACTCGCCCACCGCCTCCCGGATGATCTGCACGGCGTCCGACTCCAGCAGGTCGAGCTGGGAGAGGCCGGGCGGGCCCGTGCCCGGTCCGTCGGGCGGAGCGCCGCCGGCCGTCACGGCGCGCACAGTCCCCGGTCGGTCAGGAGCGCGCGCAGCGCCCTGACCGACTCGGCCTCGCTCTGCCGGTCCGTGTCCAGCCTCAGGTCCGGCCGCTCCGGTTCCTCGTACGGGTCGTCCACCCCGGTCAGGCCGGTGAGCAGCCCCTCGCGCTGCCGCGCGTAGAGGCCCTTGACGTCGCGCCGGGCGCAGACCTCGACCGGCGCCGCGACATGGACCTCCAGGTACGCCGTCCCCGACTTCTCGTGCCGCCTGCGCACCGCCTCGCGGGCCTGCTCGTACGGGGCGATGACCGGCACCAGCGTGAGGACGCCGTTGCGGGCGAGCAACTCGGCCACCAGGCCCACCCGTTGGACGTTGGTGTCCCGGTCGGCGCGGGAGAAGCCGAGGCCGGCCGAGAGCAGGCCGCGCATCTCGTCCCCGTCCAGCACCTCGATCCGGCGGGCCTCGGCCCGCAGTTGCGCGGCGAGGGCCCACGCGATCGTCGACTTGCCGGCGCTGGGCAGGCCGGTCAGCCAGACCGTGGCCCCGGGGAGGCCCTCGCGGGAGGCGACGGGGCGGGACGGATCGTTCACACCCGCTAGAACGAGGCCGGCGCCGTGACGACACGATGCCGGGTTGCTCCGTACCCCCGCGGGGCTCCACGTCGTTGGGTTCCCATGTGAGCGCATCCTCCTTCCAGCCGGTCCCGTCCGAGCGCGACGGCGGCCGCCCGCGCCCGCCGAAGGTCTTCGGCCTCGGTCTGACGCGCACGGGCACGCGCTCCCTGACCGCGGCCCTGGGCGTCCTGGGGTTCGACGTCGTCCACTACCCGGTCGACGGGGCCACCTACCGGACGCTGCTGGCCGGCAGCGCGCGGTTCCCGCTGCTCGAATCGCACGACGGCCTCACCGACATCACCGTCGTGCCGTACTACCAGGACCTCGACCTCGCCTGGCCGGGCAGCAGGTTCGTGCTGACCGTCCGCGAGGAGGAGAGCTGGCTGCGGTCCTGCCGGACGCACTGGGAACGACCGCTGCCGGACCGGGGCGACGGCCGGGACGTCCGTCTCGAAGGCGACCTCCAGCGCTTCCTGCGGGCCGCGGTGTACGGCTGCCACGCGTTCCACGCGGAGCGGTTCCGCGGGGTGTACCGGCGGCATGTCGCCGAGGTGGCCCGGTACTTCGCGGACCGCGCCGACGACCTGCTCGTCCTCGACGTCGTCGGGGGCGAGGGGTACGAACGGCTCGGCCCCTTCCTCGGCGTGCCGGTCCCGGACGAGCCGTTCCCCCACCTCAACTAGCCAGGGATCCGGCCGGTACTCCGGTGAGAGTTCTCCCTCGGGCCCCGCTCACCAGGTCACGGGCAGTGACCGCATCCCGTAGATGAACGACTCGGTACGGAACTCGCGCTCGCCGGCCGGCCGCAGCCCCGGCAGCCGGCGGAACAGCGTCTCCAGGGCGATCTGGAGTTCGGCGCGGGCCAGCGGCTGGCCCAGGCACTGGTGCACGCCGAAGCCGAACGCCAGGTGCCGCCGGGCGTCCCGGTACACGTCCAGCTCGTCCGTCGCCCGGTGGCCGGCGCCGCCGAACGCCCCCTCGTCCCGGTTGGCGGTGGAGAGCATCGCCATCACGCCCTCCCCGGCCCGGACGGTGACGCCGCCCAGCTCCACGTCCTCCAGCGCCACCCGGGGCAGGCCGGTGTGCACGATGGTCAGCAGCCGCAACAACTCCTCCACCGCGCCCGGCAGGGTGGCCGGGTCGGCCAGGCCGGGGATCTGCTCGGGGTGCTCCAGCAGCAGCGCGGTCGACAGCGCGATCATGTTCGCGGTCGTCTCGTGCCCGGCGACCAGCAGCAGCACGCCCATGGCGGCCACGTCGACCGGGGTCAGGTCGTCCCGCGCCGCGAGCCGGCTGAGGACGTCGTCCTCCGGCTGTGCGCGCTTGCGGGCCGTCAGGTCGCGCAGGTAGTCATGGACCTCCTCCTGGGCCTCCCGGAGCTGCTCCACGGTGCTCTCCCGGTTGAGCATCGTGCGGCTCAGGCGCTGGAAGCGGTCGTGGTCCTCGTACGGCACGCCGAGCAGCAGGCAGATCACCAGCGAGGGCACCGGCAGCGCGAAGTCGGTGACCAGGTCGGCCGTGGTCCGGCCCTCGGTCATCCGGTCCAGTGCCCCGTCCACGATCCGCTGGATCTCCGGGCGCAGCGTCTCCACCCGCTTGACCAGGAACTCCCCGGTGAGCATGCGGCGCTGGCGGGCGTGCTCGGGGTCGTCGAGCCGCAGGAAGTCCGGATTGTCGGTGATCAGCTCGCGAGCGCCGGCGATCAGCAGCGGGAAGGTCGGGTGGCGAATGTCGGCACTGAACCGGCGGTCGGACAGCACGGTGCGGACCTCGGCGATGCCGGTGACCAGCCAGCAGAGGTCGCCGTCGGGCAGCACGGCCCTGGTCACCGGCCCGGTGGCGGCGGCCTCGGGGTACGCGGGCGGCGGGCCGAACGGGCAGCCGCCGGAGTGCCGGGCCGGCAGTGGGAGGACGGGGGTGGTGGGTGCGGTGGTCACGGCGGGGGTCTCCTCACGTCGCGGGTGTTCTCGTGGGGTTCGGGGCCCGGGAGGGTTCCCGGCGGCCTGCGGCGGGGGTCCGTCAGGCCCCGGTCCGCGCGGGCTCGTCCCCGGTGACGGTGATCGCCCGGCCCGGGCAGAGCTCGGAGGCGAGTCTGACGTCGTCGAACTGCTCGGGCAGCAGGACGGTCTGACGGAGCCTCACCAGACTGTCCCGTTCGTCCTGGTCGAAGACCGCGGGGGCGTTCGTCACGCACATGCCGGAGCTGCAGCAACGGTCCCGGTCGACGCTCACCTGCATGTCGGGCACCTTTCGCCAGGGCGGCGCCGGCTGCCCGGCGGCCGCCTCTCGTTGTCACGGTCAAACTAGCCGTCGCCGGTCCGCCTACGGACGGGTACGGTGGCCGGACCGAGAACGGCTGAATCAGCCCCTGTGCGTGAACCCCCATGGCCGCACAATGCGTTCAACCTGCGGTACTTCATCGGAGGGGTCGGCGGACCCGGCCGCGCGGACGGCCTCACAAGCCTTCGACGGTGGCCAACTCCCGCTCGGAGGCCACCGCATGGGCCTCGGCGGCGCTCCTGTCCGTCCGGTAGCGCACCACCCGGGCGAACCGCAGGGCCTGCCCGGCGGGGTGGCGGGGCCGCGCTGGAGGCCGTCGAAGGCGACCTCGACGACCGGTTCCGGCCGGACCGGCACCGTCCGGGCGTCCCCCGCCCGGTCTCCCGGGCGGCACCGCACTGGTCGTACGGCTCCGCTCATGACAGAACCTACCCGGGGCGGAGGCCTCGACGACGCCGCGTCGCGGTCAACGCCTCGGTACGGACGGTCTGTTCGAAGCGGCCGTCCGGGCTGATGCCGGTCAGCGCCGTCCGCAGGTCCCGTTCGAAGGCGTCCTTCCGGCCGCCGAGCCGGGCGGGGGTGAAGGAGGAGTGCGAGAACTGGAGGCCGATGACCTCGTCGAGGGTGCGGTCGATGCGGTACGTCCAGTGCGCGGCCGTGACGCGGGGGAAGGGGGAGCGACGGAGGATCTCGCGGTTCGACTCCTCCTGTTCCGGGCGGGAGCCGTCGTCTCCGCCGCCGGGGAGCGTGCGGTACGCCTCCCGTACCTCGTCCACGGCGCGCGACCACGCCGTCCCGGTCGGTTCCGTGGCGACGATGACCACGCCGCCCCGAGGGTTGACGAGGCCGTCGAGGTCGGCGAGGACCTGCTCGCGGGACATCCAGTGGAACGACCTGCCCATGACGCAGAGGTCCAGCGGGGGAAGGCCCAGCGCGCGCAGGTCCGAGGAGTCTCCCCGCCTCCACCGGATGGTGTCGACGCTCTGCCGTTCGGCGATCGACCGGCCTTCTTCGAGCATGCCCGGTTCCGGGTCCACGGCGATGACGCGGGCGACCAGCCGGGACAGCGGGAGGGCGAGGATGCCTGGTCCGCATCCGAGGTCGAGGGCCGTCTGGGTCCCGTCCAGCCCGAAGGCCTCGGCGAGGAAGTCGAAGAGCTCCCGCGGGTACCGCGGCTGATAGCGGGCGTAGTGCGACGCGCCGGAGGCGAAGAGCTCACCCGGGGAGGACATCCGGACCTCCGACGACCGGCCGGGGCGTGCCGGGCGGGTTCACCGCGGCCCCGCCCGGGCGGGTGAGGGGCTGCAGAGCCTCCGGCGGGCGGTCGGCGGCGGCCTCCCAATGGGCTCGCCTCCGGCCGGTGTGCGGCGGGAGCCGGCGGTCCTCGGGAGGCACCGGGAATCCGGTCGTCACGGGCGGGTGCACGGGCGTTCCTCCGGCAGGCGGCGGGCGGGGCGGGCAGGGAAGGCGAGGGGGCTGGGTTGCGGTGCGTATCGCCACGTGCACCATAAGTCACAGGTAGGTGGTTCGTCCGACGACTGATCGCCGTCGCTCCAAGCCGAGGAGGCGGGACATGGCGCCCCACCCTCACCCCGACCCCGCGAAGCCTCGTTCCGCACCTCGTCCGGGCCTCGCGGACACGACCTGTGTGATCACCGGAAGCGCGTCGGGCATCGGTCGCGCCGTCGCCCACGCCTTCGCCGGCGCGGGAGCCCACGCCGTCCTGGTGGACCGGGACTCCGACGGGCTGCGCCGGGTCGCCGGAGAACTCGGCCCGGCGGCCTCCGTGGTGGTGGGTGACATCTCGCGGCACGCGGACTGCCTGGAGGCCGCGCGGGCGGCCGAGGGGACGGCGCTGCCGGTCCGGTCGCTGGTCAACTGCGCGGCGAGCTTCCTGGCCCTCGGCGAGGGCGCCGGCCCGGCGGACTGGGACCGGAGCCTGGGCGTGAACGTCAAGGGCAGCGCGATGATGACGTCGGCGCTGGCCCCCCTGCTGCGCAGGGCGGGAGGGGCCTCGGTGGTCAACGTCGCGTCCGTCTCGGGGCACATCGCCCAGCCCCGCCAGTGGACGTACAGCGCCGGCAAGGGGGCGCTGCTCGCGCTGACCCGCTGCCAGGCGCTCGACCTGGCGGACGACGGCATCCGGGTCAACAGCGTCTCGCCGGGCCTGATCTGGACCCCGGAGACCGACCGGATGACCGGCGGCGATCGGGCGCGCTGGGGCCCCGTGCTCGGCGACCACCACATCCTGCGGCGAGTGGGGCAGCCGGAGGAGGTCGCGGCCGTCGTGCTGTTCCTCTGCGGGCCCGGCGCGTCGTTCATCACCGGCGCCGACCTGCCGGTCGACGGCGGCTACCTGGCGATGGGCCACAGCAGGTCGGAACCCGAGGTGCTGCCGGGGCGCAGGGACGACCGGGCCCACGCCCGGCACGTGGACGGGACGCCCGCATGATGCACGCCGTACTGGCGACCGGCAATCCCCGCAAGGCCGCCGAGATCGTCGAACTGCTCCACGGGGTCCTGGAGTTGCTGCCCCGGCCCGGGTGGCTTCCCGAGATCGTCGAGGACGGGACGACGGTCGAGGAGAACGCCTACCTCAAGGCCTCCGCGGTGGCCCTCGCGACCCGCCTGCCCGCGGTGGCCGACGACACCGTGATGGAGGTGGACGCCCTGGGCCTCGCTCCCGGGCTGTTCTCGGCCCGCTACGCCGGTGAGGGCGCGGGCGACGCCGCGAACGTGGCCAAGGTGCTCGCCGAGATGGCGGGTGTCGCCGCCCCGGGCCGGGGAGCCCGGGTGCGCACCGTGGCGCTGCTCTGCTACCCGGACGGACGGCGGGTGGTCAGCGAAGGGGTCGCCCGGGGCCGGATCACCGAACGCCCGCTCGGCGACCGCGGGTTCGGCTACGACACCGTGTTCGTGCCCGACGACGGCGACGGACGCACGCTCGGCCAGAT
Source organism: Kitasatospora sp. NPDC058046 (assembly GCF_042885595.1). NCBI lineage: Bacteria > Bacillati > Actinomycetota > Actinomycetes > Kitasatosporales > Streptomycetaceae > Kitasatospora > Kitasatospora sp. NPDC058046. The sequence continues at coordinate 417,045 of NZ_JBHVRS010000006.1, forward strand.
GACCGCGGACGAGAAGGCCCGGCTGTACTGCCGGGGGCGGGCGTTCCGCGGCCTGGCCGCCTCCCTGAAGAGCGCGGCATGCCGGTCGCGCTAGAGCTCGGCGGACACGCGACGGTCCTGATCCGGGCGGACGCCTTCACCCTGCTCTGCGACCCCCACCTGCACGACAGCTACCGCGGCGGCCTCCTCGGCTTCGCCCCCGCCCGACGCGTCCTGCCGCACGCGCTGCCCCGGCCCGACGCGGTGTGGATCTCCCACTCCCACCGCGACCACTTCGACCTCGCCTCCCTGGCCCGGCTCGACCGGGCGCTGCCGGTCCTGCACCCCGACGACCCGAGGATCGCGCACGCCCTCCATCGGCTGGGCTTCCGCGACACCGTCGTGGTGCGCGACTGGACGGCGTTTAGCCCCCGCCGGGGCGTCGAACTGACGTGGACGCCCTCGACGATGGCCGTCCCCGAGCACGGGCTCTCGGTCCGCACCCGGGACGCCTTCGTCTGGCACATGGTCGACAGCCTGGTCACGCCCGCGTGGGTGCGGCGGGTGCTCGCCGACGGACCACCGCCGGACGTCCTGCTGGCTCCCTGCCAGCCGATCGAGGAGACCCGCAGTGTGGAGGGCGTCCCACCCGGGGTGGACCCGGACTGGTCCGATCCGCTGACGGCGCTGATGGCACAGGTCCGCCCCGCGCACGTGGTCCCGCTGCCGGAGGGGCAGTACGGGCTGGGCGAGGCGGCCTGGCTCAACGGGCACAAGTTCCCCGTACCGCCCCGTCTGGTCGACCGGGCGCTGCGCGCGGACGACCCGGACCGCCGGGTGCTGCGCCCCGGCCCGGGAGACCGGCTCACCGTGACGGGAGGGACCGTGCGGTGGGAGGAGGCCGCCGTGGAGTGGGTACGCGCCACCGACGAGCCACGCGACCGCAGCTACCGTCCGGGAAGCTGGATCGGCCGGCTGGCCGCGGGCCCCGGTCCCGCCGCCGAGGGCGGCCGGAGCGCACCGGACGGCCACAGCGGAGCGGCGGCACTGGACCGGCTGTTCCCCGGGCTCCCGGGGCTCCCCGGGGCTGACGCCCCCTCCGGCCGGGTGACGGTGCCCGGCCTGCCCGAGCTCGCCGCGGCCGCCCGGGGCCGGCTGCGCGCCACCGCGTACCGCTTCGTCACGGTGGGCGCCGGCGCGGAGCCGCTCGCGGAGCGGACCGTACGGCTGGGCGTCGACGGCACGCTGTCCGCCCTGCCCTCGGAGAGCGTGCCGGACGTCGAACTGGCGGTCTCCGTCCGGGATCTGGACGACCTGCTCGACGGGCGCCTGGGCTACTCCGCGGCGCAGTACGGAGGGCGGCTGCGCGAGGTGCGGCCCGGGCCGGCGGCCGATCCCGACGCCGGCCCCGCCGTTGTCACCAGCCGGCATGACCCGGTCCCCGCCACCGGGGCGGTAATGCTGTCGGGCATCGGGCTGTTCGCGATCCTGCTGCGCGCCCGGCTCGGTTCGGCGCTGGTGGAGCTGGACCACGAGCTCGACGCCCGGCTCCCGGACCGTCCGGTGCCTTCGGTGCTTCCGGTGCTTCCGCCCTCCGCGCCGCCGGCCCGTACCCTTCCCCCGGTCGTCCGGCCGCAGTCGCGGGCCGGGGAGCAGCCGCCCCGGCTCTGGCCGCGCGTCGCTCGTTGCCTGGCGCGGGGCGAGGACCCGTCCGCCGCGTCCGGGACGTTCACCGATGCCGGTCGCACGCACTACCTCGGTGTGCTCGGGCGCGGCGAGTGGCCCGCGCCCGGGCCCGGGCCGGACGACGGCACGGGGCTGCTCGTGCTGACGAGCCTGCTGGACGCCCAACCCCACCTCGGTGGCGGGGTGCGGTTCCCGGACTCCTCCTACCGGCGGTTGCTGGCGAACATCGAGCGTTCTCCCGTCCGCCGGTGGCGGGTAGCCGCGGCGCTTCCCCCCGGGGTACGGGTGCCCCGGTGGCGTGCGGCCTCGCTGTTCCCCGTCTCGGCCGAGCGGCTCCGTACCGACCTGGCCCGCCGGGGCTGGGACGGCGAACTGCTCGGCCCCGTCGCTCCCGACCCCGCCGTGACCGGCGGAGCCGAGCGCTGCTGGTGGCTCGGCGTGCCCCCGTTGGAGGGGCCGTCCGACGGCCGGCGGGTCCTGGTCCTCCGGGAGTCGCCCGGGTGCCGGCTCCACGGCCTGGTCGAGGCCGCCCCCGGGCCGGAGGACCCGGCAGTGGAACAGCCCGACTTCCGCGTGCGGGCGGCGCTGTCCCGCCCGTCGGCGCCACCGGACGCCGTCCTGCACGCACTGCTCGGCGGTGACGTGCGGTTCTCCTGGCTGCTGCCGCCCCGGGAGACCGTACGGAAGGCCGGACGGACCGTGGACCCGGTCGCCTTCGCGGAGCGGGTCGCCCTGCTCGCCCTCGCGGAACTGGCCCGCCGGGCGTACCCGAGGACCGGGCCGCCACCGGCCGGCACCGGCTGACCCCGACCGCCCCCGGCCGTCTCCGGCCGTCTCCGACCGACCTCAAGGACCGTGATGCTCACCGAACTACCGCCCCGGCACCGCCCGGACCACCTCCGCGCCGCGTGCGTCATCCTCGACGGGCAGGACCGGGTCCTGCTCACCGAACCGCGGTCGGCCGACGAGCGGCCCGGCCTGCCCTGGGCCGTCGTGCCACCGGGCAGCACCGCTCGGGAGACCGCCGCGGACGTGGCCCGCCACGCCTGCCGACAGCGCGTGGCCGCGGCCCGGCTGCGCTACCTCACCGAACTCCACCTCCCGCCCGGCCCCCACGGGGAGGCGCCCCACGACCTGCGGGTGTTCGTCCACCGGTACGCGGGCGCCTCCCGGCGTACCGCACCCGGCCCGGACCTGCGCTGGAGCCCGCCGCAGTCCGGTACCGGGGAGGGCCTTGGACTCGACGCGGCATCCGCGTACTGCGTCGGCGAGTTGCTGCGGCACCGCCCCGACGACGCCGCGGACGACGGCGGGATCCGTGCCGTGGCCGAGATCGAGGACGAGGCGCGGCGGCTGATCGATCCGGTCCCCGCGCTGTGGCGCAGGGACGGAGCGGCCCGCGTGGTGGTCATCGGCCCGCCCGCCGTCGGCAAGAGCACCCTGCTGAAGCGGCACACCGCCCGCGCCCCGGACACCGAGCACGTGCGGGACATCGTCCCGGTGCGCCGGGACCGGGGCCCGGGCCCGGACAACTACCTGACCCGCTACCTGCGCGGGGACGACGCCTCGGGGTTCTTCTGCCAGATGGAGACCCTGCTGCTGCGGGTCCTGCAGAACCTCCGCACCGGCGAGAGCGGCGTCATGGACCAGGACGTGCACAGCTCGCTGGCCTACGCCAAGGCGCTCCGGCTGAGCGGCGCCCTGAGCGCCCAGCAGTACGAGACGTACTACCGCTACCACCACCTGATCACCTCCGCGCTGCCGCCGCCCGAGGCGGTGGTCCACCTGACCGCCCGTACCGACGTGCTGATGCGCCGGCTGCGCCGCCGCGACCGCGTCCTGGAGCGCTCGTTCACCAACTCCTACGTGTCCCTGGTGGCCCAGTGCTTCGAGGACGTGGCCGAGGAGCTCGCCCCGCGGATCCCCGTCCACCACCTCGACACCTCCGAGCTGAACCCCGACCAGGTGCTGGCGCGCTTCGAGGAGCTGCTCCCCGCGCGCGCCGGCTCCGCCGACCGAAGGACCGACCGACATGACCAAGCCCAAGGCTGACTGGCGCAATCCGGGACCCGCCCCGACCGGCGGCCCGCTCATCGACACGTTCGGCCGGGTCGGCGGCGACCTCCGGATCTCCGTGATCGACAAGTGCAATCTACGGTGCACCTACTGCATGCCGGCCGAGGGGCTGCCCTGGCTGGAGAAGGAGGAGCTCCTCACCGTCGACGAGATCGACCGGCTCGCCCGGCTCTTCCACTCCCTCGGGGTGCGCGACTTCAAGATCACCGGCGGGGAGCCGACCGTCCGCCGGGAACTGCCCGAGATCGTGGCCCGGGTGTGCGCGCTGGAGGGGGTGGACGTCTCCATCACCACCAACGGGCTGCTGCTGGACCGCCTGGCCCGGCCCTTGCGGGAGGCGGGGCTGCGCAGGATCACGGTGTCCTGCGACTCCCTGATGAGGCACCGCTACGCCGAGATGACCCGTCGGGACGCCTTCGACAAGGTGACCGCGGGGCTGGAGGCGGCCCGCGAGGCCGGATTCGACCCGATCAAGATCAACTGTGTGGTGATCCGCGGCAGCAACGAGGACGAGGCCGTCGACTTCGCCCGCCTGGCGCGGGAAGGCGGCTACGACGTGCGCTTCATCGAGTACATGCCGCTGGACGCGGAGCGGACCTGGGAGCGGGAGAAGGTCGTCCCGGCCGCCGAGACGCTGGCGGCGGTCTCCGCGGCCTACGACCTGGCCCCCGTCGTCCAGGACGCGCCGCAGCCGGCCACCTCCTTCCGCTTCGCCGACGGGGCCCCGGGGGTCCTGGGCTTCATCCCCTCGGTGACGAAGCCCTTCTGCGACAGCTGCAACCGCATGCGGACCACGGCCGAAGGAGCCTTCCGCGTCTGCCTGTTCGCGCTGGAGGAGACCGACCTGCGCACCGCGCTCCGCTCCGGTGCCGACGACGCCGAACTGGAACGGCTGGTCCGCGAGGCGCTGTGGCACAAGTGGCCCGGACACAAGATCAACCACCCCGACTTCGTCCGGCCCGACCGCAGCATGTCGATGATCGGCGGCTGAAGCCGTGAACGGCCGTGTGGTCTCCTTCACCTGGGGCCGGGGGCTGGGCCACGTCTCCCGCCAGATCGCCGTCCACCGCGAACTGCGCGGGCTGGGCCGGGACTCCCTGCTGCTGACCGAACGGCCCCAACGGCTGATCGAGGACTACGGCTTCGCCCAGACCGTCCTGCCCACCGACGCCGACAGCCTGGTCGGCGAGCCACTGCACGGGACCGGCCCCGCGGTGGACCACGGTCTCGCCCGGGCCATGGTCGCCTGGGTGCTGCGGCCGGACGACGTGGTGCTGCACGACGTGACGGTGCAGCGGGAACTGTACGACCAGGCCGCCCGGCTGGGCTGCCCCCAGTTCCTGGTGCACCGCTTCCAGCGCAACCGCCCCGACCCGCCCCACTGGGTCTCCCGCCACACGCCCGCCATCGGCACGATCTACCTGCTGGGCGAGCCCGGACCGGAGGAGACCGTCCACGGGGTGCGCGTGCTGGGGGTGCCCCACGTCGTCCGACCGCTGCTCGACGACCGGTCGCCCTGGCCCGAGGACACCCGCGCCCTCCGGGTCGCGGTGGTGGCCGGCGGCGGCGGGCACGACGACGCGCCCGGATTCCTCACGGCCGCGCTGCACGGCATCCGCGCGTTCACGCGCCGGCGCCCCGCCTCCGCCGGCGTCGACGTCCTGGTGCTCACCGGCCCGCACTTCGACGGATCCGTCCTCGTGCCACCCGGCCTGCCCGGGCCGGTACGGGTCCGCCCGTACCTGGGGCCGTCGTACGACGTGTACCGGCACGCCGACGCCGCGATCACCCACGCCGGGTACAACACCGTGCAGGAACTGGTCCGTTCCGGCCTGCCGGTGGTGGCCGTCCCCGGCGTCCGCGACTTCGACGACCAACGCGTCCACCTGAAGGCCGCCGATAGCCCCAATGTGGTGGTCGCCGACGCCGAGGAGCACGTCATCGCCCGGGCCCTGGCCGAAGCCCTCAACGGCCCGTCCGGCACCCGGGCCCGGCCGGCCGCCACCCCCGCCCGACAGGCGGACGGCGCCGCCCGGATCGCCCGCGACCTGGTCGCCGCCACCTCCCGCGGCAGCGGCGCGGGGTCACCGTGACACCCGGACACCGCCCCCGCTCGACACGGTCGATGTCGAGCTGACCACCGAATCCTGCCCTCAGTGGAGTTGATCTTCCTCGGCTTCGGGAGGATGCCCCGTGGCAGCCGTGCACGTGACCGTGTGGGACGACCGCGACCGGGCCGGCGGAGGCCGCACGCCCAGGGACCCGCCGCCGTCAACGCCGCCCTGCGGGAGTTCTGGGGCCGACCCGGTTCCGCACCGGCTACCGGTCCCGCCCCGCGGCCGCGGGCCTACCAGCCGACTTGCGGACTGCCGGACCAGGGGCGGTGATAGGAGGGGGAAGAACAGCGAACCCGCCCGCGGGCCGTCCGGCCCAGGAGGAACCATGTCGCACCACAAGTCGAACAAGGACGTCGAGGGCGACCCCGACACCGGCCACGGCCGCGGCCTGCCGCGACGCCCCGACGAGGCCGAGCTCGAGGAGCGCACCGAGGAGGACCGCGAGGAGGTCGGCCTGGCGCCCGACACCGACGAAAACGACGAGGCCGGCAGATAGGAGCAGGGCCCGGTGAGCCGCCCGCCCCGGTGGCCGTCGGCGTCCTGCTCACGCTCCCGGCCGACCGACGCGCTCGGGCGTCGGTCGGCCGGGCGGAACCGCGGGATCAGAAGGTGAGGTTCCAGGCGTCGATCGTGCCGGTGTCGCCGGAGGCGCCGTCCTTCACGCGGAGCTTCCAGGTGCCGTTCGCCGCGCTCGCGGAGGCGTTGACGGTGTAGGTCTTGGCGACGTTGTCGGTGCTGTCGCTGTTCGGGAAGTCCTCCAGGAGGTAGACCGTGCCGCCGGGCGCGACCAGGGAGATAACGAGGTCGCCGCGGTAGGTGTGCTTGATGTCCACGCCGACCTTGAGCGTCGCCGGGGCGTTGCCGGTGACGCCGGTGACGGTGATCGGGCTCTCCACCGTGGTGTTGTCGGGGATCGCCACGTCGGCGGTGTTCTCGAAGTACGTGCCGGTGGGCTGGGTGGCGCCGCCGACCGCCTTCAGCGCGTCGACCTGGCCCTCGCCGAAGAAGGAGTTGTCGGCGGTGGTGCCGGTGCAGCGGCTGTCGGAGGCGGGGCAGGCCAGGTCGTTGGCCTGGCTCGCCAGCCGGGCCCGGATGTCGGCCGGGGTGAGCGAGGGGTTGCTGCTCGCGATCAGCGCGGCCACCCCGGTGACGTGCGGGGAGGCCATCGAAGTGCCGCTCTTGGTGCCGTACTTGCCGCCGGGCAGGGTCGAGTAGACGCCGGTGGCACCGTCACCGCCGGGCGCCGCGACGTCGATGACGCCCCGGCCGAAGTTGGAGTAGGAGGCCTTGCCGCTGCCGCTGCCCGTGGCCGCGACGGTCACCACGCCGGGGAGTTCGGTGGGGATGTCGATGCAGGCGTTGGTGATCGTCCGGGTGACCTTGGTGGAGTCGTTCGGGCTCTCGGTGTCGGTGGTCTTGTTGGCCAGGTCGTAGTTGGCGTTGCCGGCCGCCGCGACCTGCAGCGAGCCCTTGCCCTCGGCGTACTCCTGGGCGCGCTTGACGCCCTCGATGATGGCCGCCTGGTCGAGGTCGTTCGGGCAGTTGAACTGCCAGGGGTCGGTGTAGTAGCTGTTGTTGGTGACCTTGAAGCCGTGGTCGCCGGCCCAGACGAAGCCGCAGACGGTGTTCTCGGCGTAGAACAGGGTGCTGGTCGGCTCGGCGATCCGGACCGAGGCGATCTTCACGCCCGGTGCGACACCGATGACGCCCTTGCCGTTCTTCGCGGCCGCGATGGTGCCGGCGACGTGGGTGCCGTGGGTGTCCACGTCCCGCCAGGCGCCGGTGCGGGCGTCGGGCTTGCCGTAGGCGCAGGAGACCGAGTCGGCGGCGTCGAAGTTCGGCGCGAGATCCTGGTGCTGGTCGTCCACGCCGGTGTCGAGCACGCCGACCTTGACGGACGGCGAGCCGGTGCTGACGCTCCAGGCCTGGTCGGCCTTGATCTGCGTCATGTCCCAGCGGTTGGACTCGGTGAGCGTGGTGGTCGCCTGCGCCGGGTTGGCGGGCAGCGCCGGGCTGTAGGCGTCGGCCGGCACGTCGGAGGTGCGGGTCGCGCCGACCTGCTGGATGCCGGTGACGGTGCGCAGCGCGGCGGCGAAGCCAGCGCTGGTGGAGTGGGCGACGATGACGCCGATCTGGTCGTAACTCGAGAAGACCGTACCGCCCTTGGCCGCGACGGCTGCCTTGGCGGCGGCGATGTCGGCGGGGGCGCTGATCACCAGGTAGGCACGGGTGCCGGCGGCCCACCCCGCCGCGCTGCCCGCGGCGGCGGGAACGGCGGGGGCCTGGGCGGCGGGGGCCTGCGTGGCGGGCGCTTGTGCCGCGGGCGCGGAGACGGCGCCGGGGACGGTGGGGGTGGGGGTCGTGGTGGCGGCGGTCGCGAACGCGGTGGGGGTGGCGAGCGCCATGGCCGAGAGCACGGCGAGGGCTGCGGCCGGGCGGCCGAGCCGCCGGGGTATCAGGGGTGACACGTATCCTCCGATTCAGACCGTACGTGAGGGGGATCGCACGGGAATTGAGGGAAACATGCCAGATTTAGCAGGAGTTGGGGAAGACTTTACGCCCGGCGACTTTCCACGGAAGCGTTACGTTTTGATGTCACGGGGCCTCCGGCACCCATCGGGGTGTCATCAGGCGAGCGGCAGCATCATGAGGGGCCGCCCGGTGGGGTGGTCCGATCCGCCGGACGGTTCCTCGGTCACGCCGACCCCGCCGGCGCCGCCGATGCTCCCGGTGAGCAGCAACTGCCCGTCGCCGGCCCGCAGCAGGCCGGCCGGCCTCATCGTGCCGCCATCGTCGAACCACAGCTCGTAGGCACGCCCCCGCGGCGGGACGGGCATGCCGGTGACGAGGAACGCGGCCTGCCCGCGGCCGGCCGACCACACGACCGTGGCGGCGGCCGGGCCGGAGACCGCAGTGGAGGTGCGCACGTCCGGAGCGGACAGCAGGCTCGCGACGGCCGCCTGCTGGTCGCGCAGCCGGCTCGCCTGGGCCTGGGCCCGGCCCGCCTCACCGTGCTGTCGCACCGCGATGGCACCGGCCCCCGCGGCCAGGGCCAGGCACGCCGCCAGGAGCACCCTGGGCCACTGCCGTGCCAGGCTCGACGTGTACCGCGGTCGCGCCGCCGCGGGCCCGGCCGTCGACCGGAGCTGGCGGACGTGGCCGATGCCCCGCATCACCCGCGCCTTGAGCTCCTGCGGCGGCTCCACCGATTCGGCGGCCCCGAGCCGCGCCAGGGTCACCTGGAACTCGGAGACCTCCCGCGCGCAGGCCGGGCACTGGGCGAGGTGGCGCTCGAACGCGACGCGGTCCCCGTCCGGCAACGCGTCCGCCGCGTACGCACCGGTGAGGGTGTGCGCATCGGGTACCGCATTCATGATCCCACTCCCAGGCAGTCGCGCAGGCGGATCAGGCCGTCCCGCATCCGGGTCTTGACGGTGCCGAGCGGGATGCCCAACAGCTGGGCGACCTCGGGGTAGGTGTGCCCCCGGTAGTACGCCAGGGTGACCGATTCACGCTGCAGTTCCGTCAGCGACCGCAGGCAGCGGCGGACCTGCTCGCGCTCCAGCCGGCCCTCGACCTGCTCGACGACCTCGTCGAACGCGGGAACACGTGCCCGGGCGGCCGCCCTCTGGTCCCGGTCGGTGGCGGCCTGCGCGGCCCGGACCCGGTCCACCGCTCGTCGGTGGGCCACCGTCAGCACCCAGGCCATCACCTCTCCGCGCTGCGGCTCGTACCGGTCCGCGGTGCGCCACAGCTCGAACATCACCTCCTGGGTGACCTCCTCCGACTGCGACGGATCCCGCAGCACCCGCAGCACGAGGCCCAGCACCGGGCCGGCCACCGCGTCGTACAGCCGGGCGAACGCCTCCTGGTCGCCGAACGCCGTCCTGGCGACCAGTTCCTTCAGATCCGGGCCGCGAAAGCGGGGAGCGGGAAGGTACACGACGGCGCTCACCCCCGCCTCCCTCCGCGGCCGTTGTCGGATCCGGCCGGCTGCGACCGTCCGGGCCTGCCGTGCGAACGGTAGCAATGCATGAGGGCCTCCTGGGCCGAGCGGCGGGCAGGACCGGTCGATCGGCACCGGTCGGGATGGGGCGCGCGCCCGCCGGGGCCGGGGGGTGTCGGTCCGGATCGCCGGGCACGCGCCTGCTGAGGGGGTCAGACGGTGAGCAGGGTGGGTGCGGCGGCCTTGTCGGTCGGCAGGAAGTCGTCCGGGACGGGGTACCGGCCGAGCACGAAGTTGAGGATCGCGGCGTGCATGGCCTCGACGGGGGCGATACCGGCAGCGGTGGCGATGCCGGCGGGACTGGCGACGTTGCAGGCCGCGAAGAGGTACGTCTGGGCCGCCTGGTCCTCCAGCCGGAGGGCGAGCTCGGCAACGTCGCCGACGGAGGCGGCCTTGCCCAGCGCGGCCAGCGTCTCCGGCTGGTTGGAGAGCGGCACGCCGGTGATCGCGGGCAGGCCGGCACCGGTGAGGACCGCGTTCCAGGCCTTGGCGTGGTCGGCGTGCTGGGCCATCGCGGCGGTCACGAACGTCGCCACCGCCAGGGGGACGGCACCGAGCCTGCCCGCCTTCGCGGCGTCGAGTGCGGCCTGGTAGGCACCGACGGCCTGGTTCTCCAGCGCGGTGGCCAGGGCCACCACCTTCAGATCGCCGGTGTACCTCCCGGACGCCTGGGCCGAAGCCGGCGTGGTGGAGGCTCCGCTGCCGGGGACCGGGTTGGTGCGGCTCCGGCTGCTGGAGCACGCGGTCAGGACGAGGCCGGCGGCGGCCCCACCCGCTCCGAGCAGGAAGCGGCGGCGGCCCACGTCGACCCGCCCGGTGGCGCGGATGTCCGCGACCAGCTCGCGGGCGGTCGCCCGCATGGCCGGGAGGGTGGCCCGGTGGGCCTCGTTCATCTCCCGGGTCAGACGGGTGAGTTCGGCCTCGCCGACGGCGGGCTCCCAGGTACGGTCGGCAGTCACTTCACAGCCCCTTCGGCGATCGGGGAGGCGTTCTCGGTCGTCTGGAAGGCGTCGGGGAAGCCCACGCTTCCGGCCGCGGCGGGCAGCTTCGCCGGGTCGACCGGGATGGTCACCAGGTCGGCGGCGTCGCCCGCCAGCAGCGCCTGCACGGCCAGCAGGACGGCGCGGTGCTGGGCCTCGACCGGGGCGACGGAGGCGAAGAGCCTGCGCAGGTCCGCGCTGCCCACCTGGCCGACGTTCCTGGTGTAGGTCTGCGCGGCGACGTCCTCCAGGGTGATGGCGAGCTTCACCACGTCCGCCGGGGTCCTGAGGGTGGGCAGCGCCTGGTCGACGACGGCCTTGTACTTCGGGTCGGGGTCGTTCTGCGCCTTGCCGCCGGCGGCGGTCGCGGCGGTGTTGAAGGCCTTGGCGTGGGCCTGGTGCTGCTCGGTGGTCCTGGCGATGAACGCGGCCACCGTCCGGTTGCCGTCCTTGATGAACGGCAGGCCCGCGGCGGCCCGGTAGACGGCCACGGCCAGGTTCTCGATCGACGCGGCGGTCTGCAGCGCCCGGATGTCGCCCCCGGAGGCCGTCGCCGACGGGGAGGCCGCCGCCCGGGTCAGGCCGGCCAGGCCGACCGCTCCCGCCAGGCCCGCGAGCGCCGTGCCACGCTGCCACCAGCGGCGCGCGGGCTCGGCGCCCTGCTCGAAGTCGGTCAGCGCGGTGCGGGTGACCCGCAGCGCGTCACTGTTCAAGTCCTCTGACTGCTCGGCGAGTTCTTCCAGCAGCCGGGTGTCGATGTGCTCGCTGGCCATCATGTCCCGTCTCGGCTCGTCGGCCCGGCCGAATGCCGGACCGCTTCCTCCCGGCCTTCGGCGCCTCCCCGGCCCCGGCTTGGTCACAGGGCCGGATGGGCCCGTAGTTCACCTGTGAGGGTGAACCACCAGGGCGAGGTGGACAGCGTGCGCCAGCCCCTATCCCGACTGCCGGCCACTCGATCCACCGAGGCCTCAGGGATCCGTCGGGGGCGGCCTTCGACCTGAGGTGGAGTCCTCCGGACGGGAAGATGGGTCCCGGGGCGGAGATGCTCCGGACCTGAGGTGGACGCCTCGCAATGCTGCCGACTGACACTCTGTCAACTGTCTTTGTTGTGACGGGTGTTGATCGCATCCGTCGGTCGACTTCGGGAGGACGACATGGCGGACGAGGCAGCAGTACCGAGTCCTCGGACGATCCGGTCGAAGGGTCGACGGTGGCGGCGCCCGGTCGGGCGGTCGGCGATCGTCGCGCTCGCAGGCGCGGGCCTGCTGGCGGCCTTGGCCCCGGCCGCCGGCGCGGCGGACAGCCCGGCGGCGCCCCACCGGGTGACGGCGGGCGGTGAGCGGACGGCGGACGGAGCGGCCCTGGACGCGGTGGTCCGGGCCATGGTGCGGGATGGCGGGGCGGCGGCGACGCTGGCCCGCGTCCGGGAGAACGGCTCCACGGTCTGGAAGGGTGCGGCCGGCGTGGCCGACCTGGCCACCGGTGCGCCCGCCGATCCGGACGGCCGGTTCCGGATCGGCAGCGTCACCAAGACCTTCGTCGCGACGGTGGTCCTCCAACTGGTCGCGGAACACCGGATCGGCCTCGACGACTCCGTCGAGAGCCGCCTGCCGGGCGTGGTGCCGAACGGCGCCGGCATCACCGTGCGCCAACTGCTCAACCACACCAGCGGCATCCACGACTTCACCGAGGACCCGGCGTTCGACGCGAGCAACGAGGAGACACTGCGGCAGTGGCTGGCGGGTGGGCGCTGGACGTCCTACCGGCCGCAGCAGCTCGTGGACATCGCCAACAAGTACCCGCCGTACTTCGCCCCCGGTCAGGGCTGGCACTACTCCAACACCGACTACGTGCTCATCAGCATGATCATCGAGCGCCTCACCGGGCGCAGTTGGGCGCAGGAGGTGGACCGCCGCATCATCCGGCCACTGGGCCTGACGGGCACCTCGATGCCCCTCTACTCGCCCTTCATCCCCGGCTCCCACGCGCACGGCTACTACAAGCTCCCCACCGGCCCCGCCGACGTGACGCTGCTCAACCCGTCGATGGCGTCCGCCGCCGGGGCGGGCATCTCCACCACCGCGGACCTCACCCGCTTCATCGCCGCCCTGCTCGGCGGGCAGCTGCTCGGCCCGGCCGAACTCGCCGCGATGAAGGACACCAGCGGCCCGAACGCGGCCGCCGGCTACGGCCTCGGGCTCCAGCGGTTGACCACACCCTGCGGCGAGTTCTGGGGACACGACGGCGGCATCCCCGGCTACAACACCCTGCTGGTCGGCGAGGTCACCGGCAAGCGGCAGTTCGCCACCTCGATCAACCGGTACGACCTGTCGGACCATGCCGCGATGCTGAGGACCTCCAACGCCCTGTACTCCGCGGGCACTTGCGGCGGCGGCCCGTCGGCCTCCTCGCCGTCGGCGGTCCCGTCCGACGCCGCCGCGACACCGTACTCCGCCGGACCGCTCGCCTGAGCGTTTCGACGCACTGAAGGCCGCTCCCGGTCACGCGAAATTCACAGCCCGGGGTCTACTCGCATAGACAACGATGGGGCATCCTGGTCCGATGCCGGCGCTCGAAGCCCGTCGCCCCCCGTTTCCCGGGAGCGGCGGGCGGTGGCGCCGGAGGGATCGGTCGGCCCTCGTGCCGGAGCACTGTCGCGTCACAGCACTGCGTACGACCCCTACGTCCGGGCCGGTTCCGTCGGCCCGGCGCCGGACCTCCCGCCCTCCCAGCGAGGCGCGGCAGGAGGGCGGGGGTCGAGTCGGATGCACACCATCCTCACCGGGAGATGCAGATGAAGCCACGCACCGCAGCCACCGTCGTCGCCCTGGCCCTGGCCGGCCTCGCCCTCTCGGCGCCCACGGCCGGCGCCAGCGGCACCAAGCTGTCGCAGTCCGCGGCCGCCGGCCAGTTCAGCGGCGCCGGCATCACGTGGAGTTCCAGCGGGGGCTGCACCACCAGGTCCAACTCCACCTGCACCTCGTTCGACCAGATCAACTCGGGCACGGTCAGCGCCGTCATCACCCTCAAGCAGGCCAGCGGCTGCGCCATCAACATCACGGGCGGCACCGAGGTGGGCCACGCCTCCGGCACCTACAGCCACTACAACGGCTACAAGGTCGACATCGCCCGCAGCTCCTGCATCGACAGCTACGTCCAGAACAGCTTCACCTACATCGGCCTCCGGGGCGACGGCTACCCGCAGTGGCAGGCCGCGTCGGGCAACCTGTACTGCAACGAGGGCAGCCACTGGGACGTCCTCATCTACTGACGCCGCCCCTGGGCCTTCCCCGGGATCTTTCCGGACCAGGACACGGCGCCGTGACGGGGACCGAGGACCCGTCACGGCGCCGGACCATGCCGAGGAACGCACCCTCGGCCTCACCGTCGCCGACAGGCTGCCGAGGGTCCAGGGCCTGTCCGCACCATGGCACTTGACCGCCCCGCCCGTCCGCGCCCCGTGCGGACGGGCGGGGCGGCGCGCGTCACGGGGCGGTCCGCCGGCCGGCCGCTTCGCGGACGCGGGCACGCAGCCAGCGGTGGGCCGGGTCGTCGTCGTGGCGAGGGTGCCACAGCATGCTGACGCGCAGCGGCTTCACGTCCAACGGCACCGGGAAGGCAACCAGTTCGAGCGGGTCGGCCAGACGGCCGGCCAGGGCTGCCGGCACGATCCCGACCAGGTCGCCGGCGGCTACCAGGCGCAGCGCCGTGGCGAAGCCGGGCACGGAGGCCGCGACGCTACGCCGCACGCCCTCGGCCTCCAGCAGCCTGTCGACCGCGGTGCGCAGGCTGCCGTGACGGGAGACCACGACGTGCTCCCACGCCGCGAAGCGGGCCGCCGTGACCTCGCCGCGGCTCAGCGGGTGACCGGCGCGGACCACGCCGAGCAGCGGCTCGCGGACCAGCCCTTCCGAGCGGAGGTCGGCCTCCTTGGAGGCGTTGACCGCGATCGCTACATCCGCGGTGCCCTCGCGCACCGCCGCGCCTTCGTCGGCCGCCCGCCCTTCGCCGAGGAGGCGCAGCTGGACGCCGGGGGCTTCGGCGCGTACGAGGGCCAGCAGGTCCGTACCGAAGCACCCGGTCAGGTCCTCGGGTGCCAGAACGGTGAAGCTGCGGCACCAGGCGGCTGGCGCGTCCTCCTCCGCGGGCCCCAGCAGGTTCCGGGCGTCCTCGACCAGGGCTCGTACCCGCGGACGCAGCGCCAGCGCGTGCGCGGTCGGCTTCAGTCCGCGGCTGGAGCGCACCAGCAGGGGATCGCCGAAGGCGGTCCGCAGCCGGCCCAGGGCCCTGCTGACGGCCGGTGCCGACAGGTCCAGCCGGCGGGCCGCCGCGGTGACGCTGCCCTCCTCCAGTACGGCGTCGAGGATGACGAGGAGGTTGAGGTCGAGGGACGTGACTTTCACCAAGTGAAAATAGCACTTGCATTCTTTTCACTGGTCGCAATCCGCGACCGCTCCTAGGGTCGTGAGCACCGCCGCAGGATGCGGTCCCGGACGCCCCGGACGCACGGTCCGAAACCCCCCGCGTACGAGGGGAGACGGCGGCCGCAGCAGCCCGAGAACGGGCCCGGACACGACATCCCGGACACGACATCCCGGACACGACATCAAGGAGCACCACCCATGACGGACGACACGATGGACGACCCGGTCGAGCTGGTCGCGCTTGGCAGCCGGGCGCTGGCCGCCGCCGGGCACGGTGACATGGTGTGGGGACACCTGGCGGTCCGCGACCCGGACGGGCGCGGCGTGTGGATGAAGTCGGCCGGCTGGGGCCTGGAGGAGATCACTCCCGAGCGCGTCCTGCTCGTCTCGTGGACCGGCGAGCGGTTGGCGGGAACCGGACGCGTCCACCTCGAACACCACCTCCACACCGAACTCATGCGGGCCCGTCCCGACATGCGCGCCAGCGTCCACACCCACTCCCCGACGGTCAACGCCTTCTGCGCGCTCGGTGAACCGCTCCGCGCGCTCAGCCACGACGCCGTCGTCTTCGCCGAGCACGGCCTGCCCCGGTACACCGCCACCGACAACCTCGTCCGCACCCCCGGGCTGGGCCGCGCGCTCGCGGCCGACCTCGGCGGCGCCCGCGCCTGCCTGATGCCCGGACACGGCCTGGCGGCGGTCGGTCGGGACACCGCCCACGCGGTCATGTACGCGATCCTGCTCGAACGGGCCTGCCGGACCCAGCTCACCGCCCGCGCCGCGGGCGAGCTCCGGCACTGGACCGGCCATCAGGAATGCCTGGAGAAGGACGCGGTGGCCTGGCCCGACAGCCAGATCGACGCCGGCTGGCGGTACTGGCTACGCCGAGCCGCACTCCTCCAGGCCCACTGACCCTTCCCCGTTCTCGGAAAACGCCCACGCGGAAGGAACCCCGCACGTGAACACCCACGCCTCCCCGACACCCGTCCCGCCGATACCCGCCCCGCCGACCGCGCCCGCCGCCGGGACCGCCGCCACTCCCGGGGCGGGCGCCCCGGGCAGCAGACGGCGGATCGGCACCTGGGCGGTCGCCGGCGCCTTCTGGGCCGTCACGGCCGGGACGACGGTGCCCACCCCGCTCTACCCGCTGTACGAGCGCGCCTTCGGTTTCTCACCGCTGGCCGTGACCGTGGCCTTCGCGGTCTACGCGCTGGCCGTGGTCGCGGGACTGCTGGCGCTCGGCGGGCTCTCCGACCGGTACGGCCGCCGTCCGGTCGCCGCCGCGGCGCTGCTCACCGCCCTGGCGGCCGCCGTCGTGTTCCTCCTCGCCGAGAACCTGGCCGCCCTCCTGGTCGGACGGGTGCTGTCCGGGCTGGCCGCCGCGCTCATCACCGGGACCGCCACCGCCCACCTGGCCGAACTGGCGCCCGCCGACGGCCGGTTCCGTGCCGGGCGGCTGGCGCTCGCCGCGAACATGGGCGGCCTGGCCTGCGGCCCGCTGCTCGCGGCCGTGCTCGCCGACACCACCGACTGGCCGCTGCGAGCCGCCTGGGTCGCCGCCGCGGCTCTGCTGACGGCAGCCCTGGCCGCACTCGCCGTGGCCCCGGAGACCGTGACGCCGAGGGAGCGGGGAACCGGTTCGGTCGCCCGCGCGCCCCGCGTGCCCACCGCCCTCCGCAGGGAGTTCCGGCACGCCGCGCTCGCCGCTGGCGCGGGATTCGCCGTCCTCGGCGTGCTCACCGCGGTGACCGGGCTGTTCCTGGCCGAAGTCGCGCACCTCCACGACCTCCTGGCCACCGCGGCAACCGTCTCCCTCGCTTTCGCCTGCACCGGCACGGGCCAGCTCCTGGCCGCACGACTGGGGCGCGCCGCCCTGCCCGCGGCGTGCGCCGGGCTGATCGTCGCGGCCGGGCTGATCGCCGCCGCCGTGGCGGCCTCCTCCCTCCTGCCGCTGCTCGGCTCGGGGCTGACGGTCGGCCTGGCGACCGGCGTCGCGGTCGGCCACGGGATCGCGCTCATCGGCGCGCGCACCCCGCCCGGGACCCGCAGCCGTACCGTCTCGGCCTTCTTCGCCGCCCTGTACACCATGCTGGCCCTGCCGGCCGTTGGCGTCGGCGCGCTGATCGGCGCCGTCGGACTGCGCACCGCCACCACCGTCTTCGCCACCGCGGTCGCCGCCCTGGCCGCCGCCGTCCTCCTGACCCAGCGGGCACCCGCCCGCCGGTGACTCCCCGGAGAACGGGCCGGCCGGCCCCCGGAACGCGCCGGCAGGCGATGAGACGGTCCCGCAGCCGCCAGGAGCTCGCTCACCGGCGAGACGGCGACAGCCCGCGTGAACCGTTCGTGGGCAGCCGGCCGTATCCACCGATGAGGTGGGCCACCGAATGGTGTCCCCTCGTCAGTTCCGGCTCCGTTCAGCCGTGTTGGCTGAGTGCGGCGACAGCACGGCACGGGGCCGCGCTCCCCCGCGCTCCACCACTTTTCGCCGCCCATAGATTTCGGAGAAACCCTCTTGCGCACCAGCAGGTTCACCTCGGTCACCCTGGCCGGCGCCATGACGCTGGCGGCTCTCGCCGTCGGCGTCGGCCCGGCGGTCGCCGCCCCGTCCGACCCGGTCGACCCGGCCTCCGTCACCGTCTCCCCGGGGGACCAGGACGTGGAGGTCTTCGCCGAGGACGGTGCCATCAGCCGGACCAAGGTCCCTGCCGCCTCCCCCTTCGTCGGCGCGCCGGTCATGAACGCGGCCGGCGCCGCGGCGGACGGTACCGTGACGAAGATCGTCAACAACGGGAGCACGGACAGCAAGCTGGACGTGGTCATGATCGGCGACGGCTACACGGCCTCGGAGCAGGACAAGTTCCGCAAGGACGCCGCGGCGAAGTGGAAGGACATCAGCGCCGTCGAGCCCTACGCCACCTACCGCAAGCTGTTCAACGTGTGGGCCGTGGGCGCCGTCTCCGCCCAGTCGGGCGTCTCCGGCGACCCGAAGCAGGACACCGTCCGCAAGACCGCCCTCGGCTCGCGCTTCTGGTGCAACTCCATCGAGCGGCTGCTGTGCGTGGACATCAAGGCCGTCGACACCTACGCCGCCAAGGCCCCGCAGGCCGACCTCGTGATCGTCGTCGCCAACACCGCCAAGTACGGCGGCGCCGGCTACGGCAGCACCCAGTCGCCGCTCGGGTACGAGGGCATCGCCACCGTCGCGGGCGGCAACAGCGCGTCCGGCCAGATAGCCGTGCACGAGACCGGCCACTCGCTGGGCAAGCTCGCGGACGAGTACTGGGCCGACGGGGCGGGGCCCTACCAGGGCGCGGAACCCCCGCAGCCCAACATCACCACCCTGAGCGCCGACCGGATGCGCCAGGACAAGGCCAAGTGGTACCGCTGGCTCGGGAAGACCTCGCCCGACGGCGGCACCGTCGGCGCGTACCAGGGCGGCAGCAACTACCCGACCGGCCTCAACCGGCCGACCGACAACTCCGTGATGCGCTCCCTCGGGCGGGAGTTCAACCTCCCCGGCCGCGAGGCGATGATCGCCGGCTTCTACCGGCACGCCTCCACCCTCTCCAGCAGCACGCCGGTCACCACCCGCCTGACCGCGACCGACCACCTCACCGTCGACCTCCCGGTCTCCGGCACCAAGCTGCGCTGGTACCTCGACGGCAAGGAGGTGACGGCCCTGCGCGACCACAAGTCGATCGCCGTCTCCGACCTCGGCCCCACCGGCTCCAAGCCCGCGTCCCACGAGCTCAAGGCCGTGGCGAACGACCCCACCTCGGCCGTCATCGACCCGGCCCTGACCCCGGCGCTGACCCGCAGCCTGGTCTGGAGCGTCACCCGCTGACCACGGGCGTGGACCCTCACGGCCGCGCCGGCGAGGGTCCACGCCGGCCTGGTCCGACGCGACGTCACCCTTACTCCGGACGCCGGGTCGCCGTGTGCTTCCGTCGCTGGTGCCCGGCCGTGTTGTTCGAAAGGATGCTCAGGTGGCGAACTTGACCCGGATCTTCACGATGACCCGTACCAACTTCCGCTTGGCCGACCCGGTCGAGCGGTGGACCGCGCGTGCGACCTGGGCGGCGCTGACCGCGACGGGCTGGCTCGCGGTGATGTTCACGACCGTCTGGGGGGCCATGGTCGCCGGGGTTCCCATCGGTACCGTCAGGTGGCTGGCGGTCTTCCTCTCGCTGGCGGTCCCCGCCGTCTCGCTGATCGCCGTCACCTCCGAGGCCGGCGGGCGTACCGGCGCCCCGGCGCTGACGGTCGTTCTCCTGCTGGCGGCCGTCCTGCTCGTCATCGCCTTCGTCTGAGTCGAGGGGTGGCCCGCCCCCGGGCATCGCCTACGGGTGCCTCCCGCCCGGAGTGCACGCACCGGGGACCGCCCGGAGCCCGGTCGGCGCGTCGCGACGTTCGAGAGGCCGGTCGGCGAGCCCCCTCCCCCGAACCCCCTCCCCCGAGCCGGAACGCGGGGACGGGCAGGCCGCCCGCAACGCTCGGGCGGCCTGCCCGTCAGTCCCCGGTTTCCCCGGTTCGCGGCTATCCGAGGCCGCGGGCGTCCTGCTTCAGCGCGGTGTCCACGGTCAGCGCGGTCGCCACGACCAGGCTGAGCAGCGGGTCGGGGAGCGGGCGGTGGATCTGGAGAACGTAGTTGTCGGCCGTGGTGAACATCGTCTTCGCCAGGCCTTCCCAGGTCTTGGTGATCCGGGCGATCTCGGTGTCCGTCCCGTCGACGATGGAGAAGTTCCAGGCCCGCCAGTTCTCGGCCTTGATCGCGCCGACCTTCTGACCGCCGACCTCCAGCGAGAAGTTGATCTTCCCGATGGCGTTCTGCTGAACGATCTGGCCGACCTCCTGGCCGTCCGGACGCTGCACGATCACCCGCGACTTGATGAACTTCGCCGGACGGGTCAGCAGCAGCACCGGGGTGCCCTGCGCGTCGCGGATCTCCAGCTTGTGGGTCAGGTACTGGTCGATGGAGAAGAGCAGCCGCACCACCTTGCGCAGGCCGCTCTGGCCGACCTGGACCACCGAGCCCAGCGTGGCGCCCTGCTGGTCGAAGACCGAGTACTCGTTGGTCAGCTCGATCAGCTTGGCCTTCTGGTTCACCACCAGGACGGGCTCGGAGAAGAGGGTGCCGCCGCCACCGTAGACCGGTCCGACGCCCGCCTGCTGCCGTACCTGGCGCTGCACCTTGGCGGAGTCGCCGACCGCAGCGGTCGGCCCCCCGGGGAAACCGGGGATGTTCGTGTTCTGGGACATGCCCGGCAGGCTAGGGCCAATCCACTGTCAGCAGCGAGATCGTTTCGGATGCCCACTCGGCGCACCGGGGGCTCCGAGTCGCGAATTCGACCTGCGGATCGGCGTGTTGCGAACGAGGGCCGACCGACGACCGGCACGCGTGTGGCCGATGTCACATCCGCCGATCGATCACGGACGGCGGAAAAACCGTGCGACATCGAACGGAGCCGTACCCGTAGGCACGTACCTGTAGGCACGTACCCGTAGGCCGGTGCAGGCACCCGGCTCCCCGGCCTACGCCCCCCCCGGGCGCCTCACGCCGGGGCCGCGGCGACGCCGAGCCGCCACGCCTCGATGTCGCGGTAGTGGATCGGCCCGGGGCCGCGACCGATGTTGCTGCCGACGAGGTGGAGGCGTTCGGTCCGCCACGGCCGGCCCACGAACCCCGTGAGCCCGGCCGCCGCCAGCGGCACGCTGACGGAGTCGTCGCGGCGGGAGCGGGCCAGGGTGAGATGGGGGTTCAGCGGCCGCTCCCTGAAGTCGATCCCGCAGGACCTGGCGAGGTCCCGGACGTCGGCGGCGAGCCGGTGCAGTCCCTCCAGGTCACCGTCGACGCCGGTCCACAGCAGCCGCTGGTCGAAGTAGCCGCCGCCGCGCAGGCCCAGCCGCAGGGCGGGGCGCGACGGGGCCGCGACGGCCAGCGCCGACCGCAGCAGCGGCACCGCCGCGGACGACTGTTCGCCGAGGAAGGCCAGGGTGATGTGCCAGTCCTCGATCCGGTTCCACCGCAGCCGCGGGTAGCCGGCATAGGCGGGTCGCAGGGCCCGGGCCAGTTCGTCCTTGGCGTCGTCGGGCGGGGCGAGCGCCACGAAGACGCGCAGGGTCCGGGGTTCGGGGTGATCGTCCACGAGGGGGGAGGGTAGTCGACGGCCGGCGCCGCCCTCGACTCTCCCGTACGGGCCGGCCGGGCCCCGGTGCGGCGGCCCCGTCCGACCGCCGCACCGGGACGCCGTCAGGTCAGAGCACGACCTCCTTGAGGAGGCCGGTCGCGACGTCGAGGACGAAGCCGCGCACGGCGTCCGTGTGCGGGACGAAGGGACTGGTGCGGATCCGGGCGGCCGACTGGCGCACGTCCGTCTCCAGGTCGGCGAAGGCCTCGGCGGCCCACGGGGGCTTGACGCCGGTCTCCTCCCGGATCGACTCGCGGAAGGCGTCGTCGCCGAAGGTGAGCATGCCGCAGTCGGTGTGGTGGATCAGGATGATCTCCCGGGTCCCGAGCAGCCGCTGGCTGATCGCCAACGAGCGGATGGCGTCGTCGGTGGCCACCCCGCCGGCGTTGCGGATCACGTGCGAGTCGCCTTCGGCGAGGCCGAGCGCGCCGTACACGTTGAGCCGGGCGTCCATGCAGGCCAGGACGGCCGTGCGGCGGGCCGGCGGGAGCGGGAGCGGCCCGTCGAAGGCCGCGGCGTAGTCGGCGTTGTTGCGCAGGTAGTGGTCGGTGGCGGTGTCGGTCATGGTGGACGGCTGTCCTCTCGGTGCGGTCGGATCGTGGTCGGCCGGGACGCGCGGGAGCGCCCCGTCCCGCCCGCGGGTGCGTGCTGCGGGCAGCACGGAGCGGGCGGCACGGAGCAGCGGGTGAGCGCGTCCCGCCGGATGCGTCCGGAGCGCCGCTCGGAGGGTCCGTCGACCGGGGCGACGGCCGACCCTCACGGCGGCGGGGAGCGACGGCCGCCACGGCGGTGCCGTTCGGAACGGAGCGCAACGGAAGAGCGCAACGGAACGGCACGGCCGGGCGGCTGGAACGGGCGATCAGACGATGACCGGACAGCCTGTGGAGTGGATGCGGCCGAAGTCGATGTGACGACGGCGGACGAGCACGGTCATGCGGGCACCGTACTGCCCGCCGGAGCGCCCCCGCCCGGGATTCGCCCATTCTCCACTCCGCCGGGTGACCGCCTCCGTGGACAGCCGAGCTGCGGCGATCCCACACGTTCCCTCACGCCACATGCCGCCCTCTCGGACCGCGCCGGTCGACGCCGGGTTCTCGAGGAGCCGCCACCCGCCGCCGCGGTCCTCCTTCGAGAAGCGCGCGGCGAGATCGGGAACGTGGAGGAAGCAGGCCAGTGCGGTGGCGGCCTGGAAGGCGTCGATCGCACGCCGGCGAACCGCTTCCCTCACGGCAAACGGTGGCGAACCCAAGGATCGACACACCACCCTCGGATGACCACGTGATCGTGGAAACACAGGTGCGTGACGACGGATTCCCGCCCGCCCAGCAGGACGAAACTCCGCCGAAATACCCACCGACGTGCGCTAGTTGATGCGCCACCGCGCCCGGCCGTCGCCCTTTCTCCGGAACAGCGGCCGACGCACCGATCGACTCGACCCCGGAAACCTTCAGCAACCTCGCGAGCTTCGGCGAACACCACGGTGGTGTTCGCTGCTCCCCGGTGGATCGGATGCTCACGCCCCCGGAGCGGCACTCTTCCTGTGTTCTTCCTGTGCCCTTCCTGTATTTTTCCTGGTTTGGCAAATCCCTATCCTGCCATCACTTTCAGTGACTGGCCGCCATACTGACGGTCAGTCACTCTGACATTCGGGGCGCAGGGGGGATGTACGTGAACCGGACGAGGGTGATGAACCGGTCCTTTGCCGCCGTTTGGGTGAATCCATTGCAGGCCTATGCGATCGGTGGCCGAAACCGACGGGGATTCAGCCAGTTGGCATGCGATCCAGACAAAATCATTCCGCCCCGTCGATCCGCCTTCTCCGGCATTAGGATTCCTGCGGCATCAGGACAACTGTCCTGGTGAACACTGGCCCTGACGGGCCAGGAGATTGGGGAAGAAGAGGGGGAAATGGCGAACTCGCCAATGAGGGCAGGGTCGGCACGGCGCTCACGCGCCAGGATCCTGTCCGCCACGGCCATGATGCTGGCCGCGACCGTCATGGGGACGACGGTCGCCCAAGCACTTCCGTCCGACACGGCCCCGGAGCCGCTGCCGGCCAACTACCGCGCGCAGGTGGTCGAAGCCTGGCAGGGCGGCGGCACAGCGGTGAAGGACGCGGCCGCACGGGCACTGGTCGGCTCGGACGCCGACATCACCACGTTCTTGACCAGCACGCTGAGCCGTGCTCAGGCGTCGGACGAGCGCTTCGCCGTCATCAAGATGCTGAGCAGCACCGGCAAGGGCGTGCGCGACGCCGCGTCGAAGGCGCTGAGCGGGTCGGACGCCGACCTCCACGCGTTCGTCACCAGCGGCTGGCAGAACCCGATGATGGACGACCGCCGGGCGGCGATCGTCACCATCGTCGACGGCGCCGACGTCGCCGTCCGCACGGCCGGGACCAAGGCGCTCGGCGACGGCACCGCCGAGGCCATGGACGCCTTCCTGACCACCGGCCGGTTCAAGGCGCAGGAGGAGGACGACCGGGTCGCCGTCCTGCGGCTGATGGACGTCTACACCGGCCCGGAGTTCACCAAGCAGGCCGGCCGGGCGCTCAGCGGCACACCCGCCGACATCCGCGGGTTCCTGGAGAACGGCCAGCTCCTCGCCCAGGCGAGGGACCAGGAGACGCTCGACGTCAAGCAGCTCGCCCAGACCGCGAAGGACGCCACCAAGCGCGCCCTGGAGGAGACGGCCGCCGCCCAGGAGGCGGGCGCCCGGGCCGAGAAGGCCGCCGAGACGGCCAAGCAGGCCGCGCTGACGGCCGCGGACGAGGCTGCCAAGACCAAGGACGACGCCGAGAAGACGGGCGCCGCGGCCAACCGGGCCGCCGAGGCCGCCCAGGGTGCGGCGGAGGCCGCGAAGACCGCGATCGACGCCTCCAACACGGCGGTGGCGGCGGCCAAGACGGCTGCCACGGCGGCGCGTTCGGCCGCTTCGGCCGCGGCCGCCGCCGGCCAGGCCGCCAGCCGCGCGTACAACGCCGCTGCCGCCGCCGCGGGCGACCGGTCCCAGGCCAAGGCGGCGAGCGACGCCGCTGTGCTGGCGCGCAACGCCGCCGCCGGTGCGCGGGACGCGGCGTCGGCCGCCTCGTCCGCCGCCGACGCGAGCGCCCGGGCGGGCCAGGCCGGCTCCGCCG